>NZ_JACHXA010000001.1 GCF_014191775.1 Limibacillus halophilus | reverse complement strand
ACCGCGCCAAAAGGCCGGACACATGACCGCACCCCGCAACGATCGTCAGAAGCTCAAATCAACCCTTGCGCAAACGGGGCCGTCCACACATGACAGCTCCGCCATTCGTTCTTATTTTATTTTTTTATATCAAATAAATAGAAACGGGGCATGAATTGTGCCCCACAATTTTTACCACATTTTCGATCGATTAACCGAATAGAGCAGAAGAAACCGCCCAGGGTTTCAATCCTTCCTTCACTCTGCCTCGAATCCGACATCGTTCGGATCCAGCCTCAGATTCAATTCGACGTCACGAGCCATCTTCAAACTAAACCGCGCCGCTGCCCTCGCCGAATGGCGCGATCTTCTCGCTGCCTGACGTTTGGCTTGACTGGGGCATACTGAGACGAGTTCGATTTCGTCTCACACCTCCATTGGCTGCGACGATGCACCAAGCTCAACCTCTCATCCGAGCAGGTCTTTGCCGAACAGAGCGATCGCCAATGGCACGGGCGCTACCGCAAGCGCTATAGTCAGAAGGAACCCTTGCGGCGTGAAAAGGCGGCTGACACCGGCAATCAGTGCAATCCCGCCACCCCCGCCGACCAGGAAATTGCCAGGAAGATTGATCGCGACCGCCAAGGCTAGGTAGCGGTGCCGTAGGAGGAAGGGAAGTGCGCCGCCGGGCGCTTTTTCCAGCAAAAAGTTTAAACGCTCTTCGCCCGCAAGCGGTTCTATGCGCTTCAGCAGGCGCTCCAAGCGTGAGAACCGGAGCCATTGCACCACTTTGATAATCGCAGAAAGCGGAATCAGCCGTCCCACCAAGAAGCTGAGCATAAGCCCGACCAACGTGCAACTATAGACCAGTAGCACTATGCCGGATCCGAGCATGGTGATCAGCACCAAGCCCACTTCTACGCCAGGAACGAAAGGGATTGCTATGAGTCCTGCATAGACGGCAGCCGAGAACATGATCATCTGGTGAACCATGTCCTCGTTGTTGGGTCTGACTTCGAACTCCAGCCTCTCAACGATAAGAGTAGCCATAAGATTCATGGCCAGGATAATGAGAACCAGCAGCAAAAAGCGCCAAAGTCCTCCCCTCGACACTTTGAAGGAAAGAAACTTCATTGGGGGCTTGATCACTCAATTGCCACGGGGATGTTCTGAGCCAAAATCGCTTTGTTGTCGATCAATTCGCCTTCAAACCAGAAGGTTCGCTCAATGCTCCAATACCAGCGTTTGAGGGTCCAAGTCGCTTCGCCACTGACGCGGTCACCCCGCACAACGCCTCGCCATAGGATCTTTGCATCCTTGTAGGGACACTTGGTCTCACTGACGAAGTGCACCGCTCCGTCCTTTGATCGTGTGAAGTACGGTCGTGCGGGGTAGTCGCAACGCGTCTGACATTCGCTTGATACAAATAACCCCTTGCCGAAAACAAGATTGTCCTCGACATCCGCTGGCTGTCCGGTAGGCCCCATCTGGCTAAGAAAGACTTTCCCATCCAATGCACCCTCGCCTTGAAACGAAGCCAGCGACTCTCTGTCCGCGTCCTTCGATGGCGGGGCACTGATTTGAGATACGGCAAAGCCGCCCAACCCAACCAGCAGTGCGCAGGCCACAAATGCAGTTAGAAATCGAGAAACGGTCATCTTCGCCTTTACCGGCGGAAGAAGCGGTCAATGAGATCACCTCATCCGCTCACACCATGATGATGCTATAAGTCTATTACACTCCTGGCTGCATTGACAAATTAGCTCCCCGACACGAGGGCAATTTCCCCTCGCAGTCGGTTTCTAAGCAGCAGGCAGGCAGCCGCCCACTCTGCGAATGCTCCGATCCAAATTGTCTTATAGGTTGGTAGGCTGAGGGGGCTCTGTCAGAGCAAATCGCCTTGGCAAGGTCGGGCGGGCTTCAAGCGTCCGGCCATGACCAAACGTAGCCCCTTTCGTTATTTCAAGACGTCGCCCGAGATCATCCGCCTGGCGGTCATGATGTATGTTCGTTTTCCACTCTTGCGTCGGAACGTGGAGGATTTCCTCCACGAGCGTTGCATTGATATCAGCCACAAAACGGTGCGCTTCTGGTGGCAGCGGTTCTGTCCCATTTTCGCCTCTGAGATCCATAAACGACGGATCGAAAGCACGCGGTCAAGCCTCTGGCGATGGCACAAAGGGCAGCGACGCTGTGCTGGATGAGGCACGTTCGCATTAGTCTGACACCTCCCATCAGAGCTATAGAGGCAGGTGCTGCCTGGGTGATTGACGTACCTCATTCGCTTATTTAACCTCCCTGGCGAGGAGCATTACGATGAACAAGCCTACCGTCCATGACATAGCCAAAGAGTCGGGGGTGAGTTTGGCAACGGTCGATCGTGTGCTGAATGAGCGCCCCGGTGTCCGCGAGGTGACGATCGCCAAAGTCTTGGCGGCGGTGGAACGTCTTGGGTATGTACGAGACACCTATGCCGCGAACCTCGCGCGCAAGCGACAGTATCATCTCGCGTTTGTTTTACCCGAGGGGCCTAGTCAGTTCGTCGACACCTTGACGGCAGCTTTGCGCGAGGCCTATGGGTCGCAAGTTGCGGACAGAATTCTTCTGGAGATCGTCTACGTAGCCACCCACGATCCCCACCAAATTGTGCGCTCCCTCCAGGCCTTGAATACTTCGGAGCTGGATGGTGTCGCCATTATGGCGCCGGAAACACCGCAAGTGCGTGATGCGATCGCACGACTCAAGGGTGACGGGCTCGCCGTAGTCGCGCTGGTTTCTGACCTGCCCAACTCGACCCGGGACTACTTCGTCGGGGTTAACAGTGTGGCCGCTGGGCGTACGGCTGGATTACTGATGGGCCGATTCATAGCGGAAAGCGGGGAAATCCTGGTGGTTACCAATTCCATACGTTCCCGGGACAGCTTGGAGCGAAGGCTGGGTTTCGGCGATGTCATGGCCAGCGAGTTTCCCCACCTCACCGTGTTGCCCTCTGTAGAATCCTTCGACGACCGCCGTCGCATGGAAGACGTGGTGGGACAGGTCGTGCTCTCACGGCCCAACATCGTTGGCGTCTATTCCATGGGTTCCGGAAACCGACCGCTCCTCAGTGCATTGCGCAAAAGCGGTCGCCTCGGTGGTCTGGTCGTCATCGCCCATGAACTGACGGAAACCACACGTCAGGCTCTACAAGATGATGAGATTGCTGCCGTCATCAACCAGAACGTCGGGCATCTCGCACGCAGTGCAATACGGGTACTCCGCGCCCTATGCGATAGCGTGGCGATCTTCGAAGCCCAAGAGCGCGTCCGGATAGAGGTCGTCCTCCGCGAAAACCTCCCCTGACTGCCCTAACGGTGGATCCCTGCCTAAGAAAGACTGTGTTTGAATGCCTCTCGAGGGCACATTTCTTCTATTTAGCGTCATGAAAATGTCAAAATGATGAGCGTACCTCAAAATTCCCTAGACAAGGTACCCGCTCCCCATCAGGATAGTGATAACAAGCCATAGTGTCGTGGTGATGTTAACCACGAACCAACGCATGGCTTGACATGGGAGGAGATAACCAATGAAGAAGACTCACATTATTGCGGTTACCATGTTTGCCGCAGCGACGGCTTTTGCAGCCCCGCGGAGTGTTCAGGCCGACGAGCTTACTCTTTGCTGGGCAGCCTGGGATCCGGCAAACGCCCTGATTGAGCTCTCCAAGGATTTCGAAGAGAAGTCCGGCCACAGCATGAGTTTCGAGTTTGTGCCTTGGCCCAATTTCGCCGACAGGATGCTCAACGAGCTCAATTCCGGCGGCAAACTCTGCGATCTGATGATTGGCGACAGCCAATGGATCGGCCTAGGGGCCGAGGCGGGACATTACGTCAAACTAAACGATTTCTTCGATGCCGAAGGCATTTCGATGGATGACTTCATCCCGGCGACTGTCACCGGTTATTCGGAATGGCCGAAGGGCACCCCGAACTACTGGGCGCTTCCAGCTTTCGGCGACGTTGTCGGCTGGACCTACCGCAAGGATTGGTTCGAGCGGCCTGCGCTCCAGGCCGAGTTCAAAGCGAAATATGGCCGCGACCTAGCCGCTCCGGCCACGCTCGCCGAACTGAAAGACATCGGCGAGTTCTTTCAAGGGCGCGAGATCGACGGCACTACTGTCTACGGCGCTTCAATCTACACCGAACGCGGTTCCGAAGGCATCACCATGGGTGTGACTAACGCGCTCTACAACTACGGCTTCCTCTACGAAAACCCGGACAAGCCCTACGATCTTGAAGGCTTCGTCAACTCGCCTGAGGCTGCCGCGGGCCTGGAGTATTACAAGGCGCTCTACAATTGTTGCACGCCCCCGGGCTCCTCGGACTGGTACATGTCAGAGAATATCGACGCTTACAAATCGGGCCAGGTGGCGATGCAGATGAACTTCGCCTTCATTTGGCCCGGCGTGAACGCTGACCCGAAGGTCGGCGGCGACAAGTCCGGCTACTTCCCGAACCCGGCGGGCCCCGGTGGTCACTTCGCCCAGCTTGGTGGGCAGGGTATTTCTGTGGTGTCGTATTCCGACAGCCAGGAGGCGGCTCTTGAGTACATCAAGTGGTTCGCGCAGCCGGAAATCCAGGCGAAGTGGTGGAAACTCGGTGGTTACTCGGCGCTGCGCGCAGTCGTCGAAGATCCGGGTTTTGCGACCAGCCAGCCGTACGCGCAGACCTTTCTCGATTCGATGGCGATCGTGAAGGATTTCTGGGCCGAGCCGGCTTACGCTTCCCTCCTTTTGTCCATGCAAGATCGCGTCCACAAGTACGTGGTTGCCGATCAGGGCACGGCGCAGGAAGCCCTCGATGGCCTAGTCAAGGACTGGATCGAAGTATTCGAGGACGAAGGCAAGCTCTAAGCGCTAAGCTGTGCGGATGGTCCCGCCGCCTTCTTAGGCGGGATCATCAGCGCGGCCGCGCTGCGAGCGGTCAGATTCACCTTGAAGGTCGCGCTGGTTGAGCCAAGAACCGGGAAGGGTTTCTTATGTCAGAGACAGCGATGGAGCGTGCCGCCAAAGCCACGCCGCCAAAGGTCGCGCGGCGGATCAAAGGGCTCTCCGACAAAGCTATCGCTTGGATCTTCGTGGCACCGACGATCATCCTGCTGTTAGCGGTGAATATCTTTCCGCTGATTTGGACGATTCGGCTGAGCTTCACTAACTTCCGCGCCAACCGCCCGAATGCCGATGTGCAATGGCTTGGCTTGCGCAATTACGAGCGCATCCTGACCGACAGCGACATCTGGATCACCATGCAAGCGACGGCGCACTTCCTGGTCTGGACCATCGTATTCCAGGTCCTTATCGGCTTTACTCTTGCGTGGCTGATCAATCGCAAGTTCAAAGGCAATGATCTTTGGACCACGATCATCGTCCTGCCCATGATGTTGTCTCCGGCGGTGGTCGGAAACTTCTGGACCTTTCTCTATCAGCCGCAGATAGGCCTATTCAATTACGCGGTCGCCTTCTTGACCGGCGCAGATCCAAGCGGTTTTTCCATGATCGGCGATGTCTCTCTGGCGCCCTGGTCGATCGTGATCGTGGACACTTGGATGTGGACGCCTTTTGTGATGCTGATCTGTCTCGCCGGTCTGCGCTCGATCCCAGATTCCATTTACGAGGCGGCGGAGTGCGACCGGGCGTCAAAGTGGCGGCAGTTCTGGACCATTACCGTTCCCATGGTGCTGCCCTTCCTGATGCTGGCGGTGCTGTTTCGGGGCATTGAGAACTTCAAGATGTTCGATCTCGTAGTTCAACTCACCGGCGGCGGACCAGGCTCAACGACCGAGCTAACCTCCATCAATTTGAAGCGGGAGGCCTTCGAGAAGTGGCGAACTGGCTATGCTTCGGCCTACGCCATCATCCTTTTCGTGACCGTCTTCGGGCTCGCCTCAATCTATGTAAAGGCCCTAAACAAGGTGAAGGAGCGATGAGCAGTTATTCCATCACCGAGCCATCGAAGCGCCAGAAGTGGTTTGCCGGCGTCTTGGTCGTCGGCTACGCCGTGATCACTCTCTTGCCGCTGCTCTGGATTCTTGCAACGGGCTTCAAGTCCTCGCCGGACTCCATCGCCTATCCGCCAAAGGTGCTGTTCGAGCCCTCGCTGGAAGGATATGTGAACCTCTTCACGACGCAGACGCGCCAGACCCAGGAATACATGGCCGCCAACCCGCCAACGACCTGGTACGAGCAGATTGTGCGCGAAAAGGGTATGGTCATCGCAGGCCCGTCGCGGTTCGGCGAGCGCTTCTTGAACTCGGTCATCATCGGGTTTGGCTCGACCTTCCTCTCGGTTTTCCTAGGGACGCTCGCGGCTTATGCCTTCTCGCGCTATCGGATACCGCTCAAGGACGACCTGCTGTTTTTCATCCTTTCGACCAGGATGATGCCGCCAATTGCGGTTGCTATTCCGATTTTCCTGATGTTCCGCTCGCTTGGCCTCTCGGATACCCATGCCGGCATGATATTGCTCTATACGGCTGTCAACCTCTCGCTTTCGGTTTGGCTGCTGAAGGGCTTCATCGACGAGATTCCACGGGAGTACGAGGAAGCAGCCTTGATCGACGGCTATACGCGCTTCCAGGCTTTCTACAAGGTGGTGCTACCCCAGGCTGCGACCGGCATCGCTTCCACAGCGATCTTCTGTCTGATCTTTGCCTGGAACGAGTATGCCTTTGCGGTCCTGTTGACGTCCGGCACGGCTCAGACCGCGCCGCCCTTCATCCCGACGATCATCGGCGTAGGCGGTCAGGACTGGCCTGCCGTAGCCGCAGGCGCCACCATTTTCCTCGTGCCAGTAATGGTCTTCACCATCCTTCTGCGCAAGCACCTGCTGCGCGGCATTACCTTCGGAGCGGTTCGGAAATGAGCGGTTTCATCAACGGTCTGTTGCGGTTGCGCCGCGGATCCTGGGAGGCGTTGGCCTCCCTACTGATTGCGGTTGGGGTGATCATGATGATGCAGCCCTACATCCTCGCAGCCTTCACTTACTCTTTCATGGTGACGCTGGTGGGCACGGTCATGTTCATCATCGTCAGCCATTTTCCGGAGTGAAGCATGGCTGAGATCGTTGTTCAGAACATTTGCAAGGAATTCGGTGACTTTACTGCCGTGCAGTCATCATCGTTCAGAATTGAGGATGGCGAGTTCTTCATGCTCCTCGGCCCCTCGGGCTGCGGCAAGACAACGACGCTCAGGATGATCGCCGGGCTCGAACTGCCGACCTCCGGCGCAATTTATATCGACGGCGAGGAAGTTGGCCAAAAGCCTGCAAGCCAGCGTGACATAGCTTTTGTGTTCCAGATGTTCGCGCTCTACCCGCATATGAACGTGCGCAATAACATCAGCTATCCACTGATCAGCCAGAGGATGCCGCGAGCCCAAGTGCGCGAGAAGGTCGCTGAAGTTGCCCGCATCCTGGGGATCGAGAGTATTCTTGATCGCCCCGTCGGTGGTCTTTCAGGAGGCGATAGGCAGCGCGTTGCGCTCGGCCGTGCAATCGTCCGCAACCCGAAATGCTTTCTCATGGATGAGCCGTTGGGCGCTCTTGATGCCGAGTTCCGTGAGCATATGTCGGAGGAGCTCAAGAAACTCCACGACCGGATGGGCGCGACCACCGTGTATGTGACCCACGATCAACTAGAAGCGATGCAAATGGGCGATAAGATCGTCGTAATGAACCACGGCATCATCGAACAGTTTGGCCGACCACAGGATATCTATGACAAACCGGCGACCCGCTTCGTTGCGGAGTTCATCGGTTCACCGCCAATGAACTTCCTCAAGTTCCATGGAAGCCTAGAAATTGACGCCACCAACGTAACGTTGCACCACCAAACTATGACGGTTCCTGCCCTGCGTGAGCCATTCGACGGTGATATGATCTATGGGGTCCGGCCCGAGCACATTCGCCTTTCGGACACCTCCGGCTACCGTGGAGAAATCATCGCGACGGAGTACCTGGGCACAACCCAAATCGTGACGCTCAAGACCCCTAATGGCGACGTTAAAGCGCGAATCGCCGCAGAGCAGTCTGCCAGGGTCGGCGAGACTGTCGGGTTGGAGTTCAATGGAGCGACCGTCACGCTCTTCGACAGCCAGTCCGGGCGAGCCATCTTGTCCGCCTTGAACGAGGGGGTTTTGTCTCATGGCTGAAGTCACAATGCGCAATGTGACGAAGACCTTCGGCTCGACCATTGCGCTCGACGACGTCACGATGACTGTCCCCGACGGTGCTTTTGTGGTTCTGCTGGGGCCCACCGGCGCCGGCAAGACCACGATGTTGCGCGTGGTTTCGGGTCTGGAACGGCCGGACCAGGGTGACATTTTCATAGGCGGTCGTTCCGTTGTTAGGGAGACGCCGGCCGAACGCGACGTCGCCATGGTGTTCCAGCAGTACTCGCTCTATCCACACATGACCGTGCGGGAAAACCTCTCCTTTCCTTTACGCTCGCCGATCCTGAAGACACCGGAAGACGAAATCAGGCGCAAGGTCCAGGAAGTCGCCGAGGTACTGCGCATACCGCACAAGCTCGACAACAAGGCGACCGCGCTCTCGGGCGGGGAGATGCAGCGCGTCTCGATCGGCAGGGCCCTCGTCCGCGATCCGGCGATCTATCTTATGGACGAACCGCTTAGCTCCCTCGACGCCAAGCTGCGCGCCGATCTGCGCGTGGAACTCAAGCGTATTCAGGCCCGCCTTGGCGCGACAATGCTCTATGTAACGCACGACCAGATCGAGGCAATGACGATGGCCACCCACGTGGGTGTACTGGACGAGGGAAAGCTAGTGCAGTTCGGTAGCCCGCGAGAGATCTACGAGGAGCCGATCAGCCTTTACGTTGCCGGGCGCCTTGGTATCCCGCGGATCAACGCCCTTCCAGCCAATCTATTCCCGCACGCACCTTCCGGTGCGAAGACAATCGGGCTCCGTCCAGAGCACATACAACACGGTGAAGGTAAGCCTTCAAAGGTGGTCAGAATCGAACATCTTGGCGACCAGACCCGGCTCTACCTGACCCTAGAGGGGCACGAGCTTGTCACACTGACGGATGCTCACAGCGACCTTATGCCCGGGGATATCGTCGCCATCCAACCCAGAAACGCACTCTATTTCGACGAAAGCGGCGCGCGGATCGTCTGAGGAGAACATCATGAAAAACTTCATTAATTCCAAGGAAACTCTGGTCACTGAGGCGATTGACGGGCTACTCCGGACGGCAAAAGGACGACTCGCGCGGTTGGACGGCTTTCCCCACATCAAAGTCGTCGTGCGCAGCGATTGGGACCGGTCAAAGGTGGCGCTGGTTTCTGGTGGTGGATCCGGCCATGAACCCAGCCACGCCGGGTTCGTCGGAAAAGGCATGCTGACAGCAGCGGTCTGCGGTGAGGTCTTCGCCTCACCGTCCGTTGATGCAGTGCTCGCCGGGATTCTGGCGGTTACCGGTAAAGCGGGGTGCCTCTTGATCGTGAAGAACTACACCGGGGACCGGCTGAATTTCGGCCTCGCCGCCGAACGCGCCCGCGCGCAGGGCCTGAAGGTGAACATGGTCATCGTCGACGATGACGTGGCGCTTCCTGATCTTCCTCAGGCGCGAGGCGTGGCCGGCACGCTCTTTGTCCACAAGATTGCTGGAGCGCTGGCCGAGGAGGGCGCGGATCTGGATCGGGTGACCGAGACGGCACAGCGCGTTGTCAAAAATGTCGTCTCTATTGGAATGTCTCTGGACACCTGCAAGATCCCCGGCTCGCCAAAAGAGGACCGGATCGGCCCAGGCAAGGCCGAGCTTGGTCTTGGAATTCACGGTGAAGCCGGAGCCGAACAGGTCGACTTCTCCAATGCTCGGGAAGCAATGGAAATGGTAGTGGGCCGACTATCTCCGAACATTGGAGCTGGCTCGCACTTTGCGCTGCTCAACAACCTGGGCGGCGCGACGCCGCTGGAAATGGCAGTGTTGGCCGAGGAACTCACGCAGTCACGCATTGGGGAACAAATTCGCTGGCTTATTGGGCCGGCGCCGATGATGACATCCCTGGACATGCAGGGCTTTTCGGTCTCGTTGTTTCCGGCGACCAGCGAAGACGAGGCAGCCCTAACCGCCCCGGTGGCCCCCTGGGCCTGGCCGGGGTGCCTCCCCGTTGGGGAGATCGAAGTTCTGGCCCTGCCCGACGGGTTGACCCCTATCAGACCTATCCCGTCAAAAAACAATGAAATGGGCACATTTATTTGGCGCTGCTGTAGAATCTTGATCGACGCAGAGGCACACCTGAACGCCTTGGATGCCAAGTCCGGTGACGGAGACACTGGTAGCACGCTTTCGACTGCATCGCGCGCATTGATCGATGCTTTGGACCGCTTGCCACTCGCCGATCAAACCCAGCTTTGCCGCGCGGTCGGCTTCGAGCTGAACCAGACGATGGGCGGGTCGTCCGGCGTCCTCCTGGCAATCTTCTTCGTTGCTGCTGGGGATGCCTTGGCGAGTGGCCAAAATACCATCGACGCGTTGAAGTCCGGCCTCGATCGGATACAGCAGGTCGGCGGAGCCCGCCCAGGCGATCGCACAATGATTGATGCACTCTTTCCCGCCTTGGAAACACTACACCATGGACTCGAGGCGGCCGCCCGCGCCGCTCGAGAGGGTGCAGATTCGACTGCCAGGATGACGCGGGCGCGGGCTGGACGCGCAAGTTATCTCCCTGAAGAAAGCCTCGCCGGGCACAATGATCCCGGTGCTGAGGCGGTGGCTCGGCTTTTCGAGAAACTTGCCGAAGCTGGTAACTTGGCAACGCAACAAACCTGAAGGGGGTACTGTCAAAAAAACGGCTCTGTCAGAGCAAATCGCCTTGAGCAAGGGAGGGGGCATTGTCAGAAGAACTTGGGTTGAGGGAATTTGTGCCGCCCCCTACCCTGCGCACATGACCAAACGAAGCCCATTCCGCTATTTCAAGACGTCGCCCGAGATCATCCGCCTGGCGGTCATGATGTATGTTCGCTTCCCGCTTTCACTGCGGAATGTAGAGGACCTTCTCCACGAGCGCGGGATCGATATCAGCCACGAGACAGTGCGTTTCTGGTGGAGCCGTTTTGGACCGATGTTCGCTGCCGAGATCCGCAAGCGACGGATCCAGAGCATCCGATCAAGCCTCTGGAGATGGCACCTGGATGAGGTGTTCGTGAAGATCAACGGGGAAACGCACTATCTGTGGCGCGCCGTGGATCACGAGGGCGAGGTTCTGGAAAGTTTCGTGACAAAGAGACGAGATAAGAAAGCTGCGTTGAAATTCCTAAGGAAAGCAATGCGTAAGCATGGCCAGCCTAAGATCATTGTGACCGACCGGCTGAGATCGTACGGTGCGGCATTCAGGGATATTGGGACCGCAGCTCGCCAGGTATATGGCCGCTGGCTGAACAATCGAGCAGAGAATTCACACCTGCCCTTCCGACGACGGGAGCGCGCGATGCTTCGCTTCAGGCAAATGCGAAGTTTGCAGCAATTCGCCGCCGTCCATGTCTCCGTCTATAACCTCTTCAATACAGAACGTAGCCTCTCAAGTCGAAAATTTTTCAAGCTGAACCGCGCCGCTGCTCTCGCCGAGTGGCTCGGTCTTCTCGCTGTTTGACGCTCGCCACTGCCGAGGCTTACTGAGACGAGTTCGAATTCGTCTGACGCCTCCCTCCTGCCTGTCGTGCGGGGATACGCCGACAACCGTCGCGCTGTTCATCCGCTCGCTCAGCAGGCCCTCAAATAGTCTCTGCGAAAGCCTACGACCGCTCCAGCAAGGCATCCCCTACAATTGCTGCGATGTGGGTTGCATATGGCAATATACGACCAGTTCAACGCTGGCGGAAGCAAGCTCTCGATACCACGTGGCGTATGTGTCAAGTGTGGGCGTAGTCAGTACTGGTCCCATTCGGGAGACGCACCGAAGCACTTTACTGCGAAATCAACGAATGCGCGCACCTTGCCCGCAAGATGCCGGTTATGCGCGTATACTGCGTAAACTCCCAGGTTGGACCCTTCGTACGCATCGAGAAGAATCTTGAGCCGACCCTGCCGTATGTCTGGCCCGACAGCGAAGGTTGGAATCAGGCCGACGCCCATATCGGCTAGCAGCATTCTTCGGACGGATGCGGCATTGTTGACCGTAAACCGCCCATCAACCTGGATTGATTTCTGCTTGCCATCCTCCTTGAACTGCCAAAGAGACCCGCTGCGAAAATTTCTGTCGACAATACAATCATGCTTCTCCAGGTCGTTCAGGTAGCGTAGCGCACCTCTGCGCTTAAGATAGACAGGTGACGCACATACAACTATCCGAGCCGGGGCAAGACGACGCGCAATGAGCGGCGAATCCTCAAGTTCGGCGATGCGAATGGCAACATCCACACCTTCGTCCACAAGGTTAACGAAGCGGTCTGTCAGATTCAGGTCGATTCTGACGTCTGGATGAGCCGCCAAGAACCGAGCGACTACATCAGTCAGGTACAACTCGCCGAACGTTACCGGCGCAGAGATAATCAGCGTCCCTCGCGGTGAGGCGTGGCGATCCTGGACACTTGATTCCAGCTCATCAAGATCGTCGAGTATCTGTTGGCAGCGTTCGAAATAGGCAGCCCCGATCTCAGTTAGTGTGAGCGAGCGAGTCGTGCGGTTAAGCAGTCGCACGCCGAGATGGTCTTCAAGCTGACCAACGTACTTGCTGACCAAAGCGGTGGACATTCTCCGTCGACCCGCAGCTGCGGTGAAGGAGCCCTCCTTGACCACCGTTACGAACGTTCTCATGCCGTCAATCGTGTCCATGATCACTACCTGTAGGTCTCTTTGTTCTCCGGGCAATCTTGCAAGGAATGATTGCCTCCTACCAGCCCGCTCTCGACGCAAAGGCTTCAGACAACTCAAACTCGACCTTATTCGCACGCACCAGATTTCGCCCACTCCGCGCAGTCAAGCCAGTGAGTTCGCTCGTATGCAGGGCATCACCGGTCGAGCCATCGATGGATAGATGCTTAGACTATTATCAATATTTTGTTGATAATCAATATATAATATCTGCGTTTATAAACGATTCGGAAATCCGTATCTAGAAAATAGAGGCGGTTCTCGAACGGGTCGCCACAAGCAAACACGAACGGAAGAAAGGTGTTAGAGCTATGAATATCTCGATTGTCGGAACAGGAAATGTCGGTACGGGACTGGCGAAAGTCCTGTCGAAGACACGGCATGGCGTGGTCATGGGCGCGCGCACGGAAGCAAAGGGCCGCGCGGCAGCCGATGCCATTGTCAAAGAACATGGCGGCAACGTTCGCGGTAGCGATGTTGCCAGTGCTGTCCGCGATGCGGACGTTGTCATTCTTGCCGTTCCTTACGCAGAGACTGCCGACGTGATCGCTATTGCCGGAAGCCTCTCCGGAAAGATCGTCATCGATGCGACCAATCCATTGACGGAAGACTTTTCCGGACTGACCCTCGGCTTCGAAAGCTCCGCCGCTGAAGAGATTCAAAAGCGCGTGGCGGGCGCGCCCGTGGTGAAGGCGTTCAATACGGTATTCGCGCAAATCTATGCGGAAGGCCCCCGCTTCGGCGAACGCCCGGTCCAGGTGTTTTATGCTGGCGACGACGACGCGGCCAAGAAAGCGGTTTCCGAAATAATCAACGCCGCCGGTTTCGATGCCGTCGACGCAGGCCCGCTTAAAAATGCGCGCTATCTGGAGCCGCTGGCGGCGCTGAACATCCAGCTTGGCTACAGCCTCGGACGTGGTACGCAAATCGCACCCGCATGGATTGAGCGCGAAGCGGCGTAGTGAACCGCCCCTGCTTCAATTCGCACACTATTAACAAAGGATAACGACCATGATTCAAGAAAAAACCGCTCCGCACGCTGCGCTTTTATTGCGCGTTTCCTTGGGAGTATTATTTCTCGCCCACGGATTACTCAAAGTATTTGTGTTCACCCCTTCGGGAACGGTAGGCTTCTTCGAGTCCCTCGGGCTGCCGGGGTTCCTTGCTTACCTTACGATAATCGCAGAAGTAGGAGGCGGCGCAGCGCTGATCCTCGGCGTGTTTACGCGTCTGGTCTCGCTGGCCCTCGTCCCTGTCTTGATTGGTTCGATCATCTTCGCACACGCCGATACAGGCTGGCTGTTTTCGAATGAAGGCGGCGGCTGGGAATTTCCCGCTTTCTGGGCGGTGGCGATGGTTGTCCAGGCCCTTCTGGGTGACGGCCCTTATGCCCTGAATCCGAAGACACTTTTCTCTCGGCACTCGTGAACCGCGTTGGTGAAGCCCCGTGATGAGTCCGACTATGGCGGGCTCGCGGGGGCTCCGACGCGAAGACGCAACTGATCGGAGATAGGGAATGAATCATGAGTAAATTTGAAATTGCCGTAGTCGTTGGCAGCCTGCGCCGCGACTCCTTCAACAAGAAGTTGGCGAAGGCGCTGGCAATGCTTGCGCCGGATGAGATGGAGTTCCGCCCGGTCGAAATCGGCGATCTGCCACTCTACAACCAGGATGACGATGAGGATCAGGCGCCTGCCGTGAAGCGGCTGAAATCCGAAATTGAGACGGCGCATGGCGTGCTGTTCATCACGCCGGAATACAACCGCTCGGTTCCGGGCGTCCTCAAAAACGCCATCGACCATGCCTCGCGGCCTTATGGGCAGAGTGTGTGGGCGGGCAAACCGGCGGGCGTGATCGGGGTCTCCGTCGGCGCGATTGGCACCGCGCTGGCCCAGCAGCATCTTCGCAACACCCTTGCCTGTCTGGACATGCCGACGCTCGGACAGCCCGAGGCGTTCATCCAGATCAGCGAGGAATTGTTCGATGCTGACGGCGGGATTGGCGAGGGAAGCCGCGAATTCCTGCAAGACTGGGTCGACCGCTATGTCGCGTGGGTCAAACAGCACGCGGCTCAATCGTAAAGAGTGGAGCAAGGCAATGCTTGTCGATGGTAAATGGACCGCCGACTGGGACCCGGTTCAAGCAAAAGATGAGAAGGGACGTTTCGTTCGGCAGGTATCCAGCTTTCGCCATTGGGTGACGCCCAATGGCAAGGCGAGCCCCACGGGGGGCGAAGGCTTCAAGGCTGCGCCGGGGCGCTACCACCTATATGTTGCCCTGATCTGCCCGTGGGCATCGCGCACTCTGCTGGCGCGCAAGTTGAAAAAGCTCGACGATGTGATCAGCGTGACAGTCGTCGAGCCAGCCCTGACCGATCAGGGATGGTGGTTCGGCGACTTTCCGGGCTCAGGGCCGGATACGCTGAACGGCGCGACATATCTGCATGAACTCTATACCCGTGCCGATCCGGGCTATACCGGCCGCGCCACGGTCCCGGTCCTCTGGGACAAGAAGAGGAAGACCATCGTCAACAACGAGTCGAGCGACATCCTGCGCATGCTGAATTCAGCGTTCGACGCTTTCGGCGACGCGTCTGTCGATCTCTATCCGCAAGCATGCCGCGCGGAAATCGACGCGCTGAACAAGGAGATGTACGAGAAGCTTAACAACGGTGTCTATAAGGCTGGTTTCGCGTCCAGCCAGGCGGCCTATGAGGAAGCGGTAACGGACGTCTTCGCGATGCTGGAAACCCTTGAAGGCCGCCTGTCTAATGGCCGCTCCTTCCTCTTCGGCGATGGCCTGACGGAGTCCGATATCCGGCTGTTCGTCACGCTGGTCCGTTTCGATGCGGCCTATCACGGGCTGTTCAAGTGCAACATCCGGCAGCTTGCCGACTATCCGGCGATATCGGCCTATATCGAGCGGATTTATGCGCTTCCCGGAGTCTCCGAGACTGTCAATCTCGACCATATCAAGGCCGGATATTACTCGATCAAGGCACTTAACCCGTCAGGCATTATACCTGTCGGTCCGCGACTTCGCTTTGCCGCGTAACGAGTCGATGGAAATTTGATTTAGCCAATAAAGGGGTCTCGATGGTATTGTCAGAAGAGCTTAGGTTGAGAGAGCTTGTGCCGCCCCCTACCTTGCGACCATGCCCTAACGCAGCCCATTCCGACACTTCAAGACGTCGCTCGAGAACATCCGCCTCGCGATCATGATGCAGATATCTTAGAGCTGCAGAATCGTTCCGACGCCTTTGGCGCGCGCATCCTGGTCTATCAGATCCGCAACAGCCGTATCTTCAATCGCCAGCCCCAAATTGACCGACAGAATACGATCAGCTTCTCCTTTGCGAGCGTGCCCAGGCGCTTGAAAGACCGTGCCAAGCTCCATCAGACTTTCCGGAAGCGCGGCAAAGAAACCATACTCTTTCAAATGTTCAACCTGCTCAACATCATCGGTGAAAACCGCATCAAATTGATTGATCGCCAACGGATCGAGATAACAATCATAGTCCAGCGTTACCAGAAGAGCGCCTGGCTTAAGCCACCGGCCTTGAATAATCCGATCCCCGTTTGAGACAATTGGACCGCAAGTGACGACAATGTCCGCGTCGGCGACCGCTTCCCTCACACTAGGAAAACTACAAGCAGCAATTCCATGGGTACTGGCAGCTTCGGCGACATATGCCTTCGCCCTATCCGGGTCGATATCGAAAGCCCGTAATTCACACAATGAAGAATGGATGATTCGCAAGGCCTGGAGGTTGGTGCGCCCCTGAACGCCGCAGCCAATGATCGCCAGCGTGCGGGGTGTCGAGCAGGCGAGATACTTGGCTGCCACCGCAGTAGCGGCGGCTGTACGCTGCGCGGTGATCCAGGTGGAATCCATTACCGCCCTGGCCCGTCCGGTCGCCAAATCGTTCAGCAGCAAAAGCCCGGTTATGTATGGGAGTCCCAGCTTTGCATTCTCAGGTGATCCACTCTGCCACTTGCAGGTCACCGCGCCGCTCTCCAGCAAAGCCCCACTCATTGCGGAGAAAAACCGCTCTCCCGCTGGCGATATCCAATGTTTGGCCGGCATGATCGCCTTGCCACGTGATTTCTCGCGCAATGCAGATTCGGTCATCTCGATCACTGCGTGCATGGGTATTGCCAGACTATCGATGTCGGACCTACTGAGGTAGAGCACTTCGTTGGACATTTGATGCTGCTTTCTCAATCGACTTTCAGAGGACAGGCCGGAAAGTCGGTAACGGATACTTTTTGCCTTCCTCCGCAGGAAGGAGTTCAAGCAGTAGCCCGCTGCGAATCTGAGTGGGATCGTCACAAATGACGCGCGCAAGCATGGTTGGCCCGTCACGCAACGCGATCTCTGCAAGAATAATCGGTGTTTCCTCGAAGAAAGCCGGGTGGTTCGGGCGCATCACCAGCGAATAGGATACCAAGGTCGCCTTGCCGTCATGTTCGGTCCACCCAAGGTCGGACGACCAGCAATGGGGACAAAGCGGGCGCGGATAGAAGGTCTCTTGTCCGCATGCACCACAAACCTGCAATCGGAGTACTCCCTCCGCCCAGGCCTCGACAAAAGCGCTATTGATCTGATCAACACGGGGGGTGGGGTACTGCTGGTCATTGTGGGTCATCAGGAACGCTCCAATACAATGCTGCTGGTAGAAAGGCCGTGTCCATAGCCGACCATGCCGTATCCAGACACCAGACCTCGCTGCGCATTCGAAACCTGCCTCTCGCCCGCTTCGTGACGTAGCTGCCGAACCGCTTCGACTAGGCCTATCATGCCGCCACCAGCTCCGGATTGGCCGACGGAAAGCTGTCCGCCTCCGGTGTTGAGGGGAAGTGTGCCGTCCCATGTGAAGCTGTTTTTCTCCAGGAACCGGCCGACGCCTCCTTTTTCGCAAAACCCAAGGTCTTCGAGTTGGATAGCCACCATGATGGGATAGTCGTCGTAAGCCTGAACAAGATCAAAATCCTCAGGGCCGTATCCCGCGTCGCGATAGAGCGCGTCGCGGAACAGCTCCCAGCCGCCACGAAGCGGACTGATCTCACCGGGTGGGTGGTTGTGATGCTCGTAGCCGGACAGCACACGCACCCCCTTGCCGCGCGGAACGCGATCCAGGCTGCTGACCACGACAGCCTCCGCGCCCGCACAGGGCAAAACGCAGTCATAAAGCCGGATCGGGTCGGCAATCACCCGCGCGTTCATGTAGTCGTCCAGGGTCATTGGCCCGCGCAGCAGCGCTGCCTCGTTCTTCTGGGCATTCTTCCGCTGGTCCACCGAGATTCGCCCGAGCTGCTCACGGGTCGTCCCATAGGTTTCCATGTGCTTGCGCTGAATAATCCCGAACAGGCCATTGGCGCCGCCAAATCCATGCGGCGAGCCGTAGCTGGTCAAGGCGCGCCCAAAATTATCCAGCAGGCGAAACAAGCCCGAAACGTCATAGGCATCACCAGCAATACACAAGACGGATGTGGCTTGACCGGCCTCAATGGCGCGGATCGCATTCAGAACAGAAGCGATAGGCCCCGCTCCGCCAGCGGTGCCCAGGTAAGCCCAAGAAAGGGAAAGCCCAAACTGCTCTGCAACCGTCACCGCATTGTCGGGCGGCAATTCAAAGGAACACAGAGCCAAGCCGTCAATGTCGGACTTCTCCAGCCCCGCCGAAGCAATCGCGTCTCGCCCGGCCTGCGCAAGGAAGGTCAGCAAGGGGCGGTCGGCTTTCTTGACGTAGTCCGTGCAGCCATAGCCGATCACGCCAATATCCCTGCTTTGCGTCATCCTCTGTTCTCCTCCTTGTTCCAGTTCAAATAACGCTCTGCGTCCGAAGCGCAGCCCGCCGGGTCGCGTCGATACCTAAAAGCTCCCCAAAGATTCTGTCGTTGTCGGCCCCAGGCGCGCGGCCAGCCCAGCGAACTTGGCCAGGCGTTGCGGAGAGATGCGGTACGGGCGACGGCAACTTGAGATCACCCAACTCTGGGTCTGATAAGGTCGTGATCGCTTCGCGCGCCGCCACGTGCAGGTCGGCCAGCACGTCATCGATTTGGTTGACCTGTCCCGCGACCACCTGAGCGGCTTCCAGCCGCGCCATCGCCTCTTCGGTCGTTAGACTCGCCATCCAGGAGGCGACAGCTCCATCAATAATCTGACGGTTCTTGACGCGAGCGGTCATCGTCGCAAAACGCGGATCAGATCCAAGCTCGGGCTGTTCCATCGCCTTTAGCAGGTTATCGAAGATGCGCTGCGAACCGCAGCTAATGGCGATATGGCCGTCATCGCCTGTGCGGTAGACGTTGCGTGGCACGTCCTCTTCCATTTGATTGCCGAGCCTGGGCTTCTTCTGACCGGTTTGGTCATAACGGACGACGACTGATTCAATAATTCTCAGCAAGGGTTCGAAAAGGCTGACGTCTACTATCTGCCCCTTCCCAGTTCGGCTGCGCGCATGCAAGGCGACTAGCGCACCATAAGCACCAAACGCTCCCGCGAGGTAATCGCCGAGTGGAAAAGGAGAGACCATCGGTCCGCGGTCTGCATAACCAGCAAATGACGCCAGGCCGCTATAGGCTTCAGCGATGGTGGCGTAGCCACCCCGTTTCCGATAGGGGCCAGTTTGCCCATAGCCGCTGACCCGCACCCAAACGATACCGGGGAAATCCTTGGCCAACTCAGCTGGATCGAAGCCCCACCGTTCCAGCGTGCCGGGCCGGAAGTTCTCCACCACGATGTCGCTGCGCCCAATAAGCTCAAGCGCAATTTCACGCGCCTCTGGTGCTGACAGGTTAAGGGTTACGGTATGCTTGTTGCGCGCCATGGTCTTCCACCACAGTGGCACCTCGCCCTTATGCGGCGGCCATTCACGCAAGGCATCAGGTGCCCCGGGCTTTTCGACCTTAATCACCTCCGCGCCGAAATCAGCCAGTAGGGAGCCGACAAACGGACCGGCCAGCATCGAACCAAGTTCGAGCACCTTGAGGTCGGAGAGACCTCCGAAATCGCTATTGTCTGACATTCTGCTCGCCTTCAGCCGATCGCAAAGCCTGATTTCAGGGGATCGTCCGGATCGATCACAAACTGATGAAATCCGGTGACGTAGGCCTGGCCAGACACCTGGGGCACGAAGGCGTCGAAATCACCAACCTTGGTGCGACTGATCATGCGCCCCCCAAAGAGGGAGCCTGTAATACCCTCGGAGATGATCTCCTCCTCCGGGTCCATCTCTCCCCGACCAATCAACAGCGCCATCATATGCGAGGTGCCTGTCCCGCCGGGAGAGCGGTCGAACGAACCGTCGGAGAACACATGAATGTTTTTGTACTTGGTCCCCGGCGCCAATCCCGGGCCGTAGATCGTAACCAAGTCGACCGCGTTGATATGCGCTACCTCCGGGTGCTGGGGTTTGACGACCTTGTTGAGGGCCTTACGGATAGCCAGCCCGGCCCTGACGAGCGCCGGTGTGTTTTCCTCGCGAACGTCGATGCCGAGCTGCTCTCCGCGCACTGCGCCAAAGAAGCTACCTCCAAAGGAAATGTCGGCTGTAATCCGCCCATGCTCGGGAATCTCGATCTCGATGTCTTTTTGGAACAGGAACGAGGGAACATTGGTAAGGGTCGCTTTGCGGGCACGACCGTTCTCAACCTCGACGTCGATCTGAACGAGACCCGCAGGCATATCGACATTCACATGCGTCACCGGCTCTTGGACCGGCACGAGGCCGCACTCAACCACAGTCATTCCGATGCCAATGGTTCCATGACCACACATGTTGAGGTAGGACCCATCGTGATCGACCCAGACGATGCCGAAGTCCACTTCCGGCCGGGTCGGTGGGCAAACAATGGCGCCGAACATTCCGCGATGCCCCCTTGGCTCCCGCATCAGGGCAGCCCGCAGGTGATCATAGTTTTTGCGGATGAAGTCGCGCTGTTCCAGGAGCGTAGCCCCACGGATCGGAATGCCGCCGGTGATCAAGCGGGTAGGCTCGCCGCCAGTGTGAGAATCGATGGTGCTGATGAGATTATGGCTCCGCATGTCGCTTTACCTCGGCTTATTGGTTTGATGGGAAAGGTGGGTCATCGGCTGGCGGTCACTTTGTCCAGGCCGACCATGAAATCGAGAGCCGCGACGACGACGATCGCCACGTAGATTGTTGTCGCGGACACTGCGGCAATCATTGGATCAACGCTGTACTGAATGTAGTTGAAGAGCTTGACCGGAATCGGCACCAGGTTCGCTGTCGTGTTGAAGATGCTGAGTTCCACATTGATCCAGGAGATAATCAGGGCGAAGACAGCCCCCGCGATCACGCCCGGCTTGATCTGAGGCAAGGTCACCAAGAAGAAGGTCTCAAGCGGCGATGCGCCAAGGTCCTGGGACGCTTCCTCCAATGACCGGTCGAGGCCAGAAAGCGAAGCCAAGCAGGTACGCACGATATAGGGGATGACGATCACCACATGCCCTGCAAGAAGCGCCCCGAATGTACGCGCAAAACCCAACGCCGATGCATACTGGAGAATGGCAACGCCGATCACGATTACCGGCAGAATCAGAGGGGAAAGGAAAAGGGCTGCGATAGCCGTATTGCCGGGAAAGGAGACCCGCGAGAGCACTAGCGCCGCCGGTACGCCCAGCAAAAGGGCGATCGCTGTCGCCATGATGGCCAATTTGGCACTCAACCAGATTGCGCTAACATAAGAAGGGTCAGACAGGAACTGCGTGTACCAGCGCAACGTAAAGCCTTGTGGCGGAAACTTGAGGTAGGCGGTCTCGGTAAAGGAAATCGATACGATGACCACCAGCGGCAAAGCCATATAAGCGATTGCCAGCCACGCAAAGCCACTGAGCAACAGGCCCCCAAAACGATCGGAACTATACCTGGGCTTCAAGCGGATCATGTTGACTTCACCTTCTTCTCGACGGCCAGCAGATAAAGCGAGATCAAGAGGAGCGTTGTCAGCAAAAGGCCGACAGCCAGCGCCGCGCCAAAGGGGAAATTGAAGACCGAGGCGTACTGCTGAAAGATCAGCATGGAGGTTACAATCTCTTTACCGCCACTCAATATGGCCGGCGTCACGTAAGCGCTGACAGAAAGCGTGAAGACGATCAACGAACCGGCAACCACGCCAGGCAGGCTCAGCGGAAAAGTCACCTTCAGGAAAGTCTCGAAGGCACCGGCTCCCAGATCGCGTGATGCCTCCTGCAAGGATCGATCGATATTCTGCAAGACACTGGCAATGGTGAGCACCATGAAGGGCGTCATGATGTAGCTCAGCCCGATGACGATGCTGACCTTGCTGAACAGCAGCTGCATGGGTCGGTCAATTAAACCAAGGCTCAAGAGAATGTCGTTCACCATGCCCTTGCGGCCGAGCAACACCATCCAGCCAAAAGCACGCACGATGTTACTGGTGAAGAGCGGCACAACGACGATCACGTAGAAAAGACGACGGAGCAGTCTGTTGCGCACCACGAAGGTCATGAAATAGGCAAGCGGATAGCCGACCAGGAACGTGGACACCACAACCCAAAGCGAAACCTCGAAAGTCAGTAAGAGTGTTTCGAGATAGTAGGAATCACCGACAAGCCTCGCATAATTCGCGAGCGTCCAAGAGCCATCCTCCGCCTGGAGGCTGGTTATCGCAACCACGGTAAAGGGGACGATGAAGTAGGCGATAAGCAAGGCTACGGGAACACCAAGCAGAAAAATCGCCCACATCCGCGTGATGCGCATGACCCGTTTATCCTCTCGCTACAGGAAGGTCCAACAGCGGGACGTGCTGCTGGCACCCGTAAACGTCCGTTTCTCCCATTGCCCCTTGGACCACGGGCCGGTGGAGCGTCACTTTGAAGGCGTTTCCCGTTGGGATTTCATAGATCGAGGAAATTTGGTCCTCTCTGATCTTGTAAGCGCGGGCCACGGCTTCCCGGGTAATCGCCCTTGCGTCACGGACGACCTCGAAGGCTTTTCTGTCGGCAAAAAGAATATCGAAGGTCAGGCGAAAGGGCCCAGCGTTCTTGCTGCGCACGATCTTTGCCAATTCCCGAAGTTTTTGCGGTTGACCGGACATGTCACAGGTCCTCCAGATGCAAAGGAAAGAGCTCGGTCGGGCTTGTCACCTTCATCAAATGATAGATGGAGAACTCGAAAGCCGGGCCCGCATCGATCTCTGACGGAGAGTAGAGGAACGCGAGGTTGCCCGAGGTGTTGTACAGCCCATCATAGTGAAGATGGAGAAGCCCCCCGCTGACATGATGGCAGGCGCCCCGCGCGAGGGTCTGATCCACGGCGATCGCTTCGATCACCAATCCAATCTCCTGAGAGGAAATGGCGGCTTGAGGTTCCAACGCTCCCATCACGCCGTCGCGACCATAGACAGTGTAGCCAATGTGCAGGCTCGGATCGTCAAAGTACTCCAGGGTCTCCACGCGGACTTGCTCCAACAGCTCATCCAGCCGCGCGATCAAGGTCGGGCAGCGAATACCGGCAACACAGATCGTCCTGTATCCGGTCTGCCGAACGCCCTCCAGTTTCACCCAATAGTCCTCGTCCTCCAGAAACTGCGCACCCGTGACACGGACCCGGCGCTCGCCGGACTGTTCAAAGGTGCACGCGCTCAGGTCGAGCTGATGCCCTGGACCAGCTTGCAAAAATGGGTTCTCGCGCTCATAGAGCGAATGGGCCGCGACAGAGGTGACCGAAGCGCGTCTGTTCGGGCTACCGGGCTCCAACTCGAAGTGCCCCGGCTGCAAAATGCCGAGCATCACATCCATCGCAAAGGGTTCGGCGGAAAAGGCGCCGCACTCCAAGATCTTGCCCATGTGAATTGCGAGTGCCGGATCGGCACCGCTATAAATTGGGTGCGCGGCTATTGCGCAGTCGTCGCAAGCGCGCCCGGCGATGATGACTTCAGCCCCGGCTTTCAGCGCTTCAACAATCGGTTCATGGCCCATCTGCGCGACAATGGCGCCAGCTTGCTCGACCATTTCCGGGGTCAATTGAAAGCCTGCCTCGAAGTCCTTCACCTCATTTCGGCTAAGTGCTTCGGCAAGCCTTTCGCGGGACACATCCGAATAGATCGTAGCCAGCTTAAAATGGAGGTTGGATTCTCTCGCAATCTCCCGGACGATCTCCACGGTCCAATCGACATGCGCCTTGCAACCGGCACCGCCCGCACTACCAACAATTACGGGAATTCCAGCCGCCCGGCCCGCTTTGATCATTTGGGTCAGCTCCCGCTTCGCGCTGATCCGCGATACAAGGGGCTCGCCGGAGCCGAGGTAGTGAGGGCCGGGATCGGTCGAGCCTGCATCGACGGCGATAACGTCAGGACTCATAGCCATACCGCGGGCAAAGGCCTCAGCCCCAAAGCCATAGCCCAATGTGCCGGTTGGGGTAAGAACGGTGTGTGTCTGCTTTGTCATCAGTGCATTTCCAAATGTGTCATTTGTTGAGAACACGCGCGTGCTCCGCGCGCCAGTGGAGAGTGATTTCCGCGCCCTGTTCCAATTGCTCCGACAAAGCATTGGAGGACGATTCGGCCACGATCTCGTGGCCGGAATCGAGGGCCACCACGAATTTCGTGCCGCTACCGACAAAGATGAGATCACGGAGCCTGCCCTTCAGCAGCACAGCCTCGGATTCAGCCTTGGGCTCGCCGAGCTTTACATGCTCTGGCCGCACCATGAGTGTGACGCGCCGTTGGTCGCCTGCCTCGGCAGGCCGGAATAGGCGCTCCCCAGTTGCGTCGCCAAGCCGCAGCCAGCCTTCGTGATCAATTTCGCAATCCAGAAGATTGGCATCGCCAATAAAGTCCGCGACGTAACGTGAGTTCGGCTCCCGGTAAATCTCCTGGCCCGTACCCAGTTGGACTATCCTGCCCTCACCCATAACGGCGATGCGATCGGCCATCACGAGAGCTTCTTCCTGGTCGTGCGTTACATAGATGAAGGTCATACGCAGCTGTTCGTGCAGGCGCTTCAGCTCAATCTGCATCCGCTTGCGCAGCTTCAGATCCAAAGCGCCCAGCGGCTCATCAAGCAAAAGCACCTTAGGTTTGTTAATGATGGCCCTGGACAGCGCGATACGTTGTTGCTGGCCCCCCGAAAGCTCACTGGGATAGCGCTTGGAAAAGGCTTCCATACCAACCATCTCGAGCGCCTCGGCCACCAGTTTATCAATCTCCTCGCGCGCTACACGCTTTCGTCTTGGTCCAAAGGCGAGGTTGTCGCGAACGGTGAGGTGCGGAAAAAGTGCGTAATTCTGAAAAACAGTGTTAACGGGGCGCTGGTCGGGCGGCACGCGATTCATGCTAACGCCCTCAATCACGATCTCGCCTTCGGACGGATCTATGAAGCCGGCGATAAGGCGCAAAAGCGTCGTTTTCCCGCAACCGCTCGGTCCAAGAAGAGCGAGAAACTCTCCCGGCTGAACCTGCGCACTGACCTCTGCCAAGGCAGTCACGCTGCCATAGCGCTTGGTCAGACGGTCAACCTTGATAATTGGTTCGCCCATCAAAAGCCTCGGAATGATTGAAAACTAAAGACGCCAGGAGAGAAAATGATGCGGACGGCAGACACGTCATCGGCACCGCCGCCCGCAGAGCTTTTCTATTTTCCGGCGACTTTCTGGTTGAATATTTCTGTGATCCGGTCCCGATTGGCGTTGATTTCATCCCAATCGAAAAGGGCTAGATTTTTCACAGAACCATCAGCGCCCCAGGGCAAGCGCTCCTGCGCCTCGGGCGTCGGCGTAATACCTGCGGTTGCCGGACCGACATAAAGCCGATTGGTCATGCAGGTTGCCTGCTCTTTGGCGACAACGAAATCGACGAACTTCTCCGCTGCCTCCATGGACTTTGTTCCCTTAACTATATGCACGCGGATGTCGCCTGAAGGCGCGCCTTCCTTGGGAACGGCATAGCGAAGCGGGAGACCCTTGTCCGCCATCGCCCAGGCGGCGTTTGCGTAGTGGGCTCCGGCAATTACTTCGCCGCTTTGGAAGCTGTTGGTCGCATTACCGGAAGCATCAAAATAGGACGAGACTTCCAACTCGTTCATCTTCGCAACACCTGGATCAAAGTTGTCCATCGTGCCGCCAGCAAGCTGGTTGATCAGAACGAACAACGGCACGCCCATGGCGTTTGCCGGGCTGGGTAGCGTCACAAGGCCTGCATAATCCGGCCCCCATAGGTCCCACCAGCTTTCCGGCGGATTCTTAACATCATCGGTGTTGTAGACCAGACCCAAGGAATAATATCCGGTGCTGAGCGCGTAGACCTGTCCATCGGCGGTACGATATACGCCTTCGTCGATCACCCCTGAAACGCCCGGGACTTTGGCTGGATCTAATGCTGCAACCAGATCGTCGGCAGCGGCTAGCTCGGATACACCGCCGTCCAGCCAGGCGACGTCAATCACCGGGTCGCCTTTCTGCTGTTTAAGTTTGGCAAGTGTTACGCTCGACACGCCCGGCTCCGGCGTCACTTGGATGCCCGTGCTCGCTACAAAAGGGTCAACCATGCAAGATTGGATGGCTTCACCCCAGCTACCACCATAGAAAGCCACCGTTAGGCTCTCGGCAGCTTGCGCCTGCATCGTGAAAGCAGCGAGCGCTATCGCACTCGTCGCCGCCCCTATCGATAGTTCTTTCTTCATCGACTTCATACCTTCCTCCCTCCTAGCAATTGATCGAGGCACCAGCGGACTGGCCCTGGGAAGTTTTGATCCTTGCAGCCACATTCCATAAAGTCTAATTAGTTTTTAGCCAAACATCATAAGGTGCTCTAATGAAGGTAAACGCACGCCAACTGGAAGCTTTCGTTAGTGTCATGCGGTGCGGCAGCGTGACTGGTGCCGCTGAAATGCTTAACGTTTCCCAACCGGCGATCAGCCAACAGCTTAAGAGCCTTGAGGGTATTTGCGGCTTTAAGCTTTTTGAGCGAAAGCACGGCCGCGTCTATCCGACCTCTGAAGCGGAGACGCTCTTTGCCGAGGCCGATCGAATGTTTACCGGGTTGGAGAAGATTGCGCGGGTAGCAGAGGGTATAAGGGACCGAAACTGGGGCAAACTGACAATAGCGGCCTTTCCGGCAATGGCGTCGCGGTTCCTGCCAAGGGTGGTGTCGGAATATTGCCAGGTTCGGCCCGACGTTCGTGTCACTGTGGAAAGCAGACGATCTCGCTCACTTATTGATTGGGTGGCAGCAAACAACGTCGACATTGGAATCGGCTTGCTTTCCGGGGAACACCCCGGAGTAACCAGCGAAGAACTCTTCAGGATGTCCGGCGTCTGCGCGGTGCCCCGCAATCATCATTTATCGAGGTTAAAGTCCGTTCATGCCAGGGACCTGGTGCGCGAACCCTTCATCTCCTTGGGTCGCGATGACCGTTCACGTTTCGGCGTGGACAAGGTATTCGACAATCTCGGCGTAACTAGAAGAATACAGATTGAAACCGAGCAATCAGAGGCCGCTTGCGCGTTCGTGGCATACGGTGCTGGCGTGTCCGTCGTCGATCCCTTCAGCACCTATGAGTTTGATGATCGAGAGATTGCCGTGCTGCCGTTTAAGCCCAGAGTAGAATTCCGGCTTTGGGCGCTTTTTCCTTCCAGCCGCACTCCCAGCCATCTGGCGCGCGACTTCTTGTCTATTTTCAAATCGGCTCTGGAGCGCCTTGACCAGAACACAATCACGCCCCGTACCTCACCCAAAGGTGCGGCGGACTAAATCAAATCGCCCAGATAACCAAATGATAGGATAGCCGGGGCCGCGAACCGCCAAGAGCGCGGCCACTGGCTGAACAACCGAGTGGAGGAATGACAACAGCCCTTCATCCCTCCGACTTTTGCGGTCCTATCGCTTCAGAAACGAGGCATAAATCTCGGCCGAGACGGCCGCGCCGTCTTCGGTTTCCAGATCCCCCACGACCTTTCGTACCGATCCCGATACGCAAGCATGAACTTCATCCAGATGAACCATAAGCGGATCGCGTTCGTTCGAACTGACAAGCGTACGCACCGACACGCGCGCCAGGGCGTCGCGTTTGTCGAAGTTCGCCGCTGCAGAGTAAGACATATGGTAGGTCCCGAGCGCTTTGAGCACCTCAACGACGAGTTCGTGCAACACTTGAGGCTCCGGCAAGTCGACATTCCGGCGGTTGGCAACCGTCGGCTCGTACCAGGGCGAAAAAAGATACTGGTCACGGCAATAATGCCAGGCCCAGTTTAATTGACTGCCCATCATGTCGGGCGACACTTTTGGCGAGTTGCGCTCGAAATGCGTCTTCTTCTTCTTGTCCGACCATAGCCCCATATTGTCGATGATCAGTTCTGACACCCGTTCAGGCCGCTGGTTGGCAGCCTCGGTAGCGATGCTAGCGCCGGTGTGGGTTCCCAGCAGGCGAATACGATCAAACCCAAGGGCATCAATTGCCTCCCAAGTTGCTGTTGCGAAATCCGCTATAGTCGGCGTCCCGGGCAAGGGGTCCGAATCACCGTTACCGCGCGTATCGAGCGCATAGACCGGAACGGCTTTCGCCATCGCCCGAACAAACTTCGCCATCATCCGACCCGAACCTGGGGACGGATGCAGCACGATAAGTGGAATGTCATCCAGGCCGGCGCCTTCGGGTAGGGCATAGCGGTAATGCGCCTGACCGCCAGGCACATCGACAAAGCCGCGCCGGATAGGAGTTGCCAAGGTGCTCATTCCGGTTTCCTCGCGCGAATGATGACCCATGGCAGACGCCAACCGTCACTGCCTGCCGTGCCATTTTCGTCAAAGGGTGTGACCGTGAAATCTGTAAACCCGGCTGCTTCAAAATCACCGCGCAGGTCCATCGCGGCCAGATCGCGCATGTGGGGCTCTGCATTGCGGCGAGAATGCCCAAAGTAAAGCGCACGAAGAAAGTTGTCCTCAGGCGGGAGGAAATCCAGGTGAGCGACCTCTCCGCCCGGAGCCAGTAGCCGAAAGGCCTCCGCCGTCATAGCCCGGGTCGCGTCGGCCGGCAATTCGTGCAGCAGCATCGTCGAGGTTACCAGATCAAAACTTTCATCAGGCTGCGGCACGTCTGCACCATCCGCCTGAATATAGGATGAGCGACCGCCCTCGGGCAGATCCATGGCGAGAAGCGCCGCGAGACGCAGGCAAGGGCCAGAGAGATCGATCCCCACAACCTCTGTCTCGGCACCCGTCCTTATAAAGGCCAGCGTGCTGCGACCGAAACCGCAGCCAATGTCCAGGACGCGCGCAAAAGTCCGATCTGCTGTGACTTCGCTGGCAAAGAGCCGGTGCAACCCCGCACGTCCGACGACGCCGCCTGATGCACCCGCACTTGCGCGGTAGACGATTCCAGCCAATGGATTCTCTCTTAGTCCGCCAGGGTGGTGGTGGAAATCCGTCTCTTTATAGTAGTCCGGCAGCCGGATGTCGGTGGCGAGCCGCAGCATCCCGTCGGAAACGGGCTGCATCAACGCTTTCTCCAGCGCCGCGCGCTGCCCTTCCACCATCGGAATAATTCCGTAGGCTCCGAGGTACTTCATCTGCTGGAGATTGTATTCAAGCCACCCGAAAAGCTGGTGCAACGGTAAGCGCGCAAGGTGTGCTTCAAAACTGGCGTAGTTGTCCGAAGACTGATCGGGCAACGCTTCGGCCTGGTTGCGCAGTTCACGGTAGATCGGCCCAGACCAGAGTTTGCGGAACGCACCGATAAAGTTCTGATACGACGCGGTCGCCGTATCCAGTTTCGGTTCCAGGGGGCGGGCAATGGCCATGATTCGTCTCCTCCTTACTTAGCGGCCATCGTTGCAGCGCCGCCAAAGACCGAGGTGACAAAGCTATCGGCGCTTTCAAAACCGTCCGGCAACTCGGTACCGTCCGCCTGCGCTTCGAGCCGCGCGACACGGTCACGCAGCACATTTACCTCAGCGGCGAGAGCGACAAGGCTTTCTAATAGCTTTTCCGATATCGGGTCCGTCAGAAACCGGGGCGATCTCTCCATACCTTCTTACTCCTTTTCAGGCCATTTAAGGCGACCGGGTACACGGTGATGCGCGAACACGTCGGCCAATGTTTCCCGGACGCGAACAAGTTCAATCTCGCCCTTGGCCCCAACTAGTACGGCTGCCGGGCGTGGCATGCTGTTGAATTGAGTCGCAAAGACTTCTGCGTACATGCCGGCATCTAGAATGGCGACAAGGTCGCCGCGCACCAGTTTCGGCAGCAACCGGCCGGCACCAACGACCGAACGGAAGCAGGTTCTTCCGACGATTTCCTGAGCGGTTGTGAAAAGGTCGTGCATCCTGCTTGCGGGCAATGTCTGATATTCAAAAGCCCCCGTCTCGATCCGCATCAGGTTGTTGGTGCTGATATCCACATTGACCCAGCGGAATCCACAGTCCTCCTTAACCGATCCCACGGTAGCGAGCAGAACCTGAGCGTTTCCGCAGATGTAGCGTCCAGGTTCGACCCAGAGCTCGGGTACCGGCCCTTCGACGGGGTCTGCCAAGGGACCGAGGGCACTGGCCAGCGCATCACAGGCTGCCTTAACTTGCGTTTCGACCGTCACCCGTTCGATGGGCACGCCGCGCTGTTCGGGCTCGCGCTCTCTTGCCCATCCTCCGCCGAGGTCAAGAATACTCGGGCGCAGGTCTAGTTTTTCGCAGATCTTGCGGACCGTGGCCCCGAATGCAGTTGCGATCGAGGCGAATGCCTCCGGTCGGTTGGAAAGGTGGCCGATATGAACAGAAAAACCAGTCAGCTCCAGACCTTGGGTCTGCTGTAGCCGGGCGGCTATCTGCTGCGCAGCGTCTGGGCCAAGCCCCCACTTTGCGCGCCGCACGGAGGCAATACCCTGGCCGTGCCTTTGTGTCGATCCGCCCATGTAGGGCCCTAGTTCGTCGGGGAGAACTTTTAGGCGGATGTTCACTCGCGCGGAAGATCCCGTTCGCGCAATCGCTGCGACGATCAGATCGACTTCATCTGCGGCATCGATGTTGATTGTGACCCCATGCACAAGCGCCAGATCAATAAGCTCCGCCGTCTTGTCACTGCCGTTGAGCGCGACCCTCGACGGATCTGCCCCGCTATCGAGCGTGGACCGTAGCTCACCCTCGCCAAAGCAGTCACCCCCCGCGCCCGCTCGGGACAGCAGGTGACGAAAGGCGAGCGTGTCATTGCTCTTGGTCGAGTAGAGTATTGCGCTCGGACCGGGCCAAGCGGTGCCAAAGGCGTCACGAATACGCTCAAAGTTTGCCAGAAGCGTTTCCTCGACACCGACCACCAGCGGCGAACCGAAGCGCTGCAGAAGGTCGCCGACAGAGGCGCCGCCAATACATAACATGCCCTTGGCATCAACTGTCAGGCGATCGCTGAAGATGCGCTCTCTCGCAAGCGTCTCTGCGCCGTTCATGGCAAGCTCTTGCGTGCGACGGCGCTCTGTTCGGCGAAACGTTGGGGAATCTTGTGATTACGATAGATGTCTTCGTAGGTTTCACGCCGCCGGACAAGATCGATATTGCCATCCGGGGCAATCATGATGCCAGCCGGTCTGGGCATGCCGTTGAACTGCGATGCCAGTACCTCGGCATACATTCCGGCATCCGGGATCGCTACGATATCGCCGCGTTGAAGGTCGGGCATGGGCCGATCCACCCCCAGAACAGAGGGAATGCAGGTCGGCCCGACGACGGTCGCCACATTCCTGGGGGGTGCAGTCATTCGCGAAGCCGGGAGCAAATTGTACCAGCTTCGGCTTGTCTCGATCCGCATCAGAAGATTCGTACTGGCGTCCACATGGATCCACTTCCGGCCAACATCGGATCGGGTTGTGGTTACAGTGGATAAAAGGACGACGGCATTTCCGACCAGGTAGCGGCCGGGTTCGAGAAAGAGTCGCGGCAAGGGCCCATGGAGCCCTGCCCGCAACGCAGACGTCATGGCCTCGGCATAGTCCTCGATGTCATGCGGATTGACCTCCGATGCGCGCGACTCAGGTTCTCTGAGGCGAGGCCATCCGCCGCCAAGGTCGATCACCCGTGGCCAGAACCCAACACGCGCTTTCATAGCTGTCGTAAAACGCGCCAACTCCTGCCCCACTACATGGAAGGCGGCAGGATCGTTGGTAAATCGACCAACATGGGCAGAATACCCGAGGAGGTCGAACTTTGGATCATCCCGGAGAGCGAGGATGACGTCGCTTGCCGCATCCTCGGAAAATCCCCATTTGGCCGACAGCAAGCTTTCACTTGCCGAACTACCGGTCTTAAAAAAGCTTGCACCGAAAGTATCAAGCTCCTTTGGAGCCAGCCGTAACCTGATGTTCACCCTTACCGGGCGTTTGGCGGTCGCAAGCCGGGACAGCACGGCTATCTCGTCCAGGCTGTCGATGTTGATGATCGAGTTGCCTTGTACCGCTGCGGCAAGAGCGCTTTCGGTCTTGTCGCTGCCGTTAAGAATGATGTTTTCGCGGCAGACACCAGCTTCGCAGGTTGCGCGATATTCGATATCGCCAAAACATTCTCCACCCACGCCTTCCTGCGACAACAAGGAGCGGATCGCGAGGCAGTTGTTCGTCTTAATCGCATAGAAGATTTCGGCGCCGGTTGGCCAACGACTACTAAAAGCGTCGCGCAACCGTTGAACGTTCTCGCGGATGACCTGTTCTGTGGTGACGAAAAGCGGAGAGCCATAAAGCGACGTTAGCCTGTCAACCGGCACCCCCGTCAGGGTAAGCATACCGGAAGCATCCACACTCATGCCGTCCGGCCTGCCGCCGATTTGCTTCAGCCAGTCGAGCGAGCCCTCAATCATGATCGCCTCCCAAAGTCGACCGTCGCGAGCAAGATGATGTCGCCAATACCCGGTTGGGCGAGGAGATCACAATCATCTTGACCTCAAGGTTCTACGATCTTGCGCCCAATGGAGACGCGCCCTTCGATAACAGGCGGACTGCCTAGAAATGTCAACACTTTTTCAAGCTGAAGGACTATTCTTTCTGTAATGTGGGAATTTTCCGCAATTCTCTGACAGAATTATCGTAATAGCGTTAAAATCATGACCCTTGCTACTGTAGTCATACCAAAGTGTTGACAGATCGATAAACTAGCCTCTAGCTTTGTGAAGCAGCGTGGAATCCCAGGCACATCGGGGAATCCCAACTGAATGAGTGAAAAGAATATGTTCGATGATCAAGGACAGGTGCCGGAGGGGTGTTGGCAGCACTCGGCAACCGAATTGCGGTCGGCACCCGACATGCTGAGGATCGAACAACTGAGTCTCCGCTACGGCGATGTAGTGGCGCTCGACAACATCAAGCTCGAGGTCGGCGCGAACGAGTTCATTGCACTCTTGGGACCATCAGGGTGTGGAAAGACCTCCCTGCTCCGTGTGATTGCCGGGCTCAACGTTCCCCAGGACGGCCGGATCGTTTTGAATGGCAAGGATGTGGCCAATCTGCCGCCTCGGCATCGGAACATCGGTATAGTTTTTCAGAACTATGCGCTGTTTCCCCATATGACGGTGCGTCAGAACGTGGCCTTTGGGCTTGAGTGTCGACGACTAACGAAACCCGAAATCAGTACGCGGGCGATGGCCGCTCTCGAAAAGGTTCGGCTGGCCGAGCTTGCGGATCGTCGCCCAAAGGCCCTATCGGGCGGACAGCAGCAGCGAGTCGCACTAGCTCGCGCAATAGCATTCGAGCCTTCTCTGTTACTGCTCGACGAACCTCTTGGTGCCCTCGACAAACAGTTGCGTACGCGGATGCAGTTCGAGTTGAAGGAGCTGCAACGCAGTCTTGGCATTACCGCGATGTTCGTCACGCACGATCAGGATGAGGCCGTTGCGATGGCAGATCGAATTGTCGTCATGCGCGATGGGAAAATTCAGCAAATCGCCACACCCTCGGAGCTCTTTTCCATGCCTGCGACGGCGTGGGTGGCGGAGTTCATCGATGCAGGAAATCTCCTGTCCGGCAGCACGCGCGTGGAGGGAGGAAAATGGATCGTTCAACTTCCCGGAGGCGTTGAAATCGAGGGCGCCGCACCAGACGGTGTTGATCGCGAAACAGCGAAGCTCCTGCTTCCCGCGCATAGCCTCGAGGTTTTCCCGTCCAAAGAAGATTCTGCCTACCGCCTAGTGTCGATGCGGCCGAATGGAATGGCGCTCGATCTAGTCATCGCATGCGGCGAACTGCAATTCCGAGCCCAGTTGCCGGTCGGCCGTGCAGCCGAGTTCGTTACCGGAGCCCCTGTCCGGCTGACAGCCGCACCTGATGCCGGCACATGGCTACCCGGCGATTGACTCGTTCACACACGCGCTCCACTCGATTTAGGAAGGAAGCATGACCACAAGCGCAATACCGGACACAAAGAGCTACCGGCCCAGCGCGGAAGGTCTGCGCAAACCGACACGTAGCCAGATGTCGGCATTGCTGGCGCCAATCGCCACGTTCTATGGACTCTGCTTGCTGGCGCCTTATGTGTACATCTTCTGGCTTAGCCTTACGCGATACAGTTCCTCACAATTGTATGTGCCTGACCTTGGCCTCCAGAATTATGTTTCCATTCTGACGGACAATTACTATCTCGGCCTGCTCGCGCAGACCGTCGGGCTTGGAATTTTCGTCACTGTTTTCTCGCTGCTGCTTGGGTATCCGCTGGCGATGCGCATTGTGCAGGGGGGGAAAACCACCAAGTCTATTCTACTGATCCTGACGATGACGCCTTTGCTCGTAAATATCGTTGTGCGGACCTACGCGTGGCTGGTCCTTTTGGGCGACAATGGCGTTATCAACAAAGCGCTCGATGCCGTTGGGCTGATCTCCGAACCGTTGCCGATAAACAATAACTTTTTCTCAGTCGCTATTGGGCTTATTCACCTGAGTTTGCCGCTCATGGTCATCAGCCTCGTCAGTGTGATGGAAAAACTTGACGCCTCCTTGATTGAGGCCGGGGAAAGTCTGGGCGCGGGTTCTCTGCGGACACTCGTAAAGATCCACATTCCACTTTGCCTTCAGGGGGTCGGCGCTGGCAGCCTACTTGTCTTCTGTACTGTGATCAGCGCCTTCGTGACTCCACAATTGCTGGGCGGAAACCGCTTTTCGACTATCAGTACGATCATCTACCAAAAATTTACCTTCTCCATGAATTGGCCGGTGGGCTCGGCTCTGGTCTTCGTCCTGCTGACCTTGAACTTCGCCGTCATACTCCTGCACGGCTTCATGTTCCGGGAGAAGTGAGATGTTTCAACGCTTCATTTCCGCAATTGCCTGGGTTGCCATCATCTTCCTGATTGCACCACTGATCATCATCGTGGGCAGTTCCTTCACTCAAACCGACTTCGTGACCTTCCCGCCCCGTGGATTTACGCTTCGCTGGTACGTCGAAGCAATGTCGGTAGGCGGTTTTGTCCAAGCATTTTTCGATAGTCTGCTTATTGCGGCGGCAACTATGGCGGGCGCAGCCCTCATCGGCATACCGACGGCGCTTGGCCTGCGCATGGGGTCGCCGCGGACGCAAACCCTACTTCGCAGCGTGGTCGTGGCACCGCTGATCCTGCCGGCCATCGTGTCTGGAATTGCTTTGCTTCAGATATACTACGCCGCCGGCCTCGACGCGCCGCTGTTTGGCATCATCGTGGGCCATATCCTGATTACCGTTCCCTTCTTTATTCGTACAGTCACAGCCGGACTGGAAAGTGTGCCGGTTTCTGTGCTTGAGGCGGCAGAAACCCTCGGTGCCAGCAAAGCCCGCATCCTATTTCGCGTGCTGCTGCCTTTGATCGTGCCCTCGATCTGCGCGGGCCTCGCCTTTGTATTCATCGTGAGTTTCGACGAAGTAACGATGTCCCTTTTCTTTAGTAATCCCGAAATAATGCCTCTCCCAATAAGAATCTATAACTATATTGAATTCTCGGTTGAACCTGTAATTGCAGCAATATCCACAATTCTAATCTTATCCGCCTTTGTGCTGGTTACGCTTCTTCAGCGGATATTCGGGCTCGATCGTGTCCTTGCGAAGTGACCTCTCTACCCACCATCCCAACAAAAGGAGTATTCTAGAATGACATCCAAATTTGATCTCAATCGCCGCCAGTTCATAGGAGGCACGCTTGGCGTCAGCGCACTGCCGTTGATATCCAAGCCCGTATTTGCGCAGGCTAAAACGAAGCTGCAGTTTCAGTGTTTTGGTGGCGCCTACGAGGAAATTCTGCGCCAGGATATTATCCCTGAATTCGAGGCCGCAAATAACATTGAAGTCGTCTTCACTGTCGAGGATGACGTGCAAATGCTGCCCAAGCTCATCGCGGCACGCGATCGCCCAGTCTACGATGTTGTCACGCTCGACAACCCTATTGCATTCCAGGGTAAGGACCTCTGGCTGGACAATATGACGTCAAAGATGCCAAACGCCAAAGACGTCTATTCCAGCTCGCTTCCGCCTGAAACTGCCAACTACGGTGCGATTGTTTACCAGTACGCACTCGTTCACGACAAATCCAAGCTACCTAACGTCGAATCTTGGATGGACCTCTGGACGAACGACATCGTCGTCGGCGTGCCGCACATCTCTCAGGCCTATGGCATGACGTTCCTTTATATTGCCGCAATGCTGCACGGTGGCAGCGCGACCGACCTCAAGCCCGGGATCGAGGCCATCAAGAGCTTGAAGAAATTCAAGGTCTACAAGAACGTGTCGGAAGGTCGAAGCCTGTTCCAGCAGCAGGAGGTCGACGCCGCATTGTTCTACAGTCACCGTGGCCAACAGCTGATCGACTCAGGCCTCAATCTTGGCCGGGCAACGCCGAAGGAAGGTCTATGGGGCCAGCGGACCGGCTTCCAGATTCCAAAGACCTGCCAAAACGTCGACGGCGCTATCGCCTGGGTAAACAACGCGCTTAGTGCGTCCTACCAGTCGAAGTTCCTCAAGGGCCTCTACAGCCCGACGAACAGCAAGGTCGAAGCGCCCGCAGACCTCGAAGAGAAGCTGCTTATGGGAGCGGACACGGTTAACAGCATCCGCGAATTGGATTGGGGAACCGTCCTGCCGCAGAAGGACGAACTGGTCGATCTCTGGGTGCGTGAGATCGGCTAACATTTAGCCTACTCGAACGAAGCCTCTCCAGCGCCGACCCCGGCTCTGGAGAGGTTTTTTCGAGGGCATTCCATCAGAAGAAACCGTCTTGAGGCAGGCTGGGCAGTTGTAGCCTTTGGCGGGCCACGACCAAACGCAGTCCTGTTCAAATTGGCAATAGTGAAATCCACTATCTGAGGGGCGCGGTCGATCACGAGGACGAAGTTCTAGTATCCGATATCACCAAAACGATAAGCTCGAAATGCGGCAATGAGATTCCCAGGATAAGCAAGGCGCTCAGGGAAGTTGGCGCTGCTGTCCCACTGGTGATAAGGAGCCAAAATGAGCGATAAATTGAAGATTACCGCCGGGGAGTTCGTGTTTGGCGGAGTATTTGAAACGGAAAAAGCACCCAATACAGTAGCCGCTTTCCGTGCGCGCCTTCCCTACGAGAGTCAAATCGTGCATGTCCGCTGGAGCGGTGAAGGCGTTTGGATGCCCTTGGGCAACGAGGATTTTGGCGTGGGCTACGAAAACCACACCAGCCATCCGGCGCCAGGCCATATTGTGTTGTATCCGGGCGGCATCAGCGAAACCGAAATCTTGCTGGCCTATGGCGGGGTCGATTTTTCGTCGAAGATGGGTCAGTTGGCCGGAAACCACTTCATTACCTTGACTTCTGGCTTGGAAAATTTGCCCCGGCTGGGCAACGCCGTCCTGTGGAAAGGAGCCCATCCAATTCGGTTCGAAGAGGCCTGATGGTCCTGTCTTGGCCGGGTGCTAGATGACCCCTTTCTATTTTCCCTGGCAACGCACCCATATAGCCCCGATCAGTTGAATACCCGCCCGTGATGGCCATATATGAGGCATGTTGAAACTTGGCCAAAATAAGAGGTTTCTGATCTACGCAGGATCCCTCCTGAACTGCCCGTAATCCCGGGCCGCGCCGATCTATCTGGTCGCCGCCGTTCCGGGAAATCTCCCCATCATTCATAAGCCACGCATCCTCCACATTAACGCTGGGTCAGTAGCGTGGCGCCACAGTTCTTGGCATAGGAGATCGGCATGTTCTATCTCAAAAAATCACAATTCCAAAGTGTGAATTCGACTTCGGGCGGAACGCCAGCAAGAACGGGGATTCTAAGAAAAATAATCGCAGCCTTGGTCAAGAGTTGGCAGCGACGCAGAACGATAATGGTGCTTGATAGTCTCAATGATCAATTGCTTGCCGACATTGGAATTAGGCGTGCCGAGATTCCACAAGTCGTTGACGCGATGTTGCAGAACAGAGCGAAGATAGCGCCATCCCAACCATTAGTTGCTCCGTTGGAAACACCCCGCGATCACCTACGGCAGGCAGCGTAACAGGAGATAGCCCTATCGCGCTCTCCATACTAGCCGATGGTTTGCGCGCGCAGGGGGCCAGAGATTGCAACGCGAGATATCGGACTGATCTTGTGAAAAAGGAAGTACGTCATGAAACGTTTCTCAACAAACTTCGATCAATTGGAATCCTTTGTGCAGAAATTGGAATCCGGCAACAAGCAGAGGCTGATACCTGCGCCGAGCGAAATCTGTATCGCCCTTTGGGAAGATGATGGAGGGCGGATCCCGACGCGGTCGGGGCGCAGCTCGCTCCCATTGGGCTGAGGGTCGCCAAGGGTAGGGCATGCGATCAAGCCACTGGCGGCGGCATCTGGGCGAGGCGCTCGTGAAAATTAACGTTGAGCGGCACTATTTGCGGTGGGACGACGACCGCGACAGATCGGCCGCATTCATTCGGTGCTGAATCAATCGAGCCCCAGTTCCCTTGCAGCACGCCTGAAGATAGCCTCGGCGTCAGCGGAAAATTTGAACGCATGTAGGAATTCATCGACTTTGTATCCCGGTCGCGTACGCCGGATAGCCGCACCGACAACCCGCCCCTCCTCGATACGGCCGGCAAGTACAAGGCAGAACGCAGCAATCTGCTGAATCAGGATGTGCGCGTTGGGACGCGCGACCGCTTTCAGCGCCCAGTCCGCAGCCTCCTCGTATCTACCGAGCCGCACAAAGGCCATCGCCTTGGCACCCAGAATGGCGAAAAGCAGCGGGTCGAACGGGCTGAGCTGGCGCGAGAGATCGGCATACCCGATTGCCGCCACAGGATCGCCGGATTGCGATTGCACGAAAGCAAGCGCGTAGTGCCCCATGGCGAAATTCGGACTGATGTCCACCGCTTGCTGCAGTTCGTCTATCGCCTGACTTTCGTCGCGGCGCAGCCAGAGCGCGCGGCCCATCGCCCAATGAGCCGAGGGATCGTGGTCATCGGCCATCAGGGCACGACTCGCCGCATCGTATGCGAGGTCGGCTTCAATGCGGCTGTCTTCCCAGCTTTGGAACGCGTTCTGCCAATGCGTGAAGGAAAGCCCCGAATAGGCGCGGGAGAAAGTCGGATCGGCCTTGATCGATTTGTGGAAGAAGTGCTGCGCCTGTCGGTTATCTTCCCGGGTGAAACGGTGCATGTGCCACAATCCGCGATGATGGGCTTCCCAGGCGTTTAACGTATCAGGCGGCTTGAGGACGGCCCTGTTCTTCTCGGCCGTCTCGACTTCGCTGACGATGGCAGCGACGATCATATCGCCAATCTTGTCCAAGATGTCGAAGGCTTCAGCTTCGACTGTCTCATAGACGTCGGACCAGACAATGCGAGCGGTCCGTGCTTCCACGAGTTCCACGTCCACGACAATGCGTCCGCGACGCCGTTGCACGGCGCCGCTGGCAACGTAGCCGACGTCAAGGCGCTGCCCCGCCTCCTCAGGACCAATGCCGCGCTCGGCCAGAGCGAAAACCGAGCCCTGTGCGATTACGAAGAGCGATCTCAACTTTGCAAGCCGGGTTATGATATCGCGGGTCAGGCTGCCCCCAAGCCCCGAATGGTTGGGGGCGATACCCGGCTCGTGGAATGGCATAACGGCAAGCGATATCCGGAACGGTCGCTGATCGGGCACGGCTGAGAGTGGGGGCGACGCGCGGGATTCCGGCGCGGCCGCCACCGCCGGTGCGGAACGTAGCGCGCGCGCCGCCTGCCGCAATGGTGCAAGATCCAGGCCCTCCGCTTCGAACAACCGCTCGGCCGACGCAAGATGACACTCGGCTTCGAAAGGCCCAGACGCGGCCATCAGCACGTGGTGGGCGCGCGGGTCAAACGGCGCCAGGGCAACCCACGCCTCCGCCAACCGCCGCGCCTCGGGATCGTTCATGGGCAGGCGCCCGATCAACTGGTCGAGAATCGCGGCATGGCAAGAACGAAAACGGGCACGCTGCGTTGTCAGCCAATGGTCGAGCTGCGGGCTCCGGTTGAGGTCCAACCCCTCGGCGAAATCGCCGACAAACCGGGCGGCGCTCCGACGCAAGACGTCAAGGTCTGCCGCGTCCAGACCGGCCCGCACCACGCTCTCTATCTGGACTGCATCAACCTCGGTATCGCTCAGGTCGAGGCTGACCATGTCGTCTTCACCCACGACCCGCCGACGTCCTGGGCGGTCCAGAACAGTTCTCAGTTTGCTCAGATACCAACGCAGCTCGCCGCGCGGATCGTTTGCGACGTCGCCGAGAAGTTCACAAAGGCGGCTGCGTCCCACGGGGTGGGCGGCAACCGCCAAGTAGACAAGCAGCGCCCGCAATTTGCGTGATTGAGGCAACTCCACAGAGCAGCCGTGATGGAAAACCTGCAGGCGGCCGAGCGTCCGGATTGCAAGCCGGGTGCTGGTTTCGGCAACTGGGCCTGACGATTCCATGCGGATTTCCACGTCGGTTTCCACGGCCGTGCCTGCAAATGGTTTCTAGTATTCCGATGAACCGGAACAAACCGGTTTCCGCGCCACTTGCGAAAAACAAAATACGCCAAGTGGTACGGCCGTTCACAATGAAGGAAGATACAGATGAAACAAACTCTCTACAATCTGGTCGTGCCCCTGTCGGCGGCTGTCGGCGTAGTCGTCGCCCTCGCGGTGGCTGGAACGATCAGCGCGCATGATGGGGATATCCATCACAAGGTAGTCTCGTCGGCGGAGGTCGTGTTCCAACCCGGTCCTCCGACCCTGCCTGCAGGTGCCCAGTTTGCAGTACTGCACGGCAGTCCGGCTGAAAAAGCACCGTTCGTCATTCGTCTGAAGCTGCCCGCCGGATATATCATCCCACCGCACTTCCATCCCGAAGAAGAGCATGTCACGGTGATTTCGGGCGGCTTCGGTGTGGGGTCCGGCAAGGTTCACGACAAGTCCGCCGCCCCGATCCTGCCCGTCGGGAGCTTCGTGCAGCTTCCAACCGGCATGGCGCACTTCGCTTGGACCGAGGAAGAAACGGTGGTGCAGATCAACGCCATCGGACCGTTTGGCATCACCTACATCGACCCCGCCGACGATCCTCGGCCCAAGATCAACTAACCCTGTACGGCTGGCTCCCCTAGGAGCCAGCCAATCACATAATAGGAAACCGATCATGCAACCTACTGACAGTATCCGCACCACAAACGGCCGGGGGCGCCTGTTCGACAGCGTCCTCGACACGATCGGCGATACGCCCACCATCCGGATAAACAATCTCGGTGCCGGTCAATCCACGATTTACGTCAAGGCCGAATTCTTCAACCCCGCCGGCTCGGTCAAGGACCGGCTGGCACTGAACATCATCGAAGACGCCGAACGCCGCGGCCAGCTAAAGCCCGGTCAGACCGTGGTCGAGGCAACAAGCGGTAATACCGGCATCGGGCTGGCAATCGTCTGCGCGCAGAAGGGCTACCCATTGGTGGTGACGATGGCGGACAGTTTTTCGGTCGAGCGCCGCAAGCTGATGCGGATGCTGGGCGCGCAGGTCGTGCTGACTCCGCGGGCCGAGAAAGGTTACGGAATGTACCGAAAGGCGGCCGAATTGGCCGAAGCCAACGGCTGGTTTCTCGCGCGTCAGTTCGAGACGGAGGCTAACGCCGACATCCATGCCGCCACCACGGCGCGGGAGATCCTCGGCGACTTCGCCGGGCAGCGGCTTGATTACTTCGTGACCGGCTATGGCACGGGCGGCACCGTTACCGGCGTCGGCCGCGTGTTGCGGATGGAACGCCCGGAGACGCGGATTGTGCTGGCAGAACCCGCGAACGCGGCGCTGCTGTCGAGCGGCATTGCGCAAACCCGCGGCGACGATGGCGCGCCGACGGCCGGGCACTCCGCCTTCGAGCCACACCCCATCCAGGGCTGGACGCCGGACTTCATTCCTCTGGTGTTGCAGGAGGCCACGGACCGGGGTCTCTATGACGAGGTAGTCAAAGTCGCTGGGCCCGATGGCATCAAGTGGGCTCGGGAGTTGGCGCGCCGGGAAGGGATCTTCTGCGGTATCTCCGCTGGAGCGACCTTTGCCGTCGCCCGGAGCATCGCCGAGAATGCACCGGCAGGGTCCACGATCCTGTGCATGCTGCCAGATACCGGCGAGCGCTATCTCTCAACACCTCTCTTCGAGGGAATTACCGAGGAGATGGACGATGCTGAATGGGCATTGTCACGCTCGACTCCCGGCGCACGTTTCGCAGCCTGAACCATGGACCATCGTCTTCCCCCTTCGGAAGAAACGCTCGACCCCGTCGACTGGACGGGGGTCGAGCGTGTCGCGATGCACGTCGTCGCAGACTCCGTGCGTTACCTTGCAGAACGGCGCGAACGGCCGGTCTGGCAGGCGATGCCGGACAACGTGCGGCGACGCTTCGAGATTCCCGCGCCGACGGATCCGACGCCCCTGGAAGAAGTCATCCGCGAGGTGCAGGAGACAATCATGCCCTACCCGATGGGCAACGTTCATCCGCACTTCTGGTCCTGGTTCATGGGCTCGGGCAGCTTCACCGGTGCACTGGCCGAGTTTCTTGCGGCGATCCAGGGATCGAACGTCGGCGGCGGTGATCATGCAGCCGTCTATGTGGATCGACAGGTGGTCGACTGGCTTCGCGGCATGGTTGGCATGCCTGCCTCCGCGGAGGGTACGCTGGTCAGCGGTGGGTCGGCCGCGAACCTCGTTGGCCTGACGGTGGCACGCAACGTCAAGGCCGGAATCGACGTGCGCGAGGCAGGCGTCGCGGCAATGCCGCGACCGCTGCGCTTCTACGGATCCGACCAGATACACAGTTGCCACCGGAAGGCGGTAGAGGCGCTGGGATTGGGCAACCGGGCGCTGCGCCGGATACCGAGTGATGCCGCGTTCCGCATCGACCTGTCCGCCCTGCGCGCCGCCATTGCTGAGGATCGCGCTAGTGGACTGCGCCCGGCCTGCCTCATTGCCAATGCCGGCAGTGTTAACACCGGTGCGATCGACGACCTGATGGCGCTCGCCGATCTCGCCGCCGCCGAGGACATGTGGTTGCACGTCGACGGCTGTATCGGCGCACTGCTCGCCATCGCGCCGGAGAATGCGCCTCTGGTCGTCGGCCTAGCCCGTGCCGATTCCCTCGCCCTCGACCCGCACAAGTGGCTGCACGCCCCCTTTGGCATAGGCTGCGCGCTGATCCGCAAGCCTGGCCTGCTTGGGCAGAGTTTCGCCACCATGCCGGAGTATCTAGAGACCGCGCCACGCGGCCTGGCGTCGGGTCCCTGGTTGCACGAGCTCGGGCCCGAGACTTCGCGCGGCTTTCGCGCGTTGAAGGTCTGGATGATGCTGAAGGAACACGGACTGGCCCGTTTCGGCCACCTGATTGATCGCAACATTACCCAGGCCCGCCACCTCGCCGACATTGTCGAGACACATCCGCGCCTCGCGCTTGCTGCGCCACAGGCCATCAACATCGTCTGCTTCCGCTATGATCCCGGCGGTCTGGACGCGGCGGAACTGAAGACGCTGAACGTGGAGATCATGCTGCGCCTGCAAGAAAGCGGAACCGCCGCGATCTCGGACACGACGCTAAAGGGGGCGCACAGCCTGCGCGTGGCGATCTGCAACCACCGCACGCGCTTCGAGGACCTGGACCACTTGGCGGCCGAAGTCGTGCGGATCGGAGATTTGGTTTCAGCGACCGGCTAGGACCCTCCCGAAAGAGCGGGTCCCGATTGCAGACCAATACGGGCCATATTGAATGACTGTTGGCAACCCCACTCGTCGGCATGCCGGCCCTTTGTTAGAGCACAAAAAGTTAGTGCGGACTCGCCTGACAGCACCCCACCACCATGGCTGACCTCCTGGACTTGACATTTCATCGGCCGAGGCGCATTTGAGTTACATGCAAAGCTTACTCGCACTTCTGACACGCCTTTATCCGCTAGCCGGATAGTCTCCCCCGAAATCCCGGACCGGCGCCCTGGATTCCGGGGGCGCGTTTGACGATTCTCGTCAGCGGATTTTGCCTAGCGCCTCACCTCACCTGAAATGAACCCAATGGGACTCCGCGACCGCCCGTAGACCGGCCGCCGCCTGTCCCAGTACACGAGAGCATTAGCTATGTCCGCAACGCTGTCAGACCTTAAACCCAAGATCGTTGTCCGCGAACGTGACTACGAGCAAATACTATCCCTTGCCATCGCAGTTGAAGACCGTGTGCCTGCTGTATCGAGGGATTTGCAAGAGGAGATGGACCGCGCCCAAATCGTGCCGGATAGCACTCTCCTGTCTGGAGTTGTGCGCATGGGATCGCGAGTCACCTTCAGGATGGATGGGAAAGGGCAGCGTCAGGTGAGCCTGGTGTTCCCCGGCGAAGAGGATCTCTCTACTGGCCGTGTTTCGATTTTGACACCCGTTGGCGCCGCCTTGATTGGCCTGTCCGAAGGGCAGGTGATTGCCTATTCCGCCCCAGATGGCCGCTTGCACCAACTGGAGATTTTGACGGTCGAAGCGCCGGAGAAACACGGCGAACCGGGATCTGCTTGAATACTGACGCTGGACTGTGAAATGTGAGTAATCGTATGGCAAACAGCATCTTCTGGCCTGCGCTGCTTGGTGGTTGCGCCTCCCTTAGGTTCAGGCGCGATCCATCCTGCTTTTTACCCCCGGCGGGGCGCTAAGGAAACGCGCGCCTGCGTCCGGGGGTTTTCGGAGCCCAAGCGTCTTCCATAGATTTTAGAATGGGAGCCACGCCAACCGGCGTGGCTGGAAATCAATCATGTCTCAAATCTCTCGCTCCTTACTTACGCCAAGGGATCTTAATCTCCTCGAATCCATACTGGGCAGCAGCGACGTGCGCCACAGCGAGACCTACGAACGCCTGCTGGCAAACAAGGTTTCAACGGCGATCGTTATTCCTCTCGCGGACTTAGACCCCCGTGTCGTTACTCTCAACAGCCGTGTTTCCTTTGCTGTAGGTACGTCCCGACCGGACTGGCGGATATTGGTTAGTGATGACAGCCTTTCGGTCCCGGGCCTGACTCTTTCGATTATGACCTTACGCGGCCTTGCGATGCTGGGACGTTTCGCGGGAGAGCAGATTTCCGTCGAACAGCCAGACGGCAGGCTGGAGGTAATATCGATTAACGATGTTCTATTCCAGCCGGATATCAGTTGGACCTATCCTGTCGACAACCCAATTGCATGACGGTGAACCGGGAACAATCATTAACTTCTTGAAATTAATAAAATAAATTACATATTCCAGATATGAGAATTGAGCTTGTCCCTATGCTAATGAGGCCCGCCCGGAAAGCACATGGCTTTGCCCGGAACGGGCAGAGCCTCGCCTAAACAAGGCAGGGCTCGAATCCCGTTCCGGGTTCCCTTTTCCAGAAGCCAGATAACAAGCAAAGACAGGCCTTCGCCTGTCCCTCACGACGGGATGAGATCAATGAACAGCCGCATCACGATGCCGATCTGCGATCATTGTGGTCGCGCCGTACCAAGGGCCGCTGTGCACTGCCTTTGGTGTAATGACTCAAACTCTCAGGTAAAGCCTGGAAGCGTCGATAGCCGCGCTGGAAAGGAATGCCAATCCAACAACTCCCGACAAGCCCACAATGACCGGGAGCTTGCCTATGGGTCCGCCGGATCATGAAGGCAAGAGAACTGCTTGACCGACTTCTTGCGCCGGCCGCCGCCAGCGTTGGCTGCGTTGTGGTCTACCTGACTCACCCTCGCGCATTGGAGGCTATAGGCTTCGAATCGCACAGTCAGGTTATCCTCACACTGTCCGGGGCCGCCAGCCTCTTCTCCTCAGCTTGGCTTTGTGGGAGATTGGTTGGGTTGGCCCTTGAACGATCAGGTCCGAACCGCCGGCGAGTGCCCAAGCTCCTACAGGAATTGGTTAGCGTTGCCCTGTTCATCGCCGCATCCATTGCAACGGTCATACTTGTCCTCGGGCAGTCTTTCAGTGGAGCCCTGGCGAGCTCCGGGCTGGTAATCGCCGTCTTTGGTTTTGCGATTCGAAACGTTCTTGCCGACGTCTTTTCTGGGATAGCCCTTGGCCTTGAGGCGCCTTACCGAATTGGTGATTGGGTCGAAATCGGAAGCAACGTTAAGGGCCGCGTAGTCGAGATCGGGTGGAGAACTACAAGGTTGCTGACCAGAGACAGCACCTACACCATCTTGCCCAACAGTCAGATTGCGCAACAGAAGCTGACCAACTACAGCGCACCACAGCGACACTACCGCAGACAGGTTGAAATACTAGTGAATCACGAGATCTCGGCCTCTCAGGCTAAGGCAATTCTCTCAAACGCAGCGGCGCAGGTGCCTCTCGTTCTTCGGGCGCCGGCGCCGGACGCCCGAATCCTGGCGCACGAGCCCAAGGGTATTCGCTATGCCGTTCGATTCTGGGTTCCCAACTACGCTGAGGACATCGATTGTGTCGACGCAATCTTACAAGCCATCGACCAGGCCCTACGCGACAACGATCTACCGCCACCCTACGACAGGGTCCGTCTTATCCGAGGCACTGTAGCTACCTCTGCAAGGGAGTCTGACCGAATAGAATGCGTTGGTTGAAGCAGGCAGGACAGTCATCTGACATTTGCCCGAGATCGTCCGCCCAACCACTATGATATTGCTTTGGCTCCCGGAATCGCTTTTGGGTGTCGCGGGATCCATCCGCGATCGGCAGCCCAGGTCTGGGCTGATTCCTGTTAGCTACTGAGTTTCGGGAAAAGCGCGCGAACAGGCGTAATCTCGGCTAAGACCCGCTCGAACTGCTCTGAAAGTGCCTTCCTAGCGACACCAAGCGTCAATTATTTGGCTATACAAAGTCACTGCCTCTGGAATCTTTTCCACAAAGCAGAACTCATCCGTTTGATGAGCCAGCGCTGTTTCGCCAGGCCCCATGATCACAACCGGCGCGTCCAACGCTTCGGCCAGGATAGATGCGTCGGTGAAGAAAGGCAGCGTCCTAGGTTCGGGTCGCGCGCCCGTGTGTCTGGCAGTAATGTCATAGACACATTGAATGAAAGCGTCCCTTTCTTCCGACTTTACAGGATCGAGGTCAACGAAGGGCTCTAACCTCACCCCCTGTTCTTGCAGATAAGAGCTGATCTGGTTGAGGATCGCCGGATGCGATTTTGTCTTGATGGAACGGATGTCGATCGAGAATTCGGCAAAATCCGGGACTGAGTTCACATTCATTCCACCCCGTACCGTCCCCACATTGATGCTCGGCGCTCCCAGAAGGGGATCCCGTTTTACATTGAAGTCGAAATCCGCCAGTTTGGTAATCGCTCTAGAGGCTTTGTAGATGGCATTTACGCCGCGCTCGGGCATTGAGCCATGGGCAGTCACACCTTCGGTGGATCCCCGCAACCACAAGGCCCCGCGATGCCCAATGGTTGGATAGTTCGATGTGGGTTCCGCCACCAAGAGAGCGCTGGCTTTCTCCACCCCCCCTTCGAGCATTGCGACATGCCGTGACCCCTCACAACCGGTTTCCTCGCCCGCCGTTAGGATCAATTGTAATCCGCGCTTAAGGCTACCTGGCCGTCCAGCAGCACTGATAGCGCTTGCCACGATTACCGCCACGCCGCTCTTCATGTCACTGGCGCCACGGCCGAAAAGCTTGCCATCTTCAATCTCACCGGCGAGCGGTTGCTTACTCCAAGGCTGATGGCCGAACGGAACGGTATCGAGATGACCCGTTAGCGCTAGTGGCCGCAGGGATGAATCCGTGCCCTGATACCGGGATATCAATGTTGTCCGTCCGGGGGAGAAATCATGGTAGCTGTTTACGAAACCCGCTTCGCCCAGCAGGGAACCGAGAAGCTCCGCACATTCGTGCTCAAACCCCGGTGGGTTGACGGTATCCAAACGGATAAGTTTTTGGGTTAGATAAACGGCATCAATATCCTTCATGACTTTCCTTCTTTGGGGAAATCGACACATCACCGGTCATGCGGTTTGCTTTTTGGAGCCGTACAACAGTTGCGACACCGGACGCTGTCCCGCACTGGCCTGTACAAACTCAAAACCACATCAGCAACTACTCCGAAAGAATTCGACGTTTCGCGGCGGCATTGGCTGCCGCCCCGCTATGAGATCCGACACCTTCTCGGCGATCATGAGGGTCGCCGCATTCAGGTTCGCTGAAGGTATGGACGGCATGATCGATGCATCGACGACACGTAACCCCTCGACGCCTCGGACCTTGGCTTCTGGATCGACGACCGATCGATTATCAGTGCCCATACGGCAGGTGGAGGACGGGTGGTGCGAGGTTTGTGCTGTCGCGCGTACATAGGCATCCCAATCGGAGTCAGTCTGCACCTCGACCCCAGGCGCCAACTCCTCACCCCGGAAGCGATCAAGTGCGGGTTGGCTTAAAATACCACGGGTGATTCGGAGCCCCTGACGGAGGTTCTCTACGTCGGCAGCTTCGCTTAAATGGTTGAAGCGGATGCGCGGCCTGACCGTCGGATCATCGCTCTGCAATCGCACCCAACCGCGGCTGAGCGGCCGCAGTTGGCTCAGGTGTGCTTGGAAACCATCGGCATTTGCTGCCAAAGCGCCATCCGCGCCCGTTAGAAGCGGTGCGAAATGATGCTGCATATCAGGATATTCCACACCGGGTCCCGTGCGGAAAAAACAGCCAGTTTCCCAAATGTTGGAAGCGCCGGGGCCGGTTCTTAAAAGCAGCCATTCAAGGGCGATGGCGACCTTGCCCCATGGCGTCAATCTGCGCCCCAGAGAAACTGGCTCGTTGCATGCATGCTGGATGATGACATCGAGGTGGTCCTGCAGATTGGCGCCGACCTCGTCGATATCTGCCACCACAGGAATTCTGTGCGCCTTGAGATGATCTGCCGGTCCGATGCCGGATAACATGAGCAGGTGGGGGGAATTGAAGGCGCCACCACATAGGATTACCTCCCGTGTCGCTCTTATGCGGCTTTTGATGCCACCACGGCGGAAATCGACTGCAACCGCACGCCCACTCTCGGTGACCACACGCTCTACCAGGGTATTACTTTTGATCGCCAAGTTACGCCGTTTGGCCGCTGGCCACAGATAGGCGCGCGACGCACTACACCTTTTCCCGGCGCGCGTGGTGCGCTCCATGCAGAATGGCCCTTCCTGACGAAAGCCATTGACGTCGCCGGTGAAAGGATACCCTGCCTGTTCAGCCGCCTCCAGATAAGCGAGATGCAGCGGATTGTCCGGCTTGGAAAGCGTGACCCCCATCGGGCCCTGACCGCCACGAAAGGGGGTTTCGCCCTGCGGCGCGCTTTCCATTCGCCGAAAGTATGGCAAGCAATGCGCAAAGGACCAGCTGTCCAGGCCCAACTTGGCCCAACCGTCATAGTCCTGCGGATTTCCCCGTAGATAAACCATCCCGTTGATCGAAGAAGAACCACCAACGACGCGCCCGCGTGGATAGGGCAACCGCCGATTGTCGAGCCAGGGCTCCGGCTCTGTGAGGTATGCCCAGTTGTATCTGGTTCCCGATGCGGCCAGCCCCATACCGGCCGGCATCCGCAGCGCAAACAAACTACGGCGGTCACTTGGCCCCGCCTCCAGCAGGCAAACCCGCACATCAGCGTCCTCGCTGAGGCGGGACGCGAGCACACTGCCTGCCGAGCCTGCCCCGACGATTACATAATCATACTCACGAGTAGTACTGTCGCCCTTAAGTCGGCCAACCATCTACCTGACGCTCCCGGCATTGCGGTGATATCGTTGCGAAGAGAGGCTCTAGGAAAAACAAGAGGTGGCTCTTTGGGGAGCCACCTCCATGTTCTTTCATCCGTTGGTCTGGAGTTCCAGATAGTCGTAACCGGATAGGTCAGGAACCTACTTCAATCTCGAATATCGGATCGAATCCATCGGGGGCCAGCAAAACGTCGCGGTCGTAGGTATTGACGTTATTCTGATCGACGACGAAAAACTGCCGATTGGCGAGCGGAACTTCAAGCTTGCCTTCCAGAACGCGGATCGCCTGGTCAACGCTGATGCGAGAGCCGATCACATTGAAGTCACCCACCGTCGCCATCACTTTGCCGTCTCGAACCGCTTGCTCGATCGCCGGCGTGGTGTAGAAGGCAATAAGGCTTTTGTCCTGGTCGCCACGCATACGCAGAATTTCCATGGCACCTTCGATCGCAGGTGCGTTGCCGCCGATGATGTTGACACCTTCATAGGCCTGCAGCGCATCTTCGATAAGCCGCATCTGGACTTCCTTGCCGGTATCACCATAGATGACCTGCAGCAGCTCTACGTCGGAATCCGCAATTGCCTCTTTCATGCCAACAACAGAGTCCTCGACCCACTGCGAACCTGCGGGACCGGCAAGCCAAACCATTTTGACTTTCCCCGAGCCTTTTGGGTGCTTGGCTGCAAGATAACCGCCGGCGGCAGAGCCCGCTTGGTAGTACAAAGCCTTGGCGGCCGCTGCTACGTGAGGCGATTCCAGTCCGTTGCCCATGTCGAGCACTGGAATGCCCTTCCCATGAAGCTCCTCAATCAAACCATTGAGGCCCGCCTTGGAAACTGCGTTAACCAGCACGGCATTACCGCCGCGTGCAACGCAGTCCTCAATCTGCTGGATCTGCTGCGTCAGGTTGTTGTAGCCGCCCGCGGACATAACTGAAGCAGAGACGCCTTGTCGTTTGGCTTCCAGATAAATCCCATAGTCCTTCGCGACATAGTAGGCGTCCTTCATATGGGGAAAACCTACACAAAGATGCCAAGGCTTGCTCGCAGAACCCGCTGGCAAGGGTTTGTAAACGGCATGGCTGTTCGTGCTATCTACGAGCAGCGGCGCTTCCCAGTCACCGCTCCCGGCAGATGCCAGATTTGGAACGAAAAGTAAGGATGCCAATAGGCTTGTCGCAATGAACTTCATGGTACGCCTCCTCTATGGTCAGATCGTAGGTTCCGATCTGGCTGAAAAATTGGATTATCCCCGGATTTCTTATGCCTGGCCGTGAACGATCATTGAGGTGATCTCCTGGCGGGAGGTGTCGGCCGTGTTCACAACGCCCACCATGTTGCCGTTCTTCAAAACGGCAATTCGGTCTGAAATGCTCATCACGTGTTCCATGTTGTGGCTAATAATCAGGAACGAAATTCCACGCCCGGCTAGCCGTTGAATTAGGTCCAGGACCTTTTGTCCCTCGTTCACACCAAGCGCGGCCATGGGTTCATCCATGATGATGAGCTTCACGTTACCTAACAGAAGCCGGCTGATGGCAACGGCCTGACGCTGCCCACCCGACATAGTGCTTACAGGCCGCGACAGGTCGGGCAGCCGTATATCGAGTTCGGATAGTAAATCCGTTGTCCGTCGCGCCATCTCGCCATGCAGCAGTAAGGGGAAAATGCCCAGCACCCGTCTGGAAAGTTCGCGACCAAGAAAAACATTCTGTGGCACGTTGAAACAATCAACCAACCCAAGGTGTTGGTATAGCGTCGCGATGCCCTGCTCGTGGGCATCGTGAGGTGAATGAATTGCTGCTTGTTTACCCGCTACGTGTATGACGCCTTCATCGGCTGTTTCGGCACCGGATAGAATCTTTACCAACGTTGATTTTCCGGCACCGTTGTCGCCGACCAGCGCCATGACTTCGTTTTGCCTGACTTCGATTGAAACGCCATTCAAGGCACGGTTGCCGCCAAATGACTTGACGATTCCAGTGGCACTTAGGTAGGCCGTGTCGGTGTTGCCTTGCATCTGCGCCTCGAATTTCCCCGGTTGCTTATGAGTCTGAATGCTTGCGGTTTCCATGATCATTCGACCCTTTCCTGGCGCATGAGCTTTATACGGAGCTGATCGACGATCACAGCAAGGATCAACAGGCAACCCAAGACGATCTGCTGTACGTAACTATCGACACGAAGCAAGTTCATGCCGTTGGTCATGAAGGATACGAACAAGGCCCCCAGCAGAACATTGCCGATCCGACCGATCCCACCGAAGAAGGAGACGCCGCCGATGACGACCGCCGTAATCGATTCGATCAGCAGGGTCGCACCCAGCGTGGCCTCTCCTGTATTCACCCTCGCCGTCAGAAGCACTGCGCCAAAGGCCACGATGGTCGAACACAGTACGTAGGTCAGGATGGTGTAGGCTGTTGTATTGATCCCAGCCAGGCGGCTCGCCAAGCTGTTTCCGCCCAGCGCATAAATGCGCCTGCCGAGCGGCGTACCATACAGCAGGTACATCATTGCAAAGAACAAAGCGCCCATGAATAAGACCGGTGCCGGAACACCGTAAGGAGCGCCATAAGCAAATATGCGGCCAAATTCAGCGGGCATCCCGTAAACGGGCATGCCACCACTGATTTTCAATGCTGCACCGGTCAAAACCGACAGCATGCCAACGGTCATGATAAAGGGATTCACTTTAAAGACGGCGATACCGACGCCGTTGACCACACCAACTGCGGCGCCGACGAGCAACCCGACAGCAATTCCAGAAGTGATTGCTAAGCCAATGGCTTCGGGCTGGTTCGCCAGAATCCCTGCCATGGTCATGGCTGACGTCACGCTGACGATAGCGACCGTCGAACCCACGGACATGTCGATGCCTCGCACCAGCAGCGTCAACATCTGGCCCATGCTGATGATGATCAGATATGTGGAATGGCGTGCTACGTTGAAAAGATTGTCGTAGCTCAGGAAGCGAGGTTCTGCTGCGCCGAAACCCACTATGGCAAGAATGAGGACCACAGGCAGAATGCCGCTGGCGATAAAAACCGTTTGGGTAAGTGAAACAAAGCGTTGTCTGATACTGCTTTTGTTACCACCCTGCGTAGCAATGGAACCATCGTCCATAAGATACATACCTAACCTCTGTTTGCTTACTGTACAGACTAAGTGTCCAGCAACATGATACCCATCGGTAGTCGCATAGCGCTTTAGAGCCCAGAAACCTGTCCGCTCTAGAATCCCTAATGATGGTATTGAGTATCATCCCCCTGTTCGAAAGCAATTAGGCGGCGTACCCCAATATGAATCAAATCGATAATTTTTATGGCAATATTTGTTTTTACAATTTATTGGGCTGACGGATCATCCGCAGTTGGGCCGTTCGCAGTCGAGAAACTGCCCGTCAGCGTGACCCCTAGCATCACACTTGTCGTAGCCATTGTTTTGATTTTGTTAAATATTTTTGGCGGGGTGCTTCAGATGATCTGCACACCGAGAGGCGATGCTCACAGGGTTCCGGCAATGAGTCGCCTGGGGGTTCCTCCTTGCCAATTGAGATGTCGAACAATTTCTTCGCACCTCTTTAGCAACTCTATCAGGCGGACAGTCACCTAACCGTATAGTATATTAATTCACACAACCTACTCTTATAGGTTGTTAACAAAACTTATGGACATTGCGCCTGGGTTTTTGCGGGAGCCTATTGCCTTCAACTGGGTCTTGTATCGGCTATCGATACAAGCGCTAATCGAACAGCTGAAGGTCCAGACAAAAAAGCTGTCTACTCGGGGATGCTCACCGAGACAGAGCCGTCTTCCAACTTCACCTCGTAGGTTTCCAGATTCTTGTCGGTGGGACCTTCAAGTACCTTGCCGGTTCGAATGTCGAACAATGCTTGGTGCAGCGGGCACTCAACACATCCACCATCGATATATCCGTCCGACAAGAGAGCGAACTGATGAGTGCAAATATTGTCTATCGCAAAGTACGCGCCCTCCACGCAGTAAACCGCGACCCGGCGCTCTCCGACCTCAATCTCAATCACCTCTGAGTTCGCAAATTCTTCCAGAGTTGCAACGTGATGCCAGCTCATCTTTGGTTCTCACTCCTAGCATATAATTATCAATTATATTGATAATTATATTATTGATATTGATTTGCGTTATATTGGCATAAACTGCCCTATTTGTTGTCCCTCGGCAAGAGTGCTTTGACGCGAACCGCCGCCGTAAGGGATGCAAAGAAGTGAGAAACGACCTGCGACATAAGGAACGAAAATGCAGCCACTAGCGATCCAATACCCGATTTCACCGCTTGGAAAGCAATTGAGAGTCATGCAGTGGGGCATGGAGGGTCCGGCGGTACTCCTCCTGCACGGTCTAGGATCACGCGCGGACATATGGCGGCTCTTCGCGCCTTTGGTTGCCGCGCAGGGCTATCGCTGTTTCGCGATCGATATGCCAGGCCATGGATTATCCTGGAAGGGCTCGGATTTCGATTATTCCATAACCGGGCATGTGCCGCTTATTGAGGCAATCTGCCAGGAGATAGGTGAAACCAGCGTGGACTTGATCGGCTCTTCGCTCGGCGGCATACACGCCGCCGCATTTGCCGCTCAGAGGCCCAGCATGGTCCGCAGCCTGACGCTGGTTGGTGCAATCGGGCTGAAGGTCATGACGCCGGAGCGATGTGAATGGACGGCGAGTTACCTGAGCGATATGAGCAGAGACTCCATCGCCGCCCGTTTGGCCCGCGCGGTATTCGACCCTTCTATTTTTGATCAGGCTTATATCGAGGAAAGCTATAGGATCAACAACTCGCCAGGCGCTGCCAGCGCCTGGTCGGCGATCGCAACCTATTACCGTCAGGGGATTAACGACGACACGCAGACTCAAGCTTTAGCCGCGCTCAAGGGCGCAGTGCCGATTCTGCTATTGTGGGGCAAGGATGACCCAACGGTTGCTTATGAGGGCGCTTTGGAGGCAGTCGAGGTCATTGCCGGCTCGACCCTTGTCGGAATTGCAGAAACCAAGCATATGCCCCAGCTTGAGCGTCCCCAGATCTCTGCGGAATACGTCCTGAGGCTTATCCGGAAAGATCCCGCATACCAACTCCCCGGCAAGGCCGATGCGTCACCCAGCCTGGAGATAATCAGGCACCAAGACCGCACACCGTAAGCCTGTGTCCTGAAATGTCTCCTGCTTACTCAGCCGTGGGGTAGACTCGCTGTTCATAGGGCGTCGCATTCACGATTTCCTTGAGGGTTTCGATAAACGCCTGCTCGGACCGGCTGGGCCGCACACGAGGGTTGGTGATCAGATAGATATCGAGCGGCATAACAAGCTCGTAGGGCGGAAGTCGCCACATAAGGCCGTCGCGAACGTCACGTGCCGCCACATGAATTGGAATTGGTCCAATCCCAAGACCCGTGATAATCATGCGCCGCACCTCTTCCATGTGATTGGAAACACCAACGAATGGGTCGGCAAATTTCGCCTGATGGCGCATGTCCGTGATCGATTGCAGAACATCGGAGAATACCGCTGCGCGGTAGGTTATGGCCCTTTCATTCTCCAGGTCGGACAGCTGCAAATTCTCCACTCCGAAGAACCTGTGCCCCGGGCCGCAATAGAAACCGCAGTGCTCTTTGAAAATGTGGAAGTACTCAAACTCGGATCGCATGGTCGAAACTGGCCCGATGCCGAAGTAGATGGTGCTATCCGCCATCGAAGCCATAATTTCGGGGCTGGTCATGATCGTGGTTGCAAAGGTCGCCCTGGGGTGCCGACGGTGAAACTCCGAAAAGGCTCTATCGATCAGCGGGCTGGTCATATGACTGGCGATCGTCAAATTCACAGTGCCCGTCAGTTCTCCGGTCAAATCGGCCACCAGCGTGGAAACCCGATCGATGCTGCCGCAAATCTCCCGGGCTTCCCTGTAAATGATCTTGCCTGCGTCGGTGAGCGAGAAAGCGGTCGGCCCGCGAATAGCCAGCTTATGCCCAACCTGTTCCTCAAGCTTCTTGAGGGCAGAACTCACCGCTGGTTGCCCTCGCCCCAAAACTTCTGCGGCTCGGGATACGCTCTGTTCCTCTGCAACCACGACGAAGGTATGCAAGAGGTTCCAGTTTATTCGCCTTGAGAGGGCCAAATTCCAATATCCATTCTATTGATATTGATATGAACATTATTGATTTGACCAACGTTATGCCAGCTCCCAAAACTTGTCAATAAACCCGGTAACAACATCAAAGGCCGTGAGGCTACGGCGGCGTGGCGCCTGGGTTCTGCCGCCAGAATGAAAGATAGGGAACGGATATGCGGGAAAAGCACGACGAATCACTCATGCAGGGTTTTGCGAAAGCCTTCAAACCGGTCGTCGAGGCGAACCATCCCCCGGGAATCATGTACCATGACCCACAGGTACTTGAGATGGAGCGCGAAAAGATTTTCCGCAGCGATTGGCTCTGCTTAGGACGCAGCGAAGAGATCGCCGAGCCAGGCGATTACATGACGATGCGTGTCGTGGACGAACCTATCCTGATTTGTCGCAAATCAAACGGAGAAATAGCCGCCTATTCAAACACATGCCTTCATCGCGGTGTTGAGATAGCCAGCGGCAGCGGAAACGCGAAGGAGTTCACCTGCCCCTACCATGGCTGGCTTTACGATCTGGAGGGGCAGCTGCAGGGGGCTTCCTACATGCGTGACAGCGTGGGTTTCGAGCGCAAGAACTGCCGCTTGCCGACGCTGCCTTGCGCCACTTGGCATGGCTGGATTTTTGTCTCGCTCAACAAGGATGCTGAGAATTTCGACAGCTACATCGCCGATTTTGAGGAAAAGTTTGGCTACATCGGCATGGCGGACATGCGGCTCGGTTTTTCCCGGGAAATTCCGCTCAATTGTAACTGGAAGCTGCTGGTGGAGAACTTCATAGACTTCTATCACGTCGGCGTTCTCCATCGCGATACCATCGGGCGTTTCATGAAAACCACCGATGTGGAATACGAACTGCGTCGGGACGGTCGCGTATTCATCAATGAGTATGATGCTGGGTCGCACACGGACTCCGGTCAGGTTTTCTATGATCCGATCGAGAGCTTGAAGAACAAGCCACCCAGGTTCTCACAGACCGGAATTCTGAATCCAAACCTGAATTTCTTTGTTCGGCCAGACTACGTCATGCTCTACACCTCATGGCCCGTTGACGTGAAGACAATGATCATGAAGCAGTACATTGTTTTCCCCGCAAAGGCCGTCGTGCAGGACGACTTTCCCGATACCGTCGCGCGGTTCAAGAAGATGAGTGACAAGATATTGGGGGAAGATTTCGAGATGGTGGAATCCCTCCAGAATGCGTCGAAGGCAACGCACTTTGTCCCAGGACGGATGTCCCGCCTGGAGAAAGGTGTACAGCACTACATAAAGCACAATATCAAACGGATCTTTGGCCCACAGGGCGCGGATGATGAAACTGATTTGCCGGCCGCTTCGGTGGCTGAGTAATGCATAGTCCAAGTTTTCTAGAAACGCGCACTAGGCCTGGATTGAATCCATGCTTCCGTTAACTGGTTATGCGGATCGCTGGTCGGTTGCGCCAGGTGAAACTTTGGCTTTCAAGGTAAGCAGCCTACTGGAAGAACCTTATGACGCGCGATTGGTGCGCGTCATATGCGGCGATCCTAATCCGGCAGGCCCGGGTATTAGGGAGGAAGATCTCAGTCAGATTTTCCGACAGCGCGTTTCGTCGCGTCCCCAAGAGGTAACGCTGGGATCTTATGGCTCTGCGAAGTGTCCTGACTTAACGTCTGAGGCTGCAGGGTTTTCCCTCATTTGCACAATATGGCCGAGCACGCCGAATGCAGGCCGCGATCAAGCGCTTTTCGGTACCTTTGACCCGACACTGCAAACCGGAGTCTCATTGGCGGTCAATGGTTCCGGCTGCCTTACAGCGATGCTCGGCTCCAACAACGGGTCGACGCTGACCCTCGCAATGAAGCGGCCCCTTAGGCGTCATAATTGGTATCGCGTTTGGCTATCCTTTGACCGCGCAGCCGGTCAGATCGTTTTGGGACAAATCCCGCTCGCGCCAAACTACAATTGCGAGTCTGCAGTTTCGATTTCAAAGGGCGTGTCGTTCACACCCAATATTGGCAAAGGACAGCTTGTTCGTTTCGCCGCCTTTGCCGGTAAAAAGGCCAGCGGCCATTACAATGGTAAACTGGAGCGGCCTCAGATATTTGGCGAGCCTCTTGGCGAGGCTGAAATCGCCGACATTGGTCTCACGACATCCAAGTTTTCCGTCGCTGCTGATTGGGATTTCTCCCGCGACATCGGCGATCCCTGGCGGTTTAGCGACCAAGGCCCCCAAGGCCTTGATGGAGATCTGAAGAACTTGCCGGCCCGCGCTATGACCGGGTCGAATTGGACAGGAGAATTTCATAGCTGGCGAGAAGCGCCGACACAGTATGGCGCCATCCATTTTCACGACGACGATATCTACGATTGCGAGTGGGAGACCGATTTTTCCGTGACGCTTCCCACCGATCTGCGAAGTGGTGTCTACGCCATGCGGTTGAGTTGCGCCGGCGTGGAAGAAATGATCCCCTTTTTCGTTCGCCCGCCGCATGGTGAACGCACCGCGCGTTTGTGTCTGCTTATCCCAACCTTCACGTACATGGTTTATGCAAACCACGCCCGCGGTAACACCGATGACCGGTACCGCCAAATCGTGCGGGAAAGAAGCGCTCGGCCCTGGACACCGGACGAGCACCCGGAATACGGCCTATCCACCTACAACGACCACGGTGATGGCAGCGGCATCTGCTTTGCCTCTCGCCGCCGACCGACCTTCACCATGAGATCCGGCTTTGTCACTTTCTCCGAAGATTTTTCCGTTTCCGGCCTCAGGCATTTCCCGGCGGACACGCATATCTTGAACTGGCTGGAACAGATCGGTCAGGACTTCGACGTGGTGACAGACGAAGACTTGCATGCCGAGGGCTTGGGTCTCATTGCCGGTTACGACGTCGTCATGACCGCAACACACCCGGAATACCATAGCCACAACACCTGGGACGCCATCCATGGCTACGTCTCTCAAGGTGGCAACCTCATGTATCTGGGCGGCAATGGCTTCTACTGGAAGGTCGCAACGCACCCCGAAGTCGAGGGCTGTGTCGAGATACGCCGTGCAGAAGGCGGAATCCGCGCCTGGGCAGCAGAACCCGGCGAGTATCATCATAGCTTCGATGGTGACTACGGCGGTTTATGGCGGCGCAATGGGCGGCCGCCACAGAAAATTGTTGGCGTCGGATTTTCGGCTCAAGGGAAGTTTGAAGGGTCTTATTATCGTCGCGCACCCGGTGCGGATGATCCCCGCACGCGTTGGATTTTCCAAGGCGTGGAGGATGACCTGATTGGAAACTTCGGCCTGTTCGGCGGTGGAGCCGCAGGCTTTGAGCTTGACCGCGTGGACTATGAACTTGGATCGCCAGAAGACATTGTTGTTTTAGCCAGTTCAGAAAAGTATGCCGAGCACTTCATTCTGGTTCCCGAAGAACAGTTGACCCACATCACCACCTGGCCGCATGAGCCGGTCGGGCGCTTGTTGCGGGCAGACATGAGCTATTTTGAAGTACCCAAAGGCGGGAAGGTCTTCTCCGTCGGCTCCATCACCTACTGTGGCAGCCTGTGCCACAATGGATACGACAACAACATCGCACGCATTACAGAAAATGTACTCCGAGGATTCCTGGGTGACGGCGATTGAGCCGATCAATCACACCCACATTTCCGTCGTGTCCGACAAGGAAGGGGACGAACGATGCCGCTTTTTGAAAGCCCACGCCTGACACGCGCAGCCGACGCTCTCGTTCAAGCTCAGTTCGCGGTGCAGCCTGGTGAAAGTGTGCTGGTTACCGTTGATAGCCACACCGATTCCGCATTGATGGAAGCGGTCGCGAGCGCCGTTGTTCGCGCTGGAGGGAAGCTGCACGTCGCTTTGATTCCTCCCCTACCGTTTCAAGGCGGCCTTTCCGACCCATACGTGGCGGACTCTGTGAAAGCAGCAGCTATCGCTTCGGATGTATGGCTTGATTTCTGCTTTCCCTACCATGCCGGGTCCGGTGCCCATAGCGCCGCCATGGACGCCAAGCGCTGCCGCTATGGACTGCTCGCAATTCCCAATGCCGACAGCCTTGAGCGCCTGTATGGCTGCGTGGATTTTGAATCGATGATGGAATTCAACGTCGCCCTGGCCGAACTGTTCGCTGAAGCAGCTGGCGAGACTGCCCGTTTCACCTGCCCCGCAGGCACCGACGTCAGTTTCACCTTGGATAAACTAAAGACCGTCCGCCAGAAAGTGAGCAACAAAGCAGGCATGCATACGGTGCCGGGCACTCAAAGCGCCTACCCCATCAAGGAAAGCGTGAAGGGCCGGATCGTCATCCAAGCGCTCTTCGATGAGTATTACCGGTGCCTGCGGAAGCCGATAACGATCGAAGCAGACGGCAAGATCCAAAGCATTTCCGGCGGTGCGACTGAAGACATGCCGAGCTTCGACCGCGCACTTCGGCGGGCGAGCGCCGACGGCGACTACGGCTACTTCATTCATTTCACGCTCGGATTTCATCCAGGCACGATGTTGACCGGCCAATGTTTCATTGAAGATATCAGGCTGCCCGGTTCCAACGCTATTGGCATGGGACTGCCCTGGTGGGAGGAAGGCGGCGGTGAGAATCATCCTGACGGTATTGTCTTGGATCAGTCTTTCTGGCTCGGCGACGTGCAGTTGGCCAAGGACGGCGCCATTGTCGGCCCGGCGAAACTCAAAAAGCTACACGACCGAATGTCCCGCCGCCTGGACTGATAGAGCGGGAAGGATAGAGCTATGGCGCGAGAGTCGATCATCATAGTCGGCGGCGGACAAGCTGCAGGCTGCGCCGCGTCGGAATTACGCCAAGTCGGTTTCGACGGTCGGATTACGATCATAGGAGAGGAGGCAGCCGCGCCCTATGAACGTCCGCCCTTGTCCAAAGAGTATTTGGCAGGTGGATTTGACCTTGAGCGGGCCGCAGTGAATCCGCCGAACTTTTACACCGACAATAGTATTGATCTCCTGCTGAATGAGCGCGTAACTCAAATCAACCCGCAAGAACGCAAGGTTGAAACGGCGCAAGGCAAAAGCCTCCCTTTTGACAAGTTACTTATTGCAACCGGATGCCGCGCGCGACGCCTCAATAGTCTGGCGCCAAGCCGTGGCGCAGTGGTTTGCCTCAGAACCGCCGAGGATGCAGGCCAGATTGCAAGGCGGCTACATCCCGGCAAAAGACTACTGCTCATAGGCGGCGGCTTCATCGGATTGGAAGTTGCCGGTGCCGCCCGCGCCAAGGGTTGCGATGTCACAGTACTGGAGGCTGCGGGCGCGCTGCTTTCGCGGGTCATGCCTGCGCCAGCGGCAGCCTTTGTCGAGGCGTTGCATCGCGCTCAGGGCGTTATCATCGAAACCAGCGTCCTTGTCGAAGGCCTTGAGGACCTTGGCGACCGCGCGATCGTCCAGGTCATAGATGGCCGCCGCTTCGAAGCCGATCTCGTCGTGATTGGAATTGGTGCCGTGCCAAACCAGTCACTGGCAGTGGAGGCCGGCGGCGCTTGCCAGGACGGTATCATCGTTGACATGGGCGGGCGGACCTCGATACCAGGCGTTTTCGCGGCAGGCGATGTAACCCGCCGCCACAGTAGCTTCTACAACCAAGCCATAAGGCTGGAGACCTGGGACAACGCCCGACGCCAGGCCCAGGTAACGGCCCGCAACATGATTGGTCAGGAAGCCCTTTACGATGAAGTTCCCTGGATGTGGACCGATCACTACGGACGCAACATCCAAATGCTGGGACTGCCAGCCCTAGCCGATGAGGTTGTAACCCGTGGCGATCCTGAATCCGGCCCCTTCATCGTAATCTCGCGCCGAAACGGCCAAATAGTTGCAGCCACCTTCGTGGATCAGGGGCGAGAGCGGCGCCCCCTTACACGATTGATGCGCGATCGGACGATTGTTCCTGTCGAGGTACTCAGGGATTCGTCGGTGCCCCTAAAAACCCTGGCGGAAAAGTTTTGCGCCTAAGCCGATGAACGACGCGACAGCTTAAGGAATCACGGCATGTTCTATGAGACCGCGACCAATGATCACGGGCTGCCTTACAACCCTCTAAAGGCATGTGTCCTGCCCAGGCCGATCGGTTGGATTTCCACCCTCAACGGCAAAGGTCAGGCTAACTTGGCGCCCTTCAGCTTTTTCAATCTCGTGAGCGAAAGGCCGCCGCTGGTCATTTTCTGCCCCAATGGCCCTCATGCGGAAGGTGGCGAGAAGGACTCTTTGCTGAACCTGCGCGAAAATCCGGAGTTCGTCGTCAATCTGGCAACTTACTCCCTGCGTCACGAGATAAACGCTTCGGCGGCCCCTTGGCAGCGCGATAAGAACGAATTTGAAGCAGCCGGCGTCACTGAAGCGGCATCGGTTCTGGTTTCTCCACCGCGCGTGAAAGAATCGCCGCTCCATCTTGAATGTACGTTGGAACAAATAATCCAACTGCCAGGTGAGGTCGGGGGCGTACCCAACCATATGGTGCTCGGGCGCATACTAGGTGTCCACGTCGACGATGAGATGATTGTGGACGGCCAGGTCCGGCCGGAACGACTGCAAGCCATCAGCCGGCTCGGATACATGGACTACGCCGTCGTCGATAAAATCTTTACCATGCCCCGACCGACCACAGTTTGAACCTCCGCGCAGGCACCGTCAGGACGGTAGGGAGCGTTAGAAGAACGGGGACTCAGAAGCCTAACCCTCGGCTGGTTTGGGGCATACACAATAGCCCGCTTGGATGCGTAAGCCGCCACTCGCGTACCCGAGAACGCAGCCTTATCGCTGTGCGGCGCGAAATCACCGATAACCCTGTTAGAAAAAACTTGGTGTTTTCCGGGAACTGGGAGACTTTATTCATCGTATAATGGAAATACACCACCACCGCGCAATGCTTTTCATATCGGTGGTTTAGGGTACTAAGAGAATTTTATGACCATATTCCGTCAAGTTTTGTTCGGTGTCTTGTTGCTGATGGTGGCGTTCGGCGTCTGGCAAGGTCAACGCTGGAATTCGCCGCCCGCCGACAGCAAACTTCCCAACGCCAACCTCGAAGCCGTCCCGGTGACTTTAGCCACCGTTGCCCCGACAGCAATCGTTGAAGCAATCGAAGCGGTCGGCAGCACACAGGCCCATCAAGCCATCAATATTGTTCCCCTGGCCGATGGGCAGATCATGGAGATCTCCTTTACCCCCGGGTCGCAGGTCGAGGCCGGGCAAGTACTGGTCCGGCTAGACGATGAGGCGGAACGCGCCGAGGTGGAAGAGCTGGAGGCGTATCTGACGAAGAACACCCAAGCCCTGGATCGCGCAAAGCGCCTGCTTGCACGGCAGAACGTTTCTCAAGCCACTGTCGACGATCTGCTCAGTGAACGGGATGCCGCGCTGGCCCGTTTACAGGGTGCCCGAAAGGCGTTGGCCGACCGTGTGGTCCGCGCGCCCTATTCCGGAATCGTGGGATTCAAGGAGTTGGATATCGGCGCCCGGGTTGAGGAGGGACAGATTATCACGACCCTCGACGATCTTTCTGTAATCGACGTCGAGTTTTCGGTCCCGGGAATACAATATACCAAAGTCCGGTTGGGCATGACGGCCCGGATCACGATCGACGCCTTTCCCGGTCGTACTTTCAACGCCATCATCGACCGTATTGATACGAGAATCGGTCAGGCATCACGGGCCTTCCGGGTGCGTGCCACCTTGCCAAACCCCGACATCTTGCTTCCCGCAGGCCTTTTCGTGACCGTTACAGTGGTGGTGGACGAGCGTACAAGTCTGGCAGTTCCAGAAGAGGCCATAGTCGCCGAAGCGAATGGCAGCATCGTCTTCGTCGTGACGGAGAACAAGGTAGAAAGACGCCCCATCTCCGTGGGTGTGCGAACTGGAAACCTGGTGGAGGTGATCAGCGGCGTGAGTGACGGGGAGAGAATTGTACACGAGGGCGTGCAGCGCCTCCGTGACGGCTCATTGGTTCGTGTTTTGGCTTCAGGCGAACAGGGTTAGCGACGGACATGGACTTCAGCGGCTTCTTTATTCGGCGACCGGTTTTTGCACTGGTTATGAGCTTGCTGATGGTCGTCATCGGGCTCGCCGCCATGAGCCGCCTGCCGATCCGCGAGTTGCCTGACGTCGATGCCGCAGTGGTAACGGTCACGACGACCTATACAGGTGCCGCGCCGACTATCGTCGATACCGATATTACCGAAATTGTCGAAGGCGCGGTGGCCGGTGTGCCGGGCGTCCGCACCATCTCCTCCCAAAGCCGCCGAGGTCGGTCACGCACGACGATCGAGTTCGAGAGCGGCGTCTCGGTAGACGATGCCGTCAACGATGTCCGCGATGCCGTGGCAAGAGTTAGAGCAGACCTCCCCGAGGACGTTGATGAGCCGACGATCGCCAAGAGCGATACCAATGCCGACCCGGTCATGCGGTTGAGTCTTGTAAGCGATCGCTTGTCACCCATTGAGCTTACCGACTATGCGCAGCGCTACATCGTTGATCGGCTTGCAACAGTCGACGGTGTCGCCCAGGTGGATATCTATGGCGAAAGGCGGCAGGCCATCCGCATCTGGCTCGACCGCCGTTCACTGGCAGCGAGAAACCTGACGGTCCAAGACGTCGAGACAGCACTACGGCTGGGGAACTTGGAGCTACCGGCAGGTGAACTGGAAAGCGATCTGCGCTTGTTCACCGTTCGCGCCGATACGTTGCTACAAACGCCCAAAGATTTTGCCGACACCGTAATTCGGGTCGTCGATGGTCACCCGATCAAGGTCGGCGACGTGGCGCTTGTCGATATTGGCCCGGAAGATGATGCGTCTGTGGTCCGGGTCGAGGGGCAGCAGGCGATCGGTCTGGCGATCTTGCGCCAGTCCCAGGCCAATACAATCGCCATCTCAAACCGTATCCGAGATGAGCTGGACGCCGTGAGACCAGCATTGCCCGAAGGCATGATCCTCAAGGTTTCTTCCGACGATGCCATTTTCATCAAGAGCTCAATCACCGAAGTCATCATCACCCTGGGTATCGCGGTCATGGTTGTCGTGCTGGTGAATTTCGCGTTTTTGGGTTCGATACGGGCCACTCTCGTCCCGAGCGTTACCATTCCCGTTGCGCTGGTGGGCACATTCATCGGTATTTTGTCACTCGGCTTCTCTATCAACATACTGACGCTGTTGGCGCTCATTCTGGCCATCGGAATCGTTGTCGACGACGCAATCGTTGTACTTGAAAATATCCAACGCCGTGTTGAACTGGGGGAATCTCCTCTTGCCGCCGCGGCCCGAGGCACGCGCCAGGTGACCTTTGCCGTTATCGCAACGTCGTTGACCCTGATTGCCGTTTTTGTCCCCATCTCGTTCATGCAGGGCACCGTTGGCCGTCTTTTTACCGAATTCGGCTTCGTGCTGGCCTGCGCCGTGGCCATCTCGACGGTTGTCGCCTTAACACTCTGTCCGCCTCTGGCAGCCGCGGTGCTGCGTGATGGTCGATCCGAGAGTCGACTGGGTGCCGCTTTGAATAGGCTGTCCAAGGCGTTGGCCGATGCCTACCGCAAGGCGTTATCCATCGCTCTGACCGCGCCCTTGCTGGTGCTATTGGTGGCAGCGGTCTTCGCAGGGACATCCGGGTGGCTTTACGGCCAGCTACCTCGCGAGCTGACCCCTCGTGAAGACAGAGGCATCTTTTTCGTCAGCATAGCGACGCCGCAGGGCTCCAACTTGGCAAACACCGACGCGCAAGTGCGCAAGGTCGAAGAGGCCGTCCAGCCTTTGTTGAAAAGCGGTGAAGCCGTTGGCTTGTTCGCCTTGTCGGGTAGCTGGAACCGTCCCCATCGCGGTTTCATCGTCGTGCGGCTTGCCATATGGGACCAACGTGAGCGTGACGCATCCACCTTGGCGACGGAGATTCGCAAACGACTGGTCGACCTGACCGGTGCCAGAGCAACGCCTGTCGTACCGGTAGGGCTGGGATTGCGCGGCAATCGCACGCCCTTGCGCGTCGTCGTTGGCGGCCCCGAGTACGAGCAGGTCCTGATCTGGGTTGAGGCTATGCTTCGAGAGGCGGAAGCCAATCCCGGGCTGGTGGGACTTGAGATTGACTATGAGAAAAACCAACCGGAACTGACGGTTCGGATGGATCGGTCGAGAGCCGGCGACCTCGGTGTCGATGTTGAAACCGTCGGTCGAACGCTGCAGACCATGCTGGCTTCGCGCGAAGTCACCCGGTTTGTCGATCGTGGCAGGGAGTATCCGGTCATCTTGCAGTCGAAGCCGACTGACCGGCGGACTCCGTCCGACATCGCCAATCTTTTTGTTCGCGCCCAGCCAAGCGGCCTTTTGACACCTCTCGATTCACTGGTGACCTTGAGCGAAACCGCCAGCGCTCCGGAGCTGAACCGTTATGCGAGACTGCCGTCTATCACCATCGAGAGCGCCTTGGCACCGGGTTATGACATGGGCTCCGCGATAGATTACATGCGTTCGTTGGCGCAGAAGACCCTGCCACCTGAGGCTCGGTTGTCCTTCGCCGGGCAATCAAAGGAGTTCCTCGACACATCCAGCGGTGTCGCTTTTACCTTTGTGTTGGCCCTGGTCATTGTCTATCTGGTTCTCGCCGCGCAGTTTGAAAGCTTCATTCATCCACTGATCATCATGTTGTCGGTTCCCCTGGCCGTTTCCGGTGCACTTCTTTCTTTGTGGATTACAGGCAACTCTCTCAACGTCTACAGCCAGATCGGCATCATTCTGTTGATCGGGCTGATGGCTAAGAACGGTATTTTGATCGTGGAGTTCGCCAATCAGCTTCGCGATGAAGGTCAATCCGTCCGCGAAGCCATTCTGAATGGTGCGAGTTTGCGTTTGCGCCCCGTTTTAATGACGGTTGTCTCGACGATTTTGGGCGCCGTTCCTTTGGCATTGGCCAGTGGCGCAGGTGCCGAGAGCCGAGAGGTCATTGGTATCGTGGTGATCGGCGGCTTAGGATTGGCATCCGTTTTGACATTATTCCTGACGCCTGTCCTTTACGATCTGTTGGCGCCGTTCGCCCGCCCCTCCGGTGCTGCCGGACGGGCCCTGGATGCCGCTTTGAACCAAAGTGAAGTGCCATCCTTAACGAAGCCGGCAGAATAAGCGGCTGTTAAAACACAACAAGATTACGCTGGCGATGCGGGCTTCATGGCAAGCGTTCATCTGCCATTGGGCGGGTTTTGGCAGACCGACGACGCGGTCAAGAGAGTCCTCGTGCCCAACCCCCTTAGAAAAGGGTAAGACCTGAACCAAGGAGTCATCATCGATTCCAGCGAAACCCGCGCCTGCGATCAAGTAGCAGGTTGCTGCTACCCCGCCCGACTTTGGGTAGTGTCTAACCTTTAAGAAGCACGGATTGTGAGATCACGATGAGCGAAACAGCGGAGCCCCAATCAAGGCCGTCAACGGACCCTTTGTTCCAACCGCTGCGGATCAAGCACGTCCTCTTCCGTAACCGGTTCATGAGCACAAGCCATGCCTGCGGGCTCGAGGACGGAGGGTTTCCAACCGAGCGCTATCAGACCTACCACGAAGCAAAGGCTCAAGGCGGCCTTGCGCTGACGATGTTCGGCGGCTCTTCCAATGTTGCACCTGATTCGCCGAACATCTTCAGGCAGCTCAACGTGGGTACCGATGAGATAATTCCGCACCTCCAGCAGTTTTCCGAGCGCATCCATCGTACCGGTGCAACGCTGATGTGCCAGATCACTCATCTGGGCAGACGCGGCGACCCCTATACACAGGATTGGCTGTCGACCATTGCGCCCTCGCCGATTCGCGAGACACTGCACCGCAGCTTCCCGAAGGAGATGGACGAGTACGATATTGACCGGGTGGTAAAGGCTTATGCTGCCGCCGCGCTCCGATGCAAGGAGGGCGGTCTGGACGGCATTGAAACCCTGACCGGCGCGCACTTGCTCGGTCAATTTCTGTCACCGAAAACCAACAAGCGCACGGACCGTTTCGGGGGCTCGTTCGAGAACCGTTGCCGCTTCCCGTTGATGGTCCATCAAGCCATTCGAAAAGCGACAGGCGATGATTTCCTGGTCGGCATGCGCTTCACCGTGGACGAGGGTATCGATGGAGAACTGACGGCCGACGAATGCATCAAGATGGGCCAGTTCTTCGAACAGAACGGCTGCGTCGATTTCTTCAATGCGATCTATGGCAGCATGGATACCGAGCGTGGCCTTGCCTATGAGAATATGCCGGGCATGGATTCCAAGATTGCGCCCTGGGTCGAACCCGTCGGGCATTTCAAACGCGCCGTGGGCGTTCCTGTGTTCCATGCCGCACGCATCGCCGACATCCATTCCGCGCGCTATGCCATTGCGGAAGGACATCTGGACATGGCCGGAATGACCCGCGCCCAGATTGCCGACCCGCAGATGGTGACCAAACTGCGAGAAGGGAGAGAGAGTGAAATACGGCCCTGCGTTGGCGCAACGCACTGCATGTCCGGCTACCGCCCATCATGTCTGCATAATCCGGCGACCGGCCGTGAAATCATCTTGCCCCACATCATCACACGGTCCAAGCAAGCAGAACGGCGCATTGTGGTGGTCGGCGGCGGCCCCGCCGGGCTAGAAGCAGCGCGTGTCTGCGCCGAACGCGGACACCAAGTCAGCCTTCATGAAGCGGCGGCCAACCTGGGCGGCCAGGTTCTCCTGGGAACGCGCGGCGTCTGGCGGCGCGATTTGATTGGCCTGATCGACTGGCGGGCTATGGAACTGGAGCGCCTGGGCGTCCAAGTTCACACCAACAGCTACATGGAGGCAGAAGATGTCATCGCACTTCAGCCCGATGTAGTGATCGTCGCAACCGGCGGCATGCCTGACATTGACTGGATCGACGGCGCCGTGCATTGCACCACCGCCTGGGACATCATTTCGGGTCAAATACCCGCACGTAACGAGGTCTTGGTCTTCGACGGCACCGGGCGACACCCTGCCCCTCAAGTCGCCACCCAGATTGCCCGTGACGGTAAGACTGTTACCTTTGCCTCAATCGACGGACACTTGGCTGCCGAACTAACCTACGCCGAGCGGATCGCCTGGAAACGGCGCCTTTACGAGCACAGGGTGACGACCTTATTTGATCACCGGCTGGTTCGCGTGGAGCCTGTCGGCAACCGTCTGGCAGTGACGCTCGCAAACGATGCCACGCTCGACGAGCAGGTTGTCCAAACGGACCAAGTCGTTGTGGAGCACGGAACCGTGCCGATGGACGACGTCTATAAGGCGTTGCGCGGGCAGGCACGCAATGCAGGCGTCACCGATATCGACGCCCTGCTCGCCGTTGTACCGCAACCCTGTACTCTAAATCCCGAAGGAACCTTCGAGCTTCATCGCATCGGCGATGCGGTTTCCAGCCGGAACATTCACGCCGCGATTTATGATGCCTTGCGTTTGTGCGTGGCGATGTAACAGGCAGCTATAGGGTGCCTTAGAAAAGAAGCAACAAAGACCGTCTATCGGGCCGGTGCCAGAGCGAAGCGCTCGACCGCTTTCGGGTCAAATGTAAATCCCGTCCCGGGGCGGTGCGGAATGATTAATGCACCATCCTGTAGTTCCAGTGTCTCGCGGAACAAAGGCGCATGCCAAGGCATGTGCTCGACCGAGATACAGTTCGGCGCGGCGCCGGCGATAGACAGGCTATGCTCCGTGAAGATGTGCGTGGAGATCGGCAGGTTGAAAGAGTCCGCCAGCGCGGCCGCGCGCAGCATCTCCGTGAGGCCACCGATACGCTGCAGATCCGGCATCAGCACATCGGCGGATCGGGTTTCGATCGTGCTTCGTATTCCCTGCTTGGTGTACTCCGTTTCACCGGAGGCTACCGGTATATCCAGTCTTTCGCGCACCAGCGCCTGCCCTTCGCGGTCATAAGCCGCGACGGGTTCTTCGAACCAGACAATATCGAACGGCTCCAGCAAACGCCCCAGTTGGATCGCCTGTTTGGGACGATAGGCCTGGTTCGCATCGACCAGCAGTTTGACCTCCGGTCCAATCACCTCACGAACCCGCCGAACCCTTTCCACGTCCTTGCGAAGGTCGCCGTTGCCAACGCGCATCTTCATCGCCCGGAACCCCTGATCGAGCAAGGCCGCCGCCTCGACCACCAGATCATCAATCGAGTAAGAAAGCCACAGGCCGCCGCTGGCATAGGTTTCGATACGGTCCCTACAGGCACCAAAAAGATGATGCAGCGGTCGGTCGGCGGCTTTTCCGATCAGGTCCCAACACGCAGTATCCAACGTTGATAAAGCCGCGATTGTGACCCCCTGGTGGCCGGTCGGGTTTATCTCCCTCCAGATGTCCTGCCAGATAGCCTCGACGTAATGCGGATCTCGGCCTTCAACCGTACTTGCGAAGCCGTACAGCATTTCGTCGAAGGCCTTGAGCCGGACACCGTTGATGGTAAAGAGATAGCTTTCGCCCACCAAGCCTTGGTCCGTTTCCAGGCTTACCAGCAGACATCCTACAGACTCGATGCGATGAATCGCCGTTGCTATGGGGCGGTCGAGTGGAACGCTAACCGGCCTTGTTCTTAGTCGCGTGATCTTCATCGTGGGAGTGTCCCTTAGAGATGCGAACGGAGCGCTGTGAGACAGTGGGTGTTAGATCAATCAGCTGGCGCGCTCAACTGCGAGCGTATTCACCATGCGATCGGCTGCGCCTGATTGAATTCGGTGAGAAGCCGAACTCGTTGACGAAGCTGTGTCCGAAATGCGACGGCGATACGAAGCCCGCAGCATAGGCCACCTCGGTAACCGACATGTTGCCGCTCATCAACAGACTATAAGCCGTTTGCAGCCTAATCTCGCGGTAAACTTTCTGTGGCGGCTTTCCGAGATAAGAGCGAAAAAGCCGCTCCATCTGGCGCCGCGACGTCCCGACCCGGCGCGCCAGATCGTCCAGTTGAACCGGGCTTTCGACAGTCTCGTGCATGATCTGGATTGCATCATTCACCTGCCTGCCTCGCGGATGGCCGACAATATAGCTGGCCAGCGGAATTTGATCCGAGGTGTGTAGTGAGTCGACGGAAAAGCGACCTGCGAGCTCTCGTTCCATAACCTGCCCCGGCTCTTCACGACAAGCCAGCAGGACTTTATTGATTGCCGCCAACGCGCAGGTACCCGCCAAAGACGACACGATGCGCTTGTCCGTGCACAGGAACCGCGCCTTTGCCCGCACTTTTGGAAAAAACTCTCGAAACGCCGGCAGGATGCGCCAATGAACGGCGCAGCTGCGATTGTCCAATAGACCCGCGCGTGCTGCGAGGAAGGAGGAAGCACCGATCAGACAAAGCTGGGCGCCTTGCCGATTGGCAACTCTCAAATAACTGATCAGTCGTTTGTCCTGATAGGCGGGCCGGTCCTCAGTATCGCCCGGAATGATCACGATATCCGGTTGGTTGCCGGACTCAAAGCCGATGGACTCCACACTTACCGTGCTCACTGAGACCCCACAGCTACTCGCTACGCTACCCGCGCTTTCGGAAATGACCCGCTTGAGAATACGCGGACAACGTTCCGTTGATCCGGCGACAGCAAGGGCTTCCATGACAATTCCGAACTCGGCCAGCGAGAAACCCGATGGAAGCAGAATATCGACCCGCAACGCCTCGGAGGTCACTCCGCCTCGTTGCGCAATATCGGCACGTTGGGCATCCAATGGACGTTCGCGAGAGTAAGAACAGGGGGCATCCCGGAGATCCATCTCCGCCAAAGCCAGTGCAGCCTGCCCCCTCATGATTTGCCTCCAATGAAAGCCGCTCGTTCAGAATTCTTTGTGCCGATCTGCAAGGTTCACTCTCCAGCTCAGGCTTATTGGGCAAGTTGTCTCAAACGACTCTCAGATAATATATTCTTATCATTTCCGTTATAAACGTTGAAAATTGCAGCGGTTATGATAATTCAAACTTACCCATAACCTCAAAGAATGGTTGCTCGCCCGCTTGCATCACTGCTTGAAATGAATCCAAGGCCCCTACCGGCGCCAAGTTATGAGTGCAACGAGCGAAGGACTGTACTAGCTGACCGAAAAAACCAGCCGGGACGGTAATGCCCCGGCTGGTTCTCGTCAGAATGCTTAGTTGGTAACTGCTGCCGCCTCAGCAATCCAGGCATCAAACTGGGCCTGGTTCTGCGCGATCCAATCCTTCGCATGACCGAAAATCTGCTCAGGAGCGTCCTCACCTTGGTGTTGGAGGTTGTTCTCAGCACTCACGTCAGCGATGGGAATCTCAAGCAACTCGAACAAACGACGAGCGGCCGGGTTCTCCGCAAGGAACTCGTTGTTCGCCAACACGCGAATGCTGTTGACGCCAAAGCCCGGATTGCGTCCATCCGGCAAGGCCGTATCCGCATTCTCCTGACCCGGCAGTGACGAGAATGGCACGTTCAGCTGCACGACATCATCGCCCGGCTTCAAAATAGAGCCGACCCAAGTCGGGGACCAGGTATAGAAAAAGATCGACTCGCCGCCTTGATAGCGGGTGATCGTATCCGCAATGAGCGCAAAGTAGCTGCCCTGATCGTGGTTGATCGACCCACGCAGATCAAAGGCATCCAGTTGATGCTCAATGACCCGCTCACAACCCCAACCCGGGTTGCAGCCGGTTAGATTGGCTTTCCCATCGCCATTGGTGTCAAACAACGCGGCGATTTTGGGGTCGCTGAACCGACCGATGTTGTCGATCCCATGCTCGTTCGCCGTCTTCTTGTCGATAAAGTAGCCCTGACCTGCCCCCGAAATAAGGTGACCTACCCTTGTCATTTTCTCATCGCCGCCGGCCTGATCGAAAAATTTCTGGTGAAGAGGGTCCCAATGCCCGGCTGTGTAGTCGGCGTCACCCTGGGCGACGGAAAGATGGATAGCCGGATACTCGGCCTCGAGATGCGGCTTCACTTCGTACCCGAGTTTCTCTAGGGCAATTTGTACCACCGCATGATAGAAAACGTGACCCGACTGACCTGTGGTCATCGGTTGCACGACCTTGCCTTCGCCGGGCATACCGGCGTGCGCGGCGGTGCTGCCGAGCACTAACACGGAAGCAGCGATCGCGGCTGCTCCGAAGAGCATTTCAACTCTCTTCCTCAAGACGAACATTGTCTCTCCCTTTCCTATGATGGCCGACCCATTTGCCTTTCTGACGCAATCGCGGCTTTGGGTCCTGTTAAACCGAAGCTCTTGCCCCGTCCTTAATCGGAATGGAAAGGATTATCTGCTGCTGAAAAGCGGTAAACGGCACAAATCCTATCTATTTGGTTAAGTACTACTTACGCAACACGCGGGATACGCAACCTAGGATGACGCGGCCACCGAGGAATCTTTTCGGAGTGCCTTCGATTTCACGAAACGGCGCAGCAAACCAACCGGGCCAGTTTCATACCAATTGCGCCGGCCCCGGTCTCGTCTGGTTTGTCCAAACCCTTGGGAAATGCGATCAACGACGATCGCGATGAGCACAATTCCAAGTCCGCCGGTGGTCGCCAGAGATATGTCAAGACGGCCAATTCCGCGCAAAACCATTTGCCCCAAGCCCGTCACCGAGATCATCGAAGCGATGACGCTCATGGCAAGGGACATCATGACTGTCTGGTTTACACCGGTCATGATTGTCGGCAGAGCAAGCGGAAGCTGCACTTTCATCAGTGTTTGGCGGGGGCTGCCTCCGAAAGCCACCGACGCCTCGACCAAGTCATAACGAACCTGTCTGATACCAAGATTTGTCAGGCGAACTACCGGTGCCAGGGCGTAGATGATAGTCACAATAACACCCGGAACATTGCCAATGCCGAAAAGCATGACGATTGGCACGAGATAAACGAAAGACGGTATCGTCTGCATGAAATCGAGGGCCGGTCTCAGCACCCTGTTGAAGGCGTCGCTGCGGGCCGCGAAGATTCCCAGCGGTATGCCAATTGCGGTGCAAAAAATAACCGACGTCAGCACGATCGCGAGTGTTGTCATGGCGTTGCCCCAAGCACCGATTGATCCAATCAGCGCGAGGCAGAAAACGACCAAAAATCCTATGCGCAGTCCGGCGACCTGCCAGGCGAGCAGGAACAAAGCCGCGATCGTGACTGTTGAGGGTGTTCCTCGCAAACCTTGCTCGAGAGTCGTCAGCACCGCATTGATCGGTTGCTTCATGGCTTGAAAGAAGTCGCGAAACTCGCCAACCACCCACTGCAGCCCGTTTTCGGTCCAGTCCCCCACGGGAAGAAATCCGGTCCCGAACGGGTTTAAAAGATCGAAGTGTTCCATATCAGCCTCCCCACTGTGGCTGGTCAATTCGCCTCAACCGAGACGATCCTTCATCGCTGATAGCAAGGCGACCGGTTCAATTCTGCCGATCACCCCCTCGCCATCGCGCACACCGATCGGACCTTTGGCGATCTGCACCGCATCAATGATTTGATCGAGGTTCGCGGTCGGCAAGACATAGGTCGAAAGTTCCATGTCGTTCGGCGCTGGCGCTACATCGGCCAATCTTGTCATCACGCTTTCGGCGGTTATGAAGCGAACCTGCGACATGGTGCGAACGAATTCGGCAACGTAGTCATTGCTTGGGTTGAGGATGATTTCCTGCGGTGTTCCAAGCTGAACGATCACACCGTCCTTCATGATCGCAACACGATCACCAAGCCTGATGGCCTCTTCCAAGTCATGGGTGATAAAGAGTGTCGTCTTCTTCATGGTTGAAGACAATTCGAGGAACTGGCCCTGCAGCTCATTCCTAATCAAGGGATCGAGCGCGCTGAAGGGTTCGTCCATGAGCAGGATATCGGGATCGGACGCCAAGGCTCTCGCCAAGCCAACGCGCTGCTGCATTCCTCCTGACAACTCGTCTGGATAGTGACTCTCCCAGCCCTGCAGTTTCACTTGCTCAAGCGCTTGAGCAGCAACGGCGCGCCGCTTACGTTTGCCTACGCCCTGCACTTCAAGGCCATAGGCCACATTGTCCTGAATGGTGCGATGCGGCCAGAGGGCCATGTGTTGGAAAACCATGCCGATGGTCTTCGACCGCAGCCGCGCAATGCCCGCACGGTCCAACAACGAGATATCGACGCCACCGACCATGATTTTCCCGGCAGTCGGATCAATCAGCCGGTTTACATGCCGAAGTAGTGTTGATTTACCGCTCCCCGAAAGACCCATGATGCAAAATAGTTCGCCACGGCGAATCTGCAGCGAGGCGTTCGACACGCCAATGACGCTGTTAAAGCGCTGCTGCGCCTCTTCCTTGCCCAATCCTTCACTACGAATTGCTTGTAGCGCAGCTTCCGGATTTGGACCGAATATCTTCCAAACCCCCTCGCATTCAATTTGCCAGTCCATCAAACCTCCTCGCTAAGTCTGTCCCTCCCAACGTAGAATACACGGGGCACCTGCGGCACTCATTCGTACCCGTCGGGTATTTCCGTTCTGCGCTTTCCGATAAACTCTTGAAGGGCTTCGTCCACGGCCTCGTCGATTGGTGGCGGACTGTAGTCATTTAGTGTGTTTCGAGCAATGTCCGTGGCCCGTTGCAGCGCGTCGCGCTGACCCTCCTCTTCCCATTGCTCGTATGTGCTCAGATCTGCCGTCTGCGGCGAGTAGAAGGCTGTTTCATAATGGGCCAGTGTATGGCCGCAGCCCAGAAAATGCCCCCCGGCCCCCACTTCGGAAATGGCATCCAAGGCAAAATCGTCTTCTGTCAGCGAAACCCCACTGGCCAATCGCTGGAGAACGGTCAACTGATCCGCGTCCAGCATGAACTTAGCGTAAGATGCTGAAAGCCCGCTCTCTAGCCATCCCGCCGAGTGCAAGAAGAAGTTGCCGCCTGCGAGAATTGCCGGAAGCATGGTTTGTGCTGACTCGTAGGCGGCCTGGGTGTCGACCGCTTTGGAACCGTTGCGCATGCCGCCTGTGCGCATCGGCACACCATACTTTCTTGCGAGCTGTCCGGTCAGGAAGGTCAGCACCTGCGTTTCCGAGGTACCGTACATCGGCGCGCCCGTACGCATCGAAACCGTCGAGAGTGTCGCGCCGTAGATTACGGGAGCGCCCGGCCGAATGATTTGAGCATAGGCGATGCCGGCCAGCGCTTCCGCGTTCAACTGTGCAAAGGCGCCTGCCGTCGTGACGGGCGTGTTGGCGCCTTGCATGATGAACGGACTGATAAGACAGGCCTGATTTGCGGCGGCATAGACCCGTATAACAGACAGCATTGTCTCATCCCACACCAACGGTGAATTACAGTTGGTTAGTGACGTCATTACGGTGTTTTGCTCCAGGAACTCCTTGCCGAAGAGAATCTCGCACATAGCCACGCAGTCGGCTGCGCGGGCCGGCGACGTCACGCCGCCCATGAAGGGCTTATCCGATAGCGTCATATGGGCGTAGAGCATATCGAGGTGACGGCTGGCAACCGGAACGTCCGTTGGTTCGCATACCGTCCCACCCGAGACATTCAGCGACGGAACCATATAGGCCAGCTTTACGAAATTCCGAAAATCCTCAAGGCAGGCATAACGCCGCTCACCGGAAAGGTCACGGACGTAGGGAGAACCGTAGATCGGCGCAAAGGCCATACCGCGCCCACCGATCTTCACCGATCTGCGTGGGTTCCTGGCATGGTGTATGTATTCGCTGGGCGCCTTGCTCACAAGGTCGAGGAGAAGCGTGCGGTCAATGCGAACATTAGCGCCCTTCACATCGGCGCCAACACGCCGCCAATCCGCCAAAGCGATTTCGTCGCGAAACTCTATCCCCTGATTTTCCAGGATCTGCATCGAGTTCTCGTGGATCAACTCGACACTTTCCTCGGGCACCAAGTCATAGGTGGGGATGCGTCTGTCCGAGATGGAGGTCAGAATACCTGGCGCACGGCTGGCCGAGCCCCGTTGCCGCCTGCTTTCTCGAAGACTGACCCGCTTGCCGCTCATATTCAATTCCTGACGTTCGTTGCCCAACCATAACGCCCGACGTTAGAAAGCAAGGGCCTTAGCCGCAACTTGTGAAATCCTGAACGGCAGCGTAAGTTGAGCTTTATGCAAAGACTCCGATTTAAGCTCCCTCCGCCGAATTACCTGATCACGTTCGAAGCAGCAGCGCGACACTTGAGCTTTACGCGGGCCGCTGAGGAACTGAACGTTACGCGCGTGGCTGTGAGCCAACAGATAAAAGCGCTGGAAAGCTATCTGGGCGTGCTTTTGTTTTTGCGCCTTCACCGAACGCTTCGCTTGACGCGGGCCGGGGAACGCTATTTTGAGACCGTATCTTTTGCGCTTGAGCGCATCCTTAAAGGCACCAACGAGATCCGCCGCGAGGATTCCAAGAACACCATTACTATTACATCAAGTGCCGGCTTCTCATCGCTTTGGTTGCTGCCGAAGATTGGGCAGTTCAGGCAGGAGCATCCCGAAATCGAAATGCGGTTCCTGGTCTCCGATACGGATCTCAATCTGACAAATGAAGGCGTCGATGTCGCGATCCGCTACGGCGCCGTCGAGGCTGTGGGCCTCGACCTCACCTTTTTGGTGCAAGAGTATATTTTCCCCACAGCGGCCAAGGTCTTCGCAGAGAAGCTGCCGCCGATCAATCATCCGGCCGAACTCCTGGCGCTCCCACTTATCCATTTAGAAGGCAAGTACGACATTCAGACTACCTGGCTGCATTGGTTCAAAGAGCAGGGCGTGAAAGTGGATAAACTGCCCAGGGGGATCACAGTCAATACTTACAACAACGTCGTCCAAACCGCCCTTGATGGACAGGGGGTGGCCTTGATAGGCCCGCCCCTGATGCAACGCTATTTGAACGATGGCAGCTTGGTCCGCATCATTGATGCGCCCCCGATCAAGCGCAGAGCGTTCTTTCTCGCGGTGCCGAAGGAGCACGAGCCATCTCATGCAACCAAGCTGTTCAATGCCTGGATTATCGAGCAGTTCTCGAAGCAAGAGTGCCAGTAACAGGCGACGCTCTATGGGCGTGAACCTGGCGGGGCGCCTGATGTTCTAGGAAACGGGGTCGAAGCCGAACTCCCGCATCAGTTCTTCTGTGTGTTCTCCCAATGTGGGGGGAGCCATCATCGGCTGGTCATCCCGTTGACCATCAAACCGGACAGGTCGCCTCAAGATCGTCAGTTCGCCCTGCAGTTTATGTGTAACTTTGGCGAAGCTATCGAGGTGCTGCACCTGCGGGTCTTCGAAGACCTCCGGAATGCTGTTGACCGGCGTGAAGGGTACGTCGTAGCGCTCCAGGCGCTCCATCCAGTAAATCCTAGCCTGACCGGCAACCGATTGTCCGACCTTCTCGAGAATCATATCGTAGTGTTCGACACGACCGGCCAGGGTCAGGCACGACGGATGCTCGATCAACTCCGGCAACTCAACTGCTTTGGCGAAGCGCTCCCAGAACTTCTGCTGGGAAGCCATATGAACAGCGATAATCTTCCCGTCACTGCAGCGGAATGCATATGCTTGCGAGTTGCGGACGCGAAGATAGGCATCGGCTATCTCGCCGTTTTGTGTCAAGTAAGCGAAAGGCTCCGGCATGAAGGCCATTGTCGCATCAAGCATATTGACGTCGACCCGCCTGGCCTTGCCCGTCCGCTCTCGCTCAAGCAGCGCCGACAGAATGCCATAGCAGGCGTACTGTCCCGTCACGTTGTCAGAGATCGTCGTTCCCGCAAGACGCGGCTTTTCCTGATCAAGGAATTGGCTCGACATGCCGCTTAGCCCTTGGGCTATAGCGTCGTAACAGGGGCGCGCTGCATAAGGCCCGTCTTTTCCGAACCCTGTTATCGAACAGCGAATCAAGGCAGGATTCAGCTCCTTCAATCGCGCGTCGCTGAAGCCCAATCGTTCCAGGACACCAGGCCGGAAGTTCTCGATCAAAACGTCGCTTTTGACCACGAGGCGTTCGAGAAATCGCCGGCCGGATTCCGATTTTAGCGAAACGGCGGCACTGCGCTTGTTGCGGTTGTAAGTGCAGAACTGCGCGCTGTAGGTTCCACCGCCGTAACCGCGAAAGGGATCCCCGCCTTCGGGATTCTCGATTTTAATCACCTCAGCCCCCAGATCAGCCAAAAGCATCCCTGTAAGCGGGCCGGTGATCATGGTCGAAAGCTCAACGACACGGAATCCTTCCAACGGACCGGGCATGTCTATCTCCTTTGATCGCTATTCTTCGCCGCGCTCAGCGCGCATCTTGAACGAGCCATAGACGGGCCGGTAACTCTTGTCGTCGAGAAACTGTTTGAGACCCGTCTTGTAGGAGTCCTCCGTGTCGCCCACGCGGATGGCATTTTTCTTTTCCTGCATGTACTCCGCCGCCTGCGTGAAGTCCATTTGGCGCACGTGTCGGATCGCCTGCTTGGTGCCGCGCAAGGCCGCTGGGCTTTTCGACATCAGTTTTTCAGCAAGCTTTAAGGTCTCTTCCTGCACCTTCCCATTGGGAACCGCGCGGGTGATCAAGCCAATCCTTTCGGCTTCCTTGCCATCGAAGGGCTCGCCCAAGCAGGCGTGATAGAGCGCGTGCCGCGGCAATACTGTGTCCACCAGCGCCTTGCTAACCATGCCGCCTGGCAGAATGCCCCAGTTCACTTCGGAAAGCGAAAAGACCGTATCGAAACCGGCTATCGCAAAATCGGTCGCAAGCATGTGTGTGAAAGCACCGCCAACGCAGTAGCCCTCCACCATCGCAATGGTAGGTTTGTCGTACATATAGAGCTTTTCCCACTGCCAACGGTTGGAAATAAGCCTAATGCGCTTTGCCTCGGAGGGATTATCCTCAAGCCCGCGGAAATATTCCTTGAGGTCCTGTCCAGCCGAAAAGACGCCATCGGCTCCAGCGATCACCACAACCTTGACCTTCGGATCGGCCTCAAGCTCATCCAGCGTGTCGTGCATTTCGAGATGCAAACCCGGGTTCATGGCGTTTTTCTTCTTTGGCCTATTGAGGTAGGTCCAGGCAATTCCATCCTTGATATCGACCTTAACGAATTTCCGCTCTGGCGCGCTCATCTTTCAACATCTCCTTCGTGCAAATTATTTGCGGGACAATCCTCCGCAACCATCGCCATCGGCCATTTCCATTGGGCGCTATCGCCACCAAACCAGATGGCGATCTGTCAGGACCAAAAGGCCGTAAATCAACATGCTCGCGGCGGAGGCGACGACCACAGCCGCCCACACCTTCAAAAACTCAATCTGCTGCGTGGATTCATAGATGATTCGCCCAAGCCCCTCGTAAGCGCCCAGCATCTCCGCGACGATGGCAATGATCATGCTGCGAACCACGGCCACACGAAGGCCGGTGATGATGGCAGGCAGCGCTGCGGGCAAGCGCAGCATCCAAACAATCCGCAGCGGCCCAGCGCCAAAGCTGCGGAAGAGATCGATCGCGGAGCGGTCGATTGCCTTCAAACCCTGGAGTGCATTCACAAAAACAGAGAACCCCGCGGCGAGCATGACCATTGCTATTTTGGATCCCGACCCCATGCCAAACCAGACCAGGCTGAGAGGAACATACGCGACGACCGGAACGGAATTGATGGCAACGATGACCGGCTTGAAGATGCGTTCAAGAAGCGGCACGAGTGTCATTGCCACCGCCAAGGCAACAGCCACCAGCGATCCAGCCACATATCCAATGCCAGCGACTTTCAGTGTTGCCGCAAGGCCGCGCATCAGCGACGGGAAGAAATCCCAAACCGCGCCCAGAATGCTGGCAATTGGCGGTAGGATAAACGGGGGAATTTCAAACAGCCTGATTGCTGCTTCCCAGACACAAGCGATGGTCAGTATGCCAAACACCAGGTAGCCTGCGCGCTCCAGCATTACAGTTCACCCCCCCACCACACGTAACGCCGACCGACCCAGGCGATCACGCCATAGAGGCCCGTTCCGAGCAGCCCGCAGGACACGATGATCGACCAAAGCCTCACCATGTTCTCGGCATACATGGCCTGTACCAGCATAACACCGAGGCCGACCGTATCGCCGAACCACTCGCCCACGATGGCACCAATCAGACTAAGGCTTACGCCCAACAAAAGAGCCGCCATGATGGTCGGAAGCGCGAATGGCAAGCGCAGGGTCCAGAAGATGCGCCAGGTGGTCGCACCGAAGCTTCTGAAGAGATCAACGCGTTGCTGGTCCACCGATAGCAATCCGCGGTGCGTATTCACTGTCACCGGAAAGAAGGTCAGGTAAAACGCGATCATGACCTTCGACATTATCCCATTGCCGAACCAGATCACGACCAAAGCACCAAATGCGATTACCGGTATTGTTTGCGAGACAACAAACAAAGGAAAAAACATTTTCTCGAAAATGCGCACCTCGGCGAAAATCGCCCCCATCGCGAAGCCGAACAAGGCACCGAGAACAAACCCGAGTAAGGTTTCCAGTAAGGTTCGCAAGAACCCTCGCACTAGCACATCGCCACTACCAACCATGTCCGAAAGGATGGCGGATACGGGCGGAATCACCTGAAATGGGGTGGCGTAGTATCGCGCCAGAATCTCCCACAGGATGAGAGCGGCGCACAAAGCGGCCAAGGGTTGGCATTTCACCTGCCATCCCGTCATGTCTCAGAGTCCTCGGAAAGGAATGACTTGATGCTTTCCTCCTCGATCGCCTCGAGCAATTCGGCCTTTATGTCTAAAAACTCCGGCGACGTGGTCATCTTCGGATCACGTGGGCGCGGCAGTTTGATTTCCTTGCTAAGCTTTATTCGTCCGGGCCGCGAGGTCATCACCACCACCCGGTCCCCCAGAAATATGGCCTCATCGACATCGTGGGTGATGAACAGAATGGACCGACGGTGTTTTTGCCAGATATCCAAAAGCCACCGCTGCATGATCATGCGCGTAAGCGCATCCAGCGCGCCAAACGGCTCGTCCAACAGCAAGAGCTCGCGCTCAAACAAGAACGTGCGCATCAAAGCGACTCGCTGACGCATTCCGCCCGAAAGTTGGTGCGGATAGTGGTTCTCAAATCCGCTCAGGCCGAAATCCTGGAACATGGCCTGCGCCCGCTTCCGGGCATCGCTCCGGCGTACATTTTCGACTTCCAAAGCGATTGTTGCGTTGTCGATGATGCGACGCCAGGGAAGCAGGAGATCCCGTTGCGGCATGAATGACACCGCTCCCAGCAGATCTCGGCCCTGTCGGGGCTCGCCCTTAAACCGTATACCACTTCCTGCATCGGCATCCAGCAGGCCCGCGACTATGTTGAACAGGGTGCTTTTGCCGCAACCGCTTGGCCCCACCAGGGTGACGAACTCTCCTGACTTGACGGCAAGATCGACCCCCTCGACGGCGACGACCTTTCTGCCGCCGCCGTCGAAGGTCTTGGATACACCTTCCAACTGGATGATAGGCCGATCTTGAGATTCGGAGGTAGCACTAGCCAACGGATTAACCTCTGCGCAAAAGATGAGTGTAACCCAACCCGGAAGTTTCCAAGGGTGGTGTGTGCTACCGGCCGATCAGGGCTTCTTGTAGGCTGCGGGAACCGCATCCCAAAAAGAAGTGTTTATCGACTCGGCAAGCGTGACGCTCTCCGGCAGCTCTCCATTTTCAATCAGGAACTCCCGTACACCTTCGAGCTTCTCGACGTCGAGAACGGCAATACCGTCTGTCGTGCCTCTATCGGCCACGACAAGCTTGTTCAGCTCTTCCAGCATGGCTGTCTGGTGTGGACGCTCCAGGCTCGGCGCCGCCGCCATGAGAATGTCAATCGCTTCGGCCGGGTTTTCGTAAGCGTACTTCCATCCACGGATCGAAGCGTTGAGGAACCCCTGGACGGTCTCGGGGCGCTCCTTGATCATCGTCTCATTCGTGATGATTGTGTCGCTTGGGAAGCTCACGCCGTAATCTTCAGCCTGAAAAACCTCAACCTCCACACCACGATTTCTTAGAACGTTCAACTCGTTAAACAGCATGACTGTTGCCACATCCACCTGCTTGTCGATGAAGGGCGCCAGTGAAACCGCCTGCGGAATGACGTTGACTTCGTCTTTACTTACGCCTTCCTTCGACAAAACGGCGAACAGTGTGTTCTGCGCACCGGTGAAGAACGTAGAAACGGTCTTTCCCTTGAAGTCTTTGGGCGAGCCTATCCCCGCGCCCTTGTGCGCGACGTAGGCGGACGGGGTCCGCTGAAGCATCATGCCGATACCGATGACAGGCAAGCCCTTGGCGCGGCTTTTCAACATGTTTTCCGCCCCGCCGGCGACTGCGAAATTCTCCGCACCAGCAGCCACCATAGATTCGCCGTTCAGATTCGGGCCCCCGGGGTTGATCGTCATGTCGAGCCCCTCTTCTTCATAGAAGCCCTTCGCTTTGGCGACATAGAATCCGATGAACTGCGCTTGTGTTAGCCACTTGAGGCGCATGGACACCTGCTCTAGAGCCATGGCTTGACCGGTGCTAATGACGATGACAGCGGCCGCCAGGGCCCCACCGATGGCACCACCGAGGTAACCCTTGAATTTTTCTAGCGTCAAAACTCGCATCTCCCACTCTCCCTTTTTAAGCGCTTTCTAATGATCTCCGGCGCTAAGCCTCCCTGTCTTCGGGCCCAGGTGGAGAACCCTCAAAAGAGCCAGCGTCCGGTCGCTTACCCGGGCCCCAGCGAGTATCCGGCGCCCCCTGCAATGCGCCCATTCCACAAAGGGAATCCCTCTCGGGCACATTGCGAAAACATTCTACGCAGCTCGGATGTCCAGAACAACGATTAAATTACACAAATAGATCAAAACTGCATACAACAAGAAAATCGCATGCGATTTCCCCCGGCACCCGCGTTCGCCTACCACCTTCAGGAGATCAGCCGTAGCGCGCGCCTCCGGCAAACCAATCATCGAAATTCGGAGCCGTTCTGACAATCACGCTACGCTTACGCATCCGACTCTTCAGGGCGTCCCAGCCATTCTCCTTCCCAAGCCCACTGTCTTGAAAACCACCCCAAATGGATCGCGGATCATTCTTGTGATGATCGTTGATCCAGATCACACCGGCACGCACAGCCGACGCCAAGCGATGAGCCCTGCCGACATCGCGCGTCCAGATACCTGCTCCAAGGCCGAACGGGCTGTTATTGGCAAACTGAACGGCTTCCTCCTCGGACTTGACCGGCGTTACCGAAACCACCGGACCGAATACCTCTTCTTGGAACAAGCGCATTTCAGGCCGGACATCGGCAAAAACAGTCGGCTCAACAAAATTCCCCGAATCGAAAGGCGCCGCCAAAACCGGCTTACCGCCTCCTGTAACCAGCCGTGCTCCCTCCGCCAATGCAGTGGCGATGTGTTCGTGGCAACGCGCCGCCGAGGCTTGAGAGATAACCGGCCCCATATCGGTTTCCGTCTGACTGGGGTCGCCTACCCGTATCGCCTCCGCCCGCTTTTTCAAGGAAGCGACGAACGCTTCGTATATTTTGTCCGAGACCAGAAACCGCGTGCCGGAAACGCAGGTTTGGCCCGATGCAACAAAAGCCGCAAACAGCGCACCCGCAGTGGCCTCTTCCAACGGCACGTCGTCCCAAATGACGATTGGGGCCTTGCCCCCCAGCTCCAGCATTGCCGGTATCAGGCGCTCGGCGGCAATAGCCGCCACCTTCCGGCCGGTCGCCGTGCCGCCCGTCAGGTCGACCATCCCAACGTCGGGAGCCCTGCAGATCGCCGCGCCGGTTGCACCTTCCCCGGTTACGACATTGACGACGCCTGGTGGAAAGCCAGCCTCACGGCACCAGTCGGCAAGGATAAGTGCGGACACCGGAGCCAACTCAGAGGGCTTTATGAGGCAGGTGTTTCCTGCAGCCAGTGCGGCCGACATCTTTTTCACGAGGATCAGGATCGGGTGATTCCACGACGTCAGTAGCGCTGCGACCCCGATCGGCTCGTAGTGAGTGAGTGTCACGAACCCTCCCTTGACCCTGTTGGACTCGCCCTCGAGGCCCTGTGCGATGGCGGCAAAATACTCAAGCCATTCGGGAATTCGACCCATCTGCGCACGCATCTCTCGTATCGCGCGGCCAGTGACCAGGGACTCCAGGGCTGCCAAGTCGTCCATTCTTGCCCTCATAATCCCGGCTAGGACGACCATGAGGCGCGCGCGCTCTGCGGCGTCCAACGATGCCCAGACGGCAAACCCCTCCCGCGCCGCAGTCGCAGCCGCAGCCACATCCTCTTCCTCGGCAGCCGGCACCTCGGCAAGCACCTCCTGCGTGGCGGGGTTTCGAACAAGGATCTTGCTACGGCCACGTGCCTTGCGCCATTGACCGCCGTAATGCAGAGAGTTAGCAGGCACGGTCTTTAGAAGTGATTCCGACATCTTTTTAGGGTCCTGTTATCCAATGGTTGTGAGTGCACCGACTATGGAGGTTAAAACTCATCGGCCGCCAACTGCATGAGATCGGAGGCACCAGCCATCGCGCGCCCGTTCAGCAAACGCGTCTCTGGAAGCATGCGACGGAAAAAGAACCGGCCAAGCGTCAGCTTTGCTCGCCAAAAGTCGAGGTTGCCACGCCCTTGCGTCAATTCCCTTTGGGCTATCACCATCATCCTCATCCACATCCACCCCATTGCAACCAAGGCGAAAAGGCGGAGGAAGTCCGTTGAACCTCCGGCTGCCTCGACAACGTCCCCTCTTGTATGATCGCGCATCCAGCCGGCAGCCTGGTGAAGGTCTTCCAGTGCTCTGGCCAGCGTGTTGGATTCATACGAAAAGACGGCGTCCTGACGAGCCGCGCTGATTGATTCTTCGATGATGCCAAAGAATGATGACAGAGGCCGCCCCTCCTGGAGATCAAGCTTTCGACGCACTAAATCGAGCGCTTGAATCCCGTTGGTACCTTCGTAGATTCGGGTAATGCGGACATCACGCAAGAACTGCTCCACACCACTATCCTGCACATACCCATAACCGCCGAAACACTGGATAGCCATGTCTGCCGCTTCGCACCCGGCATCCGTGAAATAGGCTTTGATGACAGGTGTCAGTAAGGCAACGAGGCCATCCGCTTTTGCCCGCTCATCCTCGTTTTCTAGCCTCTTTGAAAGATCAATTTGCAGGGCGACCCAAAGACCAAGCGCTCTAGCCCCTTCGGTAAAGGCCCGCATCGATAACAACATCCGCCGAACATCGGGGTGCTCGATTATCGCGACTGGCTCATCGCTTTGGCTGTTGCCCGGCAATAAAGACCTGCCCTGCCGTCGCTCACGGGCATAAGCGGCGGCGTTCTGATAGGCAACCTCGGCAATACTCAGACCCTGGAGCGCCACCCCCATGCGCGCGTCGTTGACCATCGTGAACATGGCCGAGATTCCCTGGTTGCGTTCACCAAGAAGGAACCCGGAGGCTGCCTCGTAATTGATCACTCCCGTCGGCGCCGCCCGCAGCCCCATCTTGTGTTCGAGCGAACTGCAAAAAACGCCATTGCGCGTTCCGGGTTCGCCGTTCTCATCAGCCAAATACTTGGGAACGATGAAAAGGCTCAAGCCACGTGTGCCAGCAGGTGCATCGGGTAGGCGGGCAAGAACGAGGTTGACGATATTCTCCGACAGATCGTGCTCGGCATTGGTGATGAAGGTCTTACTGCCGTAAAGACGGTACGTGCCGTCATCCTGTGGAATTGCCTTGGTCTTGATCAGACGCAGGTCGGACCCTGCCTGTGATTCGGTCAGGTGCATCGCGCCCGTCCAATGACCCGCGGCGAGCTTTGGAAGGTAGATTTGCTTTTGCGCCGCATCGCCATGCGCATAGATGGCGGCGAAAACAGCCTCGCTCAGTTCTACATATCCGCTAAAGGCCATGTTGGCGCCGGAGAGCATTTCATAGAATGCTTCGGCGAGCACCCCCGGAAGCCCCTGCCCACCGTAGGTCGGGTCCGATGCCAAGCCTATCCAGCCGCCTTCAGCAAGAACCTTGTACGCGCGCCTGAAACCTTCCGGAGTTGTCACCGTCCCATCGTCAAAACGGCAGCCTTCCAGGTCTCCTGACTGATTGAGCGGCTGAATGACCTCTTCGCAAATCTTCGCGCCACCGTTTAGAAGCGCACTCAAATCGTCGCTGCCAAATTCACCGAATCCTTCCAAGTTCGCGTAATCGGCGATGTTCAGAACATGCTCAAGGACAAACCGGATATCGGTGGTCGGCGCTTTGTAAATCGGCATAACTTTGCTACTGAACCTTCTTATCTTGCATTCCGGGGAGCCCCGAACAGCATTGAATCGAGAACCCTCGCCACCGGGCCCTAAACTGTTTTCGCGCGATGATAATTGGCGTCGAGCCGGCCGGTGAAATAATCGATGAAGCGGATCGGTTCATACTTCGACACGCCAGTTTCTCTAAAGGCGGGAAAACAATCGATAACAGCTTCCAAATTTGGATCGAAAAAATAGGCTATCGAATAGCGGCCCCGGTCCGCGGACTTGTTGATCACGCGATGGGGCGTTGATCTGAAAACATCGTTGGTCCAACGTGCGAAGATATCGCCGATGTTGACCACAAATGCGTTCGGGCGATAAGGCACGGGGAACCATTTCCCCCGGTCACCCTCAACCTCAAGCCCACCAACATTATCTTGTAGAAGCAGCGTCAAGAACCCGTAGTCGGTATGCGGGTGACTGCCAAAGGCCTCTTGTCCACCTTTTGCAGGGTTCGGCGGGTAATGATTCAAACGAAGGGCCGTCGATGGCGGATTGAAATACTGCTGCAGAAATGTCGGGTCCTGCCCTATGGCTACCGAAAATGCGGGCAAAAGCCGCAACCCAAGATCTCTCAACATAAAGTCGTATCGGCTAATGGCCGTTTTGAACCCCGGGTCTGCTGGCCATTGGTTAGGCCCCTGAAGCGGCCGCCCCTCAAGACGGTCGGGATGGTCCGCAGCAACCTCGTGCCGCAGGAAAAAAGATTCCATCAGGTTTGGTGCGCTCGCCGGTTTATAGCGCGATGAGGCCTTTAGTTGGGCGCCGCCAAACCCAAGATACCCGCGATGCCATCGGTTGTAGGCGATCTGCTGCTTTATCGGCAATGGCTGTGCATGAAACTTTCGATTGGCTTCGAAGGCGGCGGTGATCGATACCGCGTCAATTCCATGCCCCTCCAGATAGAAGAACCCGGCGTCCTGGCAGGCCGAGCGGATTGCAGCGGCTGTGTCCTGTAAACCTCGATCTCCTGAACATGCCCCGAGCCGCTCCATGTCTATGACCGGCAAGTTAGTCATTACCTCAACTCTCCCATCGTCCCACCCTTTAGAAAGACCGGTTGCCTTTCCGCCGCAAGCGTCAATGGCTGCATTCTCCCATTTCTCGTGTTATGAACGACAAGGGTCGCGAACGAACCGCCCCAATAGATCAACAGCACTGACTTTATTTTACATACAATTTCAGTAATTGTGTATACTATTTTGACAGTACGGTAATCTTGTGGCGCGGAAAAGGCAGAGCATGAAAACGAAATCGGCAACAAGAGCGGACGATCTCCGCCATATTCTTGAACAACAGATTCTATCTGGCGAGTTGGCGCCGGGCGTGCGACTCGATGAACAGACGCTTGCGGTTCGACATAATGTCTCCCGCACCCCCGTGCGCGAAGCTCTTCGGCAACTCGCGTCGTCGGGTTTGGTGGATATGCGATCACGTCACACCCCCACGGTCGCATCTTTGACCTTGCCAAAACTGATTCAGATGTTCGAAGTCATGGCTGAACTCGAGGGGCTTTGCGCCCGCCTCGCTACTCGCCGTATGACGAGTCCGCAACGCAAGCGTTTGCAGGAAATTCATGACCGTTTGATCGTGGCCCTCGATAACGACGAGCCCGAAGCATTTTACGAGATCAATCGCGAGTTTCATGAGTTGATCTATGAAGCTTCGGAGAGCGAATTCCTGGCGGAGCAAACCAATCAACTGCGCAACCGTGTCGGCCCCTACAGGCGGCATGTGACGTACCGTCCAGGGCGCATGGTGGCTACAATCCATGAGCACCAATTGGTCATCAACGCGATTCTCTCTGGAGATGCCGACGGTGCGGCCCGTGCTATGCGAGATCATGTCAATCTGCTTGGTGAGAATTTGACTGATTTCATCGCCACTTTGCCCCCGGAAGTCGCAACGCCATCAAAGGCAAGTCAGGCCGGATGACCGAGGGCGAGGCCATACAAGACGTCCGCCAAAACCTTGGCGCCATCGGCAAGCGCCGCAGGTGAAGCCCATTCATCCTCCCGGTGGCTGACGCCATCTCGGCAAGGCACAAAAATCATGCCGGTTTCGGCGATCTGGTGAAGGTAGCGGGCGTCATGTCCCGCGCTTGATGCCAACCGCATCGACGGGATACCCAAAGCATCGGCGGCCGCGCTTATGCGATCTTGCATGGCTTGCGGGAAGCTGAGCGAAGCCGCCCGGCTCAGTTCCTCCAGCACGATGCGGCAAGGCCCCGGTCGCTCCTGACAGAGCTCTTCTATCTTCGCACCGCAGGCCACCAGCACTTCTTGTTCTGGATGTCTTAGGTCGATTGAGAACACCACCGAACTCGGCACCACTGAAGGTGCATTCGGTCGGACAGTGAAAGCGCCTATGGTGAACCGCACGCGGTCCTCTGGATCGTGCAACGCATGCCGGAGCTCCTGCACCAGATCGATGGCGGCGAACAAAGCATCCTTGCGTTCAGCTTCAAGAGCCGTGCCCGCATGAGCTTCCTCCCCCTCCACGGTCACCCGGTAGGTGTGTTTGCCTTGGATCCCTGTCACGATGCCAACCGTCAGTCCCTCCCGTTCCAAGATCGGGCCCTGCTCTATATGTGCTTCGAGGTAGGCGAAAATTGATCGCCTTAAAGGATATTCGGGAAACCCGGGCATCGACCCCAGCGCAGTCTTCACGGAGATGCCCTTGTCATCTTGAACGGCCAGAATATCGTTGAGGCCGCGCGCGCCGGCAAAGGCTGCGGAGCCCATCATTCCAGGCGCGAAACGTGAACCTTCCTCGTTCATCCAGGCAACGACTTCGATGGTATGCCTGGGCTGTTGTCCTGCCTCCAGAACGGCCTGCACCGCTTCGAGGCCGGCCACAACGCCGTAAGCACCGTCAAACCTTCCACCTGTTGGTTGGCTATCAATGTGGGAGCCGGTCAGGATTGGAAGTGCGTCGGGATCGCTCCCCTCCAGAACAAGGAAAATATTTCCTGCCGGATCGGATCTTGTGCTGAGCCCCAGATCTTTTGCCCAGGCCGCCAGTTGTAGGCGCGCGCGCGCATCCTGCTCGGACAATGCCTGCCGATTGACGCCGCCACCGGGCGTGGCACCGAATTCTGCAAGCTGTTCGAGACGGTGCCAAATGCGGGCCTCGTCCACAAAAGCGGCTGGACCTACAATCATCATGAGGTTTTCATAATCTCTGAGGGGAGCGCCCGAGCGTCGCGAACACCCCACCGGCCCGCCTCCACTTGCGCCAAGAACTCCGACAGCATTCGATTGAAAAGCTCCGGCTCCTCAAGATTGAGGGTATGGCCGGTTTTTGGCGCTATAAACAGGCCGCTGCTCGGTACGGTCTTCTTCAGAAAAATGCCCGGCTGAAGGCAGTGGTCGTCCTCGTCGCCGACCATAACAAGCGTGGGAACCGTCATCACCTTTAGCCTATCTTCCAGGTCGTAGATCGAAGGTCTGCGCGCCTGTACGCCGCGCATGGTGTTCGCCGAGCCCAGTGCCGAATGCTGCCCCAGTTCCTCGGCAAACTGCCGCCAGCCGCGCGGGTCCTTGTTTTGAAACTGAACGCGGGAAGCGCCAAGCGAATAGGTCTTTGCAAACTCCTTACTTCCTTGCACCTCGAACTGCCGCGCTACATCCAGCGACACGTCGCGAAAATAGGCTTCAAACTCCTTCTCGGCGCCATATCCAGCACCCGCGACAACAATCGAGTGCGCGCGATCCGGGTGGTCCAACCCAAAATGAAGAGCCGAAAAGCCACCCATCGAGAGACCAACGACATGTGCCTTCTCGATTGCTGCGGCATCCATCACGGCGATGATGTCATCGACCGCCCGTTTCTGCGAATAATCGGTGAAATCGGCAGGCACGTCAGAGGGTGGATAGCCACGGGCGGCGAAGGTGACGCAGCGGTGCCGCCGCGCGAAAAATCGCATCTGCGGCTCCCAACTCCGATGGTCGCCACCGAATTCATGGACAAAAACAATGGCGCTGCCTTCGCCGGATTCTTCGTAATAAAGCTTGACCTGATCGTCTGTTACGGCGGCACTCATGACGGCTCCTCACAGGTGTGACACGGATATCAGAAAAGCTGATCGGTAGCGTTGACACCGCGCGCGGTCTCTATCATCTCCGGCAAGAGCGCGCAGAATTCCTCGATCCAAGATTCCGGCACCGTGGTGCTAACCTTGATGAATCGGTCGCCAAAACGCGGTGTGTGATAGCGCCCCTGCCGGATCATGATTCCACGCTGTTGGTAGGCATGAACCAGCGCTTCGGGAGCGATGCCCAGATCGGCGCATTCGATAACCAGAAAATTTCCGTTCGAGGGATAAACCGGTAGGGATAAACCGTCTATACCCGCTACCGTATCCGCGATTGCTTGCTGATTACGGCGCTGAATGGACTGCACTGTCGCCATCCATTCATTCTTCACTGCAAGGCCGGCAAGTGCGCCACGCTGCGCCACCATGCTGCCCCCCAGCGTGGTCGGAGACAGTTCAGCGAGGAATTCAATAATATCCAAGGAGGAAACCAAAGCGCCGACCCGCATTCCGGCCAACCCCAGCCATTTTGAGAAGCTATAGCTCGTAACGCTACGCTCAGGATAGAACCGGGCCGCGAGAGTGTGGGAATAAGCGAAGTCGCGGTATGTGCAGTCGTGCAGAAAAATTGCGCCAACCTTGCGCGCGATTGCGCAGAAAGCCTCGATCTCCCCTTCGGTATAGCAGATGCCCAGTGGGTTGTTGGGGTCGACGATGTAGATGATCGACGTCTTTTCATCGACAGCGTCTTCGAGCATCGCCGGGGTTAGCCGATAGGCATTCTCAGCGCTATAGATTGGGATCTCGCGCACCTCAGCGCCCGCTTGCCTGGCAAATTGCATCGGCCACTTCCAGCCGGGATCGGTGGTCACGAAGTTCGTTCCTGGTTTGCAAAACGCGCGACAGACGAGAAACAAACCGCCAACGGCACCGTCAGTGATCAACGCCGACGCGTCACCACCCAGGCCAAGGTCGGCCACCACGGCTTTGCGGAGCGCTTCCAAGCCGGCCGGAGGCGCATAGGCGTGAAAGCTCTCGGTTTCCACCGCTTCGATCATCGCCTTGCGCACGGCTGGATGCATAGGAACATGGTTGGTATTCTGACCAAGCCACTTCAGTTGAGGATCGGCAAGCAACCCATCGAAGTACGCGTTCTTCTTTTCAAAATCTCTCATGATGAACGCCCAGCCCTTATATGATTGAGCCGCGCGCGGAGATTCCGCCATCGATCGTCACGTTGGTGCCGGTGATGTACCCTGCCTTGGGCGAGGCCAGAAAGACCATGAGATCGGCCACTTCCTCAGGGGTGGCAGGCCGACCGCCCGGATACTTCTCAAAGAGTTCCTCCCAACGGCTTTCGTCGCCATACCAGTCCAGCGCACGGCGTTTCATCAACTTGAGCATACGATCCGTCGCGACTGGCCCCGGATTGACGCCAACAACACGCACACCATCATTCAAACTCGCACCGCCTAGCGCCTTGGTGAAGGACATAAGCGCTGCGTTCCCGGTACTCCCGGCAATGTAATTCGCGTCCCAGTTTTCGCCCGAATTGCCGATATCATTGATGATCACGCCTGACTTTCTAGCCCTCATGTGCTGGTAAAGCTCGCGCGTCAAAGTCACATAGCCAAAGACCTTCAGGTTGAACCCAACGCGCCAATCGTCGTCCGACAAAGAATCCAAAGGGCCGGAGGAGACATCGCCCGCATTATTGATCAGAATATCAGCGTCTTGGCAGGCCTCTGCCAGTTCGATCATGGATTTGGGCGTTGAAAGGTCTTTGGGGAACGTCGTGACCGTGACAGCGTGTGTCCCGATCACTTCGTCACGGACTTGATCCAAGCGTTCCGCCGAGCGCGCCGACAGATAAAGATTGCACCCCTCTCTGGCGAAAGCTAACGCCGCAGCCTGCCCAATTCCCTTCGACGCGCCCGTGATGAGCACGGTTTTGCCACTCAAATCCAAATCCATTCTAAGACTCCTCCTGATGGCGCCGCTTCGGCTGAACGACATTTCTGGCGCGCTAATTCATTAGTATTACCCTCGACTCAGCATGATCTGAGCGGCGTCTCGGTAAGATTATAATGTGATTTTCTTCTTTGTGTATGTTTTTTTGATGTTTTTGTATACATTTTCTCGAGACACATACAGATTAGAAGGTGGCACGCGTGTCATCGCCGGTGGGCATTGTGAGGGCCGGTCGCTCGTCGGCAACCGCTATGCAACACAACCCGCTCCCATTCGCCGCCTGCGTCCGAGGGCGGGTGAGCCCCGCCGCCACAACCACGGCCACCTATTCTGAAGGCTGGAAACAGTACAAGTCCGAAGACGTTTCGGTTTGTCGCCATGGCATTCCAAGCGAACAAAGCCCGAGACCGGCTCTCGCTATAGAAGTCAGGAATCTAATGATGCTTGGTCCGAATGCTGAACCGAGTTCCAGCATGAGGCCGTCTGCCTTCAGCCCCCTCGCAGCGAACACTCAGCGACGGCTTAGGTGAACTGATCGCCTGTTTCGGCTATTTCCTAGGCGGGTTCCGACTGGTCGTCGTCGACAAAGGATCTGAACGCGACGTCCACCGCGGCGTTCGACTGCAGAAAGCGCCTAATCTTGCCATAGAACAGATTGGTGTGCTCCTTGGAAAGTTCGGCCAACTTCGCGCTGTCACGACGTGACAGTAGTTCAATCATCTCGCTGTGCTCGTCATAGATACGGTTGTAGTACGGTGTTGGCACGTTCGAGTCCCGTGCCGCCGTCTCAAATATGAGTCGGGTAACCCGCAAATTAAAATTCAAAACCGATTCGTAAGCACTGCTCAGGATCCGATTGCCAGCGGCCTCAGCCGTGATCAGATGAAACGCGTGGTTGGCTTCGGTCATGGCGGTATGATCGCCCTTCTCCGATGCCTCCCGATACTCCTCGTTGACGGCTTTCATGCGGTCAAGGTGTTCCTCGCTGCGCCTGGTGGCCGCAATCTGCAGGATTGCCGATTGAAGGACATCAAGGGCCTCAAAAATCTTCGGAATCTCGGCAAAATCAAGACTGGAGACATAGTGCCCGCGGTTGGGGGCAAATCGGGCCAAACCGTCAGCCTGCAAACGAATCAAGGCTTCGCGTATCGGGGTCCGTGACACCTTGAATCGCGCTTCAAGCAGAACCTCGTCGATATGATCGCCGGGCTTCAAGACCAATCGCAGAATTTCCTCGCGGAGCTTGGTGTAGACCAACTGCGTGCCGCTGCCACGAGGCCGCCCCCGTTTTCCCCGCACAGTCGGGGGAGACTGAGTCTCAGATTCACTGATTGAAGCCACGATCGATTCCTTCGTCTTCTAAGCCGTCTTGCTGGCAGTGGGCCGCATCACGAGGCCATCTTATTGCGTATGTCGGTAATGAGAATAGCCTTCCTGATCTTACGCGTCGGTGTCATCGGCATCTCATCGACGATCTCAAGTCGTTCCGGCCAACGCATCTTCGCGGTTCCTCTGTCTTGCAAATAAGCAAGGACCTCCTCCAGCGTGATTGTCGAGCCGGGTTTGAGCACAACATACAAGCAGATTCGCTCTCCCAACACTTCGTCTGGCATTGGCACAATCGCCGACTGAATGATGTTCTCGTGACCATCCAGAAGACTTTCAATGTCGGCCGGATTGATCTTGATACCACCGCGATTGATTATGTCCTTCAACCGTCCCGTGATGACTATGTTACCTTTTTCGTCCAAATAGGCCAGATCGCCGGTTCTGAACCAACCGTCCGCAGTGAAGGATGAGGCGTTGGCTTCTGGATTGTCGCAGTACTCGGAAAGGATCGAGTAACCGCTCAACTGAAGCTCGCCGCAATCTGGCGCCTCGATCGAGTTGCCGGCATCATCGACAATTCGTAGAGCAAGGCCGTCGGCCAACTTGCCAACCGTTCCATGCCGCTCCTCAGGGGTTCCGTGGATATCGGTCTGCGTCGTCAGCAGAGCCTCGGTCATGCCGAACAAACATCCGACGCGACCGTTAGGTAACTTATCCTCGAATTGGCGAGCCACCTCTGGGGGGCAGATGGAACCACCCACTATAACGTCGCGCACCGAAGGCGGGGGCTCTCGGTCCAGCACACCACTTTTTAGGGTCGCCGCCAAATGCGCCGGGGCCGAGTAAATCACGGTCGGCGCCAACGTCGTCAGAAAATCGACGTAGGTTTGGGGCGTGAAAAGAGGCACGGGAAGGATCGTGGCTCCGCAGTAAACGGCATTGCCGGAGCACAGCAAGCCAAAGACATGGGTCAAAGGTGGCGCGATCATCACGCGATCGTCCCCGGTCATCTCAATCATCTCGACGAAGCGGGCTGCGTTTTCGGCCATCAGGCCCTGCTTACGCTCGACACCTTTGGGTGCCGCGGCCGTACCGGATGTAAAGCATAGCGTACAGGTTGCATTCGGACCCGGCATCGGCGGCAAGGTCGTTGGATCGCCGGATTCGACCATCGCATCAAACGAAAGGCAGCCCTCGCGAACCGAGTTACCAACCACAATGACATGGTCCAGGCTATCGATTTCGCCCGCCAAGGCCAGCATGGTTTCAGGTGCGTCATAAGCACCGACGACCGTACAGATCGCAGCACGTGCCTTGGCGAACTTGAGCATCGGGCGCAACTCTTCCTGACGATAAGGCACGTGCATGGTCGTCAGCACCGCACCTATCCGGCAAGCGGCGTAGTAGGCTACCAAGAACTCAGGCACGCTGGGCAACTGAATAGCAATATGGTCGCCGGGGCCGATGCCGAGACGCCAAAGCGCCGCGGCGAAACTGTCCGACTTCTCCGCAAGCTCGCGGTAGGTCAATTGGCCATCCGCAAGGGTCTCCACGGCAAGTTTATCAGGCGTTGCTGACGCCCAATGCCAGAGCCGATCGAGGAGCGTTCCTGCGTTTGGCTGTGCGGGTTGGGTCGGCATAGTCAGGCCTCCTTCCTGTTAAGGCTGGCAAAGTTCCGCGCAAGTTCGGCGCAGTGCGCTGGCTTCTCGAGCTGCATGAAATGGGTTGTGCCGGGCAGTACCTGGCTGTCGAAACCAAAGGTTTTCGCCAAGAGTTCGCCGATCTCGACGAGGATGGGAGAGCTATGATCTTCGCGCTCACCCAAGACGATACGCACCGGCACGTCAATGCGGGCCAAACCAGGCCAGCGGGCTATATTGCTGGCGATCTCATAGGTCGCCGCTTCGAATTCCGCAGGACAGGCAAGACGCCAAGTCGCCCCGTCAGCCCGCAATGTCGCACGCGCCAGCCTAAGAATTGAATCATCGGATATCCGCGCAAAAGCCGGAGAACGGCGCATGGAGGCCGCCAACTGCTCCGGGTTATCGAAAATCTGGCGACGCGCTCTTGTTCGATTGGCCAGTTCGACGTGATAGGACAGCATCACCTCTTGCAAGCCGGAGTCCGCCGGTGGTGTCGCCGGAGGTTCGAACAACGTCAATGATCTCCAGGGATATCTGATCTCGGCCTGGGAATAGAGACAGGTCAGCGAGCTTAGGGAGTGAAAGGCCCCGTGTGTTGGCTTAACCCCAAACTCGGAGTCGATCGCCGCGAGAATCTGGGGAAAATCCTTGATGAACCTTGCCCAGTTGTCTTCGTTGCCGATCCGCGTGGCGTTTGAGCCGTGGTTACGCATATCAAAGGCAACAACCTCAAAATCCCGGGAAAGGTCGAGACCAAAATCCTTGAAGGCATCGACCGCAAGGCCATTTCCGTGTGATATGATGAAACGCTCTGCCCGCACTTTACCCCACCGGCGCACTGTAATGCCCGCGCCGTCGTCCATCGTGGCGGTAAAGGTTTCGGTCTCGTTCAAGATCACTTGCGACATTTTCGGGCACCACCAGTAGACAAAATTAAATCGGGTCGGAGCACTAGACTCGTTGACAGCGATTCCTTTATAATACAACCTGTATTTAAATAGCAATCCTGGAGCGCACCCCATGCACAAAGCGGCGGCAACAGATTCGGAAACCTACGTCGGCCAGCGCATTCTGCGGTACGAAGACGAAACCCTCCTGCGTGGGCGCGGTAAGTTTGTCGACGATCTGCCGGTCGCCAAGGGTACTTTGCACGCAGCATTTTTGCGGTCGCCGCACGCGCATGCTCGGATTCGCTCGATAGATGTATCTGAGGCCCTGAAACAAAAGGGCGTCAAGGCCGTGGTAACGGGCGCCGACATCCGCCCTTACACTAAACCGCTCATCGTCGGCTTCAAAAACCCGATGGATTACCGAGGGATCGCCTACGACAAGGTGCGGTACGTGGGAGAGCCGATTGCCGTCGTTTGCGCCACCGACCGCTATCGTGCGGAAGATGCGCTGAAGCACATCAAGGTTGAATATGAGCCCCTGCCGGCCATCGTCGACCCGGTGAAGGCTTGTGATGAAGGCGCGCCGGTGTTGCACGACGAAGCTGGCTCCAACAGGGTTTCTCGTCGGGTATTCACCCATGGCGAGCCGGATCATGCCTTCGAGAAAGCAGCCAATCGCGAAGAGATCACGATCCGTTATCCGCGCAATTCCATCACGCCGATGGAAACCTATGGGATCGTTGCCGAGTATCAACCCGATACCGGCGGTTACGATGTTCTGTCAAACTTTCAGGGGCCCTTCTCCGTCCACGCAGTCATGGCCATCGCGTTGAAGGTTCCCGGTAGCAAGCTGCGCCACCGCAGCCCTCCAAATTCTGGCGGTAGCTTCGGTTCAAAACTGACCATCTTCCCCTACATTGTCGTCCTCGCTGTATGTTCCCGTATCGCCGGGCGACCGGTCAAATGGATCGAAGACCGACTAGAGCACCTGTCTGCGGCCAGCGTGGCGCCCAATCGGGTAACCCGCATCGAAGCCGCCTATGACGACGATGGAACGGTTCAGGCCTTTCGCATGGAGCACTGGGATGACCACGGCGCCTATCTGCGCGCACCCATGCCTGCACCCATCTACCGGATGCACGGTCTATCGACGAACTGTTATCGGATACCCAATGTGCGGGTCATCAACAACATCGTGATGACCAACAAATGTCCCACCGGCGCGGTACGTGGTTTTGGGGGCCCCCAGCTGTACTTCGCAATTGAACGTTTGATGGCGAAGATCGCCCGGAAGCTTGATCGCGATCCCTTGGATCTGATGTGCCACAACCTAATTCGCGCCGATCAGTTCCCCTACAAGGCGCCGGCCGGTGCGCATATCGATTCCGGCGACTATCAAAAGGTCGTCGCGGACTCCATTGCCCAAGGCGGCCTCGAGGAGCTTCGCAAGCGTCGCGATGCTGCACGCGCGCAAGGTCGGCTCTACGGCATCGGCTTTGCCGCTGCAGTCGAACCGAGCCAATCGAACATGGGTTATATTTCAACCCTCAAAACTGCCGAAGAACGTGAGAAAGCGGGACCAAAGGATGGTGCCGTCGCCTCTTGCACCGTCAGTGTCGATCCCCTGGGCAGCGTCAGCGTCGTCGGTGACTCCACACCCCAGGGTCAGGGGCACCAGACAACCTTGGCCCAGATCGTCGCCGACGAACTGGGCATCGATATCGGACAAATTACGGTGAATTTGGAAACCGACACACAAAAGGACAACTGGTCGATCGCGGCAGGCAACTATTCCTGCCGGTTCGCGCCGGCGTCAACCAGCGCTGCCAAGACGGCTGCCGAGCGTGTGAAAGCCAAGATGGCCGCCATCGCCAGCACCTACATGAATGTCCCCGCGGAGGAGTTGCTGTTCAAGGATGGCTACATCCAAACGCGTGCAAATCCTGAGAACCGGATGGAGTTCCGTCGGGTCGGCGGACTTGCGCACTGGTCTCCCAGTAGTCTCCCGGACAACATGGACCCCGGCATACGAGAAGTCGCCTATTGGAACGCCCCGGAGCTGACGCCAACCTCCGCCCAAGACGAAATCAATACGTCGTTGGCTTATGGATTTGCCTTCGATTTCTGTGGTGTCGAGGTTGATCGCGACACCGGGACAGTGAAAATCGACCACTACGTGACAGCCCACGATTGCGGCACGATCCTCAACCCCGGGCTGGCGGAAGGACAGATTCGAGGCTCCTTTGCTTCGGCGGTCGGCGCCAGTCTTTATGAGGAGTTTGTCTACAAGGAAGACGGCACGTTCCTGTCCGGCACTTTTGCAGACTATCTGATTGCTACCGCACCGGAAGCCGTCGATCCAATTCTGGTGGAGACAGTCGAAACCCCCTCGCCTTTCACGAGGCTGGGCGCCAAGGGCATTGGCGAAGGCAACCAGTACACGACACCCGTTTGCCTAGCTAACGCCGTCGCGGATGCCATCGGCTATGAGGACATCACCATGCCGTTGTCGCCATCCAAAGTGTTCGAATGGGTGAACGGCGACGAGCCATTGCCTCCTACGGATACTGAATCTGAGGGTGCGGAAGGCGTCGATAGGGTCGACTATTCCGGCGACGCCTTGAAGGGTTCGGGTGAGACCGTTGTACCTGCGAGTGCCGAATCTGTCTGGAACACGTTGCTCGATCCAGACGAAATGGCGGCAATCATTCCAGGCTGCAAATCTCTGGAGCGCGTTTCCGATACGCATTTCAAAGGCGTGGTCAGCATGGGCGTGGGGCCGGTACGCGGTACGTTCGACGCGGTCATCCGCCTGAACAATCTAAAGCTTCATGAAAGCGCCGAAATAAGTGGAACCCTGGAAGGCTCGCTCGGATCCTCCAGCGGCACCGGATTCCTGGAGCTCGTCCCCAGCGGCGACGGTGAAGTTTGTGTGCGTTATCGCTATGCAATTCACCTTAGCGGCACGGTCGCTTCTGTGGGCGGTCGCTTACTTTCCGGCGCGGCCCGCGCACTGGTCAACCAGTTCTTCCGCGCGCTGATAAAGCGGGCTGCACCCGACGCGCCGGATAGTGGCGGCGGTTGGATGCGTAAGCTGCGTACGAAAATTGGGGGCAAATCATGAAACCGGCACCTTTCTCACTCTTGATTCCTGACACTATAGACGAGGCCGTTTCGGCACTCGCAGAATATGGTGACGCTGCCCGTGTCATCGCCGGTGGTCAGTCTTTGATGGCGATGATGAACATGCGCCTTGCGGAGCCGGACTACCTCATCGATATCGCGCGCATCAATGAGCTGAAACGGATCGAGGTCACTCCGAAAGGCGTCTCCGTTGGTGCGGCAGTCACGCAAAGCGCATTGGCGAGCCATGCGGAGGCGATGGCAAAAGTACCGCTTATCGCGGAGGCCCTTACACATGTTGGGCATGTCCAGACCCGCAATCGTGGCACCGTCTGCGGGTCGCTATGCCATGCAGATCCAAGTGCGGAGCTGCCTCTGCTGCTTTGCCTTCTGGAGGGCACCGTAACTTTGAGATCCACCCAGGGCGAACGCACCCTGAGCGCGGAATCCTTTCAGACGGGCATGCTCAGCACGGCAAAGCGCGCCGACGAGATCGTTGTATCCGCCTTCTTCCCGGCCGCTCCCAAGAACGCCCGCACAGGATTCCACGAGATAGCGCGCCGACACGGTGATTTTGCAATCGTTGCCCTTGCCTGCATCGTCGAGGAACGAAGTGTCCGCTTCGCCGTCGGCGGCGTCGGTGACACGCCCCTAGCCGTGAACTGGCCCAATCTTGATCCAGCAAGCTTGGACGAAAAGCTGAATGCCCTGGCATGGCGCCTCGGCGGTTATGACGATATCCACGCCAGCGCACGCTATCGACGCGAGTTGATCCGCCGCGCCGGCGCTACCCTGATCCGGGAGACCATGCTGTGAGAACTTTGAAGGACGGCCAGAAGCACCCCATCAGCTTCACCTTGAACGGCGAAGAAGTCGATGCCTACGCCGAGCCACGCACCTTGCTCTGCGATTTCCTACGCCACGAAATCGGCGCCTCGGGGACTCATGTTGCCTGTGAGCATGGCGTTTGCGGCGCTTGTACAGTGCTCGTCGAGGGCAAGGCCGTCAGATCTTGCTTGATGCTCGCCGCTCAAGCCGAAGGAGCAACCGTCGAGACCATCGAAAGCCTGTCGAACACCGACGATGAGTTCGATGACCTGCAAGCAGCCTTTCATGAGCACTTTGCCTTGCAGTGCGGATTCTGCACGCCGGGGTTCTTGATGACGCTCACCATGTTGAAGCGCACCGGGCGACGCTACAGTGAGGCGGAGATTCGCGACGCGCTTAGCGGGAACATCTGCCGCTGTACGGGGTACAAAGAGATCGTTGATGCGGCCTTGACCGTCCTCGGTCCGGATAGCCTCGCGGCTGAATGAATCCCGCCGGGTGGCCGCTCAAATCGGCTCTCAGCCTAAGTCCAGTATCGTAAAACGACGCACGGCATTGCTCGGCTACAAGGCGAGCAGTTGCCGCGCCTCAGACGAGGGATCCTCCAACTCAGCGGATAGACCGGTCCAGGCCGTCTTGCCCTTGACGAGTATCGAATGCTGATCGCCAATACGGCAGAGCGGTTTCAAGCTCTTGTCAATAACGAGGATCGTCATCCCTTCGGACTTCAAGCGCTTCAGGGCGGCCCAGATCTCTCGCCTGATGTTTGGCGCAAGCCCTTCTGTCGCCTCATCAAGAATCAAAAGCTTTGGGTCGGTCATCAGAGCGCGTCCGATAGCGAGCATCTGCTGCTCCCCACCGGACAAGAGGCCGCTGAAGGACGTCCGGCGTTCCGCCAATCGCGGAAACAGGTTGAGAATCTCATCGACCGCGGCCCGGCGGCGGGCGGCGCCTCTGTACCGGGAGGTAGCGACCAGGTTCTCGATCACATCCAAGGTTGGAAAGACCTGACGCCCTTCGGGAACTAAGGCAATGCCGCGCTGGGCTATTTTATGAGTCTTTTGATGAATCAGCGATTCACCTTCGAAGGTAATGGAGCCGCCAATCGCGTCGGTCAAACCAAATATGGTGCGAACCGTCGTGCTTTTCCCCATGCCGTTCTTACCCAGCAAGGTGGTCACCGACCCCTTCTCCAGTGTCAGGGACACACCAAACAACACCTGTACGGCGCCATAACTCGCAGTGACGTTCTCCAGTTTCAACATCAGAAATCGTCATCCTCCGACAGGTATGCAGCCTGCACTTCGCTGGAAGCACGCACTTCATCCGGCGTTCCGGATTTAAGAACCTCGCCATTGACCAGGACCGTGATGTCGTCGGCCAGATTGAATACGGCCTCCATATCGTGCTCGATCAAGAGAATTGGCACGTCGCCTCGTAAACGGGTTTCGATCAAATGCACCAGTGTTTCGGCATCGGCGCTACTAAGCCCGGCCAGCGGTTCATCGAGCAGAAGAACCTTGGGCTCGGTGATAATAGCCATCGCGAGCTCCAGCCGACGGCGATCCCCGTGGGACAGTACTGCGGGGTTCGCGTCCGCCTTTTCCTGTAGCCCAAAATCCTCCAGCGCCTGATCGATCTGATGGGCAAACCGCTTGGCCGAATGCCGGCGGGCCATTTGTCCGAACGTGAGCCCCGGTGTCTCGCGAGCCGCCAAACTCAACGCCAAGTTCTCTCGCACCGTGATGTTCGAGAACAACGAGGTCAACTGATAGGTTCGCGATAGGCCGAGCCGCGATCGTTCGTGAACGGACAGGCCGTTCAGTAGGCGTTCACCCAACCTCACCGTTCCTGTGTCCGGTGTCAAAGCGCCCGATATCGTACTGACAAGTGTCGTCTTGCCTGCGCCATTGGGTCCGATCAACGCGTGAATACCGCCAGTCTTGAGCGTGAAAGACACCTTACTCAGCGCGTGAATACCGCCGAAGCTCTTGGAAATGCCATCCAGGATCAGAGCCGAGCTCATCTAGCCCGCTCCCCGCGCAGATTGCCCAAGTAAGTGCCGATGCTCGCCAGGCCACCGCGGAAGAACAACACGGAGAGGATCAATAAGGGCCCGAAAATCGCCGCCCAATGCGTGGTCCAGCCGGACAGGGCATGCTCAAGCCAAATGAACACGAAAGCCCCCAGCACCGGCCCACTTCGTGCGCCAACCCCACCCAGAATAACGATTGCTAGAAGCTCGCCCGAGCGCTGCCAGTTAGCATAGCCCGGCGTAGCGAATTCGCTCTGGTTGGCCAGCAGGAACCCGGCAAGACCACAGAACACGCCCGCAATTACAAACGCCGTCAAGCGAATGCCAAATGTGTTCAACCCCAACGCCTCTGCCCGTGCAGGGTTTTCACGGCAAGCCACGAGGCGTTGTCCGAACTCTGAGCCAACAAGATGATTGATCGAAAGGATCAATACGACGGCGACCGCAGCGACGAAACCATAAAACTGATAGTTATCAAAGGGGTCGTAGAAACCACCTAGAGTCGTACGCTCATAGATCACCATACCGTCGTCCCCACCGAAACTGGAGGAGCTGACCGCGATGTAATAGAAGATCTGCGCCAGCGCCAGGGTGATCATGATGAAGTAGATGCCAGTCGTACGAAGCGCTATTGCGCCGATGAACAGAGCAATGAACGCGGATGCGACGATGACGACTGGAAGCTGAACGAGCAGACTGGTCAATCCGGCATTGGCCATCAATCCGGTGGCATAAGCGCCCACACCCAGAAATACGGCGTGGCCAAAGCTGACCATCCCACCGAACCCCAGTATCATGTTCAAACTGGCGGCCGCGACCGCGATAATGAGAATCCGCTCAAAGGTTGAAAGCAAATATGGGTCATTCATCGTGATGGCAACAATCGGGCCGATAGCGACCGCGAGCGCCAGCGTCAGGATATTCCCGTAGGTGCGAATAAAGGACACTGGCTCAGGCTCGCTTTTGCATGGGGATGAGACCCTCTGGGCGGAAAAACAGCACCAACGCCATCAGTATGTAAACCAGCATCGAAGCCAGCGCTGGCCCGGTGTCGCTGGCGACTGACGGCGAAAAAATCGATGAAAGAAGATCGCGCAGAAATGCGCGCCCCATTGTGTCAAGCAGGCCAACGATGATTGCCGCCAGGAACGCCCCCTTGATAGAGCCCAATCCGCCGATCACGACCACGACAAAGGATAGAATCAACACGGTTTCCCCCATCCCAGGCTGGACCGAGAGCAAAGGGCCAGCCAAAGCACCCGCCAGACCGGCCAGAAGTGCGCCAAGCGCGAAAACTGCGGCAAACAGGAACCCAATATTGACCCCCATCACCGACACCATCGTACGGTGGGTCGCTCCGGCACGCACCAACATGCCGATCCGGGTTCGTTGAATGAGCAAAAACAGCGCGATGGCGATAGTAAAACCGGCGCCTATCACGACAAGCCGATAGGCCGGATATGGGATGCCTAATGGAAGGGTGATATGGCCGGACAAGATTTCCGGCAAGCCGGAATACAATGGCACAGAACCCCAGATAGTGGAGACCGACTCGTTCGCCAACAAAATCAGGCCATAGGTCACGAGCACCTGATCCAGATGGCTTCTTGCATACAAGCGACGAGCAAGCAGCACCTCTATCAGCATGCCCAGCGCGAAGACGCCAGCACCGGCAAGAAGCACGGCAACAAGGAAATTACCGGTTAGTTTTTGCGCCAGGATCGAAAAATAGGCCCCCATCATAAACATTGACCCGTGCGACAGGTTGATGAAGTCCATAACGCCGAAGATCAATGTCAGGCCGGCCGCAATGAGAAACAAAAGGATGCCGTATTGGAGGCCGTTTAGCAGTTGTTCCGCGATCAATTCGAACATCGTTCTGTCCCCGGGCCCGTTGGAGGCGGACTGGCGCGGCCCGAAAGGCCACGCCAGCACCTTGCCTGATTACTTACCCATTGGACAGGCGTCGACATACGCGTCGGGCATATCCTTTACGATGAGACTGTCAGCCGATGCCACCAACTCGCCCGCATCGTTCTTCTTCACAACGAGCAGGTACATGTTGTGGATCGGGTGGTTGTTGCGGTTAAAACTGAAACTACCGCGAACCGATTCAAAGTTTGCCGACTTGATTGCCGCAGCCATCGCGTCGGTATCCTCCACCTTGCCGCCAACGGCCTTTGCTGCACTATCGATCAGGCGAATAGTGTCATAAGCCTGAGCGGCAAATTCCGACGGGATACCGTTGTACTTGGCCCGATAGGCCGCAACGAAAGCCTTGTTGGCCTCGTTCGGCAGGTCGTAAGCCCACTGCGACCCGCTGGTGACGCCGAGACCGTCTTCGCCAATAGCCTCCAACGTCGCGCCGCCAACCGTGAAAGCGGAATGCAGGGGAATGGAGTCCTTGAGACCCGCTTGCGAGTATTGCTTGACGAATTGGATTCCAAGGCCGCCCGGGTAGAAGATGAACACTGCCTCCGGGTTGGCCGAGCGAATTTCCGTCAGCTCAGCCGAGAAATCGGTCTGCTCAAGCGGCGTGTAGATTTCACCGACGAGCTCGCCTTTGAAATGGCGCTTGAAGCCGGCCAGCAGATCCCGTCCCGCTTGGTAATTCGGCGCCAAGATGAACGCGGTTTTGACACCGATGTTATTCAGATGAATGCCGATTGCCTCCGCCGGCTGGTCGTTCTGGAAGGGAACGGCGAAATAGTAAGGTGAGCAGTCTTCGCCAGCCAAGGGGGCCGGAGCAGGGTTTGGAGACAGCAGAAGCGTTTTGGCACGCGTAACCGGACGATGGATGGCCATCATCACGTTCGAGAACGATGCCCCTACAACGACATCGACCTTTTCTGACTGCACCAAGCGTTCAGCAGCTTGCTTTCCGACATCAGGCTTACGTTGATCGTCTTCAAAAATAAACTCGGCCGCACGACCACCGATGGTGCCGCCCAGCTCTTCAATTGCCAACTCTGCACCGCGCTGCATGTCCAGGCCGATGACGGCGCCCGGGCCTGAAAGCGACAGAACGAACCCTACCTTCACCGGATCTTGATCCTGCGCCAACACATGACTACCACCCAAGGTTAGGACGGTTGCCGCGGCGGCGAAGGCCATACGCACTGTTTTCTTCATATTCGGTACTCCCCTGTTTGACTGATTGTTATAATACAATATGTATATTAATCTGTAAAGCTGCTCGTGCCGCCCTGCACCGAGCCTAGGAACCGACCTTCGCGAACACAGCGTTCGCCGCCGCGAGGCATGCGGCCCCTTCAAAAACATCGGCTGTGCAAAAGGCCATGCGGCGGCCTAAACGCTTCGCCCGGGCAACGGCCTGCAAGACCGACCCCGGCTTCGTCGCGCGCAGAAACTGCATGTCCTGGGAGATCGTCACGCAAGTACCAAAATGTGCCTTCGCAACTTCGAACATCGCCACGTCCGTCACGGCCGAAAAAGCGCCGCCATGAACGAAACCGGCGGCGTTGGCCGTGCTGGCATTCGTCACCAAACGCAAGACGACTCCCAGGTCGAACCGCGCCATGGTCAGCGTCCCGAGCATGTTGAGCAGGGCGTCGTCGCCACGGAACGGCGTGAACTCCAGAGCCGTGAGATCTGGCACACCTTGCTCCTGTACCCAGCCCAATGATGGACTCGGTGAATGCGTCATGTTGCAGAAGTATCCAATGTGACGACGGTCTTGCCGATAGCAGTCCGGTCCAGAAGAGCCTGGAGGCCGTCCATCAGTTCGTCGAAGGGGACCGTCTTCTCAACATTAGCCTTACAGCGACCGCTTGCCATCAATGACAACCACCAGTCCGTGCCCTCTCGAATCTCCGATAGTGATTCGGCGAAGTGAATATCGAGCGGAGCGCCCATGACTGACAGGTTGTTGTAGAGCAGGTAGTTGGTCTTCGCTGCGGGGATATCACCCGAAGCAAAACCGACAACGATCATACGTCCGGCGAAGCCCAACCCGCGCAACCCGGCGGTGAACATATGCCCGCCAACGGTGTCGACGACCACGTTTACCCCACGCCCGTCCGGCCAAAGGCCCCGAACCTCGGTCTTGAACAAATTCTTCAAGCCGTCTTCGGTCGCATCGCTCACAATAACCACGTGGTCGACCCCAAGCGCGCGGACGCGCTCAGCCTTGGCATCAGTCGAGACAATGCCGACAACTTCTGCGCCGCGCGCTTTTGCCAGCTGCACGGCTGCCGCCCCTACACCACCCGCCGCACCAGTTACAACGACCCGCTCCCCCGCACGCACGTTGGCTCGGATCACCACGGCGACATATGCGGTGTTGAAAACCGTAATGGCACCTGCTCCCTCGACCGAGGAAACACCATCAGGCCGCTTGAAGACACGCTCCAACGGCGCAGCAACGAACTCGGCGAAGGCGCCAGAGAATACTTGCGCAACTACAGCATCGCCTGGTGCAACTGAATCCACGCCATCGCCGACGGCGACGACCGTTCCGGCACAGTCGCGGCCCGGAACGAAGGGCGGGTTGGGCCGTTTCTGATACTTTCCTTGCACCATGAGCGCGTCGGGATAGTTCAGGCCGATCGCCTCAACACGAATAAGGACCTCTCCTGCAACGACCTCAGGGCGCGCCACCTCGCCCAGGCCGTGGGACGATGGAGGCCCATATTCCGTCAGCTCGTAAGCTTTCATTGCAAAATTCTCCTCATAAATATACAATCTGTATATTATTAAGCCTGCATGAATGCAAGAACAATCGAATGGGCAAAATCATGCCTAAGAGGTTTGGAATTTCATTGCCATTAATATAATACTTCGTGTATATAATTCGTCAATGCGGCAGGCGGTACACAACGTGACAGGAGATTAATAATGAGCACCAGCGGTCAATGGCAGTTTTGGGTCGACCGTGGCGGCACCTTCACCGACATAGTCGCCAAGCACCCGGACGGATCGTTGACCAGCCAAAAGTTCCTGTCCACAAACCCGGAGCGCTACGAAGACGCTGCCGTATTTGGTGTTCGCAGTATTCTTGGAATTGCACCGGGCGAACCCATTCCCGCCGGCACGATTCGTGCCGTCAAGATGGGTACGACCGTGGCGACCAATGCCCTTTTGGAACGCAAAGGTGAACGCACGCTGTTAGCCATTACGCAGGGCTTCAAAGATCTGCAGCGGATCGGTTATCAGAACCGCCCGAAGATCTTCGACCTCAACATCCAGCTGCCCGAACTGCTCTATGAACGCGCGATCGAGGTGCCGGAGCGCCTCGCTGCCGACGGGTCTGTATTACGCCCACTCGAAGCGGAGGCTGTTGCCGCGGATCTGCAGTCTGCCTATGACGATGGTATTCGCGCCGTCGCAATCGCTTTGCTGCACAGCTATCGCAATCCTGTCCACGAAACCCAGGTGGCGGAAATCGCTGCACGGATCGGCTTCACGCAGATAACCGTCAGTGCCGATGCAAGTCCGCTGATGAAACTGGTTGGACGCGCGGATACTGCTGTCGCAGATGCTTATCTCAGCCCAATACTGCGGCGCTATGTTGCGCTTGTCAGTGACGCTCTCGACGCAAAAAGCGGCGGCTGCGAGCAGCTGTTGTTCATGCAGTCCAATGGTGGGCTTAGCGACGCCGCTTTCTTCCAAGGCAAGGATGCGATCCTGTCGGGTCCGGCAGGCGGCGTGGTCGGTATGGTCGAAACCGCCCGCAAAGCAGGCTTTGAGAAGATAATCGGTTTTGATATGGGCGGGACCTCGACCGACGTTTGCCATTTCGGCGGCACGTTCGAGCGCAGCTTTGAAACAGAAATCGCAGGCGTACGGCTGCGAGCGCCAATGATGGACATCCATACCGTCGCTTCGGGTGGCGGCTCGATCCTACAGTTCCGAGATGGACGCTTTCAGGTTGGCCCGGGGAGTGCCGGTGCGGACCCAGGCCCGGCTTGCTATCGACGCGGCGGCCCCCTAACGGTGACCGATTGCAACGTCATGTTGGGGAAACTGCAGCCCGCGCATTTTCCTCCCGTGTTCGGACCGAACGGCGACCAACCCCTGGACGCCGATGTCGTGCGCCGTAAATTTGAGGTGCTGGCAAAGGAGATTGCCGCCGAGACGGGCGAGGCCCTCAGAAGCCCCTATGAACTCGCCGAGGGATTTCTGCGCATCGCGGTCGAGAACATGGCCAATGCCATTAAGAAGATCTCGGTCCAGCGTGGCCACGACGTCACGCGTTACACCCTGAACAGCTTTGGCGGCGCTGGCGGACAGCACGCCTGTTTGGTTGCCGAATCACTCGGCATGCGCAGTGTGTTTCTCAGCCCTTTTGCAGGGGTGCTTTCAGCATTGGGCATGGGCCTCGCGGAAATCCGCACCATCCGACAGCACCAGTTCCAGCGGCCCCTGGAGGATCTGGACCAAGCAAGCACAATCATCGAAGGCTTGATCGAAGACGCCCGCGCTGAAGTGCGTGCACAGGGTGTTGATGACGCGGCGATGAAGGTCCTGCGACACGCACATCTGCGCTACTCTGGCTCACACCGCACCTTGAGCGTGAACCTTGATACGCGGGAGGCCATGCGCGCAGCATTTGAGATATCTCACCGTGCACAGTTCGGCTTCTCAAGCGAAAACCAGGACCTAATCATCGACAAGCTGGATGTTGAAGTCGTCGGCTCTACGGATCGCGTTCAGATTCCGCTCCTAGATAGTGCCACCACTGACCCGACGCCCGCAGATCAGGTAACAATGACTGTTGCCGGCAAGCCGACCACTGTTCCGGTATTCCATCGAGAGGATCTTCTGGCAGGGCAAAAAGTCTCCGGCCCGGCGGTGATTTCTGAAAGCATCGCCACGACGATTGTCGAGGCGGGCTGGGATGGCGCATGCGATGCAACCGGCAATCTCATACTAACCCGTCGAACACTGTCTGAAGCCACTGAATCCATTAGTACCGCGGCAGACCCTGTCATGTTGGAGGTTTTCTCCAATCTCTTTATGTCGATCGCCGATCAGATGGGCGCGACCCTGGCGAACACCGCTTACTCGGTGAACATCAAGGAGCGGTTTGATTTCTCTTGTGCGCTCTTCGACGCCGACGGCGGGCTCGTCGCCAACGCCCCACACGTGCCGGTTCATCTGGGATCTATGGGTGAATCCGTCCGTACGGTCTTGCGCGAGAATGCGGGGCAGATGAGACCCGGCGATGTGTTTATGCTGAACGACCCTTTCAATGGCGGTACACATTTGCCGGACGTGACTGTCATCACGCCGGTGTTTGATGAAGCGGGCGAAAGAATCCTTTTCTATGTTGGTTCGCGGGGCCATCACGCCGACATCGGCGGTAGCACACCAGGCTCTGCGCCTCCAGACAGCACCCACATCGATGAAGAGGGCGTGCTGATCCAGAATTTCAAACTCGTCGACCAGGGACGCTTGCGCAGCGAGGAAACCAGAGCGCTGCTTAGTTCGGGGCGCTATCCCTGTCGCAACGTGAGTGACAACATGGCCGATCTAGCCGCTCAAATAGCGGCCAATGAAACCGGCGTGCGCGAAATCAGGAAAATGATCGCCCAGTTCGGGTTGGACGTCGTGCTGGCCTACATGAGCCACGTCCAGGAGAATGCGGAGATTTCCGTAAAGCGCGTTATCAGCGCTTTGAAGGACGGCAATTTCACGTATCCCATGGACAGCGGCGCGGAGATAAAAGTCGATATAAAGGTTGATCGCCAGAACCGGACCGCCGTCATCGACTTCACCGGCACCTCGGAACAGGACAGCGGAAACTACAATGCCCCGCTTTCGGTCTGCCACGCCGTAGTCTTGTACGTGTTCCGTACGCTTGTGGGCACGGACATTCCTCTGAATGAGGGGTGCTTCCGCCCCCTGACCGTCATTGTCCCTGAAGGCTCGATGATAAACCCAAAATACCCAGCCGCCGTGATCGCAGGCAATACGGAAGTCAGCCAAGCCGTCGCCAATGCGCTTTACAGTGCCCTGGGGGTTCTGGCTGCGTCACAAGGTACGATGAACAACTTCGTTTGGGGTAACGCGAAGCTACAAAATTATGAAACGATCTGTGGCGGTACCGGCGCGGGTCCGGGGTTTAACGGCACGGATGCTGTTCACTCCCATATGACCAACACCCGCATGACCGACCCGGAAGTCCTGGAATGGCGTTTCCCGGTTCGCCTGGAAGAGTTTTCCATTCGGCGCGGATCCGGTGGCGCAGGGCAATACCACGGCGGCGACGGAGTCAGACGTCGTTTGACCTTCCTGGAGCCGATGACGGCAACGACCCTCACATCCCATCGGATCGTTCCTCCACATGGCCTAAAAGGCGGCAAGGCAGGCGCCTGCGGACGCAACAGTGTAATCCGGGCAGACGGCACAGTCGAAGCGTTCGGCGGCAATGAGAATATCGATGTAAAGGCAGGTGACAGTGTGCTGATTGAAACGCCCGGCGGCGGTGGGTTCGGCCCGCCAAACGACGGCTGATCGGAGTCTTGTGCTGTCCAGGTCCGGAGCCTGCTCCGGACTTCCCCGAGGTTCCGACTGCCGTCCAGAATCAAGGAAGCGGTTAGCGAATATCCAACTGATACTTCCTAAAAGGCTCACCGTTGTACGCAGTTTCGCCGACAAATCGCGCGCCGAGGCGGTCCAGCGCTCTCAGGTGCTTGCGTGACGGCGGCAGGAGGAAAGTCATAGAGGGTATCCGCGCGTCGGTTCGCGCAAATGCGATCGCCATCTTCATGATGCGCAGCCCTAACCCGAAGAACTCGGGCTTCAGCACCAGCCCGAAATCCCACTCCTCACCCTCTTTCTGAAAGCCTCCCCAACCGACATAGCGGCCGTTGGCGCATATGGCCCAATGACCCAGACCGTCACGATGCCAATAGGCTTCCTTGGCGGCGACAAAGCTAGAGACGGTGTCGCTGTCCCATTTGGCCGAGCCGAGAAGCGGTAGGTGCTCCGCAATACGCGGATCTGACATGTGAGCTAGAATTTCATGGGGTGAAACGTCCGGTAAACGCCCGAATGTAATCCTTGGGTCGGTTGCGTTTTCCATGTCATCGGCTACCGAGTTAGTCATTCAAACTGCTATCGCCAACCTAAGAGTTCCAGAATCGCGCGAAAGCACTCGGCGCCGGGCCCACTTCATGGAGCTTGTTGCTCATCTTGCACTCCCGTTCTCAGAAACAGCCGGTCACTGGCCATAGCGTTCCGCCGTCAGGCCCTCGAAAGATATCTCCGGCGTCTTACCGAGCACGGCATCGGCAACGGCGCGGCCGGACCCACAAGACATGGTGAAGCCCAGCGTTCCGTGCCCGCTGTTGAGAAATAGATTCTCGTAGCGCGTCGGCCCGATCACCGGCGTTCCGTCCGGTGTCATGGGCCTGAGGCCGGTCCAACCTTCCGCCTGCCGAAGATCGCCACCGTCGGGAAACAAGTCGTTGACGACATGGCGCACGGTGTCCGTCGCACGGCGTCCAAGCTTCTTGTTGTAACCGATGATCTCGGCCTGCCCGGCAACCCGAATGCGATCGCCCAAGCGCGTGATACCAACCTTGTGGGTCTCGTCCATGATCGTCGATTGCGGCGCGGCGTCGGGATTGGTTATCGGCAAGGTAATCGAATAGCCTTTGATCGGGTAAATCGGCAAACGAATCCCCACGGTATTCAGCAAAGTTGGCGTGTAGGGCCCCAAGGCACAGACATAGCGGTCAGCCCGCTCGGCCCCGCGATCAGTTATCACGGCATCAATCCGACCCTGTTCCACGGCGAACCGATGGATCGTCACGCCGTAGCGAAACTCCACGCCCATCTCGGCCGCCTTTTCGGCGAGCGCAAGGGTGAAGAGACGGCAATCTCCGGTGCGGTCAGCCGTCAGGCGCAGCCCGCCGACAAACTTCTCTGCAACCCGCGCCAACCCCGGCTCGACAGCGATGCACCCCTCGCGGTCGAGCACCTCGAATGGCGAACCAAACTCGGAAAGCACCTCATGATCGGCCTTCGAAGCCTCTACCTGCTTCTTTAGGCGAAAAAGCTGGAGGGTTCCCTTTTCCCGCTGATCGAAGTTCAGCTGAACTTCCGACATTAAGTCCGTCAGAACATCGCGGCTGTAGTTGGAAATCCGCACCATGCGGCTCTTGTTGGTCTTGTATGACGCGGCGTTGCAGTTGAGTAGCATGCGCGCGCCCCAAGCCCACATGGTAGGGCTGAGCAATGGCCAGATGAAAAGAGGTCTGTGCCGCATGAAAAGCCATTTCAGCGCTTTCAGGGGAACACCCGGCGCTGCCCAAGGGGATGTCATCCCATAAGACAACTCGCCTGCGTTTGCATAGCTGGTTTCCATTCCCGGCGCCGCCTGGCGATCGAGAACCAGCACCTCGGCCCCCTGCTTTGCCAGATAGTAGGCCGTGGTAACGCCCACGACACCGGCACCCAATACGATGACCTTCACGACGACTCTCCACTGCAAGCATGATACGGTTGAAACAACCGCCTTAAGGTTACGATGAATAAGAGTACACAATTGGCTCTCGGGGCAACCATGCCCCAGGCTAATGCGGTGAGCCAGTCATAAGGTGAGGAAAAATCGAATAGCCAAAGGTGCTTGCCGATACCTGGGGAGCACACCTATATGCTTCATATGACAACAACCGACAGCTATTCCGCGACCCTAAAGTTTCTGGCGCCCAGCAGCCGAACGCCGGTTTACCGTGCCTCCCAAGGAGGGGCGGAGGCCCGGCTCGATCTGGAGGGCGAATACGCAGAACATCCTGTGGCCATTGCCAACGGGCGCTTGGGCGATCGTCCAACATTGGAGCGAGAAGGTTTCAGTCTTGTCAGGCACGCAAGCGCCGTTACCGACTTCTACGATGACCTAGCGGTTGAACGCATATATGCGAAAGAGGTCGAAGCGCTGGTGAAGAAGGTAACCGGCGCACAGCGGACCGTTTGCTTCGATCACACCCGCCGCGCCGCCACAGCGCAGACCCGGGGCGCACGCGGTGCGCGCGAACCTTCGGCCGTCGTGCACAACGATTATACCGACAAGTCGGGACCTCAACGGGTCCGCGATATCATGAAGGGCGAAGCGGATGAGTTGCTCTCCCGCCGTTTTGCGATCGTCAATGTGTGGCGGCCCATCAGCCACCCGGCCGTCACGTCCATGCTGGCTCTCTGCGCCGCTGATTCCGCCAAGCCCGGGGATCTGATCCCGACGCCACGTATCGCTAAGGACAGGATCGGTGAACTAATGCTCGCTCACTACGACTCGCAGCAACGCTGGGTCACCTTCCCGGCCATGGATCTGGATGAAGCGCTGCTTTTGAAAACCTACGACAGTGCAACGGACGGTCGGGCACGGTTCGCCATTCACACGGCGTTCGATAACCCTCATGCGCCGGCGGAGGCCAAACCGCGCGAGAGCATCGAGAGCAGAATCTTCGCCTTCTTTAGCGACTAGCCCCATCAGCTCGCTTTGGCAGCGCCTTCCTGGTGGCTAAAGATTGACCCGTAGCCTTGGCTGAAATCCGGGGGAAGTTCGATCACTCCCGCCTCCACCCGGGCATGTGTTGCAGCTTCGCCCCGCACCATGTCATTGCGGTGGATGCTGTCGATCACAGGGGCAGTATAGGCAAAGGCATCCGCGGCAGCATACTGGACGATCAACGTGGTCCGAATCTCATCTGATAGGTTCGCCTCGGACCCATGAACTACCAACCCATGATGAGCCAGGACGTCACCGGGGTCAGCCTCATCGAACTCGGCCAGAGCCACTGTTTCCTCCGTCATACAGGCATTGCAATTCAATGCATATTTACCTTCTGACCAATGGCTTAGAGCACCTTGCTTGTGGCTGCCGGGGATCGTCTTGAGACAACCATTACCGGCCCGCGATGGATTCAACGGTACGCTCAGGGCAACCAGGTTCGTGTTCGTATGGGGGAAAACCGGCCAATCCTGATGCCAGCCGATTTCAGCGCCTCCTCGAGGTAACTTGAAATTGATCTTCGAGTGATAGAATTTGACGGCGCCACCAACCAGATCGGCGGCGATGTCACCCAACGGTGACACGAAGGCCGTTTCCCAAAAGACGTCGTCAAGTTCCGTTGGGCTTGAAATCCTGCGAAGCCGCGGCGCGCTCTGGCTGTGGCCAGGCGCAATATCGTAATAGCGGGTCTTCTCCGCCACCGACGCACTTTCATCCCAAAGGCGCTGGGTCGCTTCCCGGAGACGGGCCACCAGGTCCTGATCCAAGATGTTTCGGATCGTGATGAACCCACGGTCACGGTAGGCGGCCAGCTGGCTTTCTGAAAGAACTGGAGAATGCTCCCTGGCGGTGACCTTCTGCTGATCCATTCCAGTCTCCTTCACCTTAGTCAACCAGGGCAGGCGTTTTGCCCAGGATATCGTCCTCACCCAGTTGGAGTGCGTTCCAGTTGGTGGAGCGAACATAGTCGGGCCGGGGGGAATCCACATTGATCGGGCGATTAGCGACTTTGTTGTACACGTAATAGATCTGCCACCGATCATGCCGCGACATATTGTGGCCGGAACCATGGAGTATGGTCGGATGGAAGAATACGACAGTGCCGGGTTTGCCGACAATCGCGACAGGATCGGCATTCTTTTCCATGATCTCGATCAATCGCTCTTTCGGTAAGACCCAAAGCTTGTAGGAGGTCGTCTTATCATCCAGTTCGGCGTCCAACAGTCCCAGACGATGTGAGCCGGGGATGAAGTAGAGACAGCCATTTGCCTCCGTCGCCTCGTCCAGCATGACCATCCCGGTGGTCAGTTCGGGCGCAGGCGTTCCATCGTGCGCCCAGGTTCCATAATCCTGATGCCACTGCCAAATGGAGCCGTCTATCGCCGCCTTCCGATTACACTTGGTGTGGTAGATGTATAGCTCCGGGTCTGCCAGCAACTGCTGAGCCGTTCCCAACATCCGCGGGCTGCGGGCAGCGGCAAAAAACGGAGGTGATGCGGTCGGTCCGTCCGCCTCATGCACGCGGTAGAGAGTCTTTGCCGATCCGCTGCTGCGTTCACGGACAACATGATCGGTGTCGATTTTTTCCAACCGCTGCAGCTCATTCTTCATCGCCGCGACTTCGTCGGCGGCGAACAGCTCCGGATAGACGAGAAATCCGTTGCGGCGATAATTGCTGAGGTCTTCGGCGGACAAATGCATGGCTTCCTCCAATTATTATATTGGCATACTACTGGCATGCCAGCTGAAGAGTCAATGTATCAACTGCCGATTCCTTTGGGATTCAACTGAACTCACAGACCTGGAGATGTCGGATGAATCAGCCCAGGATTCTCAACCCGAGATCAGAGTTTCTTTCGCGATCCTTACCATCTGGTCGATCAAATGCTCTGCCCCTTTCGCGGCGGCTTCCTGATCACCGCCCACGATGGACCTCAGTACTTCAATGTGAAGGGCCGCAGTCTCACGCGTATCGAAAAACCCCGGATGATAGAAAAACCAGAACCGCCGGGCGATGGGTTGAAGCGAAGCTACAGTCTCCCTGGCGATCGCATTCCGGGCAGCTAACGCCGTCAAGTCGTTGAATTCCCGATCCAGTCGGAGGAAAGCTTCAACATCATCCGCCGCCGCGACCTGCGCCATCCGGTCGGCCAAACTGGAAAAGGCCGCACGTTCCTTGGATGTCGCGCGCCGCGCCGCATTGCGCATCGTCAAACGATCCAACTCGCGGCGCACTTCCAGGACCTCGAGTTGCTGCTGCAGGTCGATCCTGCTGACGATAACGCCGCGCCGGGGTAGAATCTGAACGAGGTGTTCGCGCGCCAGACGCTGCAGAGCTTCGCGAATAGGCGTCGTACCTATTCCGATCAGACGGCTCAGGCTTGCTTCCGACACGACACTGCCCGGTTCGATTTCCAGCGTGACGATCTTTTCCTCCAGCAAGCGGTAGGCATGTTCCATCAAGGTCGGTGTTTCTTGACTCATCGGCGGTACTTTCGGGGCTTTAGCTGGTTTTCATGCCGGACGGGCTTGCGACGATACTAGGCAATCCGCCAACCGATATGCCAGTCCTATGCTAACCACCAGGTTCAATGAATTACATGACGGTCGACAAAGCGAGGCCGGGCAAGCGTATTTTCTTCGGCCATGCCTATCGGCTGGCCGCCGAAGATTCGCGCCCGCGGCTCATTGCTCCCCAGCCACTACTCCTGCAACGCCGGATCAGGCTTCAAGCGCGTTCTGCGTTCGATGAGAACGATGCCGACGCCGCCAATCACCAGAACTCCGCCAATGACGATATGCAACGTTAACGTCTCACCCAGAAACAGAATGCCGCCTAGCACCGACATCACGGGCGTCAACAGGATGAAGGGCCCCACCTTGCTCGCTTCGTAACGGCCCAACACGTGGTACCAGCAGCTATAGCCGATCGCGGTCATGACCGCCCCAAGGTAGATGACCGCGACCCAGACCTCCAGGCCCGCAGATCGAACGTAGGTCAGGTGGTCCGCCTCAACAATCAGCGAGGCAATGAACAACTGCGGCGCCGCCATCGCCGAAACCCAGGCAATCGCCGTAAAACCGCCAAGGGCGCCCAGGCGCCGCATCATTGCTTGTCCCAACGCCCACATGAACGCACCGGCCAGGACCAGACCTATGCCAATCGCCTTACCTTCCAACCGGGGCTCACCGGCGATCAGGTAAATGCCGCCAAACGCGACGGCCATTCCAAGGATTTTGCGTAGGCCCAACTTCTCACCGAGCCATAGTGCCGCAATCAGCGATAGGAACGGTACCTCGGCCTGCACAATAAGTGCTGTTGTCCCCGCATCCAACAGCCGCAGTCCATTGAAAGTCAGCCCGTACTGTAGGGTTGATCCGATGAGCGCGACCAGAAACAAAGAACGCAGAGCAGCCCGTGGAATTGGAACGAACCAAACCAGCAACATGGCCGTCACCCCAAAACGCATGGCCATCAAAAGAATCGGCGGAAACTGGTCGACCGCGGGCTTGGCAACGACAAACCCCATACCCCATAGAATCGGCACCATCAAAGCAAGAAACACATCAATCTTTTTCATTAAGTATCCTCACAGGAACGCGGCTATACGCGCCCTGTCTTAAATAGGCCCTGGGTCAGGCAAAATTTTGGTTGGGCATTCGACGTTTCGGTCAGTTAATTCCGCCGTGGCTGTTGTTGCGTAATGCAATGGATGCCACCCCCGCCGAATGCAATATCGTCGACAACGAGAGGCACGATCTTTCGCTCAGGAAACACCTCGCTGAAAAGTCGATACGTAGCGCGGTCCTCCTCCACACCGTAGCAAGGCATGATCAAGGCTCCGTTGGCCATATAGAAATTGACGTAGGAGCGGCAAAAGCGCATCGAGGTCGAATCCGCGCCGACGGCGCTTTTGACTTCCATGACTTGGAGTGGCCTTCCCTTAGCGTCCGTCTGTCCGCGCAAAGCCTCCAGGTTCTCCGCAAAAGCTTGATACTCCGGCTGGGATTTATCATCGGTCGTTTGAACCAGAACCAGCCCGGGCCGAGCAAAAACCGCCACCCCGTCGACATGGCCATCCGTTTCCGTGTCGAAGGAATTGCCGGGGAGCCAAATCACCTTGCGCACGCCCAGGCAGCGTTTCAACTCATCCTCTATCTCAGCAAGATCCCAATCAGGATTTCGATTGCTGTTGGGAAAGCAGGACAAGGTGGTGATCAGCGTTCCTTCTCCGTCGACAGTTACGCCGCCGCCTTCGGCGACCAATCTCGAGCCGATTCTTTCGGCACCCGCCGCCGCCAGTATGCGGGCGGCGACCGCCGCGTCGTTCGCGTACCCCTGATACTTGCCACCCCACGCATTGAAGCAGAAATCGACACCCGCCAGGTCACCCTTGCCGTCCAGCAAAAAACAGGGACCTGCGTCACGACACCATGAGTCGTCGATAGGCGCCTCAAGTACATCGATCGCCGGCCCTAACAGCGCACGGGCCGCCATCGCATCTGCCGGAGACACAACCATTGTCACCGGTTCGAACAGCCGAATTGTCCGTGCCGCCGCCGCAAAGGCGCGCCGGGTCGCAGCAATATCGTTCCAGATCTCGGCGCGCGTCGGCCACATCATCCAGCAGCGTTCGTGCGGTTCCCATTCCGCAGGCATCCGGTAGGCATCGGCCGGAATAGAATCCGATTCACTTTGGTGTCGTGGCGCCATGATCACTTTGCGACGGTTGGGAGTATCAAACGCGTATGGGAACTCTGGTATTTGGCACTACCATCACGTCGCATACAACCCCGTCACTGGACCGAACGCCGATGACGGGAGATCAGAGGCCGACGGTGTGTGCAAAAAAAGGGGCGGCATGGTTTCCCGATGCCGCCCGACCTCCCGGCAAGGAGGAATCGTCCCGCTGACGCGGCTTAAAGAGCCAGAGCCAGCATTACTCAGCTGCTTGCGACGCCTCGATATCGCCCAAGGCCCACACCAACCGGTCCATGTGTTGCTTGAGATTCACGTCGATACGCATGTAGCGCTCGCCGCCCTTCATGATGTCCAGGCCATCCTTCGCAATAATACCGCGCTTTAACAGCTCATTGAAAAGATGGGTGGAGGTAATTGCCGGGTCGAGAATCTCCAGCATGAAGAAATTGCTACGGGACCCAGGCACCATGCGAAAACGGTTCAGGCCACTCAACTTCTTGGTAACATAGTCGCGCATCTCAACGATGGTCTTAACCGTCTTCTCGACATGTTCGTCGTCGAATACCGCAGCCGATCCGCCAGCGACCTGTACCTGTCCCATGTTCCAGGTCGGCTTGATGTTCCAAAGCGGAAGGATCAAGTCGCGGTTCGCGGACGCACCAAAACCAACGCGCAAACCGGCAAGCCCGTATGCCTTCGACAGAGTCCGCAGCACGATCAAATTGGGATAATCCGGAAGGAGGTGCATCCCACCCTCGGTTTCGGTGTAGTGAATGTAGGCTTCGTCCAGGACCACCAGCGTCTCCTTGCTGGCCGCCTCGCAAATCCGGCGAATGTCGCTCTCTTCGATGAAGCGACCGCTGGGATTGTGCGGATTGGTAACGAACGCAATCCGTGGCTTCTGTTTCAGAGCCTCGATATAGCGATCAACCATCGGCTCGAAGTCTTCCCCCATCGGCACGAACACCGGCCGACGGCCTTCGCAGTTCGAGTAAATGTGATAAATTGGAAAGCAGGGTTCATGCATCAGAATGGCTTCGCCAGGAGCTGCGAATGCTCTGATTACCATGGCGATCACTTCCGTTTCGCCAGAACCGCAAACCACGCAATCCGGATCAAGGTTGTAACGCTTCGCGATAGCCTCGCGCAGTGCCTTGGCGGTCCAATCCGGATAGAGGTCGATCCGACCCTCGGCGGCCTTCACAGCCTCCAGCGCCTTGGGCGAGGGTCCGTAGGGATTCTCCGCCGAGCCGAGTTTGGCTATCTGGTCCATGGGAATATTATACTTTTCAGCAACGTATTCCCTGGACAACCCGGGAACGTAGGCCTTGCCCTCGACGAGAGCAGGGACACTAACTCGCACCATTTTTCAGCTCCTCAATTAAACGAATATCGCAGTTACCGAACACCAACTGATCAGATATTAACCTAGTGCAAAAACAATCTCAATCACAAAAATACTATTACATTGTTAAAATACATGGCATCGCGCCACCGATCTGCTGTGGTCTTGATTAATCAGTTTACGGGCTCGCCTCGTTCCGGATGCTGGGCTGTGTGGATGCAAAAAACTCCCAGAATCTGCCACTTATTAACCTTTCAGTTCTGAGATGCTTTGCCCTCATTCGCTTTTTTACTAGCTGGGTGGCCGATCTTTTCGGTTTCTCAAAAATAGTACACTTTTCCTTTGCATATTAGAAAAATATAGTACAATATAAACCATGCTTATCACAGAATGCTGCTGCTCGAAAACTCAACGAGCAGAGATCACCAACAATCTCAAACCGGCGCCGGTGTCACACGTTGAACTTTGGGGTGCCACCTGTAACATGGCATCCCGATAGCCATGACTGTACTTGTCGAGGTTCTACACACCCTGATACTCGACGAAGGACGTGTTCGCACTGAAACGGGATAGGCGATAGCTGGAGCTAATGAGTGCCGCGATGTCGGAATGGAAACTGCAAACACATACAGGCAGCGGCCCCAAGTATCTTGCCCTCGTGGGTGCACTGGAAGACCGCATCAGCGGGGGACATCTGAGGGAAGGCGATCGCCTTCCTCCCCAACGCGACTTGGCTCGGATGTTCGGTGTAACCATTGCGACGGTGACCCGTGCGATCGCGGAGGCGTCGAGACGTGGATTAGTGGTCGCCCGCCCTGGCAGCGGCACCTATGTAAAAGACCGCTCCACGCTACCCGGTGCGGCTCCCGAGATAGTCGACCTCAGTATCAATACCTTGCCCAGCGATCTGGTCGCAGGTCTGCTCGACGCTGCGTTGGCAGAAGTGGCGGCCCGTAAAATCAGCCATGACGCTTTTGGATACTCTTCATACGGCAGCAATTCCCGGCACCGCGCTACTGGCGCCGAGTGGGTGTCGCGCTTCGGACTTGATGTCGGGGTCGAGTCGGTACTCCCAACGCACGGTGTGCATCAAGGATTGATGGCCGCTTTCGGAGCGCTAGCCAAACCAGGAGACAGTGTTATCTGCGAGCCTTTCACCTACACCGGCATTAAGCGTATTGCCGAGTACCGGGGGCTGAAGCTGATTGGCGCGGATATGGACGACGAGGGGTTGCTGCCAGATAGTGTCGGCCGGGAACTGCGGAACAGTGGGGCCAAGATCGTGATCGTCACGACGGTCGCGCAGAACCCTACGACAGCGAGCCTTTCAATGGAACGGCGGCGCGCGCTGGCCGAGGTATGCCGCAAAGCCGACGCCATCATCTTGGAAGATGCGATCAATGTGCCATTGGCCGGTGATCAGTTACACCCGATTGCTCACTACGCGCCCGAGCGAACCCTTTACCTGACGAGCTTTTCCAAGTGTGTGACTCCCGGGTTCCGTTTGGGATATGCCGTCGTGCCGCCCCAGGTTTTTCCTATATTCCACGATGCGCTGATCAGCACACAATGGATCGGGCCTTTGTTCTATGCCGAGCTGGCGGGTATCCTTCTAGCCGGGTCTCAGATGGACAAGTGCCTAGACCTTCATCGCCGGGAAGCGAAAGCACGCGTGACCCTGACGACGTCGCTTCTGGACTGCGTAAAACCCGTTACTTTCCCAGGGTACCACGTGTGGGGGCTAGCTCCCGCCGGCTGGCAAGCTGATGAGTTCTGCACTGAGGCCCTGCGCCAGGGGGTAAGAATCTCCCCCGCCTCGCATTTTGCAGTTTCTCCGACACCCTCAATCCAGGCTTTCCGGATCAGCCTTGGTGGCTGCGAGACGCGGGAGCAGTTGCAAAGTGGCCTCGAGAGATTAGCTCGAATCCTCCAGCACAAGCATGCGGTCAGCGGGACCGTCGTCTGACCCTCATCGATTTACGAAATCACGCCAGGTTTTGCCACGCCGCCTCGGTTTCTGCCGCCGGTCGATCGCTAAGCATCTTCTCGTAACAGGTCGAACGTTGCCAGGGGCGACGGCCAATCTGCGCAATCAAACTCTCCATATCGGAAGCCACGACTTCTTGCCCATGACTGGCGCCCGCCGATCGGGTAATGGTCTCATCCATTAGGGTACCGCCCAAATCGTTCGCGCCAGCTTGCAAACAGGACTGCGCACCCTTACGACCCATCTTCACCCAAGAGGTCTGGATATTGTCGATCAGTCCATGGAACACGATACGGGCGACTGCATGCATCAAGACGCTTTCACGGAAGGTCGGCCCCCGGCGTGCTCGTCCCTTGAGATAGATCGGGGCTTCGGATGCAACGAACGGCAGTGGAACAAATTCCGTGAAACCGCCCGTGTCTTCCTGTAGCGCGCGAATGTGAAGCAGATGACGCGCCCAGGAACGCGTATCGTCTATATGCCCGAACATGATCGTCGCAGTGGTCTTAAGCCCCGCTGCGTGTGCTGCACGCATCACCGACAACCATTGCTCCGTGTTGATCTTGTCTGGGCAAAGCGTAGCGCGCACTGCGTCGTCTAGAATCTCCGCGGCGGTCCCCGGCAAAGTATTCAGGCCAGCTTCTTTCAATTCTGCGAGAAAACTGTCCAGCGGTTTGCCGAGTGTGGCCGCACCCTGCCAAATCTCCAGCGGCGAGAAGGCATGAATGTGCATTTGCGGCAGCGCCTCGCGAATGGCCCTGCAGATAGACAGATAGGTCTCTCCCGTGAATTTTGGGTGAATGCCGCCTTGCAAGCACACCTCGCTGGCACCCCGATCCCAGGCTTCCCGAGAGCGCCGCACAATCTCATCTAAACCCAGTTCATAGGGCCGACCCCGCAGGTTCTCCGACATCTTGCCTTTGGAGAAGGCACAAAACTGACATTTAAAATAGCAAATGTTGGTGTAGTTGATGTTGCGATTGACGACGAAACTGACGGCATCACCGCAGCTTTGCGCACGCATCTCATCTGCCGTCCGGCAAAGGTAGCTGAAATCTCGCCCCCGTGCCTCGAACAGCGATGCTACCTCACTTTCGGTCAGGGCCATGCCCTTGCCGGCCTTGCGCATCAGGCCCGTGTAGGCGCGGGTGGTCGTTCGCGTCGAGCGTGCCATCAAGTGGCCTAACTGTGCGGCTGGCGGCTCGGTCGAGATACCGGTGATCCAGTCGTCTTCGCGGAGCTCCCCTGCGGCATCCACAAGCGGCAGGACCTTTGATCTCAATTCTGGATCCAACCAAGCGGCGCCGTTCTTCACGTACTGAGGATAGACGGTCAGGCGCTCCGTCAGAACCTTACCGCACTGTGCGGTCTTGGTGGCCAAGTCCTCAAGATGCGGCCATGGCGCCTCCGGGTTGACGTGATCAGGAGTGACCGGCGAAACACCACCCCAATCGTTGATCCCGGCATCAATCAAGGCACCCATCTCCTCCCGGCGCAGGTTCGGGGGCGCTTGAATGCTCATCTCCGGTCCAAGAATGAGTCTCGCCACCGCGATGGCCCATAGGTGGGTCTCCAGGTCCGACGCGGGCGCGTCCGCCATTTTGGTGCCGGGCTTTGGCAGGAAGTTCTGGATGATGACTTCCTGAATGTGGCCATAGGCCTCATGTAGCCGGCGGATTGCGAGCAGGCCTTCCACAATCTCTTCCCTGGTCTCGCCGATTCCGACCAATAGCCCAGTCGTAAAGGGAACCTTGGCTTTTCCTGCATCTTCGATCGCGGCCAAACGCGCGGCCGGATACTTGTCGGGCGACCCAAAGTGAGGGTTGCCACGTTCCGACAAGCGATCCGATACCGTCTCCAACATAATCCCCATGGACGCAGCGTGCGGACGCAACATGGCGAGGTCTTCCGCAGTCATCAGCCCAGGATTGAAATGGGGCAGCAGACCAGTTTCCTTAAGGACAAGCCGACCCATCTCAGCCAGATACGACAAGGTCGAGCGATGACCCAGGGTTGCCAGCTCCTGACGCGCGATTTCATAGCGCGCTTCGGGCTTGTCGCCCAAAGTGAACAGAGCCTCCTTGCAACCGGCTTGAGCGCCGCGCCGAGCGATTTCCAGCACTTCGTCGGGATTCAGAAACGCTTTCTTCAGATGCCGCGGCGCCTTAGCAAATGTGCAGTAGTGGCAAACATCGCGGCAAAGCTGCGATAACGGTATGAAGACTTTTCGCGAATAGGTAATTCGCTCCCCGAACCCCTGATCTCTCAGGTGGCCGGCAGCCGTCATCAAGCCTGCCAGACTCCGTCTGCCCGCGAGTTCGCGTGCCTCTCCATCGCTCAGAACTCTACCCAGCACTGAAGGCTTATCAGTCTCTAGTCGCATATCCATTACAATCCCATTCCAAAGCCTTGGCGTGCAAAATCGCCGCCTGGTCCGGCCATTTCCTGACGAAGCTGGAGTTCATCCAACAGCAGACGCCGGGTGCGTAAACCCACCGACGGATCGCCGGCGCTACGCTTCAGGAAGCGTTCGACGTCGTCTGGCTTGTCTATGTCGAGTGCGGGGCCGTCGAGACGCAGCACCTGCATGCATAAATTCGCTTCGCGCGCCGCCGCTCGATGTCGATGGAAGCTGTTTCCCTCGAAGGCAAAGGGGAACCCTTGCGGAGGCCGGCACAACAAGCCGTTGGTTCCCTCGCCATCATGTGACGGCACAATTGCTATCGACGACGGTCGGCCCGCGCAGTGTGCCAATGCTTCAAGATCTTGATAGCCGAGCAGCGGCACATCACAAGGCAGATACAAAAGATTGTCGGCTCCCTGGCGCGCAAGGTGCGCCGCGGCCGCTTCAACTGCTGCTGTCAATCCGCAATCAGCCTGCTGAACCAACACGGTGGCATCCACGGCTCGCGCCAATGCCGCGACCTGCGCATCTCGGGTCACGACGCTGATACTCTGGATCGTCTGCGATCCACGCAGGAGCTGTAGGATATCGCTGCACATCGCGAGTGTTAGCTTCTGGCGATCCTGGGCCGCAAGAAGGGGCGCCAGACGGCTTTTGCTTTGTGCCAGTGATTTCACCGGCACCACAACGTGCAACCCCTGTTGTCCCTCCACCCATCTAAATCGGCGGCCAATCATGACTCACCTCCACCGCGTGGCAGGGACAACACGAATTCGAGTACTTCTGCCGCCAGATGGGCGCGACTCGCTTCGTCATGCATGACAGTTTTGGCCACCAGAACCGGCAGTGGTATCCCTCTGGCTTCCACCGTGTCACGGTTGTCCACCACCCAGCAGTCTACGAGGTCGCCATAGTACTCCACGAGCGACCGTTGAGTTCGCGGCAAGCCCAACTCGTGCATGATCTTCGCCAGAGGCCCCTTGACAGCGTCACCACCGACAAGCGGCGAAACAGCCACTACCGGGGCGCGGCACTTCGCAAGCGCATCTCGGAACGACGGCATCGCGAGCATCGGCGCGATACTGAGGAACGGATTCGACGGACAGATCACCACTGCCTCCAACCCATCGTCATTAAGCAGATCAAGCGCTTTGGGTGAAGGTGCTGCCGCTTCGGCTCCCCAATAGGTCAGGGCCTCTACCACTGGCGCACAGCCTTCCCGAACAAAATACTCCTGGAATGCAAGCGGTCCGGAAGCAGTATGGACCACCGTCGAGAGGCGCTGATCACTCATGGGAAGAATGCGCGGGCCCACTCCCAGCCGCGTTGCAAGCGCCGCTGTAACGTCGCTTAGACTCACGCCGGATCGCAGTTGGCGCGTCCGCTCCACATGGAGCGCAAGATCCCGATCTCCGAGCCTGAACCAAGTCTCCAGTCCAAGCTCCCCAAGGGTTTCATGAAAACTCCAGGTCTCGTCGCCACGCCCCCAGCCCAACGTCTTATTGGCGCGCCCGGAAAGTGTATAGAGGACCGTATCGACGTCCGGGCTGATGTGCAGCCCGAGATGCTCGAAATCATCGCCGGTGTTGACCATGATCGAGAGCTTGTCCGCTGGCACCGTCACAGCAAGGCCATGAGCCAGTTTTGCGCCGCCGACACCGCCGCATAGGGCCAATATACGCCCTCCGGTCATCGGAAGAGATCCGCATTCACTGGGCGCAGCAAGGCACGACTGCTGGATGACGTCTGATCCCAGATGACGCCGCGTAGCAACACCGCGGGCTGGCCTTCGTCGGCCTGTCCCATGACCAGCGATGCCGCAGCCGCCAGTTCATCGGCAAACCCTATCTGTGTGGATTCCAGCTTGCGGCCGAACAAGTCCGGCTGGTTCACCTTATCAACCAGTGCCGGGAGCCCGGCAACCCCCAGCGCCATGCCCACGGTGCCCAAACGCCAAGCGCGGCCGACGCTATCATTGATGATCACTGCAACGCGAACGCCAAAATGGCGATCAAGGGCTTGTTTCAGGCGCGAAGCGGAGTCGTCCGGATCCACCGGAAGAAGAAGTACGGGCTCTTTACCATCCGCCTTTTGTACGTTGGACTGATCAATGCCCGCGTTTGCCGCGACATGTCCCAATCGATGCGCCACGATGATAACACCCGGAACGCAGCGCAGAACCTCTGTCGACTCAGCCAGAATCAATTCGACAACGCGCGGGTCCTTGCCCGCCCGATCTGCATAATCTCGGGCCTGCGGACTTGGCTCAACAGCGCGCAGATCGACGAAGCGGCCCTCGGCCTTTGAGATGATTTTCTGCGCAACGACCAAAACGTCATTGTCCTGAAGGGTAATGCCGTTGTGGTTCAGACCCGCAATCAAGAGCGCAGCGATATCATCTCCCGGTTCGACGATCGGTATACCGCCTATTGCGCTCAAGGTGACTGCTGCAGGCCCCATGGTCGAGCTTTCGCCCCCTCCTCTGATAGCTTTCCGGACTAGGATGCAGTTTCCAGACCAGTGATTTGGATACCTGCGCCCTTTACTTTGTACCGACGGTTCAAGCCTATCAGAATCGATGTCAAGGCCTCGGCGGCGATGCTATTTGCCAGGGGACCGGCGTCGATTCCGCGCATACCCATGTCGGTAATCAAGGTGATCACTGTGGCTTTGGCGTCGCCGTTGTTACCGGTGACCAGCACGTCGCAAGCAACGTCTTCACCACTTGCCAACTTGTCGGCGGCAACATTCTGCATGGCAGAGACGACCTGCGCCTTATCACCCAGAACTTCCGCTGTCCGGGCTGCCGGCGACCCCGTCTGTGTAACCTGGACGGTCGACACCTTTGGCGGCACAAGTGGAACGGTCGTATCGACCACAACCTTTCCTTCCAACTGCCCGGCAATATCGGTCAGAATTTCCTCATGCGTGGAGAAAGGCACAGCCAGAATGACCACCTCACACTTTTCCGCCGCGTCTCGGTTGGAGGCTCCGACAGCCATACCCCCTCCAACACGTGCGTTCAACGCCTGCGAGGCCTCAGCGGCCCTAGCGGCATCGCGCGATCCAAGGATCACGCGATAACCCGCTAACGTCAGGCGATAGGCGATGCCGCCACCGAGCGCCCCCGTACCACCGATTACAGCAACACTCGGTTTGTTCGACGACATAACACCCTCTTCTTCTTGCAATTGTTTAGCGGATATGCGGCAGAACCTCTTCACCGAAGAGCTTGATGCCTTTCAGCACGTTCTCCAGCGGCATACCCGGGAAGTTCATACGCACCAGCAAGTGCGAGCACTCGAGCTCGTCACGATGGCGCTGGCACTCGGCAATGCACTCTTCCGGGTCACCAACGACGAAACGCCCCTTGATCAACTCCTCAAGCGGCAGGTCCTCGCCGGATACGCCCGGCACGTTCTTGCCCATGCCCCAGGAATAGTAGGCTTTATACTTGTTGGCCATGAAGGGTGCGCCCATCTCCATGGCTTCGGCCTTGGTAGGCGCGCAGTAAAGCTCGACGCACTTGGTGATTCCCTCCGGATGCCTCGGTAGGCCGGCATCCTTGCGAACCTGATGATAAAGACCGACTTGCTCCTTCACGGCATCATACTGCGTGACGGACGTTGCAATCCAAGCATCGCCCTTGATCGCCGCACGCTTGATGGCCGGATCAGCGGCCGCACCCAGCCAGATGGGCGGACGGGGGCGCTGCAAGGGGCGCGGGCGGATCGAGATGTTCTCGAATTTCACGAACTCACCTTCGAAGGTGGCGTTGTCCTCTTCCCACAACAGCTTCAGTGCATCGATCTGCTCGTCGAACAACTTTGCGCGGCGCTTCCGGTCGACGCCGAAATTGTTGTACTCGATGTCCCGATACCCCAGGGCGGCGCCGAAGATCAACTTGCCACCGGTGATGATATCCAGCGTGGCATACTGCTCTGCCACGTCGATGATGTTGTGCAGCGGAAGGACGAAAATGTTGGTGCCCAGCGTCATATCGCCGGTTTCTGCCGCGAGGCGCGCCATCATCGGCGTCGTCTGCAAGAACTGATCCGGGTAGGTCAGGTAATGCTGTGCGAGCCAAAGGGCATCGAATCCAGCGTCCCTAATCGCTCTGGTTTGCACGAGGTGGTTCTCGAATTCCTGACGAATATTCGCATCGGGCAAGTGCTGCGTGCCCAGAAAAACGCCTACATCCATAGCTCTAAATTCCTTACTTTTAATCAGTAACCATTGCGGGACACGTCGGCGAGCGAGCTATAGAGCTCCGGCCGCCGATCGCGGAAAAAGGTGTAACGGCGCCCATGGCGCTCGACCTCGGACATATCCAGGGTTGCCCAGATGGTTGCCGGACCCTGTTGCTTCGGCCCCTCAGCCAACAATTCGCCCATTGGGCTATAGACAATGCTATGTCCGTAGAAAATTCGCTCGCCCTCGGTTATCTCCGACCCACCCTTGTTCGGAGCCACCACGAAGACGCCATTCTGAACAGCCGTGGTACGCAATTCGAACCCCCAACTGTCGGCGCGATAATTGCCCCAGGCAGCGGTCGGTACGAAGATGATTTCCGCACCATGCAGCGCCAGAACACGCCAGCCCTCGGGGAAGGAGCGCTCGTAGCAGATCAACGAGCCGATTCGGCCGTGGTCGGTGTCAAAAACCGGCAGACCCGGGCCGCCCTTGAAGTAGTAGCGCTCGTTGAGGCCCGGTGAGTAGCTGTACTGATCGGGGATATGGCACTTACGATAGCACTTGACCTGACGACCGTCCGGCAAAGTGCCGGGCACGAGCTCGCCGCGCGGATCAATCACTGCAAGGCTGTTGAAGTACTCTCCCTTTACGAATCCCTTTTCATAGAATGTGAAAAGGATGTAGCAGCCGATATCTTTGGCGACTTCGCGCATACGCGTCACACTCGGGCCATCGATCGGCTCGGCGAGGCCAAACCACTTGGGGTCGTTGTAGCCGCAAAAATACTGGGTGTTTGAAAGCTCAGTGAATACGATGAAGTGCGGTTTCCTATCCTTCACTGCTTCGTAAACGAGCTTGATGTTAGCCTCGACATTCTTTTCGGGAACCGGGTCGGCACCGCCGCACTGAACGACAAGTACCTCGACCTCACGCTTCTTATCAGTGGTCACCATTTCTCCTCTCCCGCGGATATCTGCGGCGCCTCAGAACCCCTCGGCGCATAAATCTGTATGAGCTCATCGCTCAAGGAGAGAATGATACAAATGTTTTCTTGAAGTCAAGTTATAGAATTTTTGTTTGTTTTTTTGGGTCGTATATCAAGAGTCGAGGAAAGGCTCTTCCCGGTAGGCACCCATATCTTGGCGTCTACGGTGGAATGAATTAATCCTGTCGATAACCTTCGGGTCGCTCTCGCCGATTATGAAAGCCAGCAAGGTTTCCAGCAACGCCGATGGGGCTTGGGTTGAGGGAAAGAATTGCGGCGTGCGCGTTGGCGAAACAAAAACGTAATCAGCTTGAAAAGCGATTGGCGCGGCCTGGCTGTCTGTTATCGCCACGACGGTTGCTCCTTGTCGCTTGGCGAGTTGGACGGACTGAATCACCTCCGTCCGATAGGGATTGAAGGAAATCACTATCAAGACATCCTGCTTGCCGATCCGTGCGACGTCATCCACAGGCAAACTTCCATGATTTGGCAACAAGACTAGGTTGTCCAACGCCATACGGCCTACGTACCAGAAGCTGTAGGCCAGCGCATAACAACTTCCGAGACCGACAATCATGGTATTGCGCGCCTTCACGATCCGTTTCGCAACGGCGCGAAGCTGATCCGTGCTGGTGTTAGAAAACAACTGTTCGATATTTGCCAACGAGGCCGCGGCCATCTGGCTGTACAGCTGGCCGTGACTGTTGAATTTGGCCAGAGCCTGCAACCAGCGGGCGCGGTCGGGGAAGCTATCAACCGCCCCTGTCACAGAATCACGGAAGGGTTGCCTGAACTCCTCGAAGCCGGCAAAGCCGAGAATTCGTGCTAGACGCACCAAGGTATTTGGTTTGATTCCAGCGGCTTCCGATAGTTTGCGGATGGAGCTGACAGCGACGCCATTGGGATTGTCGAGAACGTACTGCGCGGCCCGCCGAAGCTGCGGGCTCATGGCGGGAAATTCAGCAAGGATCTTATTTCGAACCTCTTCTACGGTCATACAACACGCCCTTTCCAAACATCCGCTCAGACGCGGAGTTGACAAAACATTTTTTTCAGTCTCTAAATTTACCGAACAAATGTACCATTTATTTTTATCGATGCCAAACATCTACAATAGGAGCGTTCCCCTGTGACGAAAACCCTACCAAGCCACGCTGAAATTGTCATTGTGGGCGGCGGCATCCTTGGATGCTCCACGGCCTATCATCTGGCGAAGAATGGCTGCAAAGACGTCGTGCTTTTGGAGCGCGCGAAGCTGACCAGCGGCACCACTTGGCACTCCGCAGCTATGGTCAGGCAGTTGCGATCGACGGTGAGCCTCACACAACTTACCAAGTACAGCACGGAGCTGTACTCTTCGCTAGCGGAGGAAACGGGGCAGGAAACCGGTTGGATTAAGTGCGGCAGCATTTCCATCGCCAGCACACCCGATCGGATGACCCACAACCGGCGCCAAGGTACCTTGGCGCGGGCATTCAATGTCGAGGCTTGGGAAATCGGGATTGACGAGATAGCCGACTACTGGCCCATTGCAAACCTGGATGACGTTATCGGCGGCATCTATTCACCGAACGATGGTAGGGTCAATCCGAGCGATACCTGCGCGGCCCTCGTAAAGGGCGCAAAGATGCGGGGCGTGAGTTTTTACGAGGACACAGCGGTCACCAACATTCGCGTGACAAACGGCCGTGTCAGCGGCGTCGAAACCGCCGAAGGGACGATCACCTGCGACAAACTGGTGGTCTGCTCCGGTCTGTGGAGTCGCCGTGTTGGCTTGATGATGGGCGCATCCATCCCCCTCAATCCATGCGAACACTATGCAATTATGACCAAAGCCATCGATGGGGTGCGCATCGGCATGCCGATCATCGGCGATCACGACAACCATATGTACATCCGCGACGAGGTTGGCGGCCTGCTGATCGGCTGCTTTGAGCCGAACGCCCGTGCAATTGATCTGGCAGACCTGCCAAACGACTTCTGCTTCGATCTTCTCAAGGAAGACTGGGACCACTTCGAACCGATTATCGAAGGTGCTATCCGCCGCATACCGGCGCTCGAAAGTGCCGAGATCAAAACACTTATCAATGGACCGGAAAGCTTTACCACCGACGGCAACTTCCTGATGGGCGAAGCGCCGGAGCTGGCGGGCCTGTTCGTTGGTTGTGGAATGAACTCCATGGGCATGGCGAGCGGCGGCGGCGTTGGGCGCGCACTGGCTGAATGGGTCATCAACGGCGAGCCGACACTGGATCTCTCTTCAGTCGATATCCGCCGCTTCGGCCGATTCCGCAATAATCTTGCGACACTAAAGGAACGCTCCGCGGAGATGCTTTCCAAGCATTACGCCATCAGCTATCCAGGCCGTGAGCCCGAGACCGCACGCAATGTTCGCCTGACGCCGCTACACAGCGCGCATGAGCGCAACAACGCGCAATTCGGCGAACGGTCCGGATGGGAGCGGCCCAATTTTTTCATCCCCGAAAACACACCGTTCGATCCGACCCTCACCTACGGCAAGCCGGGCTGGTTCGATATCGTGGCTGAGGAACACAAGGCCGCCCGCGAAAAAGTCGCGATCTTCGACCAATCCCCCTTCGGCAAACTGCAGATCGAGGGTCGCGATGTGGTGGCCTACCTGCAAAGGGTTGCCGCCAACAACGTCGACGTTCCTGTTGGCCGGCTTGTTTATACTCCCCTTCTCAACAAGCGCGGCGGCTACGAAAGCGATGCTGTCTTGATGCGTCTGGCCAGCGATCGCTACCTGTTCATCACCGGCACAGCGCAAACCGAACGCGATCTCCATTGGTTAAGCAAGCAACGGCGCGATGACGAATGGGTAACACTGGTGAACGTGACCAGCGCTTATGCAGTTATTTCCGTCATGGGCCCCAATGCCCGCACCCTTCTAAAGCGCGTCAGTAATGCAAGCTTTAGCAACGCCGATTTTCCCTTCATGACACATCAAGAGATAGAGATTGGCAAAACGGTGGCGCGCGCCGCACGCGTGTCCTACGTCGGCGAACTCGGGTGGGAAATCCATATCGCTTCCGATCAAGCACTCCCCGTATACAACGCACTGCTTGATGCCGGGCAGGGTCTCGGCTTGCGGTGCGGTGGGACTGTGGCAATGGGCGGCCTGCGTTTGGAGAAGGGATATTGTTCCTGGGGTCACGACATCGGCACCGACGACACACCGTTGCACGCCGGTATGGGCTTCACTGTGAAGTTCGATAAAGGCTGTGATTTCATTGGACGCGACGCGTTGCTGAAGCAACGTGAGTTTGGAATCAACCGCCGGCGCATTCTGCTCAAAGCCGACGATCCGGAGGTCATGCTACAGGGCAGCGAGACAATCATTGTTGATGGACGAGTCTGTGGACACACAACATCCGCAGCTTACGGTTATACGATCGGCAGCGCGGTTGCCATGGGCTACATGAGCCTTCAGGGGGCCGACGCAGCGGCCTTGGTTAAACAAGGTAAGTTCGAGATCGAGGCCGCAGGGAAGCGCCACGCGGCGACGGCCAGCCTTCAAGCCCTGCACGATCCGAAGGGCGCACGAATGAAGGTCGACGACGGCGCCTGAAAACGCCCCGGATGGAAATTGGAAACGGCGCCGCTTTCGATAGCGGCGCCGTTGTTGCATACGCTGACCCCGGTCAGCGTTTCAGGAAGCTACCGTTACCACGCGCGCCAAGAGCCTTACCATCACGGGCGATAAGATTGCCGCCCAGAAAGGTCATGACCGGCCAGCCCTTAAGCGTCTTACCCTCGTACAACGAAAAATCGGACGCCGAGCCAAGGACGGAAGCGTCCACCACCCGCTCCATTTCGATATCGACAACGGCCAAATCCGCGTCCGCGCCGATCTGGAACGTGCCTTTGCGCGGATAGAGGTTAAAGGTTTTAGCCGCGTTGTAGGAGGTCACCTGGGCAACCCGCTGCAGGGACATCCCACGCTTGTGATAGCCTTCGGTCAACATAACCGGGAAAATGGTTGCCATACCTGGGAAACCGGACGCCGCCTGCCAGATCGTGCCCTGCTTCTGTGCGCGGCAAACCGCGCAGTGATCGGTGCCGACACAGGAAATCTCACCGGAAATCACACCCTCCCAGATACGCTCCAAATCGTCCTGTTTGCGCAGCGGCGGGTTCACTTTTCCCAGCGTGCCAACATCGGAATCTTCGGTCAGGGTCAGGTAGTGGGTGCAGGTTTCCACCGTAATCCGCCCGTAACGTTGTTTTTGGATCAAGGCTTCCTGCAAGCCTTCCTTCGCGCCGATATGAACATAGTAAAGCGAACAACCGGCCTGCTCCGCGAAATAACCGGCGCGACGGACGTGTTCTGCCTCGGCAAAGGCTGGCCGCGCGGCGTTCCAAGCCGCCAACCCATCCATGCCGCTCTCCTTCACGCGCTTGGCGTAACGGCCGATGATGTCGGTGTTCTCGCAATGAACGCAGGCGACTGCATGATCATGCGCCGCGAGCTTCTTGAAGCTGTCGAACATCACGCCATCGTCGATTTCATTGATCATACCAACGGTTTTGCCGTCAGCGCCGCGATAGGCCATGTAGAACTTAAAGGAAGAGACGCCGAGGTCGATGTACTTGTCCAGCTCATCAGCCTGTGATTCGGTCAGGATTCCAAAATGCAGGCCGACATCAACATGGGCCTGGTCTTCCACCATGGACACAAGGTCCGGGTAGTCGTCATAGGGTGTCGGTATGGCGTTCTGGTAGTGACGATGGAAACTCAACACACTCGTCACCCCGCCAAGCGCCGCTGAAACGGTCTCGGTGTTTACGTCCTGCGCGAAAGGATTCGCGTAGCCCAAGTGCGTATGCGGATCGATGCCGCCCGGGAACACATGCTTCCCGTCGACCGACACGATCTTCTTCGCCGCCGCACCGGAACCCGGAACCAAGATGCCTGCGATCAGACCATCCTTGATACCAATATCGCCTCGAAAGGTCCCGTTCACAGGATCAACGACGTTTCCGCCAGTTAACAAAAGATCAAACATCTAGACTCTCCCTCTCTAACACCGACGCCGTCCTCGGCGCTTCAGTTCTGGCTAGCCCCCTGCGCTGCCCGAGCGGCTCCAGGCAGGCAAGCGCCCTTCCTCAGCTGCGTGGCAGGACGCCCAACTCTCTCCATAGGGCTTCAACTGCGGGGCTTCGCTCCGGCAGCGTTCCTGGGCCAGCGGACAGCGCGAACTGAACGAGCACCCTGGTGGCGGATTGATTGGGCTGGGCAATTCGCCCGCTGCGCCGTCTCGATCTCTACGGCGCTTCGAAAGGTCTGGAATGCTGTCGACAAGCATCCGGGTATAGGGATGTCTGGGATGGGCAAATACCTCGTCAGGGGTGCCGATCTCACAGATCCGCCCTAAATACATGACGCCCACTTTGTCCGACATGAAATCAACGACGGCCAGGTTGTGGGAAATGAAGAGCATGGTCAGCTTGTAGCGCTCTTGCAGGTCGCGCATCAGGTTCAGTATCTGCGCTTGCACCGAAACATCGAGGGCCGAAGTCGGCTCATCGCACACCAGAAGCTCTGGCTCGCCTGCCAATGCCCTGGCGATGGAGATTCGTTGGCGCTGACCGCCGGATAGTTCGTGCGGGAACCGACGACCATCGCTTTCCGACAACCCTACGGACTCCAACAACTCGGCAATGCGTCGCGCAGTCTCCTTTTCACCCTCGATGAGTCGCCCCTCGCGAATGGGCTCGGCAATGATATCGGCAATGCGCCAGCGCGGATTGAGTGACGAATAGGGATCCTGAAAAATCATCTGGACACGCGGTGCCGTCGATCCCTGTTCGCGGCCACCAGATGGCAAGCCAATCGGTTGCCCATCGACACTGATCGCACCCGCTGACAAGTCGTACAGTCCGACCACCAATCTAGCGACCGTGGATTTTCCGCACCCGGATTCGCCGACCAAACCGAAGGTCTCGCCCTTACGGACATACAGATCGATTCCGTCAACGGCCTTTAGAATTCGCCGTGGTGCCCCGGTCAGAAGACGTTGAATCTTGGGGGCTGACACATCGAAATGCCTGACGGCCCCTGAAATTTCCAGAAAATGCGGCGCTTCGGTCATCGTTGGGCTACCTTCCTGGGCCTGTTAGGCGCTTCACCGCTATCAAGCGTCGGCAGATCATTGCGCCAACAAGCCACCAGCCCGGCACCGGCTGCTTCCAGGCGCGGACGCTCCATCGAGCAACGATCCATGGCAACCGGGCAGCGGCTCGAGAAGGGACAGGAGTCCGGTCGCACCTGCCCAAGCCGTGGCATCGCACCGCCAATCTGCGTCAGGCGGTCCTGGCGCGCGCCCAACAGCGGTATCGAACCCATCAGGCCCTTCGTATAGGGATGGTTTGGCGCTTCGAGTAATGTTTCGACCTTACCGATTTCCGCGACCCGCCCGGCGTACATGACAGCGACCCGGTCCGCCATCTCGGCGATCACCCCCATATCGTGGGTAATCAGCATGACGGCGGTACCATTCTCCCGGCAGAGCCGCTTCAAGACGCCCAGAATCTGGGCCTGAACCGACACGTCGAGCGCTGTAGTCGGCTCATCGGCAATAATGAGTGTGGGATTGGCTGCAAGCGCTAGGGCAATCACCACGCGCTGCCGCATACCGCCGGAAAACTGGTGCGGATACTGCTTGATCCGCTGTTCCACGTCAGGGATGCCGACATCGTCTAGCAGCTTGACCGATCGCTTCCGCGCTTCGGCCGGCGTCACATTGAAGTGAGTGCGGATGGTTTCCACAAGTTGATCTTCAACCGTGAACAGAGGGTCGAGACTGGTCATGGGGTCCTGGAAGATCGTCCCGACTTCACGGCCACGAATGGCCCTGATCGCCTGCTCGGAGAGGTTATCGATCCGGCGACCGTTCACCCAAATTTCACCCGAGGCTATTCGGGCAGGCTGTGGCAGCAAGCCAATCACCGCCGCCCCAGTCATTGACTTGCCAGCGCCCGATTCACCAACGACTCCCAGGACCTCGCCCGGTTGAATCGAAAAGCTGACGTCATCCAGGATCTTGAGGTTGCCTTGGCGAGTCGGAAGTCCGACGTTGAGCTTTTCAATCCGTAGGATCGGTTCTTTCGATGGTGCTGAGGTCATACTGCGGCCCTCAGCGAAGGGTAGGATTGAGGACATCTCGCAGCCAATCCCCCAAGATGTTTATAGACAAGACAAGCAACAACAATGCGGCGCCGGGAAAGATCGTCATCCACCAGTAACCGGAGAAGAGATAATCATTACCGATGCGGATGAGCGTCCCGAGAGAAGGCGCCGTCGGCGGGAGGCCCACGCCCAGGAACGACAGTGTTGCCTCCATGATGATCGCGATCCCAAACCCGACAGTCGCGATCACGAACACCGGCTCGACGATGTTGATCAAGATGTGTTTGCGCATGATCCGCATTGGGCTAACGCCGATGATACGGGCTGCCTGCACATACTCGCGTCGGCGTTCGACCATCGTCGCACTGCGCACCGTCCTGGCAAAATGCGCCCAGTTGGCCAGGCCAATGGACAGCACGATGATGTACAGCGCCAGCGCATCGTGCACCTCTGCGGGCAGAAAGCCTCTCGTCACGCCGTCTATCAGCAGAGCAATCAAGATAGCCGGAAAGCTCAACTGCACGTCGGCAAGCCGCATGATGGCCGCATCGATCATACCGCCGGCATAACCGCTGATCAGCCCCAGGATAATGCCTACCACCGATGCAAAGGCCATGGAAAGCAGCCCCGCAAGCAGAGAAATTCTCATCCCGTGCAGGATCAAGGAGAGCATGTCGCGCCCCTGCGCATCGGTGCCGAGCAGATACCCGTCCAAACCTTCATCCGTCCAAGCTGGCGGCAAGCGAGAGGCCAATAGGTCAATTGACGCCAGATCGAAGGGATCATGCGGAGAAATCCAGGGCGAAAGTGCCGCAGCGACACACAGCACAACCGTGATGATCGCCGAGATTAAGGTCACCGGAGACGTTATCAGCGAGAATACAGCGTCGCTGCCGCGCAGGCGCGCAAGAAAGCCTGTCGTTCGCGCTGCCGTTGCACCTTCTGTTGCCACGATCAGCCTCCTCTAAGCTGCTTGCTTTTGCGTGAACTCAGCGCGCAGCCGCGGGTCCACAACGAAGTACAGCAGGTCGCAGATCAGGTTGATCAAGACGAACATGACCGAAACCAGCAGCAGATAAGCCGCGATCACGGGAATATCACCGAACTGGACCGCCGTAATAAACAAGAGCCCCATACCCGGCCACTGAAACACCGTCTCGGTGATAATCGCGAATGCGATAATAGATCCGATTTGGAGTCCAGTGACCGTGATGATGGGGACGATTGCGTTCTTCAATGCATGGCGGAAATTGACCCGCAGCGGAATCAAGCCCCGTGCATGGGCAAACCGCACATAGTCCGAACGCAAGACCTGCAGCATCTGCGAGCGGACCAGTCGCATGATCAAGGTCATCTGAAACAGTGCTAATGTGACGGACGGTAAAATTAAAGCCTTCCAGCCACTAGCGGTCAGCATTCCCGTCGTCCACCAGCCAAGCCCAATCACTTCTCCGCGGCCAAAAGACGGCAGCCAGGAGAGCATGACCGAGAAAATCATGATCAGCAGAATACCGACCAGGAAGGGCGGCAAGGAGATTCCAAATAACGAAACAAGCATGAATCCACGGCTTGAAAGGCGGCGGGGATAAACCCCGGCAAGAACGCCCATGGGGATTCCAAAAGCCAACGCGAGGAAGCCTGATAGCAGGCTCAACTCCAATGTAGCAGGCAGGCGCTCGGCAAAAAGGTCGGACACCGGACGCCCCATCCGATACGAGATTCCCAGCTCTCCCTGTGCCGCCCCCAGCACAAAGCGGCCAAACTGTACATAAACCGGATCGTTGAGGCCCAGGTTTTCGCGCAAGGCTTCGCGTTCCTGCAATGTCGCGTCCTGGCCAACCATGTTGTTCACCGGATCGCCAACAAAGCGAAACAATGCAAAAGCGATCAATCCGACGGTGAGAACCACCAAAACGGCCTGCGAGAAGCGCTGTAGGATAAAGGCGATCATCTCTTAAATCATGTCTCTCGCTGGCTGGGGGTGGCGACTCGAGTGAGGTAACAATTATTTCGCAGTACCGGCAAGAACCCGGGACGGAAAAATCCTCTCCGCCCCGGGAATTCTTGCACCACGGCTTACTTTATCTTCGTCGTTTTCAACTCGAAGACGTTATCTGCGCGCTGGTTGACTTCGACATTCTCACGAACGCCCCAGGCTAGTGTCTGCTGATGCAGAGGAATCATCGCGATATCATCTGCCGCCAACCTCAAAGCCTCTTTGATCAAAGCCCTGCGTTCGTCGGCATCCACGGTCATCGCAATTTTTTGCTGCAGCGCATCAAGTTTGGGATTGGAGTAGTCACCCATGTTCCACTTGCCCTGTCCTCCCTCTGCCTTGGTGCCAAGGAAGTCGTAGAGCACGTTGTGCGCGTCATAGGTGGGCGGAACCCAACCCATCATGTACATACTGGTATCACGGTCCAGAACCTTGCCGAAGTACTTGGTTTTGGTCATTGCGTTAACCCGCGTCTTGATACCGACCCTGGCCAGCATCGTTGCCGTTGCAACGCAAATGTCCTCGTCCTTTACATAGCGATCATTGGGACAATCCAAAGTCACCTCAAAGCCATCGGGATAACCCGCTTCGGTAAGCAGTTGCTTGGCGCGCTTGAGATCATAGGCAGGGCGCTCCTCCATGGAGGGGTCATAGCCTTCGACTTGAGGCGCGATATAGGAGCCCGTCGGCTTGGCTGCGCCTTCCATGATCCGGTCGGCAATCGCATTCTCGTCGATGCTCAGATAAACAGCCTCACGGACACGGCGGTCCTTGAAGGGATTTTTGCCCTTTACGTTGGAGTAAAGCAGCTCGTCGCGATTTTGATCGAAACCGAAGAAGATGATCCGCATCTCTTCGCCCTGCAGCATCTTTGTCTGATCGCTGCTATCGACGCGGCCGGCATCTTGCAACGGAACGGGATAGATCATGTCTACCTCACCCGACAACAGGGCGGCAACGCGTGTTGCGTCGGATTTGATCGGCGTGAAAATCGCCTTGTCGACGTTGTGCTCACGCTTATCCCACCAGTTCGGATTGGGTTCGAATACCGTTCGTACGTCAGGTTCACGGCTGACGACCATGAAGGGGCCGGTGCCGTTTGCATTACGGGTCGCGTAGTTTTCGCTTCCCTTACGCACGTCGGCCGCTTCCTCCGCACCGTTCTCGACGCTCCATTCCTGATCCATTATGTACCAGTCGGCGATTTCATTGAGCAGCGTTGGACTTGGGCCGTTGGTGGTTATCTCAACCGTCAGATCATCGACTTTCTTCAGCTCCGCAATAGAGCGAATTTTGGCCTTAACGTCGGACGTTTCGCCTCTGGCACGCTGAAAGGAGAAAATCACATCGTCTGCGTTGAAGGGATTTCCATTATGGAATGTCACACCCGCACGCAACTTGAAGCGCCAAACCGTATCGCCATCCCTCTCCCAGGATTCGGCCAATGCGGGCTCAATGCCAAGGTTGCGGCCACGCCGAACCAAAGATTCATAAAAGTTACCCTGGAACCCCGTCGTATAGATCTCGCTCAAGCCGTATGGATCAAGCGTCTGGGCATCGCCAGAGAAGGCCCACTTAAACTCTGCCGCGCGGGCGTCGTTCATAGTAGCGGCGGCGGACAAGGCGACAGCCAAGCCTCCTGCTCCAACAATTGAAAGTAACCTGTTTTTCATCGAAACAACCCCTCTCCCTGGTTTCACTCGGTTTCCGCTGCGGCGTCTTTGATGGCGCCCTCATGAGCATTCTCAAGGCGGAACTTCGCCGGCTCTCATTTCATCGGCAGTATAAAAGTCTATGGATTGTCCGGGGGTAACGTCAAGCACAATTGGTCCAATAATCGATCAAAATGGATTAATTGTATGGCATACAATTTCCGCATACTGGCACACGAAAGAGGCGGAACTCCAGATCGTCATTTTGATACAAGAGGTTACGGCACTCATCATTTTTGGCCCAGCAGTTCAGAAAGCGGGGACAAATCCCGCGCCGTATCCAGTCCGTCCGTCAATTGGATCAGTTTCTCAACCCGGTTTCCGTAACCACACTCACTCAGCAACGACCTAGTTTTTGCCATCGCCTCCCTGTCAAAGAGACTGCTGTCGATCTTATAGCGGTCGGCCTCGGGGTCGCCGCTCGGGCAGGTGCTTAAGAACTGTCTGACCTCGCGGTCGAGCGTCTTCACACGCAGGACTGTATGATACTCCTCTGGATAGAGCGCACTCAGCGCATCATCTTCGACGACCTTTACCTTAGCCGCCAAAGCGAGGATCTCAGGCCTTTGCACGGCCTCGACGGTAAAGTCTTTCAGGCCTATGTTTCCCTGGAGCAGGCAACAGGCGATATGGTAGGGGACGTTGAACTGCGCATCGACCGCATTGATGGGGACCGGATGATATGTAAGCACATCGGTCCGGTACAAGCGGACTTCGACCTCTGAAATGTCTTGAACTGCGATCCCGGCGCGCTGCGCCTCCAAGGCGAGATCAATGGCGCCGTGGGCAAAGCGGCAACAGGGATAGGGTTTGATCGCCGTCCCTAGCCCCCGCAAGTCTGTTCCTAAGCCCCGCGTGACGGCCTCGGTGTCCAGTTTCTGATCGTGGCCAAAGGCTGCAAAAAAGCCGCCCGCCCCTTCCAGGATCGTGGCGGGCCCCGTAAAGCCTTCTGCCGCCAGCAGCGCGGCAATTACTCCGGACTGAGCGGCCCTACCTGGATGCAAGCGCTTTATCCAGGAGCCGTCTGCACGCCATTCCACCAATCCGGCGGCTTGTGTCCCCGCAATACCAAGCGCGCGTGTTGCAGCGATGCTATCCAAGCGCAGAACAACCGCACCGGCAGCAGCAGCGCCCAAAGCACCGCAAAGCGCGGTCGGGTGGAAACCGTAGCGAAACAAGCTGCCACGGAAGACCTCTCCCAGCCGACAGGCCACCTCATAGCCAGCGATGAGTCCCAGAAGAAAATCCCGGCCGCTGGCCCCCGACGCCTCTGCGATTGCGAAAGCGGCAGGCACCACAGCCGCGCCGGGATGCAAAACGCCGATCCGATGATCGTCGTCCAACTCCAACGCATGGGCTAACGTTCCGTTCGCCAAAGCGGCCTCGCCGCAACTCAGGCGCAACCCGCTACCGAAGACGGCGGAAGGACCGCCGCTACCGAACCGGGTCAGCCCGGAGACCGTTCGTTTGGAGGATTCCGCCATCGCCCCACCAAGTGTTACGGCCAGTGTGTCCAGGGCATAGGTTTTTGCCCTGGACATCGCTGCATCGTCACAACCTTCGGTTATCAGTCGCGTGGTAAATCCAGCCAGCTTTTCGGCCAGCGTTGCGGTTTCAGGCATCGACAATGGCTCCATAAGCTTCCGGCCGACGATCCCGATAGAAAGGCCAAACCTGCCGCACCTCTTCCAAACGTGCGCGGTCGAGGTCGGCGATCAGAATCTCTTCTTCCGTATCGCTCGCCTGCGAGATGATCTGCCCGATAGGATCGACAAAAACGCTCTTGCCGTAATACTCACTCTCGAATTCGGTGCCGACGCGGTTCACGCCAGCCACAAAATAACCATTGGCAATCGCATGGCCGCGCAGTTCTGGCTCCCAGACGCTCTGAGAGAATCCACGTTTGGTGGTGGCGGTTGGAACAAAAACCACCTCTGCACCATTCAACCCTAAGCACCGTGCACCCTCCGGGAAGTGGCGATCATAGCAAATGAGCACGCCGATCTTTCCGAAAGTGGTGTCAAACACTGGGTACCCCTTGTTCCCAGGGCGAAAATAGAACTTCTCGTTGAAATAGGCACTCATGGGAATGTGGTGCTTTCGGTAAAGGCCCAGAATTTCGCCCTTCTCATCGACAACCGCGGTCGAATTGTAAAGTTCGCCCGCCATAACCCGCTCGTAGAAGGGCACCACAAGCACCATGCCTAAGGCCTTAGCCGTACGGCGCATCAACGTCATCGTCGGCCCGTCAATCGGCTCTGCCAATTGCTGGTCGTCCGGATTGATCTTCTGCGGAAAAAACCAAGTCGCAAAACACTCGGCAAGGCAGGCGACCTGCGCGCCCTGTTCGGCGGCCTGGCGTAACATTGCCTCCGCACGGGATAGATTCTCGTCACGCTCCATCGACGCCTTCATTTGAATGAGTGCCGTTCGCACTTTAACCCCTCCTCATTTTTCGCCCAGTTTCAAACGCCTGGTCGATATTGTAATACAATTGACCGCAACAATTAGGATTACGTAAGCTTACAATGTCAGTCAATATCTGAATTTTTCGCATAATTGTACTGTTTTTATGGCGATACCCAAGAGATCTGCGCGTCACTACCGGTCGAGATGCACAGCAATTCTCTTTGAAATCTCTTGCTACAACAAGCCCCTGACGAAAATTCGAAGGCTAACCGCAAGACCGGGGCTGCTGCCGGATCGGCTATGGTTAAATACGCCATCTTTGAGAGTGATTTCATGAATTGTCTACACAGACAATATGCTTTATAGAGAACTCATGGTTGAAGAATGGACACCGAATATCGATGATCGCAAGGTCCCTTTGTACCGAGCGATCGCCGATGCTATCGAACGCGATGTCGCGGACCGCGTTCTCCGGCACGGAACCCAAATGCCGACCCACCGCGCCCTGGCAGACAGACTGGGCGTCAATGTGGCAACGGTCACGCGCGCCTATTCGGAAGCACGATTGCGCGGGCTTCTGGTCGGCGAGGTGGGGCGCGGCACCTATGTCAGCAATCCTTCCGCATCAAGCGAGCGCGCCACCACCGAAAGCGGTATCATCGACTTCAGGATCAATCAACCGCCGACATCTGAAGTCGAAAAGGCCCTATCTCGTGAGCTGGCGGCCTTCTCGGGCCGGGTGCGCACTATGGGGCTGCTCGGGTATCATCAAGCGCCTGGTAAGTTGCAGCACCGCATTGCCGGGTCGAAGTGGGTCGAGCGTGCTGGTGTTTTTGTAGAACCGGGCCGGGTCGTGTTGACCAACGGCGCGCAGCAGGCCCTTATGGCAACGTTCGCAGTCTTGACGCAACCAGGCGACCTGGTCGTCACCGAAGCCCTCACCTATCCCGGTATTCGCAGTTTGGCAGACCTTTTCCGTGTCCGGCTAAGGGGCTTGCGGATTGATGACCAAGGGCTGGTGCCAGACAGCCTGGAGGAAGTATGCCGGGAAGAGAAGCCGGCGGCACTTTACCTTACGCCAACGATCCACAACCCGACAGCGTCGGTCTTACCGTTGGAGCGGCGCCAGGAGATTGCCAGAATCGCCGAGCGCTATCAGGTGCCCATTGTCGAGGACGATATCTATGGCCCCCTTACCGCTGGTAATCCGGCACCGATTTTCACGATGGCGACTGGCGATTGCTACTACGTCTGTGGAACTTCCAAGACCGTAGCGCCGGGATTACGGATCGGCTATCTGGTCGCGCCGTCGCATATGATCCATTATGTGGCTAACGCCGTCCATGCCACGACGTGGTCGGCCCCACCGCTTACTGCGGAGATTGTCACCTCCTGGATCGAGTCCGGGATTGCCGACCGCGTGCTAGAGTGGCATCGAGCGGAATCGGGTCGTCGGCAAGCCGCCGCTCGACGTATTCTGGGACAGTTCGATATTACGGACCAGCCGTTTGGCTATCACCTGTGGTTGCGCCTGCCCGAAGAATGGCGCAGCGAAGATTTCGTCCAGGCCGCCAGGGCCAACGGCGTTGCAATTGCCCCAAGCAGCCCCTTTGCCGTTGATCCGAGGGATGCCCCAAGAGCTGTGCGCATCAGTCTGGGCTTGCCTGAGAATCAAGCCCTCATGGAAGAAGGGCTGATGCGGATCAATGACACCCTATCGCAATACAACATGCCAAAGAACGTTATTATCTGATAGCTGCTGGATCGCTTGGCACAGACAGGCGGTAGGCTTGCGGTGGTATGCTGGGACTGCTGCGAGCGGCAGGTCTAATTCAGTGACCGGGCTCGCGTTGAGGCAGGCAAAGCAGCCTCACATACCAGAACGCAAACAGCGCAAAGGCCCCGCCCCAGGACATACCAGCCAACATCAGGAATGGCTGTGTGGCTGTGTCGATCCAACCCATCGCCACACGCAACACGGCGCCGACCACCAATAGCAGATAAATGACCTGGGTCACCTTGTCGGCGGTCAAGGGACGACCGGCATGCCCAAGCATGGCACGCGTCATGACAGCCAGGGTCATCAGCCCAATGGTTCCGGCGGTAAGACTGTGCAGCGCGGCGGGCACAGAAATCAGATGCGGCCAGAGTGCTGCTCCGCCCAACAGCAGGAGCGAGATCCCCAGCGAGCCATAGGCGACATGGAGCACCAGCAAAAGCGGCTCAGCGATCGTGCGATGGCCCGCCCAGCGGCCTAAGCGCAGCAGCGTGGCTGCACCAGCAATGAGGAGCAATATGCCGGCAGCCAAGGACTCCGGCGCCGCAACCCAACCAACCAACGCAACCGCCACACAAACCAACGCGACCTTATCGAAAGTGCCGACGGAAGCCGGAAGCCCTTCCCTATCTCCTCGTTTCGCAAGCCAGTTTCGCGTGAAACTCGGTGTAATCCGCCCGCCAATCATAGCGATCAACATCGCAAAAACGCCTAAGGCCGCCCGCTCGAAGCCGCGGGATTCGAAGCCCGAAAGATATGAGATCAACCAACCGGCGTTCGCCAGGGCCAGCAGGGATATGAGGATGCATACCGGTATGTTCTTCTTATTTCCGGCCGCCAGGATTTCCCGCCAGACCGCAGCCGCCAGAACCAGCAGAAACAAGCTATCGATCGCCGCCGCCAATTGAGGTGCTGAATCGCCAAAGAGCAGCGCCAACCGCCCGGCCAACCACAAGAAGAAGAGGAACGCCAACCGCCGCCCTTTCAGGGGTAGTCGGCCCGTCCAGTTCGGGACCGCCGTCAATAAGAACCCGGCAATTACCGCTGAAAGAAATCCGAAAAGCATTTCATGAATGTGTAGTGCCAGAGGGTCGAGCGCCGATGGCGGCACCCAACCGCCGCTCAGACCGTTTACCCAAATGCCGATCTGCAGAGCGGCCTGCAGGCCGGCAGCTGGAAAAAAGACCGCGAAGGCACGCGCAAACAACCGTTCCATGATTACCTGCCATTCTTTCCAAGCGCCGACTCGATCTTGGCGATTTCCGGGTGGACGCTTAATCATTTAAGTGGCATATTAAATACTACTTTTAACAAAATCCGCAAGAGCCTGAAATTTGGGGCGGCCCATTCAAGGAACTAAGCGATGCGTATGACCCAGCACAGCGACTATGCCCTACGGTTGCTGGTCTTCCTGGCATTGAGGACGGACCGGACCTGCACCGTCAGTGAGATCGCAGAGGCATATGGACTATCCCGCCATCACCTTTTGAAAGTGGCATTGCAACTAAAGAACCTGGGATTAGTCGATAGCCTTCGCGGGCGCAGCGGCGGAATCAATCTCGCGGTCGATCCGGCTGACATCAATATTGGCGCGTTAATGAAATCGCTGGAGACCGATTTTGCTTTGGTGGAATGCATGAAGCCGACCGGCGGCAACTGCGTCATATCACCGGAATGCCGCTTGAAGGGCATGTTCCACGAGGCGCTGGAGGCCTACCTCGACGTATTGCGCGCCTATTCGCTCGCCGATGCGCTGGGGAACGGACCCGCGCTGGCCGCCCTGTTGGAAATTCCCGGTACCGAAAACCTGGGCTCGCTCAATTGATCTAGCTCAAAGACAGGTGGCGCGCGGTTTCATAGAAACAGGAAGAACGTTCGCCCCAATCCGGCGACCCTCACGTGAAGAGACAGGTACGACATGATTTCACAATTGACCAGAAGTGAGCGGCTTGGGTCGCTGGCCGTGTTGCTGTTGCTCGCGGTCATCGGACTGGCTTTTGCCGGGGCTGGAAACGGCGCGCCGCTCGGCGTTCACGGGCTTATCATTCTACTTTATGCGATTGGCCTGGCCTTCGTCGTGATGCATGGTTATTTCGAAGCCGAGCCCGACCCCGAACGTCTGTCGAGTTACTATGACGATCCGATCAAGGTCGGCGTCGTCCTCACTATGCTTTGGGCCGTGTTCGGCATGTTCTTCGGGCTGTGGGTTTCGGCCCTTCTGGCCTGGCCGGATCTAACCTTCGACGCTGGGTGGGCGAGTTTCGGCCGTATGCGCCCCGTCCACACCTCCGGGGTCATTTTCGGGTTTGGCGGCAACGCGCTTATCGCTACGTCGTTCCATGTAATGCAGCGGACATCGCGTGCACGTCTGCCCGATCAGTTTTCGCCTTGGTTCGTTCTCCTGGGATACAACCTGTTCTGCATTCTGGCGATCAGCGGCTATTTCATGGGCCTCACCCAATCCAAGGAGTATGCCGAAGCAGAGTGGTATGCAGACATCTGGCTGGTAATCGTCTGGGTTGTCTATTTCCTCCTCTACATCCGCACCCTGGCGCGGCGCAAGGAGCCGCACATCTATGTCGCCAACTGGTATTACCTGGCCTTCATTCTGGTCGTGGCCATGCTTCACATCGTCAACAATCTGGCGATCCCGGTCTCCCTGGGGACCGCCAAGAGTTACTCGCTGTTTTCCGGTGTCCAGGACGCCATGACCCAGTGGTGGTATGGACACAATGCGGTGGCCTTCTTCCTGACCGCCGGCTTCCTTGGCATGATGTACTACTATCTACCCAAGCGCGCCGAACGGCCGATCTTTTCCTATCGCCTCTCGATCATCAGTTTCTGGGGAATCACCTTCCTCTATATGTGGGCCGGGTCCCATCATCTTCATTACACGGCCTTGCCGCAGTGGGTGCAGACGTTGGGCATGACGTTCTCCGTCGTGTTGCTGGTTCCCTCCTGGGCCTCGGCGGGCAACGCCCTGGCCACGCTCAATGGCGCCTGGCACCGGGTTCGCGACGACGCAACGCTACGGTTTATGATGGTGGCAGCCGTATTCTACGGTCTCAGCACCTTTGAAGGGTCCTTCATGGCCATCCGGCCGGTGAACTCCCTATCTCACTATACCGACTGGACCGTCGGCCACGTGCACGCAGGCGCTTTGGGCTGGGTGGCGATGATCACCTTCGGCTCTATCTACGCCTTGGTCCCCTGGATATGGAAGCGCGAGCGCATGTACTCGGCCAGACTGGTGGAAGTGCACTTCTGGTTGGCGCTGTCCGGAACCATCGTCTACGTCTTCGCCATGTGGAACTCGGGCATCATCCAGGGCCTGATGTGGCGCACATACAATGACAGTGGCACGCTGGCCTACTCCTTCATCGATTCCCTGGTGGCGATGCATCCCTACTATATCGCCCGCACTTTTGGGGGCCTGCTGTTCCTGCTGGGCGCAATGGTTGGCACCTACAATGTTCTCAAAACCATCCGCGCGGCGGCCCCGGGAACGGTGCAGACCGCCGATGACAAGGATATCCCGGCGGATGCCGCCAAACCGCTACTCCAGCCGGGTGAGTAAAAGATCATGCCAGATTTTCATCGCAAGCTAGAACGCAACTCCATCGGCTTCGTCATCGCCATCGTCCTGGTGGCCGCTATCGGCGGCATCGTGGAAATTGCTCCGCTCTTCACGATCGACGAAACGGTTGAGGCCGCGCCGGATATGCGCGTCTACACGCCACTGGAGATAGCCGGCCGCAATATTTACATCCGTGAGGGCTGCTATGCCTGTCACTCGCAGATGATTCGCACTCTGCGCGACGAGGTGGAGCGCTATGGGCCCTACTCGCTGGCCGTGGAATCCCAATACGACCATCCTATGCTGTGGGGTTCAAAACGCACCGGGCCGGACCTCGCCCGCCTCGGCGAGAAGTACTCCGATGACTGGCATGTCGCCCACCTTATCAATCCGCGCGACGTCGTGCCTGAATCGGTCATGCCAAAGTATGGGTGGCTGCAGCGCCAACGCCTGAAGGTCGAGGATCTGGATCAACATCTCGCGGCGCTCCGCAAGGTCGGCGTTCCCTACTCGGATGACATGATCCAGAACGCCACCGAGGATGCAAAGGCACAAGCTACACCGGACAGCCGCGGTGTGGAGGGTCTGACTCAGCGCTACGGTGAAGCTACGCACCTACGCGCCTTTGACGGCGACCCGTCCCGGTTGACCGAGATGGATGCGGTTGTCGCTTACCTTCAAATACTCGGTAAACTGACCGACGCCGCCTATGCGGCGCCTGCGGTCAAGGAGTAGGCAAGATGGAGTTCTTTGATCACCAGACCTTGGTCGGCTTTTCGAAAAGCTGGGGCCTTTTCTATCTCATCGCCCTGGCATTAGGCGTTCTCATCTACACCTTCTGGCCTAGCAACCAATCTCGATTTCAGCAGGCCAAGAAAAGCATTCTCGACAAGGATGACAGGCCGTGGACATAGGCAAGCGCGACCCCATTACCGGACGAACAACAACGGGCCATGAGTGGAATGGCATCGAAGAGCTGAACACGCCGATTCCGCGTGTCGTCCTTTTCTTCCTGGCGGCAACGATCCTGTTCTCGATCATCTACTGGATCCTAATGCCCGCCTGGCCGATCGGCACGACCTACACCAGAGGTCTGCTTGGGTTGGATCAAAAAGATATCGTTCAGATGCAGGTCGAGCGCGCCCAAGCCGAGCGTGGCGCTTGGACCGACGAAGTGGCGGCACGGAGCTTCGATGCCATAGCCGCGGACCCTGAGTTGATGACTAAGATCGGCGAAACCGGACGCACGCTCTTTGCTGACAACTGCGGCGTTTGTCACGGCGTTGAGGGAACCGGAAATCCCGGCTTCCCTGACCTTTCGGCCAAGTCATGGCTGTGGGGGGGCGATCCGGAAACCCTGGCCGAAACCATTCGCGTGGGTATCAACGCCACGCACCCCGAAACCCGGCAGTCGCAGATGCTGGCCTTTGGTCGGGACGGGATTCTCGCGCGATCGGAGATCAAGGACGTAGCCGCCTACGTGCAATCCCTGAGCGACCCGCAGGCGGTAAGCGGTGAGCCGCCTGAGCGAATTCAATCAGGAAGCAATCTTTTCGCGGATAACTGCGCGGCCTGCCACGGCGAGGACGCGCGCGGCATGACCGAGGTCGGCGCCCCCGACCTGACCGATTCGATCTGGATATATGGCGGTGATCGCCAAGCGATCCTCACCACACTCATGCAAGGGCGCCAGGGCCAGATGCCGGCCTGGGAGAACCGCCTATCGTCCACTGAGATAAAGATGCTGGCTATCTATGTGGGAACACTGGGGAGGGCCTCGCGATGAGCCAATTTCCGTTTGGCGGCCCACGCGTGAACAGTCGGAAGCGTTCATCGGGCTGGCTTGTCGCCGTGTTCCTCGGGGCGTTGATTCTGGTCGGTGCAAACGCGCATTTCGTCTATGTGGCGGTAACCTCACAGCCCGATTGCGTACCGCACTTAAAATCTCCCGCCGCGGAAAAGATCGGCGAGGAATCCCCGTTCCGCGCCGCCAAATCGGCTTGCTGAGGACCCGCAGATGAGCAACACAGCGACTCCGAATAGCCCCACCCAAGACAGCACGGTGCCCTTGGCGCAGCAGCGCCAACGCAACCTACCCGCGACGGCGGCTTTTGACTGGCTGGCCGCCGGCTGGCGCGATCTATGGAACAAACCGCTGCCCAGTCTGGCCTATGGCGTTGCGGTATTCGGCGTATCGCTCGGCATCGTCTGGGGGCTCATTGCGCTCGGCATGGATTACATCCTGTTTCCGGCACTGGCCGGGTTCATGGTTGTCGGGCCCTTGCTGGCAATCGGGCTCTATGAAAAGAGCCACGCGCTCGAAACCGATGCGCCCGTGCGGTTGGGGCGGATGATTATGGTGCGGGCCAAATCCGGACCGCAGGTACTTTTTACGGGAACCATTCTCTGCCTATTGATACTGGCCTGGATTCGGGCTGCGGTGATTGTTTATGCCCTGTTTTTCGGCCTTCGGCCCTTCCCTGGGTTGGATGATGTGGCCGCCATGCTTTTCACCACATCGATTGGCTGGGCAATGCTGTTCGTGGGCACCGCTATCGGTGGTTTGTTCGCCGCCTTCTCCTTTGCCATCAGCGTTTTCGCCGTTCCCCGCCTCTATGACGAGCGGACCGATGCCTTCACCGCGATGGGTACCAGCATTTCCATGGTATGGAACAACCTCCCGGTCATGATCGCCTGGGGTGCCATCGTCCTGCTGCTCTTCCTTCTGAGTGTGGCGACTGGACTAGTAGGGCTGATTCTGGTCTTTCCGCTCCTGGGGCACGCGACCTGGCATGGATACCGGGCAATGAAATGAGCTGCTGCCTTCCCAATGCGGCAATGACGCAAGGCGAGGGCGGCCCTCCCTTGTCGGACGAGTTGCGTCTTTCCAGCTATGATCTTGGTGGCGGTTTGCTACAGACCGATCTGTCGGTTCCGGGCATTCATTGCGCTGCCTGCATTCGCGCGGTCGAAGGCGGCCTCAAGGCTCTAGAGGGTGTAGAGAACGCGCGCGTCAACCTGTCTACCAAACGAGTCAGCATCAAGTGGCGGGGCAACAATGTACCGCCGTTTATCGAGACCTTGAGACAAACCGGCTATGCAGCGCACCTCTATGAAGACCGAAAGGAGGACGAAGACAAAACACTGACGCACCTGATACGCGCGCTCGCGGTCGCCGGGTTCGGCGCAATGAACATCATGTTGCTGTCTGTGTCGATCTGGTCTGGAGCGGATACTGCCACGCGGCAGTCGTTTCACTGGGTATCCGCCTTCATCGCCTTACCCGTCCTGGCTTACTCCGGCCAAGTGTTTTTCCGTTCTGCCTGGACAGCGCTGAAAGCTCGGCGAACCAATATGGACGTGCCGATCACCATCGGCGTGTCCCTGGCGTTCGGCCTTAGTTTCTATGACACCCTGACCGGCGGCAAGCATGCTTACTTCGATGCCTCGGTGACACTTCTCTTCTTCCTTTTGATCGGCCGCACGCTCGATCACATGATGCGGGAGAAAGCACGCGTCGCGGTGCGTGGATTGATGCGTTTGGCGCCGCGCGGGGCAACGGTGCTGCTGAGCGACGGCAGTCAGGAATACCGGCCGATTAGCGAGATTGCTCCCGGCATGCGTCTACGAATCAACCCCGGCGACCGTGTCGGCCTGGATTCCCGGGTTGTCGAGGGCCGCTCCGATATCGATGCATCCATTGCAACGGGCGAAAGTATGGCCCTGCCGGTCGAGCGCGGTTCGTATCTCAAGGCGGGGATGGTCAACCTGACGGGGGCGCTGACCGTCGAGGTGACGGCGCGCGCCGAAGATTCCTTTCTCGCCGAGATGCTGAGACTCATGGAGGTGGCCGAAGGTGGGGCCGCACGCTATCGGCGCATTGCCGATCGTGCCGCGGCAGCTTACTCCCCCCTTGTTCATTCCGCGGCCTTGTTGACTTTCCTCGGCTGGATGCTGACCAGCGGAGACTGGCACAACGCCGTCAGCGTAGCGATTTCCGTCCTCATCATCACCTGCCCCTGTGCGCTTGGATTGGCGGTGCCCATCGTCCAGGTCGTGGCGGCGAGGCGGCTGTTCGATGGGGGCGTTCTGGCAAAAGACGGTACCGCCCTGGAGCGTTTGGCCGGAATTGATACCGTGATCTTCGACAAGACCGGAACTCTCACATTGGGCCGTCCCGCACTTTTGACGCCGGAGGCCTATCGCCCGGAGGTTCTCGGCAAAGCCGGAGCCATTGCTGAGCGCTCCAGTCATCCCTTGGCAAAGGCTATTGCCGCGGCCACCAGCCCAGCACAACGTTTCGGTTACGCGCCCCAGAACGTGACAGAGACACCGGGCTTGGGTATGGAAGCCAGTCTGCTGGGCCACACCTACCGGCTTGGCCGGGCCGAATGGGCCCTAACAGCGTGCGCGGATGCGACCTTGTTCGGGCGCACGGTTCTGAGCGAAGACGGGCGGCTCATTGCCACCTTCGCCTTTCAGGATCGCCTACGTCCCGGCGCGAAGGACGCCGTGATGCGGCTACAACGCGAAGGGCTTGCGCTGGGCATACTCTCCGGCGATCACGAAGAGTCGGTCCGCGCGATCGCGGAGGCACTGGGCATTCCCGCCTACGAATCCGGCATGCTTCCCAAGGCCAAGCTGGCGCATATCGTGGCGCTCACTGAGGCCGGACACAAGGTCGCGATGATCGGCGATGGGTTGAACGACGCCCCTGCTCTGGTCGCCGCCGAGGTGTCGATGGCGCCGGCATCCGCCGCCGACATTGGTCGAAACGCCGCGGGTTTCGTGTTCCTGCATGACAGCCTAGAAGCGGTTCCCGCCGCATTGGAGACAGCGCGGCGCGCGCGGCAATTGATTCGACAGAATTTCCTGCTCGCAATTCTATACAATTCGTTGGCGCTTCCCGTCGCAGTCGCTGGCTACGTCACGCCGTTGGTCGCTGCCTTAGCGATGTCGGTCTCCTCCCTCCTCGTTATCGTGAATGCCCTTCGATTGGGAGCCTCCAATACTACCGCCAGGAAGAAGGGCGAGCCGCAACTGGTCGGGCCGCGCCACGACCTTCACGTCGTGCGGAGCACCGGATGATGAGCAGCCTGACTTTTCTCATTCCCATTGCGTTGCTTTTAGGACTGGTTGCCCTTTGCGCGTTCCTCTGGTCATTGCGCAGCGGTCAATATGAAGATCTAGATGGCGCGGCTGCGCGCATCCTTCTGGACGAGGACACGCCCGGATAGTGCCGTCCAACCCCTTTACCAATTCGTGAAAATTTAGTGCTTGAGCCTGTAGTTGATACAGGCGTTATGGTTCTTCCATCCGCCATCATATGGAGAGCCCTGAGTCTTATGAAATCCGACGAAAAACTGTTCCGCACGGGTGCGATTGGATCGATCATTGTCGCCCTTTGCTGCTTCACACCCTTGTTAGTCGTGCTTTTCGGCCTGGTTGGCCTATCTGCTTGGCTCGGATGGATCGACTATGTTCTGTTCCCGGCACTGGGCTTCTTCTTGCTGTTGACCGCCTATGCCCTCTACCGTCGGAAGTTCCACCCGGACTCTGTCTGCGCCGACAAGCCGGATGGCCGCTAAAGCCATGACCGATCTTATTGTCATCGGAGCCGGTTCAGCAGGCTTCTCTGCAGCCATCACCGCAGCGGAACTGGGCGCGGAAGTTACACTGGTCGGCCAGGGGACCATCGGTGGCACCTGCGTCAATGTCGGCTGTGTGCCGTCCAAAGCTCTCATCCGCGCCATGGAAGCGCTGCATCATGCAAACGAGGCCTCACGCTTCTTGGGAATCGAAGCGACCGCCCGCCTCCAAAACTGGCAAACTCTGGTGGCGCAGAAGGACACCCTTGTCGAGCAGCTTCGCCAAGCCAAGTACGCCGACCTTTTACCCGCCTACGATAAGCTCATCTATCGGGAAGGGAGGGCGACGTTTGACCGAGAAGGTGTCCTGGTAAACGGTCAACGAGCGCCTGCGGACAAGGTCATCATCGCCACCGGAGCGGCGGCCGCCATTCCCGCCATTCCGAGAATCGACGGTGTTTCCTATCTGACCAGCACCACCGCGCTCGAACTTCAAACCCTGCCCGAATCCCTATTTGTGATCGGTGGTGGGTACATCGGTTGCGAACTGGCCCAGATGTTTGCCCGTGCCGGTGTAGGTGTCACCCTCTTTACGCGGCGGCGGCTTGTGCCTGACACGGAACCGGAGATAGGCGATGCCATCACCGGATACCTGCGCGAGGAAGGAATTGTGGTACACGCCGGACTTTCTTATCAAAGCATTGCTCAGGATAACGGCGGCGTTGTCTTGACGACCGTCAGCGACGGTGAAACCACAACCCACCATGCCCAGCAGGTTCTTGTCGCCACGGGGCGACGGCCAAATAGCGAAGGGCTCGGCCTCGAGGTTTCCGGCATCGACACAGAAGCCGACGGGCGTATTGTGGTCGACTCCTGCATGCGCACTAGCCGCCGGAACGTCTATGCCGCAGGCGACGTGACCGGCCAGGATCAATTCGTCTACATGGCCGCGCATGGCGCCAAGATAGCGGCGGAAAACGCCTTGAACGGAGATGGCCGGCGGTACGATGACAGCGCGGTACCCGCCGTGGTCTTCACGGACCCGCAGATTGCAAGTGTCGGTCTCACGGAAGCAGAGGCCCGGCAACGCGGCCACGCCGTCAAGTCATCCGTGCTACCCTTGTCCTACCTGCCGCGCGCACTCGCAGCACGCGACACACGCGGCTTGATCAAGTTGGTAGCCGATCGAACGACAGACCGCTTGCTGGGGGCGCATATTCTCGCTCCCGAAGGCTGCGACAGCATTCAAACCGCGGCGCTAGCGATCCGCCAAGGCATGACCGTGCAAAATCTTGCGGACATGATCTTCCCGTACCTGACGACCGTTGAAGGACTGAAGCTCGCGGCGCAGACTTTCGATAAGGACGTGGCCAAACTTTCCTGCTGCGCCGGCTAAGTGCAAAACGGCTGTCCGGCGCTAGAAAAAGGGCGCGTTACTGCTTTTTGACCTTGTCCTTGCCGGCTTCGGGGAAAACCCACATGGCAACGATCATGAAGGCTCCCAGGGCCAGGATGATCCAAGGGGCGGGGCCTTCGGGCGATTGACCCTCCAACCAATAGGCAACCAACGCCACGACTCCCACCAGAACCGACAGCATGGCTTTTAGATGTGCTGGCATCGCTCGTCTCCCAATGTTCTCATCATGTAGAGCCCCCTTCCACTGATGGTGGAAGCGTGGTTCGAAGTTGTTTCAAATCGTCGTGGCGACAGTCACCATCAGTACTGCCAAGCCGATCCCCATGAAAGCCACCAAGCCGACGGGGCGATTGCGTAACGCCGCGGGCAATTGCTGGAACCCAGGAGGCCCCGCAAGCAAAGCGAGCCCGCCAGCAATCACGGCGGTCGCCCAGTCAAGTTCCTGAATCGCGAACAGCAATAGTCCGCCGACCAACAGCACGATCAGAATACCGTTGCCGGTGACAAGAAATGAGCGCGACGGTGTCCACCAGCCCTCCGGCATAGCCGACACCGGCAAAAAGCCGGCCACCAGCACAATACCCACCGTCGTCGCAAAAACGCCAAGGGTGAAGATCGCAATCGGCAGAACTCCCAATACCATGTATCAAGCCTTAAGCATTATTCGACTGAGGTCTCGCTCATGAACCAAACACAAGCTGTTCGCTTGACCGGTCATTGACCATACCATATGCATATCACTAGTATATCACAAGTCCAGGGGAGACCAAGATGTCCCAAGAGTCCGAGAAAAAGAAGCGGACGATTACCGAGATCCGCGACTCTAAACATACCGGCGAAAAGATGGTTTACACATCGGTTCCCGACTATACCTCCGCGCGTTGGGCCGAGATGGCCGGTGCGGACGTCTGCGTTGTCGGTGACAGTCTGGCGATGGTGGCCCATGGCCACAAGAGTACGATCCCGGCAACCATGGACATGATGGTCATGCATGCGGGTGCCGTACGTCGTGGAGCGCCCAACACCTTCGTACTGGGGTGCATGCCTTATCAAAGTTACAACACGGTAGATCGCGCACTGGCCAACGCCAGCAGGTTCATGCAGGACGCGGATTGCGATGCCGTGAAGCCTCAGGGCGGCAAGAGCCAGGCTCATATCCTGAAAGCCTTGGTCGATGCCGGTATCCCAACGGCCTCGCATATCGGGCTGACGCCCCACACCATCGCCATGTTCGGCGGCTTCAAGATTCAAGGCCGAACGGCTGACGCAGCCATGAAGATTCTAGAAGACGCATTTGCCATCCAGGATGCAGGATGTTTCATGCTCGAGTTCGAAGCCGTTCCCGCCAAGATAGCGACGATCATTTCCAAGCAATTGGAGATCCCGACTATAGGCATTGGCGCGGGCGCGGGCACTGATGGCCAGATTCTGTTGAGCTACGATCTTCTTGGAGTTTTCACGGATTTCAAACCCAAGTTCACAAAACGGTATGCCAACCTGACCGAGGTAGCGGTTGACGGCCTGCGGCGCTATGTTGAAGAGGTCAAAGCGGGCCAGTTCCCCGATGAAGAACACAGTTACGGCGTGAATGACGAGGAGTGCGAGAAATTCCTGAGCATGGTCGAGAAGCGCAAGCAGATTTGAGCGGCAACGACGCGCCGGTCAGCGCTCGGAACGCTGGCCAACGCGTGCTCGATGATCTGGAAAGAATGGGGGCTCCAAACGATAGCCTGACGCAAAAGGCCTATCGCCTCCTGGAAGAACAGATCGTCATGCTGCGATTGGAGCCCGGCGCGGTTCTTTCCGAGTCTGCATTGGCCAAGCAGTTTTCCATCGGACGCACACCCATCCGGGAGGCTCTTCAAAGGCTGGCGCGGGAAGGATTGGTCCTGATTTTGCCGCGCCGCGGCATCCTGGTCAGCGAACTGAACGTTCGCCGGCAGCTTCGTTTGCAGGAGTTGCGCCGCGAGGTCGAGCGCCTGATGGCACGAAAAGCGGCCAGGCGCGCCACTTCCGAGGAGAAGCAGGCTTTTGAGATGATCGCCGAAGGGATGCACGAAGCGGCCCGCATCAATGATGACATCATGTTCATGCGATATGACCGGCAACTCAATCTTCTGCTTTGTCACGCCGCGCGCAATGAGTTCATCAACAGCGCAATGTCGCTCACGCACGGCATGTCCCGGAGATTTTGGTATTCGCATTATCGCGAGGTGGCGGATCTGCCCCTATGTGCCAGGCTTCATGCCGACGTGGCGACGAAAGTCGGTGAAGGTGACAGCGCCGGCGCAGCTCAGGCAACCGACGCCTTGATGGACTATGTCGAGCAGTTTACGCGCGCAACTTTGGATTTCGGGACCGGGAATTGACTTACACAATCTGAGATTGCTAGTTGCGAGAGAGAATCTCGCGCCCCGGGCCCTATACCTGAGAATAACAATCATTTCCTCCGAAAGACCCTCTTTCCAACCCAGGTATTGCCTTGTACCATACGCCAGATATATCAGTCGTCGATGACCTGTCGGAGAGAAGTATGAAAGTCTATAGGGGGGACCGGACGATCGATGGCGTGCAGGTCACGGTGGATGGAAAGCCACTGAAGGAGCGCGTCGATCTCAAGCAAATATCCAAAAATGGATTCGAATGGAGTTACGAGGGACCGGAACCTGCACAGTTGGCGCTGGCGATCCTGGCGGACTGTGCGGGCGACGCCACAGCACTAAAGCACTACGACACCTTCATGCAGGAGGTTGTCGCTAATTTCCAGAATGACTGGGAAATGACCGAGGCCGACGTGATGTCGGCGCTCGAACCGGAGTAATCCGCCTGCCCTTACCTCATGGGAGCAGATGCGGACTACAATGATACTTAATATTGAGGGAGGAGAACCATGTTGAAACATTTTGCACCACGCGTGCTTGCCGGCGCGGCACTGGCCGTGACCCTTGCGGTCACGGGTCTGGCCAACGCCCAAGAGCACAAGTTTAAAATGGCCACCGCTTGGAGCGGCGGACCACTGACCGACATTGGCGCTCAGGCCTTCGCCGACCGGGTTAAGGAAACCTCCGGTGGACGCATTGAGATCGAAGTCTTTCCGTCAGGCACCTTGGGCCCGGGCCTGAAAGTCTCCGAGACCGTGAAGAACGGCGTTGCCGATATGGGCCATACCTGGGTCGGTTACGACTGGGGCGCGGACACGACGGCAGTGTTGTTTGGCGGGTACGCCGGCAGCTTCGACAGCGAGCGGATGCTGCACTGGCTCTATCGTGCAGGCGGCGCCGAACTGCACGCCCAGTGGCGCGATGAACAGTTCGGCCTGGTCGCCATGCCGCTCTTCATTCGCACCTCCGAAGTGTTCTTGCATTCCCGCAAGCCCGTTCGCACGCTTGAGGACCTGCAAGGGCTGAAGCTTCGTACCGCTGGCGCATGGTTGGATATCTCCCAGTCCATGGGCGCCGCACCGGTCACCATGCCGGGCGGTGACGTGTATCCGGCTCTTGAGCGCGGCACCATCGATGCGACCGAATGGGGCACGCTCTGGGAGAACCTTTCTCCTGGATTCTACCGGGTGACAAAATACGTGATCATCCCGGGTGTGCATCAGCCGACTGCGCCGTTCGAGCTGGTGGTCAACAAGGACTCCTGGGCCAAACTGTCGGAAGCTGATCAGAAACTTATCAGTGACGCGGCCTTCTATACGACGATGAACAGCTGGCTGACCATCGGCCAGGAAGATGCCAAGGCCCTGGAGGTTTATCGCCAGGAAGGCAACGAGATCGTCGAACTCGATGCCGAAGTGCAAATCGCTGCACACAATGCCGGTATCGCCTGGGCCGAGAAGCAGGCAGAGGGAAACGAATGGTTCCGCAAGGTTCTAGACCATCAGAAGGCTTTTGCTGATCTGTGGAAAGACGCCAATCGGTACCGCAACGTGAAGACCGAGTAGGATCACGTTCAGCCGTTTGAACTCGGGGCGCCCGCCGGCAAACAACAGCCGCGCGGGCGTCACTTCCCATAAGCCCTAACGTTCGGTTTCCCATGAAACGCATTGTCACCGCGCTCGAAAAGTTGACGGTAGGAATCGGCTACGCCGCGTCGGTCCTCATTGTCCCACTGATACTGGCAACCTGCTACGAAGTCTTTGCTCGCTACGCCTTCGGCTCGCCAACGATCTGGGCGTTTGAGCTTGGTTACTCCGTGATGGGTGTTCACTTCCTGCTGGGCGCGGCACTGACGCTGCAGCGTGGCGGGCACATTCGCATTGATGTGCTCTATGGAAACTTCAAACCCAAGACAAAGGCGACGATCGATCTTTTCTTCTACGTGATTTTTCTGCTGCCGTTTTTAACGATCGTGTCCTATTGGATGCTCAGCTATGCCTTTGATTCCTTCGTGAGCGGCGAGCGCACCGGCCAGTCGGCCTGGAACCCCGTGATCTGGCCGTTCCGCATCATGATCTCCAGCGCCATCGCGCTACTTACCGTCCAAACTATTGCAGAAATTTTGAAGTGCGTGATGACACTCCGCCACGCCGATGATCAGGCGGAGGAGGCCTAAGACATGGAAGCCTTGTTGATGTTCCCGGCGCTCTTCCTGCTGATTTTCCTGGGGTTCCCGGTCGCCTTCGCGCTCATGTCCGTGGCCTTCGTCTTTGGTTACTATACCTTCGGCGACGCGGCTTTCTTTCAGTTCATGCAGAAGATCGAGGATGTAGCCAGCAACTTCATCCTTGCGGCGGTCCCCTTGTTCGTTTTCATGGGCGCCATGCTGGAGCGCTCCGGCATTGCCGAGAAGCTGTTCCACGCAGTGCACCTTTGGACCCGCCGGCTGCCAGGCGGCGTCGCTGTCGGTACGGTGATTATGTGCATCATCTTTGCCGCCTCGACCGGTGTCATCGGTGCGACGGAGACCGTAGTCGGACTCCTTGCCATCCCCTCAATGATGCGCCTCAACTACAGCAAATCCCTCATTAGCGGCACGATCTGCGCGGGCGGATCACTGGGCACGATTATTCCGCCGTCAGTGGTCGTGGTCGTATTGGGACCGATTGCCAACGTTTCGATCGGCGATCTCATGGTCGGCATGATCTTTCCAGGCTTGATCCTGTCGGGACTCTATATCGTGTACATCATCCTGCTTTGCACCTTCAGTCCAACGGCGGCGCCTCGTGTCGATGATGACGAGCCGCTGATGCCTTTAGGTGAGAAGCTGGTGGTTACGGTCAAGGCGCTGGTCCCACCGCTCTTCATGATCTTCGCCGTGCTGGGGTCGATCATGCTCGGTTGGGCAGCCCCAACCGAAGCGGCAGCGCTGGGCGCTGCTGGCGCCATCGTCCTGACGATTGCCTATGGCAAGTTCACGCTGCAGACTTTCAGCGAAGCCTTGGTCAAGACGCTGACCGTCACCTCAATGATCATGCTGATCCTCCTGGGCGGCAGTATCTTCACCGGTGTTTATGCTGGCAGCGGCGGGATGTCGATCATGCGCGATCTGCTCGACGCGATCAGTTTGGGCCCATGGGGTCTGCTGATTATCTTCCTGCTGCTGGTCTTCGTTGCCGGGTTCTTCCTGGAATGGATATCGATCCTGTTGATCTTCGTGCCGCTGTTCATGCCCTTCATCCGCGACGCAGGGTTCGATCCGGTCTGGTTCTGCATGCTCATTCTGATCATGATCCAAACCAGCTACCTGACACCGCCGATGGCGCCGGCCATTTTCTACCTGCGCGGTATAGCACCACCGGAGATGACCTTGCGGCATATGTACGTGGGCGTGGTCCCCTTCCTGGCGATCCAGATGGTGGCTCTGCTGATTGTAATGATGTTCCCGGAAACGGCCTTGTGGCTGCCGGAGCAGGTACTTGGCTTCCGTTGAGTTGGGCGCCCGTCGGCAGCAATCGGCGGGCAGCCGAGAAGAAGGAGTATGAACCATGACGCCGGATGAGATCCTTTCCCAAGCCCCACGCGTTTTGAGCCAAAAACAGCGCGAGTTCTACTTTGAACAGGGGTATCTGCTGGTTGAGGAATTCGTGGACAGAATCTGGCTGAAAAAGCTGCGCGATGCCATCGACCGGCAGGTTGAACTGAGCCGCAAGGTAACGCAGTCGGACAGCGTCTTTGATCTTGAGCCCAATCACAGAAGCGACGATCCGCGATTGCGCCGGGTGTCCTCACCTTGCGACCAGGATCCTGTATTCTGGCAGTTCCTGGTAGAATCCCGGATTGGCGATCTGCTGGCTGACCTGCTGGGCCCGGATGTGAAGTTCTATCAGTCAAAGCTCAACTTCAAATGGGCCAAAGGCGGTTCCGAGGTCAAATGGCACCAGGATGTGCCTTTCTTTCCGCACACGAATAATGCCGTCTTGACCTGCGGCACCTATATATACGACTGCGGCATGGAACAGGGGCCGCTGGGTGTCATTCCCGGAAGTCACAAGAATCCGATCTACGACCATTACAACACCAAGGGCGTTTGGACCGGCGACATTCAGCCGGAAGACCTGCCCTCGGTGCCGGTCGGTACTGCGCAGTATCTTTGCGGCCCTGCCGGATCGATAACGCTACACAACTACCGTACCGTTCATGGCTCAAAGGCAAATCAGTCGGACATTGGACGACCCCTTCTGCTCAATGTCATGTCCGCCGCCGATGCTGTTCCCTACACGCACAATCCCCTGCACTCGAAGTATGAACAGCAGCTGATTCGTGGCGTACCCGCGAAATGGGCGCACCATGAAGAGGGTCGCTTCCTTATTCCGCCCGACTGGAGCGGCGGCTACACATCGATTTTCGATTTACAGCAGAAAGCCGGAATGCCCGCAGCGGAGTAGAGTAAGATGGCGCCTCAGAATCTTGGCAGACTGCGGTCCTTCATTATCGGGATGACGGGAGCCGTCGATCGGCTTGCGGATGACGAGGAAGCATTGATCGACGCCGCCCGTGGCCACCTGGCCGCTCTGATTTCGGAGGATGACTGGTTGGGTGACGCCTTCGCCAAGCCTCACCCGAAATATTACCAGCAATATCTGCTGCACTGCGATCCGTTGGAGCGGTTCTCCCTCGTAAGTTTTGTTTGGGGGCCCGGACAGCGTACGCCGATACATGACCACGGCGTCTGGGGGTTGGTAGGCATGCTGCGCGGGGCCGAGTTCTCCCAGGCCTATAGTCAACGCGGTCAAGCATTGGAGAAAGGCGAGCGCCGCCGCCTGGAACCCGGCGATATCGAAATACTCCGTCCCAGCCTCGGCGACATTCATGCGGTTTCGAATGCGTATGAGGACCGGGTTTCGATCTCGATTCACCTCTATGGCGCAAACATCGGCGCCGTCCGCCGCCGCGTCTTCGATCCCCAGACCGGGGCTGAGAAACCATTTGTTTCCGGGTACGCTTCGAACGTGGTTCCCAATCTTTGGGGTTGACCGCAAGTAAGCGCCTCAAGCATTCACCAACCCCTTTTCAACTGCCGTTTTCTTTGGTAATGTGCATCTGATATATCAGTTACCGATGGCCTAGTGAGGAGATTTTGTCATGGAACTCAGCCAAAGCCCGATGGACGAGCGTCAGCGCAACTACCGTTCGGAGTATCGCCGTCGGATCGCCGGCTGGTACAATGGCTGGCTGCACGTGGTGATCATCTATGTGATCGGCCTCACCGCCATCTATCTCTATACTGCCCACATCGGAAATGTGCAGTGGTGGGAGTGGCTTACAATCCCCGTGGTCTTTATGATCACCAATATCTTCGAATGGTTCCTGCACCGCTATGTGATGCACCGGCCGCTGCGCTGGAAAGGTCTCAGAGCGATCTACAATCGCCACACTCTGCAGCACCATCAGTTCTTTACTGAGTCCGAGATGCGGTTTGCCGACCAGAAGGACTGGCGTGTCACCTTTTTCCCACCTTTTGCTTTGGCGGTCTTCATCCTGATGTCGATCCCGCCTTCCGCCGTCATGGGATATCTGGTTTCGGCAAACGTCGGCTGGCTGATCATGTGCACGACGACGGGCATGTACCTGACCTATGAGTTCATGCATTTCTGCTGCCATGTCGAAGAGAGCTGGTTTGTCCGCTACTGTCCCTTTGTGAACACGCTCCGGCGCCATCATACCGCCCATCACAACCAAGCCATCATGATGGAGCGGAATATGAACCTGACCTTCCCGATCTCAGACTGGTTGTTCGGCACCTCTGATCTGAACCGAGGGCTGCTTGGCCATATCTTCAACGGCTACAGCACCAAGCACCTGCGGACCGATCTGCGTAAGGTTTCACGGACCCCGAAACCGGCTAGGGCCAAGAAGCAATCAACTGCGGGGGCCACTGCCTGAGGAAAATCGGCGGCTTCCGGACCGAGGGGTCGCCGACGATCTTTCATCATTGGAGGCTACGCCTTCGGTAGAACGGGAGGCCAGAGCATGCGCGCGCCACGTGTCGTCGACCAAATTCGCCATGAACACAAGAACATGGGTCGGGTGCTGGCTGAATTGCGGGACCGAGTGACAAGTACAACGCCGGACGCACTTACCGCCCGGCATCTCGACCTGCTCTACCGCATGCTTTTCTATATCCGAGTGTTTCCGAACAAGATGCACCACCCGAAGGAAGAGGATTACCTGTTCCCGGCGCTTTTGAAACGCGCGCCTGCACTGAAAGCCGAGGTCGCCGCATTGCGGCAGCAGCACATGGAGGGCGACAGAGCGCTTGAAGAACTGGAAGCGAGCTACAAGTCACTTCAAGATAACCCTGCGCTCGAGACACTGCTTGCCTTCCAAGCGCAGGTGTCGAGCTATGTCGATGCCGAGTTTGCTCACATGCGCCACGAGGAAGACGTCATATTGCCTGCTGCGCTCGAGGCTCTGACGGAGGCCGACTGGCAAGCCATCGAACGCGCCTTCATCACCAATAGAGACCCTTTGTTCAGTGACGAAGTGGAACTCGGGTTCGAGGTTCTCGCCCACACATTAGGCGCTGACTGACGCACCGGTCTTTATTATAGCATGGGGGTTCTCCGCCGGATCGGCATATTCACTTTAGGTGCGACGTGGTCATTGTTCCCGAAACGCCAAATCATCGCGACCGCATCCGAGCCCTGTTGCTAGGGGCTTTCCCTAGCGCCGCTGAGGCCGACCTCGTGGAGCGTTTGCACGCCGATAGTGATGCAGTGATTAGTTTGATCGCCTTGCGGGATGAGCAGGTCATTGGCCAGGCGATGTTTTCCAGGATGATAGCGCCCTTCAAGGCCTTGGCACTGGCGCCGGTTGCGGTTGCTTTACCCTGGCGTCGACAGCGCGTCGCTTCGCGCCTGATTGAAAACGGCCTTCAGCGAGCGCGGGATTCCGGCTGGGAGGGCGTATTCGTTCTTGGCGATCCGGCGTTTTACCATTGCTTTGGCTTTCGAGCCGGGCTGGCTCGCCCCTTCTCATCTCCTTACGCCGGACCCCACCTTATGGCGCTGGCCCTCAAGGGAGGCGCACTGCCAATCCTATCCGGCCAGATACGTCATGCTGCCGCCTTTTCGGCCATGGGATAGCGTCAGACCAGGGCTATCAGAGCCCGAGGGTCTTCGCGCGTGCTGATGGTACGGCGGAGTTGCGACGGAGAGGACCCAAAAGCCTCTTTGTAGACTCTCGAAAAATGCCCGGCCGACTGAAAACCGGTCGCCAGGGCAACCTCCATGACCGAAAGCGGTGTATGCAGCAGTAACTGATGTGCTTTCTTCAGGCGCAGATGCCGGTAGAAGACCTTCGGCGGCATGCCCACATGCTGGTGGAACAAACGTTCGAGCTGACGCAGCGAAATCTTCGATGCCTTGGCCAGCGCCGCCTTTGAGAGCGGCGTTTCCACGTTCCTTTCCATCAACTCGATGCAAGCGGTCAAAGCCGGATGGGTCAATCCCAAGCGTTGAGCCACCTCCGGAGCCGCACCAGGCAAGGCAAAGTCCTCGACCGTTAAGCCAAGGTCCTTCGCCGCCAGGGCGGCTAACAGATCGCCATGGCGTCGCCGCAACCACGCCAGCATCATATCCATGGCGCCACTTGAACCGGCCGCGGTAATGATACCCTTGCCGCTGCAACTGCTCTGCGCTGCTTCAAGGGTCACGCTGAAGGTCTCACGAAAGCTTTCGCGGCTATCCGGCGGCACTGTAACAGGGCCATTATCCAGCACGCCGCTTTGCGCAAGCAGCCATGTCCCGTAGCCAACACCGCCAAGTTCCGATCCAAATCGCTGAGCACGCCGCAACCACTCAGGCAAGGCGCCGGTCTCAGCGCTTATGGCGTTGCGTTCGCCAAGCACGAGGATCAACCGGTAATCGATCCCCTCACCGACCCGCGCCTTGACCGAGATCTTGGTGCCGCATCTTGCCTTTACGGGACTCCAGGCCGAACCGATTGGAATACATTCATAGAAATCGTCGACCAGGCGGGCATTCAAGACTGCCAGGCATTCCGCCAGATTGGCATAACCACGAAGGTCGAAACCATCGAACAGTACAAGACCAACCCGATGGTGCCTCACCGACCTAGCCGCTGCGTCGTTCATCAACCTTGTCTCCAGCGTTGGTCGCCGCACAACCTCATGATGTCCGCCGAAATCAGACAGCCCAAGGCGTGAAACTCAAACCTAATCCATGGTATCGGCTATCGGGGAGGGGAAGGCAACAGTCCTGTGCCCTTTGGGTGGAAACCTGAATAGGGTTTCCACGGGCTCGCCGCTGACTGCGGACAACACTTCGTCACGGCGGTGCGACCTCACCACCTGTTGACAGCCTGCCCTACCCTTGATGCTGTAGCTTGGCACCGAACCGCACAGATGGACCCAATGAACGCCGTTCAAATCAAGCGTATCTATGAACCCGTTGCTGGCGAAGACGGTTATCGCGTACTCGTCGACAGACTATGGCCGCGCGGAATTTCGAAGGACGCCGCCGCCCTGGACGATTGGCCCAAGAACATAGCGCCTTCTCACGAACTGCGAAGATGGTATGGCCACGACCCGAAGCGCTGGGAAGAGTTTCGGCGGCGCTACAAGGACGAACTAGCGGCGCAGACAGACGCCCTTGAGCGGCCCCGTGAACGGGCCAGGAAGGGTGCTATCACCCTGCTCTTCTCAGCAAAGGACGAGGTCCACAGTCAGGCGGTGGTTCTGAAAGAGGTTCTGGAGAAATAGGTTGCGATCTACCAGCCGCCTGCACGCAAACGCTGTACCACCTTGTCGGCGACATGGGCACAACGGGCGCCGTCGAAAGGGAATAGCTCAGAAAGGCGCGGCGCCAGTGACTCCTCCAACGTCGCCCGCATCAGGCGTCGAGCGCGATGCAATCGGGTCTTTACCGTTTCCGGACGGATATCCAAGCGACGTGCGGTATCATCGGTACTTAGTCCCTGGACATCACGCAAAATGAACACCAGTCGAAAGGCCTCCGGCAGGGCATCCACCGCCCATTCGAGCATACGCCGTACTTGTGCCCGGCTGGCTTCCGATTCCGGACTGGCTGGAAAAAGCGATGACGAGACCATGATCAAACGCCCTCCGTCGGGCTCAGTGCTACTGTCGAGTTCAGAAAGCTCTACGGTCGGTCGTCGTCGCCGAATCCGACCCAAGGCTTCGTTCAAGGCGATCCGGGTCAGCCAGGTAGAGAAGGACGACTTTCCTTCAAAGCTCTCCAGTTTCGTAAAAGCGCGAACATAGGTTTCCTGGACGATATCCTCGGCTTCCGCATCGTCACGAACAACGCCGCGCGCGACCCGGAAAAGCTGTTGATTGTGACGGCGTACAAGCGCTCGCACGGCGGCCTCGTCCTTGTTCCGAGCCAGTGGAACCAGGTCCTCGTCCGCAATACCGTCAAACTGATGCGCAACATGAGCCCGGGCTGGTTGCATCGGGTTCCCTCCCTCCGAACGGACCATTGGCGACATTACCGTCCCCTATTAGATGATCATCCGGCGGAAAAGTTCCCGAGAAAATTTGTCACATCCCGATGGAGCCAAGAAACTCCCGACGCAAGGCCGCGTCATCACGATAAGCCCCCAGCAGCCGTCGTGTCACCATGCGGACGCCGTGGGCCCGCACACCGCGCGTCGTCATACAGGCATGCTCCGCGACCAGGACCACCGCAACACCACCGGGTTTCAGGCCTTTGGCTATCGCATGGGCAATCTCGTCCGTCAGGCGTTCTTGCACCTGGAGACGTCGCGCACAAGCCTCCACAACCCGGGCCAGCTTGGAAATGCCAACGACCCGCTCAACCGGCAGATACGACACATGGGCGACGCCGCGAATTGCCGCCATGTGATGCTCACACACTGAATGGAAGGGAATATCGCTCAGCGTCACCACATCATTGTAGTCGCCGACCTCACCAAAGGTCCGGTTCAAGAACGCCACTGGGTCCTGCCGATAACCGCTAAACCATTCCTCATAGGCGCGTACAACCCGTCCTGGGGTCTCAAGCAACCCTGGGCGGTAAGGATCGTCGCCGGCCCAGCGCAGCAGCGTTTCTACCGCCGCTTCGGCCTCAGACCGGCTCGGTCGCCGCCTCACATCACCCGCCGCGCCACGTTCTCGCTTTGAGAAATCCGGCTTGTCCAACAGGGTCGCTTTATGATCGAGCTCCGAACCCGGAAGCGCATTCATGAATCATCTCCAATCTGCATTCGCCAATGCCTATTGGATGTCGAAACGCGCGGATGGTTCCCTGGCGGCACCCCTGGATGTCGGCGATCGATGAGCGAGAACCGCCCGCCTAGAGTGTCCAACCCCCGTCGATGACCATGGTTGTACCGGTTACGAAGGCGCTTTCATCGGAAGCCAAATAGACTGCCAGCGCAGCAATTTCCTCTGTGGTGCCAAGCCTGCCCATCGGTTGACGGGCAACGAAGGCAGCGCGGTTTTCCTCGACACTCCCTGGCAGTGCTTCGATCCGCTCGTTCAAGCTGGGAGACTGTATGGTACCTGGACAGATCGCGTTACAACGGATGCCCTGCTTGATGAAATCCGCAGCCACCGATTTCGTCAAGCCAATGACAGCGGCTTTGGTTGTGCCGTAGACGAAGCGATTCGGCGCGCCTTTGATGGAAGAAGCCCCCGAGGACATATTGATGATGGACCCGCCGCCATTCTCAAGCATCAGGGGAAGGAAACCGCGCAGCAACCGCCACATCGACTTCACATTGAGATCGAAGCTGAAGTCCCAGGTTTTCTCATCGCAGTCGAGAAGCGACCCCTGATGCACGTAGCCCGCACAGTTGAATAATATCTCGACCGGTCCGACCGCGCTTGCGACCGCTGCCACCGCATCATTGTCCAGAACATCCAGCACCAGCGTCTCGATAGTCGGTGCTTCGGACTTCAGGCTTTCCAGCAGCGAGCCGGAGATATCGCTCGCCACGACCGTTGCGCCCTCCCTCGCCATGGCTAAAGCCGTCGCCTTGCCGATTCCCTGCCCAGCCGCCGTCAGAAATGCCTTTTTACCCGCAAGACGCCCCATTGTTTCATCTCTCCCTTGCTTTCATACTTTACCTGCCAAGCCTGTTCCAGCCGGGCTAAATCGATTGAATGGACTCTGCCTCTCCCCACGCCCCCGTGCAAGCCGCGCCAAGTGACAGATCGGCCGTTCAGGCCTTTGTATCCGGGGATGGTTCCAGATCGCTCAAAGCGGCGAACACATCCACAAGTTCTGGCATGAATCTGTCCCCGTATCCCAGATTGAGACTGAGTTTCATGGCTTGCAAGGCGCCATCGGACATCAAGGTAGCCGCGTTGTTCCTTGTCGCCAGACGATTGTAATAGGTGATGTCCTTCAAGCAGTTTCGCAGGGTGAATTTATGAGCGTTTGGATCGCCCTCGCAGATGTACTTAGAATAGCTCTGGAAGTTACCGCAGTTCATGCCTGAATTGGTCAGAATTTCCCTAAAAACCTGGGGCTTCAGGCCGACCTTGCGGACCATCGTGTAACACTCCGCCCAAATGGATGCGAAACCGATTGCAACAACATTGTTGATGAGTTTTGCCGCATGGGCCGAACCGACCGGACCGCCGGTTGGAATGATCGCCGTCGCCCACGTGGACAGCAGGGGCCGCAGGCGCTCAATGGTTGCCTCATCGCCGCCGACGTAGGTGGTCAACTCACCGTCCCAAGCGTGCGCCGGTGTCCGGGACAACGGCGCATCGACAAGCGCGATTCCACGGGCCGCAAGCTCTTTGTGAAGCCTTTCGGTTTGGTCCGGCTCGGAGGTCGAGGTGTCAACGATGGTCAAACCCTCGCGCGCGCCCTCCAGAATCCCACTTTCGCCCTCTAGAACCTGCATGACCTGAGGCGCACCCGTGACGCAAAGTACGATCACGTCGCACTGCTCGGCCATTTCCTTGGGATTGGCGACTTCAACTGCGCCGCGTCCCACCAGATCGTCGATAGCTTCCCGCTTCCGGTGGGCCATGACCCGGAGGTCAAACCCCTTCTCCACCACATTCTTGGCCATCCCCCAGCCCATCAAACCGGCACCGATGAAACCTACAACGAGATTGGTTGTCATTTTTCTATCCTCCAATTCTTTTAAATCGATTTAAACTCGGATAATCTGGGATCATAAGGAGGGAAGCGCACTCTGTCGCGCCGGAATTTCGGGGAGGAGGAACAAAGCTTCATGTTGCTAATCGGCAAGGTGGCCATCGTGACCGGCGGCGGCTCCAAGCGGGGCTTGGGTCAGGCGACCGCGCGGCTTTTTGCCGAGCAGGGCGCGGCCGTCGCCATCCTCGACCGCGACGGCGAGGCGGCGGAAGCGCAGGCGAAGGCTTTGGGCGACGGCCACCTGGGCATCACCTGCGACGTGACCGATAAGCAATCCTGCATGGCGGCGGTCGCAGCCGTCGAACAGCGACTGGGGCCCATCACCACATTGGTCAACAACGCCGGCATTACCCAACCGCTGAAGGTCATGGAGGTTTCGGGCGACCACTATGACCAAGTGCTGGACGTGAACCTGCGGGGCACGCTCTACATGAGCCAAGCCGTGATTCCTCTTTTTACGCAACGCCGGAGCGGCGCGATCATCAACATTTCCTCGGTGTCCGCTCAACGCGGCGGCGGTATTTTTGGCGGCCCGCATTATTCGGCTGCCAAAGCCGGTATTCTGGGCCTGACGAAAGCGATGGCCCGCGAGCTCGCCCCTGCGGGCATCCGGGTTAATGCTGTCTGCCCCGGCTTCATCGACACCGATATTACCGGCGGCAAGCTGACTCCGGAGATGCTTGAGCAGATCGTTGCCGGCATACCGATGGGTCGCACCGGACGGGCCGAAGACGTGGCCGGATGCTGCCTTTTTCTCGCTTCCGATCTTTCGGCCTACTGCACGGGCAGCGAGGTGGATGTCAATGGTGGCAGTCACATTCACTAGATCGGGTCACTGAATCGGGGCGCTGAATCGGGGCGCTGAACGCGAGAGGAGAAAAGCGATGGCGGCACGCCAGGTCACGAACACCTCTAAGCAGGATCTGCGAGAAAAGGCGCGCATGATTCGACGGGAAGTTCTGCGCCTCACTGACATCTGCGGATCGGGTCACTACGGTTCCGCCTTTTCCATCGCCGAATTGCTAACGGTTCTCTATTACCAGCTCCTCAATGTCCGGCCGGACGAGCCTCAGTGGGCCGACCGCGATCGCTTCACCATGGGCAAGGGTCACGCTGCCATCGGCCTCTATCCTGTACTTGCCGATCTTGGTTTTTTCCCGGCCAGCGATCTGGACAGCTACACCCGTCTTGGATCTCCTCTGGGCGACCACCCGGATATGAAAAAGGTGAAGGGCGCAGATTTCTCCTCTGGTTCCATCGGGCACAACCTGTCCGTCTCCGTCGGCATGGCTTTGGGGCTCAAGTGCCAAGGGTCGCCTGGCCGTGTCGTCTGCATGATGGGTGACGGTGAGCAGACGGAGGGCCAGGTTTGGGAAGCGGCCATCTCTGCTGCTCACTGGAACCTGTCCAATCTCGTCGGCCTCGTCGACATCAACGGTGCGGGCTCCGACGGCATCGCCCAGGAAACCATGCGCACCGAGCCATTGAAAGCAAAGTGGGAGGCCTTCGGTTGGGATGTCATCGTGCTTGAGGACGGCCACGACCTGGATCAAGTCTTCGACGCACTCAATCGGGCCCTGAACGCACCACGGGAAAAGCCGTGCTGTGTTCTAGCTTACACCGTTGCGGGTAAGGGTGTGTCCTTCATGGAAGGAACCTGGCAATGGCACCTCGGTTTCCTTGGGCCTTTAGATCTCGACCGCGCCTACCAGGAAATCAACAGCGGCACAATTGGCTGAGGGAATGATATCGCCATGACACAATCCTCCAAAAGCGCCACGCCTTTGATGACCCGCGAGATCAAGGCCGGACTGGACCTGCGTGAATCGACCGTCACAGACGCCTTCGATGCGGCCACGTGGGATATGGTGGTTTCACTCGGGCTGTCTCAGCAACTGACGACCGGCAAGGTCTTGACGGACCTCGCTGAGGCGGGACGGGATGATATCGTTGTCTGTACCGCCGATCTTGGTCGGCCAACGCAGGTCGTCGACTTTGGGCGCCGCTTCCCGGACCGCTACTTCAACTTCGGCATTGCCGAGCGCAACATGATCGGTGCAGCCGCCGGGCTGGCGACTACGGGAATGTTGCCGGTCATCTCGAACTACTCTTTCTTCCTAGCGCTGATGGGGCTTGAGAACATCCGTAACGACATCTGCTACACCAATCTGAACGTGCGGATGATCGGCACCCATTCCGGGATCGCCATGGGCTTTTACGGCACATCGCACCATTGTTGCGAGGACATCGGCGCACTGAGAACGCTTGCCAATTTGACCTTGATGGCGCCTTGCGACGGCAACGCGATCCGCGCCGCCTTGACCACCACGATCGATCACCAAGGTCCGATCTACTTCCGAACCGGCCGCGGACGCGAAGCACAGGTCTACGACAGCCCGCCCGATTGGCGTATCGGCGGGTCAAATCTCCTACGCGAGGGAAAGCACGCAACGGTCTTTGCGATCGGCAATCTCGTAAAGGCATCATTGGATGCGGCGGCTATACTCGCGAAAGAAGGTGTGGACTTAGAAGTGGTCGATCTGTACTCAATCCGACCCATAGACCGCGACGCGGTTCGCCGCGCCGCAAAGATGCATGGGATAATTCTCAGTGCAGAGGAACATAACGTTACAGGGGGACTAGGGGCTGCCATCGCTGAGGTAATCGCCGGAGAGGGTTTGGCCGCACGCCTGACCTCAATCGGTATGCCTGATGAATATTCCCTGCTTGGCCCGCCGACGCACCTGTATCGGCACTACGGTTTGGATGGTGAGGGTGTGGCAGCAAAGGTCCGAAGCGCCCTTTCCGTGTGAAGGAAGAGAAAGTCTATGAGTGCAGGCAAGGGCAGAAAAGGCAGCAGCACAAAGCGTCCGATGACGCAAAAGCAGCTTGCGGACAAACTGGGGCTCTCGACGGCTACGGTGTCACTCGCCCTACGTGACAGCCCAATGATTGCCGAGGAAACGCGCAAGCTCGTGCGTGATGCGATGCAGAAAAGCGGCTACGTCTACAATGTTGCCGCCGCGTCCCTGCGAACCGGAAAGACCCGCATCGTCGGCGTGAGTTTCCACGATATCGTCCACCCGTTTTTCGCCGAGATGTTAGCGTCAATCGAGGACAGCCTGTCGGAAAGCGGTAAGGCGATCTTCATCAACAATCATGGCGACGACCCGGAACGCCTCAGGCGCTTCGTTGAAGGCCTGCGCGAGCACGGCGCAGACGGTTTGATCGTTTCACCAGCGTTGGGAACCGACCCGGAGATGCTGCAATTGCTTCGCCGAGCCGGCGCTGCCATCGTGTTCATCTCTCGTTACCTGCCCGGATTCGACGCCGACTTCGCAGGCAACGCCGACGTACTTGGCATGGGGATCGCCACCAGGCACCTTTTGAGTCTGGGTCACAAGGAAATCGTTATGTTGGGCGGTCTTCCCGGCACCACAACCGGCGACAATCGCCTGGCAGGCTTTCGCCGGGCTGTGATTGCAGAGGGACTGACCTGGCGTGATGAGTTGCACCTTCCAGGTGCCGCAAAACGTATTGTCGGGGTCGAGCTGGCGCGTCAGGCCTTGTCACGAACCCCACGACCCACTGCCTTTGCCTGCTTCAATGATTTGGTCGCCTTCGGCGCTATGAACGGCATCCGCGCCGCCGGTCTGGTCCCCGGCAAGGACATCGCCGTCGTCGGCATCGACGATTCACAGGAAGCGCAGGCCTGCTTCCCCCCCTTAACGACTGTTTCCAATCACCCCGGTCGCATCGGCGCCGTGGCTGCCAATCTCCTGTTGGAGCGGCTTGCCGACCCGGCAGCACCCTTCCAGCACATCGCGATTGAGCCAGTCCTTACGGTTCGAGAATCCTGCGGCAGTCCGGGCGAAAACTAATCCTCTCGATCCTACGCCGCTGATCAGCCCGATTGGCCGTCCACGGGCTTGCCGCCAAGGCATTCGTAATACTTCACTGCCTGACTATCGTCGGCCTTTCCGTAGCCCGCCGAAGCCGCACCCAGGAATACCTGTAGCGCAGCGGTGGCCAAAGGCAAGGGAAAGCGCTCCTCGCGCGCGGCATCCAGAACGATGCCCAAATCCTTGACGAAAATATCAACTGCCGACTTGGCGCTGTCGGGTGTCGTGATCATGCGCGGCCCGCGATCACCGATCATCCAGCTTGAACCCGCCGAATTCATGAGAACTTCGTGCAGCAGCGCGGGCTCAAGCCCCTGATCGGTGCCAAAGGCCATGACTTCGGCCGCCACCGCCAAGTTTGCGCCTGCCGCAAGTTGATGAACCATCTTCATGGTCGAGCCCGCGCCGGGCTTGTCACTCAAGCGATAGATGTTGCGCCCCATCGCATCGAGCAGCGGTCCGGCCGCTTCGAAAGCGGCATCCTCACCGGCGGTCATGAAGGTCAAGGTGCCTGCCTCAGCCCCCACCGTCCCGCCGGAAACAGGTGCGTCCAGATAGCGCCAGCCCGCATCGCTGGCGGCCTGTCCCATAGCGGCTGCATCTCCTGCGGGCATGGTCACAGAGCACAGAACAAGTGCGCCGGCTCCCAGCGCGCCGCGAGCGCCGTCCTCCCCGAACAGCACCGTGCGGGCTTGGCTCGCATTCACCACCATGATCACCAACGCATCAGCGCCCATACAGGCTTGCGCCACAGTTGTCGCCCTGCGGCCACCGTTTTCCTCCAGCCATGACAAGGCGGCATCGCTAAGATCAAACCCTGTGACATCGTGCCCGGCCTGCAACAGCATTCCGGCCATTCCACGACCCATTGCGCCCAAACCTGCAAAGGCAATCTTCATAGCTTATGTCTCCAAGAATGTTCGAGGTTAGGCGACAGCGGGAGGGCTACTCCTTAACCGCACCGGTCATCGACGATACGTAGTAATCGACGAAGAAGCTGTAGAGGATAGCCACCGGCAAGGATCCCAGCAACGCACCGGCCATCAGTGAACCCCAGTGATAGACGTCACCGTCCACCAACTCCGATAGGACGGCGACAGGCACGGTCTTGTTGCTGCTGGTTGAGATGAAGGTCAACGCATAGATGAACTCGTTCCAACAGAGCGTGAAGGCGAAGATACCCGCCGAGATCAAACCTGGAACCGACAGTGGGATGATAATCTTCACCAAGATCTGAAAGCGGCTTGCACCATCCATTAACGCGCATTCCTCGAGTTCATAGGGGATCGACTTGAAGTACCCCATCAACAGCCAGGTGCAGAATGGAATGAGGATTGTCGGATAGCTGAGGATCAAGGCCATCGGACTATCGAACAAACCGTACTGGAAGATGATCGTCGCTAAGGGAATGAACAGAATCGAGGGCGGCACCAGGTAGGCGAGGAAGATTAACCCGCCCACCGTCCGCGATCCGCGGAAACGAATGCGCTGGATCGCATAGGCCGCCATGACCGCCGCGACCAGCGAGAGCACCGTGGCACAAACGGCAACCAACATTGTGTTCCACATCCACCAGGGATAGTCCGTCTCGAATATCAGCTTGTAGAAGTGATCCAACGTCGGTGAGTGCACGAGCAGGGGGTTGCTATTCTGGATATCAAGTAGTTCCTCGTTCGGCTTTAGGGCTGTTGTGGTCATCCAGTAAAATGGAAACAGCAGCACGAATGAAATGATCGACAGAGGCAGATAAACCGTCACCCAGCGCGAACTGCGGGTGACAAGAAAGTCCATGCCTTGCGGCTCATCCTTTTCCTTGCGCTCGGTACCAAAGATGGTCTTGCGTTTGATCTGTTGCGCTTGAGGCTCAGTCATCGCCTTCTCCTTGCTGCCACTTGCGGCGCTGCAGGCCAAACCAGGAAAACAATATCGCCGAGAGCAGGAAGGGGATCATAGCCGTCGAAATAGCAGCCCCTTCGCCTAGATTTCCGCCCAGGATCGCGCGCTGGAAGCTGAGTGTCGCCATCAAGTGCGTGGCGTTCACCGGCCCACCGCGCGTCAGGGCGTAGATCAATTGGAAATCGGTGAAGGTAAACAGAACCGAGAAGGTCATGACCACGGCAATGATCGGCGTCAGCATCGGATAGGTGACATAGCGGAACAACTGCCAACGATTTGCGCCATCAATCGTCGCCGCCTCGTATAGCGAGGGCGACACCGTTTGCAGTCCGGCCAGCAGAGTAATCGCGACAAAGGGCACGCCGCGCCAAATGTTGGCGAAGATCGTTGCCCAACGCGCGTTCCAGGGGTCACCGAGAAAATTGATGTTCTCGTCGATCAATCCCATACCGGAAAGCGCCCAGGAAATTACCGAGAACTGCGCATCGTAGATCCACCAAAAGGCTATGGCCGAAAGCACGGTGGGTACGATCCAGGGCAGGAGCACGATTGCCCTGATAAATGCCTTGAAGGGAATGTGCTTGTTCAAAAGCAATGCCAGGTACAGGCCGATGGCGAACTTGAAGACGCTGGCCACGACCGTGTAAAGCATCGTGTTGAAGACGGAAAGCCAGAACACGTCGTCGTCCATCAACCAGACGAAATTCTCAATGCCGATAAAGACACCAGACCGGCCGATGGACGCGTCGGTCAACGAAAGCCAGATGCCAAGACCCAAGGGATAGGTGAGAAAGGCAACCAAAAACGCGGTCGCGGGCAGCATGAACCAGAACCCCAGCCAGCCCTTGTTGTTGGCAAGCCTGGCACCCAAGGAAAGATACATCGCATCGCCCGATTGACCTGGTTGTGGGCCCTTCGATTGTGCGGCGGCTTTCGTGTCGGTCACGGCCATCCCTGGCACAACTCCCTTCTAAGAAAAACCAACGCCAACACCGGACCTGACGGAGCGGTGCATGGCCGGCAACCCGGGCGGGACCCGGCAGTCAATTGACCGCCGTTTCCCGCCCTCGTAAGTACCTTCAGCGGCTGTAGATACGTTCAGCCTTGCGGGCTGCCTGTTTGACCGCATCGGCCGGGCTCGATTGCCCGGTCGCGACCGAGGCGAACATGTCGAGCACGATGAACTCCGCCAAGGCTGCGGCGGCCTTCTCTCCGACCGAACCCTGATAACCCGCCGTGAGCGTGCGCTTGGCCGCCTCACGGAAAATCGTCCGCTTGGGATCGTCGGTCCAAACCGGCGCATTGTCGAAGGCGTTGAGTGAGTGCGTCAGATACCCGACGGCCCCATCCAGCCACTTGTCATAAGTCGGGCTGGACATCATGAATGCCATGAAGGCCTTACAGGCGTTGGGGAACTTCGTGTAGTTGAAGGCCATGATCGGATAGGCGATGTGGAACTCCGTCGGCTTGCCGACCGGACCGGTCGGCCAGACCGCATGGTCGATATCCGCCGCCATCTCCATCCCATCCACCACAGCCTTCGTGTAAATCGAAATGCCGTTGTTCGTGAGGCCCACTTCGCCCGACAGGAAGGCTTTGTTGTTGTTGCCGTCATTCCAAGAAGCCGTGCCCGGGATGAAGGTGTCGTAAAGCTCCTTCACATACTCACAGGCCGCAAGGGATTCAGGGCTGTCGATGATAACCTTGTCATTCTCGTCCACCATCGCGCCGCCATGGCTCCACAAGGCCCAGTGCACCCAGGCATTACCATCACCCGATGCATGACCCAGCGCCATGCCCGCCGGCATCCCGGTACCCTTAAGCGCTTTGCAGAGCTCCAGGAACCCGGCGTTGTCATCGGGGAAAGTCTTGAAGCCGGCCTTCTCAATCGCCGACTGGCGGTAGTTGATGTAGTTGCCGTTAAAGCACATCGGCAATCCGATCCACTTGCCGCCATTGACGCCGTACGCCTTCGCTGAATCAACCCAGCCGCCGTACTCACCGCCCAGGTGGTCGGCCACATCGGTTAGATCAAGCAGCTTATTGGGGAACAGGTGCGGTGTGGAATAGAGACCCCAGACCAGGTCCGGGCCCGAACCGACGTTGGCGGCCACGGACGCCTTGGGTTGGATATCGTCCATGAACTCATTCTCGACAGTCACGGCGACCCCCGTTGCCTCGGTGAAGGCAGCCACGGCGGCATTGAAAGCATCCTCTTCAGACTGGATGAAACGCTTCCAGCGCAGCAAGCGGAGTTCAGCGCCCGCTTCGGGCTTGAAGGGGTTCATGGCAGCCCATGCTTTGGCAACATCAAGGAGACCGGACCTCTCCGCGGCAAGTAGGGCCGCGGCGGCGGCCGATCCCTTCATAAAGGAACGGCGATTAAATGACATACTATCCTCCCATTCTTTGTTCATTGGGGATTGATCCCCGTCTTTGGACGCAAGCGCGGCACCGGCCGCCCCACGCCAGCGGGTCAGGCGACCAGCGTCCGCCCCGTTTCCGCGTCGAACACATGCGCCCGCTCTACATCAGGTCGCATGTGAATTCCCTCACCCGGCTTGAAGGCATGCCTCTCACGAAACAGCGCATTGACTTCATGGTCTCCGAGCTTGCTGACAATCTGCACTTCGGACCCGGTCGGCTCTGTCACGATCACCTCCGAGCGAAAGCCTTGGCCCTCCCCGCAAAGCACCAAGTGCTCCGGTCTGAATCCGAAGACAATCGGCTTGCCTTCTTCCAGGCCGCCGACCCGTTGAATATCGATACGGGTTCCCCCGTTGATCTCGATTTGCGCCCGCTCGCCCTCCAGCCGCGCCACACCCTCCACGAAATTCATGGCGGGGGAGCCTATAAACCCAGCGACGAAAAGGTTGTTCGGGTGGTCGTAAAGCTCGAGCGGCGCGCCGATCTGCTCGACGTTGCCGCCCTGCATGACCACGATCTTGTCGGCCATGGTCATGGCTTCGATCTGATCGTGGGTCACGTAGATCGTGGTCGCGCCCAAGCGCTGGTGCAGCGCCTTGATCTCGGTACGCATCTGCACGCGCAACTTTGCATCGAGGTTCGATAGCGGCTCATCGAAGAGAAAGACCTGTGGGTCGCGAACGATGGCCCGGCCCATGGCAACCCGTTGACGCTGCCCCCCCGACAACTGCCGGGGAAAGCGATCCAGATAAGGGACCAACCCCAGGATATCGGCGGCATGCTGCACCCGCCTGTCGATCTCCGCCTGATCCGTCTTCCTGAGCTTCAAGCTGAAGGCCATGTTGTCATAAACCTTCATGTGCGGATAAAGCGCATAGTTCTGGAACACCATGGCGGTGTCGCGCTCCTTGGGCGGCACCATATTGACGACCCGGTCGTCGATCAGAACCTCGCCGGCTGTAATCGACTCAAGGCCTGCCAGCATCCGCAGCAGGGTGGATTTGCCGCAACCCGAGGGGCCGACCAGAACGGCGAACTCACCGTCTTCAATGTCAATGAAAACGCCGTGGACAACTTCCACGGAACCAAAAGACTTGCGCACATCACGGATCGTCACAGACGCCATGCAGAAATCAAACCTCCCTAGCGCAGTTTCATTATCGGGTGATTTTTTGTCCCCACCGCTACGCAACGGCAAAACAATGATTGAACCGTTGAGCGCGTTGGTCAATGCTTTTTTAAATCGATTTAGATGGCTACCAGTATACAAATGCTGCCTAACGGGCTCCAATCCCATGAAAATTGGCGGAAGGGGATTCCATGAAACAAAAAATTTTGATGATAGGCCCGTTGATGGCGTTGGTTCAGGAGGCTCTGGCTCAGAACTATGACCTTCTGCGGTACTGGGAGGCCGATGATAAGGACGCTCTTCTGGCTGCCGAAGGCGCAAAGATCAAAGGAATTGCGACGGATGGACATCTGGGCGCCAGTCGCGCGTTGATGGACCGCCTCCCCAACCTTGAGATCATTGTGTGCCAGGGTGTCGGATATGACGCCATTGATCTGGAGGCGGCCCGGGCCCGCGGTATTGCCGTAACCAACACGCCAGAGGTGCTAAGTAATGCCGTTGCCGAGTTGACTCTCGGCATGATGATCGGCCTTTGCCGCCGGATTCCCCAATGCGATCAGTATGTTCGTAAAGGTCATTGGTTGAAGGCCCACTATCCCCTGACAGCCGAACTGACCGGGGCCCAGGTGGGGATCCTGGGTCTCGGGCGAATTGGCAAGGAGATTGCCGCGAGGTGTTGCGCCTTCAAAATGCAGATCAGCTACCACGGCCGAACGCAGCAAGCGAACCAACCCTATCGCTATTACTCTGACTTGGTCGCCATGGCGCGCGATGTGGACTGGCTGGTGGTCATTGCACCCGGATCTGCAGAAACCCAAGGGCTGGTGAGTCGCGAAGTCCTGGAGGCGCTGGGGCCCAAAGGATGCCTTGTGAACGTCGCGCGCGGTTCATTGGTAGACGAGACGGCTCTTGTCGCGCTATTGACCAGTGGAAAGCTGGGTGGCGCCGCGCTGGATGTCTTTGCCCAGGAACCTAAAGTGCCTGAAGCATTGTTCGGGCTCGACAATGTCTTGCTGCTGCCACATGTCGGCAGTGCGACCGTCCAAACGCGCCGCGCCATGGGTCAGTTGGTGATCGATAATCTGGCGGCGCATTTCGCGGGACGGCCTCTTTTAACGCCCGTCGCCTAAAGTTTAGGAGTCACGATCTATGTCCATCCGAAAAGTCGCCGTCCTGGGAACCGGAATCATGGGTGCCCCCATGGCGCGCAACATCGCCAACGCCGGATTCGCCGTAACCGTCTGGAATCGTACGACCTCCAAAGCGGAGCGTTTGAGTGACGTGACGACGGTCGCCGCAACGCCGGCAGAAGCCGCGGCTCAGGCCGATGCGGTTGTCACAATGCTGGAGAACTCTGGTGTCGTGACGCAGTTGCTTTTCGGAGACGGCGACGCGGCGGCGGCGGCGCCGGAGGGCTGCCTCTTTATCGATATGTCATCGATCCAACCTTCCGTCGCCCGCGACCATGCCGCTATGCTGGAGAAGATCAGAAAACGCCATCTAGACGCCCCTGTGTCCGGCGGCGAAAAAGGAGCTATCGAGGCCACGCTCGCCATCATGGCAGGTGGCGGTAAAGATGATCTTGCCGACGCGGGGACCTTATTGAAATCAATGGGTAACGTGACCCATGTCGGCGATCACGGCGCAGGTCAGGTGGCCAAACTTGCTAACCAAGCCATCGTGGCCGTCACCATCGGCGCGGTCGCTGAAGCCTTGCTTCTGGCTCAAGAAGGCGGTTGCGACCCGGTCGCTGTTCGATCAGCCATCATGGGCGGCTTTGCGACCTCGCGCATACTCGACTTACACGGCCAGCGAATGCTGGAGCGCAACTGGATGCCTGGCGGCCCGATACGCATGCAACTCAAGGACCTAAACAATGTGATCGAGGTCGCGCGCGAGGCCGGCCTGACGTTGCCGCTGACGGAAAAGGCACAACGCGCCTATTCCGACCTCAACGATGCGATGTCAGCCGGGAACCAGGATCACAGCGCCTATCTTCTATGGCTTGAGGCGCTGAATGGCGGCAAACGCCTGGGCCAGGGTGCCGACCAGCGTGCGGGCTAGTCCCGTCGGATATCGTCTTCCAGAAAGCCGCGGACATTGTCTTCGAAGGAATGGTCGGCGATGAAGCCCAACTTCGTGGCCTTCTCGGGCCTCAGGTCGGCGAGCCACCCGTCCACAATCTTCTGAATAACGGGATCCGGCTCCCAGCGAATGCGCGAAACCGGTTCATCGCCCGCGACGCGCCGCATTGCCTCGACCATCTCGCCAATGGTCGCCAGCAACCCAGGGAGCGCAATGCAGCGGTTCTCGCCCCACACCTTTGCCTCCAGCTCCGCAGCGTGCAGCAGATTGGCAATCACCGCGCGCGGCGAGCAGACCCACATCGGCGACTCCGGTTTAACCGGACAGATGGCTTCGTCGCCCTGCAAAGGCTCGCGAAAGATGGACGAGGCGAAAGAGGAAGCCGCGCGATTGGGCTTGCCTGGCCTGACGGTAACCGTCGGTAGCCGCAAGCCCCTCCCGTCAATGAAGCCCTTGCGGGAGTAATCGTTGATCAGTAACTCGCCTATCGCCTTTTGGGTTCCGTAGGAAGTTTGCGGGTTCAGCAAGTACCAGTCTTCTATGGGCTGTGGGATTTCACCTCCGTAAACCGCCACGGAGCTGGAAAAAACGACAACCGGCGCTGTCTCCAGCGCACGACAACGCTCCAACACGTTGAGCGTTCCCATCAAGTTCGCCTGGAGCCCGGATTCGAACTCAGCCTCTGCCTGTCCTGACACCACGGCCGCCAGATGGAAAACTGCGTCCGTGCCATTTGGGATCGCCTGCGAGATCGACGCTGCGTCACTAATATCAGCCGCCCTGGTCGTGATGACGAAGTCCGCAGCCACGGCAGGTGGCGCACTCAAGTCCACGAGGTGGAGCGCGCGAATTTCCTGCCCTCTCAGGACACCGCGGGCGGCCAACGCCGCGGCCAGCTTTTGACCAAGAAATCCGCCGGCGCCCAGAATTGTGACTTGCATGGGTTAGCTTCCCCACGCCACGGCGGTTTGATGCTGCTCACCCAAACCCTCGACGCCGAGACGGACCTCGTCTCCGGCTTTCAGGAAACGCGGCGGCTTCAACCCCATGCCCACACCGTGCGGCGTGCCCGTCGCAATCAAATCACCGGGTTGCAGCAGCATATGACGGCTCATGTAGGAAATGATCTCGGCAACGCTGAAGATCATGTCCGAGGTGTCGCCTTCTTGCATACGCTCGCCATTCACGTCGAGCCAAACCTGCAGGGCCTGAGGGTCGGGAACCGCATCGGCGGATACCAGGTGAGGGCCGGTCGGTCCGAAGGTGGGCGCCGATTTTCCCTTGATCCACTGGCCGGTGCTTTCCAACTGGAAAGCCCGCTCGGACACATCGTTCACGACGCAGTACCCGGCCACACAGGAAAGCGCCTCGGCCTCGCTGACGTAAGACGCTTCCCGCCCGATAACCACGCCAAGCTCAACTTCCCAATCGGTCTTTTCCGAACCCTTGGGAATGACGATGGGGTCATAGGGCCCCGACAGCGCGGAACTGGCCTTGGAGAAAAGCACCGGCTCGGCCGGTGGCGGCATGCCGCTTTCGGCGGCGTGCTTGGCGTAGTTGAGACCGATACAATAGAAGTTCGTTACGAACGGCAGACAGGCCCCGATACGTGGGCTTCCCTCAACCAACGGCAGCGCTTCCGGGTCGATGGCCCGCAGGCTGTCCATGCCCTGTTCAGTCAAACTATGCGGGCCAAAATCCTCGATAAGGTGCGACAAATCTCGAATGCGCCCCTCTGAATCCAGAAGACCTGGCAACTCTTCGCCCGCTTCACCCCAACGCAGTAATTTCAAGGTCCCTCTCCTTCTTTCTTATCCTGGTCACTGGCAGCGGACCAAACGGACGCCGCAATACCATGGTTCTAGTGGTTGTCGCGTGGCAGCACGCGCGCGACACGCTGATAGGCTGTTGCAAACTCCAGGCAACCGCCGCCGGAAAGCTGTCCGACATGCTGGCGGTATAGCTCCTGCCAGGGTGTTTGATGCGTCAATTCCGGAGGCTTGTAAGCCGCTCGCCGCGCCGTCATTTCCGCATCATCGATTAACATCTCCAAACGGCGTTCCTGCAAGTCCAGGCGCACTCTATCGCCGGTTCTGAGCAGAGCCAAGCCGCCGCCGACGGCGGCCTCCGGCGAGGCGTTGAGAATGGAGGGACTTTCGGAGGTACCGCTCTGACGGCCATCCCCAACGGTGGGCAGATGCTCGATACCCTGTCGAATCATCGCATCGGGCGGCTGCATGTTCACAACCTCCGCCGAGCCTGGAAAACCAACCGGACCGACGTTGCGAATGAAGAGCATGCTGGTTTCATCAATCTCAAGGGTCGGGTCATTGATACGTTGATGATAGTCCTCGGGGCCTTCGAAGACGATGGCCCGTGCATCGACGATACCCTCGGACCCGGGCCGCTCAAAGAAGCGCTTGCGGAATTCGGGCGATATCACCGAAGTCTTGAGCAAGGCGCTATCAAAGAGGTTTCCCGACAGCACCATGAAACCGGCATCTTCGCGCAAGGGATTTTCTACAGAGCGTATGACGTCTTGGTCCTGACTACATTGGCCTTCCAGATTATCCGTGACGCTGCGCCCGGTGACGGTCAAGCACGTCCCATCGAGCTTCCCCGCCTTCAGCATCTCCGCCATGACCGCCGGTACACCGCCGGCACGTTGGAAGGATTCGCCCAGATACTTGCCGGACGGCTGCATGTTCACCAACAACGGTAAGGCGTAGCCATGCTCCTCCCAGTCCTCGATCGATAGCGCCACACCGGCATGGCGCGCGATGGCCTGTATATGCGGCGGCGCGTTGGTCGAGCCCCCGATCGCGGTGTTCACCCGAATAGCGTTGAGGAAGGCATCACGGGTCAAGATCTGCGACGGCCGCAGATCGTCCCAAACCATCTCGACGATCCGGCGTCCGGTCGCATAAGCCATCTGCCCTCGCTCCCGGTAGGGCGCGGGAATGGCGGCGCAACCGGGCAGACTCATGCCCAACGCCTCCGCCAGGGCATTCATCGTGGAGGCCGTTCCCATCGTGTTGCAGTGACCCATCGAAGGAGCCGAAGCGCAGACCCTGGACATAAACTCCTCGTAGTCGATCTCACCACTACCAAGCAGGCGGCGGCTCTCCCAAACGACCGTTCCCGAACCCGCCAGCTTACCGCGCCACCAACCATCCAGCATTGGCCCGCCGGACAAGACGATCGCAGGCAGATCGACGGTCGCAGCGCCCATCAGCATCGCTGGCGTGGTTTTATCGCACCCCGTCGTCAGAACCACCCCGTCTAGCGGATAGCCGAACAACACCTCGACCAGCCCGAGATAGGCGAGGTTACGGTCCAGCGCCGCCGTTGGGCGTTTCCCGGTTTCTTGAATTGGATGCACCGGAAACTCGATGGGAATGCCGCCTGCGTCTCGTATTCCTGCGCGCAGGCGCTCAGCAAGATCGATATGAATTCGATTGCAGGGCGACAGGTCCGAGCCGGTTTGCGCAATGCCAATGATCGGCCTTCCCGATTGCAGTTCGCCGCGTGTCAGCCCGTAGTTCAGATAGCGCTCGATATAAAGCGCGGTCATCGCCGGATTGTCGGGATTGTCGAACCACTCCTGGCTGCGTAATCGCCTCTGGTCCTTACTGGATGGCATTGAATTCCTCCCGACGATCTTGGTGAGTCGCGTTTTCATTCAGTTTTTTACCGCTCCGGGCTTGGCAAGCGTGCTGGAGTGGAATTTAATCGATTTAAGGCGAGAGCCGCGCGGCGGTCAAGCCACAGTGGGAGGAAGCAGCTATGAATCTGATCGACCTAAAAGGCCGCTGCGCTGTCGTTACCGGCGGCGGGCAGGGCATTGGGCGGGCCGTAGCCGAGCGGTTTTTGGCGTCCGGCGCCTCGGTCGCGATATGGGACAACGACATGGAAACGGCGCAAGCAACCGCTGACGAGCTTAAAAAGCTCGGGCCCGCGATCTTCTACCAAGTCGACATGACGGATTGGCACAGCGTTAGTTCAACCGCCGAGGAAACCCATGCCCACCTCGGTAAAATCGACATTATGGTGAACAACGCCGGTATTTCGGGTCTCAATGCGTCCGTCGCCGATTATCCGATCGAAGAGTGGCATCGCGTGATCAATCTGGACCTGAACGGCGTCTTCCACGGCTGCAAGGCGGCGGTCCCCTTGATGACGGCGGCAGGCTACGGCCGAATCATCAATGTCGCTTCCATCGCCGGCAAGGAGGGTAATCCGAACGCAGCGGCCTACTCAGCAGCCAAAGCAGGCGTGATCGCCTTGACCAAATCACTGGGCAAGGAATTGGCCGAATTCAACATCGCGGTAAACTGCATTACCCCGGCGGCAGCCAAGACGGCAATTTTTGATCAAATGACAGAGGAGCACATCAATTACATGCTGTCGAAAATTCCGCGCAAGCGCTTTGTCGAAGTCAAGGAGATCGCCGCCATGGTGGCTTGGTTGGCCTCCGAAGATAATTCCTTCACGACCGGTGCGGTTTTTGACCTCTCCGGCGGCCGCGCAACCTATTGAGCGAGTCAATGCCCAGAATACTGGCCGTTGGCGAATGCATGGCCGAGTTGAGCCCGCCTGACGATCAGGGACGGCGATGCTTGGGCTATGGCGGCGACACCCTGAACACCGCACTTTATATGGCCCGCCTGCTGGGCAAGGGCCTCGTGGGATATGTAACCCGTCTGGGCGACGACGCTCTGAGCAAGAACATGGCCGACGATTGGCGGTTGGAGGGTCTCGACACCACACTGGTTGAAACGGCAGCGGGGCGAACCGTCGGCCTTTACGCCATCGATCTGGATGATCGTGGTGAGCGCAGCTTCACCTACTGGCGCGGGGAATCACCCGCGCGCGAGCTCTTTAATCAAGGAGCCTACGCAAAGCGGCTGGAGGCCATCGAACGAGCGGCCTTGGTCTATATCAGCGGCATCACGCTCGCCATCTTGCCGAACCAATGTCGCCGAGCCCTGCTCGATGCGCTGGCGAAGGCTCGAGCCGCCGGCGCCATGGTCGCCTGCGATCCGAACTATCGGCCGCAGCTTTGGCCCGATATGGCCGCGGCGCAACATTGGATGGGCGAAGTTTACCGCACTTCCAGCATCGTCGTAACCAGTCCGGACGAAGAGCAACGGCTGTTTGGCAACCAGGAGATCGCTACTCGGACCGCAGCCGAGATCGTGGTGAAACAAGGAGGAGCGCCATGCCTTCTGATGCTTCAGGGGAAGACGCTTGAGGTCACGCCGCCCGCCGTTCTTAAACCACGCGACACAACCGGCGCGGGCGACGCTTTTAACGCCGCTTATCTGGCGACCCGTTTCTCCGGCGGCGACCCAATGGAAGCAGCCCGGGCGGGCCACCGCCTCGCGGCGAAGGTCATTATGTCCCCCGGCGCCATTCTGCCGAGCAATGTCATGAAAGAAAGCGCCCCATGAGCCCCGGTCATTCGAGAAGTGATACTTTGCGCGGGCACTTGCAGCGCGCACCTGTTATTCCGGTGCTGACACTCATCTACCGCTAGAGCACGCTGCCCAAAGCGACATCCGGCTGAACCCCGCGCGCATTGTTCCGTGCAACGGCGAGGGCTTTGCCGGGTGTATTTGTATGGAAATTTTCAAATGAACATTGCTTGGAGGTATTGCAACTATTTTTACTTATTTATGACATTTAATTTTCATGTTGCCGTGCTATTGTGTTCACTTGAAACAAAATGAACGTGATTTATGTGTGAATGAGCATCGAATGAGCCTGACTGGACGACAACACACAATTGCGGACATCGTGGCCAGGGAGGGTTTCACGACGGTCGATAGTCTTGCCGCGGCTTTTAGCGTCACCACACAGACCATTCGCCGCGACCTGCGTTCACTTTGCGATCGCGGTATCCTTCGCCGTCGGCATGGGGGTGTTGACCTGCCATCGGGTAACGAGAATCTGCCCTACCCAATGCGACAAATACTGGCTCTTCGGGAAAAGCAGCGCATCGCCCGTGCCGTTGCCGATTATGTGCCTGACGGCGCGTCCTTGGCTTTTAGCATTGGAACGACACCGGAGATTGTCGCCACGGCGCTGTCCGGCCACAAGAACCTTCGGGTTTTTACGAATAACATCAATGTCGCGGCGGCGGCCTGTCGTAATGCCAGCTTCGAGGTAACGACGGCGGGCGGACGACTTCGCAACCAGGACATGGACGTCATCGGCCCTTCAGCCGACGCGTTCTTTGCCTCTTACAAGGTTGACTTCGGGATATTCGGTGTTGGGGGCGTCGATGCGGACGGGTCGCTTCTGGATTTCACGGAGGATGAGGTCAAGGTTCGAGAAACCATTCGCCAGAATTGCCGCCAGTCATTGCTGGTGCTCGACCATACAAAATTTGGGCGGCCCGCGCACGTCCGGGGCGGGTACATACATGAAATGTCCGTCGTCTTTTGCGATCAGGACCCACCGGAGACAATCCGCAAGTCCTTATCGGATGCGGGCGTAAAATTTGTTCTGGGACGAGGACGACCCGAGGAATGAGCAGGATCGAAGTACAGTCCCTGGTAAAGGAATGGAGCGGCCAACGGGCCGTCGACAATCTTTCTTTCGTCGTGGAAGAAGGCAGTTTCACGGTCCTTCTCGGCCCCTCCGGCTGCGGAAAATCAACGACTCTGCGGATGATCGCCGGCCTCGAGGACGTCACCGGCGGGCGCGTCATGATTGGCGAAAGAGACGTTACCAACCTGGACGCAGCACAGCGCAATTTAGCCATGGTGTTTCAGTCCTATGCGCTTTTCCCGCACCTTTCCGTGGCTGAGAACATCGTTTTCGGCCTGAAGGTCCGAAAGGTAAAGCGGGTGGAACGGGAACAGCGATTGCAGCGTGTGGCCGAGATTGTTGGACTGGAGGGATATCTGGAACGCAAACCTGCGCAGCTTTCGGGCGGCCAGCGGCAGCGTGTTGCCCTGGCGCGGGCGATCATCGCCGAGTACCCAGTTTGCCTGATGGACGAACCGCTGTCGAACCTCGACGCCAAGCTGCGCGGTGAAATGCGGGCTGAGATTCGTGGCCTGCAACGGAAGTTGGGAATCACGATGGTCTATGTCACTCACGACCAGACGGAAGCTATGTCGATGGCTGATCAGGTTGTGTTGCTGCGTGACGGTCGATGCGAACAAATCGGCACCCCAGACACGCTCTACAATCGCCCCCAAACCGCCTTCGCCGCTCGTTTTCTCGGACTTCCCCCTATGAACCTTCTGCGTCTTTCGAGAACGGCCAACGGCACGGGTATAGTCGGCCTGGGGGACCAAGGGGCCATATCATTTGAGGCAGACGAGGGCTGGCATCTCGGCTTGCGACCCGAGGACATTGAGTTTTGTGACGAGGGCGTGCCAGCAAGGGTCACCGCCATCGACTACTTGGGCGCCGATTCCGTTGTCAGCCTTGAAATTGGTGGCCAGGGCCTGGCGGTACGCACGGCCGGCCATAGCAACCTGAAACTGGGCGAAGCGGTGCATATCGGCTGGAACCCGACGGCGGCGCACCTATTCGATGCCCAAGGAGTGAGGGCTGCAGTCAGTTAGTTTCTTGAGTTCACCGGTCTGGGCACCGGTTATTCCGAGGCAATGATAAAGAAACGTTTCCGTCACCTCGGATCAAGCAAGGCCCCTGAGATGGGAGGATTGGAAGTCGGTTTCTTCCGGAACTCTCAAAATACGGCAAACCATGGAGGAACAGAATCCCATGTTTAGGATCATCAGAAATACCGCATTCGGAGCCGCCGTAGCCCTCGTGGGCCTGGCCGCCACCGCGACAGCGGACGCAAAGACCGAATTGACCATGTATTACCCCGTAGCGGTCGGCGGACCCTTGACCGAGGTGGTCGATAAGCTGGTTGCCGACTTCGAAGCGGAGAACCCGGACATCGATGTCAACGCCATCTACGCCGGCAACTACAACGACGCGCGCATCAAGGCGCTGGCAGCGCTGAAGAGTGGTGAGCCCGCTCAGCTTGCCGTCATGTTCTCCATCGATATTTACGAGTTGATCGAGCAAGACGCGATCATTGCCTTCGACGACATCGTGAGCAGCGAGGAAGACAAGGCTTGGTTGAAGGGCTTTTACCCGGCTCTCATGGAGAACGGTATTACCGATGACAAGACCTGGGGTATTCCCTTCCAGCGCTCGACCATCGTGATGTACTACAACAAGGATGCTTTCCGCGAAGCCGGCCTGGACCCCGAGAATCCGCCGCAAACCTGGGATGAGCTTGCCTCCATGGGCAAGAAGCTCGTCAAGAAGGCAGGCGACGGCACCGTCGAGAGATGGGGCGCCATGATCCCCTCCACCGGGTATCCCTACTGGATGTTCGGCGCGTTGACCAAGCAGAACGGTCAGGTTCTGATGAGTGGAGACGGCGCCACGACCTTTTTCGACGCACCCGCCACCATCGAAGCTTTGGAGTACTGGAAAGGCCTTGGATCGGAAATGGGCGTAATGCCGGAAGGGACCATCGAATGGGGTACCTTGCGGCAGAACTTCCTGGAAGGCAAAACCGCCATTATGTGGCACTCCACGGGCAATCTGACCGCCGTGAAGGACAACGCAAGCTTTGATTTCGGTGTAGCGATGCTACCCTCGAAGGTCAGCCGCGGAACGCCAACCGGCGGTGGCAACTTCTACATCTTCAAGGACACCAGCGAGGCCGAACAGCAGGCCGCTTTGAAGCTGATTAAGTTCTTGACACAGCCCGAACGAACAGCGGAATGGAGCATCAAGACCGGTTACATCGGCACGCGCCCCGATGCCTATGAGACTGACAAGCTAAAGAACTACGTGGTCGAGTTCCCGCCGGCCGCGGTGGCTCGTGATCAGCTCGAATTTGCAACGGCTGAGCTTTCGACCTACCAGACAGGCCGGGTACGAAAACTGCTCGACGACGCCATTCAGGCGGCCCTGACCGGTAGTAAGTCACCGACCGAAGCTCTTACCGAGGCTCAGAAAGCTGCTGACGGCCTGTTGCGGCGGTATCGCTAACAGACGGAATGCCTCCTTGTTTCCGAGGGCGCGGCAAGCCGCGCCCTCGGGACCTTTCTCGGAGTAACAACACATGGGTGGGCCCAGATTCATCAAGAACCAGGTTTACGGCTGGCTGCTGTTGATGCCTGCCGCGACCCTGCTTGTGGCATTTACCCATTACCCCGCCGTTGCAACGTTGCTGCAAAGCTTCTTTTCCTCGGGAACAGCCCGACGGCCAAGCAAGTTCGTCGGGCTCGACAATTATGCCTACATGCTGGAAGATCCGGTCTTCTGGAAAGTCCTGACAAACAACCTTTGGTATGCAGTCGGCACCATTCCGACCAGCGTCGCCATTGCGATCTTAATGGCGCTCTGGGTCAACGAACGACTGCCGCTGCGAGGCGTCGTGCGCATGGCCTACTTCACGCCGACCGTCCTGCCGATGATCGCCGTGGCGAACATCTGGCTTTTCTTCTATTCGCCCGATATTGGTTTGCTCGACCAAGTGACGCGGGTGTTCGGCTTTCACTCTCAGAACTGGTTGGGCGACCCGGACACGGTTCTTGCCTGTATCATCGTGATGACCGTTTGGAAGGAAGCCGGTTTCTTCATGATCTTCTACCTGGCCGCCCTGCAATCTCTACCCCATGAATTAGAGGAAGCCGGGCGCCTGGAAGGTGCCAGCCGCTGGTACTTCTTCTGGCGCGTAACATTCCCACTATTGATGCCGACCACGCTCTTCGTCCTGATTAACGCAGTGATCAACTCCTTCAAACTTGTGGATCATTTATTCATCCTGACCAAGGGTGGGCCGGACAACGCCTCATCGCTTCTGCTCTATTACATCTACGAAGTGGCTTTCAGCTTCTTCGATCAGTCCTACGCTTCGACCTTGACCGTTGTACTCCTCCTGCTGCTGGCCTTGATAGCGGTCGGTAAGTTCACCGCGCTCGACAAAAGGATTCACTACAGATGAGCGCGGTCAGAAACACACCGGGACGCTGGCTAGAGATCATCGGCGCCTGGATGGTGGCCGTTCTGTGGCTGCTGCCGTTGGTTTATGCATTCTGGGCAGCCTTCCATCCTCCGGAGTACGCCACCCGCTTCGATCTTCTTGCGCCTCTTACACTGGAAAATTTCGCCACCGCCTGGTCGCAGGCGCCCTTTGGCCGGTACTTCGTCAACACCTTCTTACTTGTGACGATGATACTGATCGCGCAGCTTTTCCTGTGCACCCTGGCGGCCTACGCCTTCGCCCGTTATGACTTCTGGGGTAAGAATCTGGCTTTTGCCTTGGTGCTTCTACAATTAATGATCATGCCCGAAGTTCTGATCGTCGAGAACTACCGGACGATGAGCAATCTTGGCTTGGTCGACAGCATCCTGGCCATCGGCCTCCCCTATATGGCCAGTGCGTTTGGCATCTTCCTGTTGCGCCAAACGTTCAAGACGATCCCAAAGGAACTAGAAGACGCCGCCCGCATCGAGGGTTGCTCGGAAATTTCGATCCTGTGGCGTGTCTTCGTCCCGCTGGCAAAGCCTACCTACATTGCCTTTGGGCTGGTTTCCATCAGTCATCACTGGAACAATTTTCTCTGGCCTCTGATTATCACCAACTCGGTTTCAACTCGTCCCTTGACCGTTGGTCTGGCAATCTTCGGCGCGCCGGAGTCCGGGGTCGATTGGTCAATCATAACAGCCGGAACGCTGCTCGCCGTCGCGCCGCTGCTGGTTGCCTTCCTGTTGTTCCAACGCCAGTTTGTCCAATCCTTCATGCACGCAGGCATCAAGTGATGGAGATTGTTACCTGGAATATCCAGTTCGGTCTCGGTACAGACGGCATCGCTTCGTTGGAGCGCATCGCGGCACGAATCCTGGAGAAAGGCAGGCCGGAAGTCGTCTGCCTCCAGGAAGTCGCAAGATTCCTGCCAAGCTTGGGGCCCTCTGCTGCAGAAGACCAGGTCGCAGCTTTGGCTGCCTTGTTCGATGGCTATCGCGCTGTCTATGGCCCGGCGATCGAGCGGCAAGCGGCAAGCGGGGTAAACAACCGAACACTGGAGTTCGGCAATCTGGTTCTGTCACGACTCCCCGTCATTCAAGTCTTCCGGCACCCGCTGCCGCAACCCGCCGCGGCGGGCGTCAAGCACATGCCGCGTCAGGCGACAGAAGTGGTCGTTCAATCGGGCGAGCACCCGTTGCGCATCATTACAACACACCTGGAGTTTCATTCGGAACCGCAGCGTAAGGCACAGGTGGAACGCTTGAAAGCCCTGCAGCAAGAAGCCCATGATAACGAGCGGCTGGTTGCAGCGACCGTATCAGAAGGCCCCTACGCTGCGGTGCCGCGCCCGCAGGATGCCATTGTCTGCGGAGATTTTAACGCTGAGCCTAACGACGCGGTTTATCGTGCCATGCTATCGTCCATCGAAGGCCGGTCCGGCAATCTCTTCCAGGATGCCTGGCGGGTCTTGAAGGGTGATGCCCCGCATGACGGCACTTGCGGCCTAGACGACCCAAAACAGTGGCCGCAGGGTTTGCATTGTCGCGACTACTTTTTTGTCAGTGACAGACTGGCGGCAGGTCTCGTCGACATCTGGATCGACCAGGAAACCTGCGCCTCGGACCATCTTCCGGTATGGCTTCGCCTCTACCCCACGGCCGCCAAGCCTGAGCCCTGACTGACCACGGCCGGGTTATTAACACCTCGGCGTGATTCCCGCTGCGCTTTTTTCTTCTCATAGGTGGTTAGAAAATCAAGTTCACTGTAGAACAACGGGGATAATTGCTAACATGGGTTAAAAATTGTGACATTTTTTTCATTTTTGTTGAATAAATAAAAAGCATCCTTAGACTGAATGCTCGTGTTCCGGCCGCGGCGACAGCATCGCCCGCCGCAGAACATACTCTGAGAATTCATGGATGGGAGAAGGCTATGAAATTTAATATCCGCGCGGCAGGGATGGGGCTGGCCGCTGCCCTGGCAATGACGACCGGCGCACAGGCAGCCACCGAAATCAATGCGAGCATCTGGTTCCCGGATACGCACCCCTTGACCAAGTACGGCTACGTTGAGTGGGCCAAAACGCTTGAGGCCGCCTCGAATGGCGACATCAAGGTTAACCTGTTTACCGGCACCGCATTGCTGCCGCCTAACGCGCATCTGAGCGGTCTGCAGGATGGCATTGCGCATCTGACCTACCACGCTGGCACCTACACACCGACCGACCTGCCCGAGGACAATACGCTTTCGATCCTTGGCTTCGGGCTGCGCGACATCATGACGTCTTCCTTCGCAGTGACGGATTTCTTCATGAACGATCCGGAGATGAAAGCCCGCTTCGATTCTCTTGGCATTGTCTTTGCCGGCGGCTATGCGACGCCGCAGTACACCATCATGTGTGCCAAGGAAGTCAAAAGCCTGGATGACATGAAGGGCCTGAAAATCCGCATGCCCGGACCGGTGCATGCTGAATGGGCACGCAGCATCGGCGCCGTTCCGGTCAGCGTCCCCTCTTCGGAGATGTTCACCGGCCTGGAGCGTGGACAACTGGATTGCGCCTCCAACGCAGCCAATGATCTGAAGAGCCGGTCTCTTTGGGACGTTGCGAAGTACACCTATAACATTCCCCTCGGTGTCTATTTCGCCGGTTGGGAATACGCCTTCAACAAGGATTTCTGGGGCGATTTGGAAGCCGGTCAGCGCCGCATCATCCTGGACACCATTTCCGACACCTTGGTCGACACGATGATCGGCTACGTTAACGCGGCCGAAGAGGCGTTGGCTGAAGCGCCGTCGCATGGCGTGACAGTCACTCAAGCCTCGGCCGAAGATCTGGCGGCGACGAACGAGTTTGCCGCGAATATCGTCCGGGCCACGGCTATCAAGGAAGGTACGGAGCGCTTCAACGTTCCTGATCCCGAGGGTCTGGTAGCTCGCTTCGAGGCAACGTTGACCAAGTGGGAAGGCTTGCTCGATGGCATTGACCGGGCGGATGCCGCCGCGCTCAAGAAGGTTCTGAAAGACAATCTTTACAGCCGGATCGACGCCGCTTCCTACGGCAACTGAGTTCGGTCTGAAGACAGACGAAAGAAAAGGGCCTCTCCGATGGAGAGGCCCTTTTTTCTACGGTATTCCATCCGATCTCAGGAACCTCGGAGGGTCCGATAAAGCGCCGGACGGCGTTGATCCAGCAAAGGATAGCGGCGGCGCACTTCCTCGATGAACGACAAGTCGATCTCCGCGGTTACGCAACACTCCGTATCGGATGCCGTTGCCACGACGGTCCCCCAAGGGTCCACGATCATACTCCGCCCGACAAATGCCAGCCCGGATTTGGGCTCCACGCCATACTGTCCCGAAGCCACGACAAAGCACTGGTTCTCGGTCGCACGAGCGCGCAGGAAGAACTCCCAGTGATCGTAACGCGGGCTGAGGAATGCAGACGCACAAACCATGATATCGGTCCCCTGGAGCGCCATCTCCCGGTAGATCTCCGGGAAACGCAGATCAGAGCAGACGGAAAGGCCAACGCGACCCACGTCCGTTTGAAGCACGTCAAGACAATCGCCGGCGGTAATCTTATCGGATTCGCGGATGCCCGGAGGAATGTCAGTCCGGTTGGGTGCGTCGAACAGATGCGTTTTCCGATAGGTGCCGACGATCAAACCCTGCGGATCGATAAGCGGCAGGCTGTTGTGGTAACGCCCGTCGGCCGCCTCCTCATAAAGCGATCCACCGATATACATGCCGTACTTCTTGGCTTTTTCCGCCAGCAAGTTGGTCACGGGACCCGGAATTGGCTCGGCGATCGACCGGTAAACCGTCGCATCGGAGAACCCAAGGCCAGTCCATAGTTCCGGCAGGACACAAAGGCGCGTTCCCCGCTCCCCCGCTTGGTCGATCAAGTTGAGCATCTTCTCAACCGTAGCGTCCTTTTCACCGTCCACTGCGGTGATCTGAATGGCCGAAACGACAAGCCGATCAGATTGACTGGGCATAAATCTTCAACTCCTTACTGCATCAATGCGGGCAACCAGAGCGATAGCAGCGGGAATGCCACGATAATCGCAAGGGTTACGATCTCGATTATGACGAACCAGGTAACGCCCCGGAAAATCTCCTGCAGGCTTACGATACTGCCAAGGGCGGCCTTCATCACGTAAACATTGAGCCCTACGGGGGGCGTGATAAGCCCGATTTCGAGCAGCTTTATAAGGATGATGCCAAACCAGATGAAGTCGATTCCGGCTTCACGTGCAACCGGCAAGATAATCGGCAGCGTCAACAGCAGTATACCGATGGAGTCCAGGAACATGCCAAGGGCCAGGTAGAGCACGGTAACCATGATGATCACGGTCAACTCGTCGCCGCCGAACATCAGTAGCTCTTTCGCGATGAAGGTAGGTACGCCGCTCAGAGCCATAAACTTGCCCAGCAGAACGGTGCCGATCACGACCATGAAGATGCCAGCAGTACTCGAAAGGGTGCTGAGAATCGCGTCCTTGAGCACCGGCCAGGAAAGGGTCCGACGGACGGCTGCCAGGACGATCGCCAGGAACGCGCCAACAGCGCCTGCTTCCGTCGGCGTGAATAGCCCGATGAAGATACCGACGAGCACACCCAGCACAAGCACAGGAAGGGGCCAAACCTCTTTTAGGGCATCCCACTTTTCCTGCGCAGAAAAGACCTCCTCAACCCGTGGCGCCAGCTCCGGATTGATCTTGACCCGGGTGATGATCATCAGGGACAGCATCACCGCCGAAAGCAAGCCGGGGACAATACCGGCAATGAACAACTGAGAGATGGAGACCTCGGCATAATAGCCGTATAGCACCATCAGAATACTTGGCGGAATCAAGGAGCCCAAGGTACCGGCGGTAGCGACCACGCCTGTCGCAAGGCCCGGATTATAGCGATACCGCAGCATTTCCGGTGTTGCGATTCGCGCCATAGAAGAGGCCGTGGCAACACTGGAGCCGGAAGCCGCCGACATCAGCGCACAAGCGCCTACACTGGCAACCGCCAAGCCACCGGGCAAGCGCGACAGAAAGATCCGCATCGCCTTGAACAAACCCTGTGTCAGGCCCGACGAAGACGCCACGTAGCCCATCAGCAGGAACATCGGGATTGCCGTCAGGTTCCAGTCGCCGACGAAGTTGAAGGGGACTGCCGTCAGCATGCCCCACGCAGCTTTCATATTCAGGATCACGCCAATGCCGATGAAGGATACAAAACCGACGGCCACGCCAATCTGAATCCTCAGTCCAATGAGGACCAGTCCGGCGGCCAGCCCAATGAAACCGATCAGTACATTATCCATGCTTCTGCCCCTGGGCCGGCTGAGCCGAATCCTGTTCTTCCAAAGATGTTGGTGCACTCGGCGTCGGGTCGAAGTCCGGCTGCCTCAATGCTTTCCAAGCGTGGAGAAGGATCGCCATCAGAATGACTGCGAAACTGATCGGCAGGATGAATTTGGACGGCCAGATTTCGATGAAATCGACCCCCATCACCATTTCCTGTATGCGAAAGGACTTAACGGCGTCGAGCCATGTCTGATAGGCCAGAATTCCGAAGAACACGGCACTAATCAGGTTGCCCATGATATAGAGCCCCCGCTGCGCCAATTTAGGTAGCAATCGAACAAAAAGATCTACCTGGATGTGCTCGTGCCGTAACTCCACAATGGCCAGGGGCAAGAAAACCACCGCAACCATGTAGTAAATTGAGACCACCTCCAGGTTGCTCTCGATAGGTGCATGAAAAACGTTACTCATAAACACATCGAGCACCATTTGGACCATCATCAGCACAAGGCTGATGCCGCCCACGACAGTCAGGCCCTTCGCGAAGGAGCTGATGAAACGCTCCGCCGCCGAGGCGTGGTTTGCCGCCGTCTCGCTAGATCGTTGTTCCACTTCTCTCCCCTAGAACTCTTATGATCCGCCGTTCCAGCCGTAGGATTCGGCGGCCGATTCGGGCGACACCTTACCGTTTGCAATGTCCGATGCAATGGCTGAGTTGGCACGCTTTTCAGGCTCGCCCCATCCACCTCCACCTGCAGTTTCGACCACCAGACGATCGCCCCGGTGAAGTTGTGTTACGGTCTTGGAGCGAATCTCCTCAACTGCGCCGTCGACCCTGAAAATCCGGGACCTGGCGACCCCGCCTTCCTTGCCACCGTTAAGTCCGCCGGCCGGAACGAAATGGCGCTCGCCACGGTGGGAGAAAGACACCGGCCCACTTACATCGTCGAGAATCTCGAACTCCTTGATCACACCAAGGCCCCCGCGCGAAGACCCGGCGCCGCCGGAATCCCGGCGCAACGCAACCCTGTTGATGCGCAAAGGCGCCTCCATCTCCATGGCTTCGGCAGGCAGATTCATACAGTTCGTTGCGTCAGTCTCTATCGCATCGACACCATCCAGATCGTTACCGGCGCCACTACCGCCCGCGATCAACTCCCCAGTCACGAAGGCCTCGCCCGAGCGCCGCGCACCACCAAAAGCCATGACAAGCAACTGACCCGCGTTGGGGGCGGGAACTTTGCCGGGCAGCGCCTCGGCAAGCGCCGAAAGCATGCAGCCGGTGATCCGCTTGATTGTCGCGGTCCGCGCATTTACCGGCGCCGGCGACTTCGGATTGACTAATGTACCCTCTGGCAAAGTGAGACGGATGGGCTTGAAACACCCGCCATTGTTGGGGATCGACGGGTCGGTAACGGCCCGTACCGCATAGCAGGCAGCGGCCAGGCTGCCCGAGGGTACGCAGTTGATCGGACCGCGCACCTGCGGGCTGCTGCCCGTCAGGTCGAAATGGATATCGCCGTCCGCAAGAGTGACCGCGACTTCGACGCGAACCCGTTTGTCCAGATCGATTCCGTCATTATCCAACCAATCGGTGAAGCGGTAGGTGCCGTTCGGAATTTTCTTCAAGGCATCGCGGGTCATGGCTTCGGCGCGCTCGATCAGCAACTGGAACATCGTCAAACAGGCGTTGTTGCCATGCTTGTCCACCAATCCCGCGAGGCGTAATGCACCGATCTTGCAGGCCGCAATCTGAGCATGTAAATCTCCCAGGAAGATATCCGGAATCCGGACATTCAGCCGCAGCAAGGCTGTCAGTGTTTCGTCGAATACGCCACCGTGCGCCCAACGAACAGCGGGCAACCGCAGGCCTTCCTGGTAAATCTCAGTAGAGTTCGTGGGCACCGATCCGGCGCTCATTCCGCCGACGTCCTGGTGATGGGTCATGGTAGCCGCCAACGCCACCGGTCGGCCGTTGGCGAAAATTGGCATCACGACCGCGATATCGGGTAGATGCGTACCCCCATGGTAGGGATCGTTCAGCAGGTAAATATCGCCGTCGGTCATGGTCTCGGGAGGGAACTTCCGAATGATCTCGGCGACCGCCGGTATCAGTGTGCCCAGGTGGATTGGCACGGCACAAGCCTGTGAAAGCGTCGTGCCGTCCAGCATGAAAAGCGATGCTGAGGCGTCCAGCCCTTCCTTGACAATGGGGGAACAAGAACTCTTGAAGAGCGTGACCTCCATTTCCTGGGCGATTCCGTCCAGCTTGTTTCGAACGACTTCCAACGTAATCGGATCGACGCCACCAACTGTTTTCGAAACCATCTTCATTACTCCTTGCGCTCGATGAGCAGAGAATTTCCCTCGACGACCAGGGCCTGCCAACCGGGCGGCACAAGGGTCGTGGTATCCGACTGCTCGACAATGGCCGGACCTTCGAAACGCTCGCCCGACGTCAGGCCATCGCGATCGTAAACCGCTGTCTCCACCGCTGAAGAAAGGCCCTCGAACCAAGCGAGTCGCGATCCCTTATGCGCTTGCTTGGCAGCACCATTCGCCCGCGCCGTCAGATTGGGCGGCGCGAGCTGCGCCCGATGGACGGTCCTCAGATTGACGATCCTTGCAGGCGCGCCCGTGGCGTGACCAAAGATGCGGCGGTGGGTTTCCTCGAAGCGCTTGTACAATGCCCCGATGGGATCGGTGCCGGACAGGTCCAACACCACCTCCAATGTTGAACTTTGGCCCATGTAGCAAACATCGGCGGAGTAACGGGTCTCAACCTTCAGGCCGGACAGGTTCTCGGCGGCCATAAGGTCCCCCGCCTGGGCGTCCAGTGTCGAAAGAAACTTCGCAAGGTCGTCCGTAATGGCGTCGTTCAAGGGCATCGGATAAGCGGCGGCAACCTCATGCTCGATGGGCGCTGCCAACAAACCCGCCGCGGAAAGGACGCCCGGATAGCGAGGCACTAGAACGCGCCGAATACCAAGCTCCTCCGCCAGCGGCACCGCATGGAGAGCGCCTGCACCACCCAGAGGAACCAGCACGAACTCGCGTGGGTCCAAGCCTCTGTTCAAAGACACCAGACGAATGCCTTCGGCCATCTGAGCGTTGGCTATCCGATGGATGCCAAGAGCCGCTTCCGGCACCGAGAACCCCATTGGCTCGGCCACTTCCCTGCGGATGGCGTCCTCCGCCAATGCCGGATCGAGCCGCAACGTGCCGCCAGCAAAATAGCCGGGATCGAGATAGCCCAGAACAATTGATGCATCCGTCACGGTCGGCTGCGTACCGCCCCGGCCATAACAGACGGGGCCCGGTTCTGCACCAGCGGATTCCGGCCCAACGCGCATACCCTTCGCGGAATCCAACCAGACAAGACTGCCGCCGCCGGCCCCCAAGGTTTCAATATCAACCATAGGTACGCGTACACTATATCCAGCTATCGACGTTTCCGAACGTACAAGCGCCTCACCGCCGTCAACCAAGGCAATATCGCTGGAGGTGCCACCAACATCGATCGTGATAATTTTATCAATGCCTGCTTGGGCGGATTCGGAAAGTCCGCCAATCACGCCACCAGCGGGACCGGAGAGGAACAGCCTCACCGGACGAAGCCGTGCAACGGAAGAGATCGCAAGTCCACCACGCGACTGCATGATCTGCAATGGCGCAGGCATCCCAGAGGCCGCAAGCGATTCCTCCATTTCCCGCAGGTAGCGATCGACGACCGGCTTCACATAGCTGTCGAAAGCCGTAACGACCGTACGTTCGTACTCTCGGAAGGCCGGATCTACTTCAGAGGACAACGAAACCGGCAGATCAGGTGCCACCTCGGCAATGTAGGCCGCAATCGCGCGCTCATGAGCCGGATTCAAGAATGAAAACAGCAGCGTTACGGCGATGGCCTCGACTTTCTGTTCCAGCAATTCATCAACGGCGAGACGGACGCTATCCATGGAAAGCGCTGTAACGACCGAGCCATCCGCGGATACACGCTCATCGACTTCAACACGCCGAGCGCCTGGCGCTAGCCAAGCAGGAGTCTGCGACCTTAGCTTCAGGTCATACATCTCCCGCCGCATCTGGCGTCCGATCTCGAGCACATCCTTGAAACCGCGCGTTGCGATGATGCCGATCCTGGCACCCTTGCGCTCCAGCACAGCGTTGGTCGCCACCGTCGTGCCGTGGGCAAAACGGGTGATGCTATCAGGCGCAACCCCATGCTCGTCTTTGAGCTGCGCGATAGCGTTTCTGACGGCGATGCTTGGGTTGGACCGTGTCGAAGGAACCTTGAAAATTTTCGGTCCGTCGTCTGTCACACAAACGATATCGGTGAAGGTTCCCCCAATATCGATGCCAAGGCTAACCTCACGCTCATCCGTTGCCATGCTACTTCACTCCGCCGCTTCAAAACCATAGACCGACTTGGCGGTCTCCGGCGTGATATAGCCATGCTCGACATCCCTCCGAACGGCCTCGCTTGGCCGTTCGCCGACCGGGCCATAACCTGCCCCGCCCGCGGTATAAAGGGTCAGAATATCGCCCTTGCGGAGATCCAGCATGTCCTTGCTTTTCACCGAAATGATCTCACCGCCCCGCTCCACCTCACAACGCGCGACCTCTCCATCGGTGCCGCCAAACAGACCATAGGGAGACAGGCGGAATCGATCGGCATAGATCGCAAAATTGACGTCGTCCTTGAGGATTTCATAACGACGGTAAAAGCCGAGGCCGCCGCGATGGCGGCCATGGCCGCAAGAATCCGGCAGCAAGCCATAACCGACAATCCGAAAATGGGAGAAGTCCATATCCGTCGCCTCAATCGGCGTATTGGCGCAATTGGAAAGCGGAGCATCGACGGCATCACAGCCGTCCGTATTTAATGACGCGCCGTAGCCGCCGCCAAACACTTCCAGATAGACGCGGTACTTGCCCTCGTCCAAATGCGAGATCGAGGTGACTGTTGTCGTATCGTTCCCACCCGCAATGACCCGGTCCGGCACGATCTGTGCCAAAGCCTTCATCACGGCATTGAAGCAACGATATCCGGCTTCCATGCGGGCGCGCACCGGCGCCGGGTAGTTGGGGTTCAGCAGGGAGCCCTTTGGCGCCGTGATGCTGATCGGCCGCTTTACACCCTCATTGAAGGGAATGTCAGGACTGGTCAGAACCGATTTAATGGCACTGAGTGTTGAGGAAACCGTAGAAGAGAACGGGCAGTTCAGATTACGGGTCACCTGCGGGCAGCTACCGGCAAAGTCGACACTGATGGTGTCGCCCTTAACAACAAGGGTTGCCTTGACCTCAAGCGGCTTGTCGGTCAGGCCGTCATCGTCCAAGGCGTCTTCGCCATAATAAGTACCGTCCGGAATTTCGATCAGCGCAGCACGGAATCGGCGCTCCGAGTAGTCCATCAGTTCGGTCATGACCGCAGTGACCGAATCCACTCCATATTTCTCACAGATCTGCGTGACGCGCTGACCGCCGATCGCGTTGGCGGCGAACTGCGCGTTGAAGTCGCCGATGGTCTGGGCGGGCACGCGAATATTCGCGGCCACCAGACGCTCCAACGGCCCACCGTACCAATCCCGCTTCAGGTTGTACTTGGATGGCGGAAAGATAAAGCCTTCGGCATGAACGTCCGCTGCGGCCGTGGTCAGGCCGGGGTTGCCACCGCCAAGGTCAAGGTGGTGAGCAACTGTGCCGGCAAATCCGATTACCTTCCCGTCGACAAAGATCGGCGAATAAATGAATACGTCCTGTAGATGCTGACCACCTGCGAAGGGATCGTTGTTGATGTAGAAATCGCCTTCAACAAGCTCATCGACCGGATAGAGCGCCGCACAAGCGCGGAAGGTGTCGGCCATCGGACCGAGTTGCATCGGGATGAGTTCCGCTTGGGCAACAACGTTCCCATCTCTGTCCAGGAGTGCGGCGGAAGCGTCGGAGGCCTCTCGGACGATGGTGGAGTATGCCGAGCGGATCAACTTGGCGCCCATTTCACGGGCCGCCGCGATCAAACCTTGGCTGATGACCGCATAGTCAACTGGGTCTAATGTGCTCATGATATCGGTCCTTGTATTTGCTTCCGGCATTATTCGGCCCTCGTCAGAATCAAATTGTGGTTCTCGTCCTGCGCCGCGCTCCAGCCGGCAGGCACGAATAAAGTAGAGGTCGAATCCTCCAGCAGCATCGGCCCTGTCAAGATTTGCCCATCGCCGATCTGGCTGCGGCTCATCAGGGTGCCCTGCCACTTCTGGCGTTGATCAAAGAGTTCGATCTCACTGGCTTCGACACTGTAATCACCGGTCTCGACCAGCACCGGCAGATCCGCCAACTCGGCGGAAATACCCAATCGGAAGGACACAAACTCGATCGGCTTATCCGAGCTGGCGCCAAAGAAATAGATCTTCTCGTGAGCGGTGCCGAAAAGCCGCTGAATTGCGGCGCCGTCCAGCTTGGCCACCTCCGCCTCGCTCAAGGCAACAGGCACCTCAAAGGCCTGGCCGACGAAACGCATATCCGCGATGAAATCCAGTCGAAGATTGCTATCTAGCCCCAGTTCGTGGAAGCGCGTCAGCGCCCGATCCTTCATTTCCTTGAAAATGCCGCGCACCAGGTCGCCGGCCCCAACATCGACGACGGCACGGTGGGTCATGCTCTCAAACTGAACAAAATCGGAGGCGATCAGGCCGTAGGCCGACATGACACCTGCATTGGGCGGTACGACAATGGTGCGGATGCCCAGATCCTGGGCCACCTGGGCCGCGTGCAAAGGCCCGGCACCGCCATAGGGAATCATCACATAGTCACGCGGGTCCTTGCCGCGCTCGGTCGAGATAAGCTGAATGGCGCGAACGATGTTCGCATTCGCCAATTGGATCGCGCTATCCGCAGCTTCCTCCAACGTCATGCCAAAGTGCTCGGCAATCGGCTTGAAGACTGCGCGCGACGCTTCCGGGTCAATCTGCATGCGACCGCCGAGAAAAGCTTCGGGGCGCATGGTCTGACGGATGACATGTGCGTCTGTGATCGTCGGCAACTTACCGCCGCGACCGTAACACGCCGGGCCGGGGTCGGCGCCCGCGGATTGCGGTCCGGCGCGCAGCATGCCTCCTTCATCGATCCAGATAATGCTGCCGCCGCCGGCGCCGACGGTATTGATGTCGATGACCGGAATCCTTACCGGCAGACCGTCGATCATGAACTCGTTCGTCAGGCCGGGCTTTCCGCCGGTAACGACGCTGACATCGGTAGAAGTCCCTCCGATATCCAGCGTAATGAGATTCTCGTAGCCGGACCGGCTGGCTTGCCGTGTGGCGCCCATGACGCCAGCGGCCGGGCCGGAAAGCAAGGCGGTCACAGCGCTTTGACGCATGGCCTCGGCGGGCAGGCGTCCGCCGTTGGACTGCATGACACTGAACCGACCTTTGAATCCATTCTCCGCAAGGCGCCCCTCGAAACGCCCGATATAGCGGTCGATCACCGGCTGAACATAGGCGGAAATCGCTGCCGTCGATGCCCGCTCATACTCGCGAAACTCGCGCGTCACAGCGGAAGACAAGGTCACGTGCAAATCCGGAAGCCGCGCCTGAATGATCGATCGAAGCTGCTCCTCGTGTGCCGGGTTCGCATAGGCATTCAGCAAGCAAACGGCGACAGCTTCATAACCACCGTTCTTAAGCGCGGGAATCAATGCCGTCTCCACCTTGGCTTCGTCCAACGCAGTAAGCACGCTGCCGTCAGCCAAGATACGTTCCGAAACTTCGAAGCAATCGGCGCGCTTAACCACCGGCGCGGGCTTCTGATACTCTAGATCGTAAATGCTCGTGCGGTTGTGGCGTTGCAGCGCCAGGATGTCCCGGAATCCTTCGGTTGTCACGAAAGCGGTCGGAAAGCCTTTACGCTCCAGAACAGCGTTGGTAGCCACGGTTGATCCGTGAGCCAGATCCTCGATCTCGGCGATCGTCAGCCCGCTGGCAAGCAACGCATTAAAGGCGCCTTCGTCCGGACGGGAAGGGACACTCGGCACCTTGGCGACACGTATTCCTTCCTTTCCGATAGCTACCAGGTCCGTAAAGGTTCCCCCGACTTCGACGCCAACGCGCATCTATACTCTCCTCCAGTTTTCTCATCGATCTGCCGATGCAGTTCCATTACGACTATCAATCTAATTGAATATTTTCTATAAAAATTTTTGCAAAAACGAAACTTTAATCTACATTAGCGGCGAACACCAAAGACGATGAGCAGGAAATAATGCCCTGGAATGTGCTGTGCCGCCTCCCTCAAGACGACGCTGGGAGCACCGATCGGATCAGGGAAACAAACGCGCCTTTTCGCGGCGGGGTCGATTCCATTTGGGACATCTTGAAAGATTGAGAGTGCACACCTGATGCCGACAGCACAAACGCCAGCGACGGCGGCGAACACACCTAAATACGTGATCATCACATTGCTGTTCCTAAGCGTCCTCGTCTTTGCCTGGGGGGGTAACTACACTTGGGTCAAGTTGGCCCTACAGGATAGCGGCCCCTTGACCTTCAACGCCCTGCGCTTTCTGGGGGCGACAGCCATCGTCGGCCTATGCCTGGTTTCGCTTGGCAGGGGCAGAGTCCTGCTGCCGGAGCCGGGCGAGCGGCTCTTGCTCGGCGCCATCGGCTTTCTACAGGTCGCCTTGATGACCGGCTTGACCTCAATTGCCATGCTCTGGATCGAAGCAAGCAGGACCGTTTTGATCGCTTACTCCATGCCGGTTTGGGCGCTGCTGATTAGTATCTGGTTGCTGGGTGAGCGCACGACACCGACCGCGGTTGCCGGCGGCGCCTTAGGTTTATTGGGTCTGGTGCTGCTCACCGAGCCCTGGACAATGACCTGGGATAGCGGCAATGCCTTTCTCGGTTCAGCCATCGCCTTGATCGCCACCATCGGCTGGGCCACCGGCGCCGTGCTATACAGAACCCGGCGCTGGCGCAGCAGCTTCTGGCAACAGGTGTTCTGGCAGTTGGCTGTTGCAGCGGTATCGGTATCGCTCTTGGCCATGATCATGGAGCGAGGGACTGCCTTTAGCCCGACGCCGCAGTACCTAGCCATCTTATTGTACAACTGGATCGTGCCTACCAGCTTCGGCTTCTGGTGCTGGGCACAAGCGCTCAGCAGGATATCGGCCGCAAGCGCGGGGCAGTTTCTGCTCCTCTCACCTGTTTTCGGCGTGTTTCTGAGCAATCTTGTTTTGGATGAGCCGCTTCATTCGTCACTGCTCATAAGCGCGCTTTTCATCTTGGTTGGCGCCTTCCTATCCTTTCAACGATCTGCCGTGCCACCGCAGACCAACACTCCTGGTTGACAGCCGATGATTTCTTTTCAGTCTGATTCTAAATTTTCGGTTGAATTTTTTTTGTATTTTTTTCAATCTAAGCAAAACAACAATAATGAAGGGGAGTCATACCTTTGTCTTTGATGCAAAAGAGAACGCGCAAATCGGAAATCGACGGCTCGATTGGCCAGAAGCTGCGGTTGCGCCGCAAGGTCAGGGGGCTATCGCTTGCGGTAGTGGCACAAAACAGCGGCGTCTCCATCGGCCAATTGAGCCATATAGAGCGCGGTATTTCAGCTCCTTCGCTTCATTCCCTCAAGCAGATCTGCGAAGCATTGGACATGCCAATGGGCTGGCTGTTCGACGGGAAGGAGGCCGACGAGAAGAACGACTCGGATTATATCGTCCGCACCGCTAATCGGCGCATTCTTGATCTGGGTGAAAAGGGTATGACCAAGGAGTTGATGACGCCTGACTCCTGCCCCGGAATACAGATGATGCTAATCATCATCCAGCCCCAAGGCGGCTCCGGCAAAGAGCCTTATAACAATCCAGACGGCGCGAAGTGTGGGACGGTTGTTTCCGGTACGCTGGGTTTGGAGATTGACGGCAAGCAGTTCGAGCTTATGCCGGGGGACGCATTTGCTTTTGATGCCAGGCAGTTATGTCGCTTCTGGGCGATCGGCGAAGAAGTTTGCCAAGTGATCTGGACCGTGACTCCTGCCGTCTACTGATGACCTCTGAGAGCAACCCAAGCAACACACGCCCGAAACGGATGGCCTGACCAATGATTGAACGCGAGCGTCCTCTTCTTGCCAATTCCCTCTGGGAAGCGACCGCCAACCAAGCGCTGCCACGCCGGCATCTGGAAGAGTCCCTGACCGTCGATACAGCTATCGTTGGTGCAGGTTTTGCCGGCCTGTCTTGCGCCCTTCACTTAGCCGAGCGCGGGTTGAAGCCGGTGGTGATCGAAGCGCGGACCCCTGGATGGGGTGCTTCCGGCCGCAACGGCGGGCAAGTGATACCCGGACTCAAGGAAGACCCCGACACGATAGAAAAGCTCTACGGGCCGGAGATGGGCGGCCGGATGGTACGTATATCGGGCGAGGGGCCGTCCCTGGTTTTCGATCTGATCCGACGCTATGGCATCGAATGCGATCTACAGGACAACGGATGGATACAGGCGGCACACGATTCCAGTGCGCTTGATCTGTTGGCCCGCCGCGCCGAGCAGTGGCAACGTAGGGGTGCCAAAATCGAGCACCTATCCAAGTCCGAGACTGCACGGTTGATCGGCACCGGAGCCTACGCCGGCGGCACGCTGGACAGAAGAGGCGGCTCCGTTCACCCGCTTAATTACGCGCTCGGACTAGCCGCCGCGGTCCGCAGTCTTGGGGTCGACATTTACAGCGACAGCCCCGCCGAAAGCCTCGAAAAGACCGGCCAGGGGTTCCTGATTAAAACTCCGCACGGCGAAGTGCGCGCCAAACAGGTGGCGCTTTGCACCAACGGTTATACCGACCACCTGTGGCCCGGCTTGGCGAAAACCGTAGTTCCATTCCGTTCCATACAGGTCGCAACCAAGCCGCTCTCCGAGAATGTCCGGCGGAGTATTTTCCCGGAAGGCCATGTCAGCAGCGACACGCGCAGACTCCTAAACTATTTCAGACTGGATGCGACAGGGCGCTTACTCATGGGCGGTCGAGGCGGCTTTACCGACGCAGGTCTAAGGGCCCGTTTCTCCGTGCTCAAGCATGTGACGCACCGCTTGTTCCCGCAAATCGGAGAGGTGGAGTGGGAACATGCCTGGGGCGGACTTGTCGCCATGACCCAGGACCATTTCCCGCATTTGAATGAGCCGGCGCCAGGCCTGCATGCTGCGCTGGGCTTCAACGGTCGGGGCGTGGCAATGGCCACCGCGCTCGGCAAGGTCCTGGCTGAACGCTTGGCTGGCAAAGCCGTCGAAGATCTGGATTTCCCGGTCACTCAACCAAATCGAATTCCATTCTACGGTCTGCGAAAGCCGGCCGTGACCTCGCTGGTGGTTTGGTACGGGCTGCGCGACCGTTTGGGATTCTAGGTCACGCCTCCAATCCACTATTGCAATCCCAACACCCTCTGCCGGGAGGGTGGGCGGCCCTGGGGGATTAGGGCCGCCCTTTAATTCACGCTCCACGAAAGAGCTGTGGGGTCACGGTGCAAGCACGCCCGAGAAAAGGCGCCAGCCGCCGTGCTCAGCCAGGTAAGTCTGAGAAGCCGGGTCCGTGATCGAGAGACCACCGTCAACCACCAACGTTGTCCCGGTAATGAAGGAAGCGTCATCCGAGGCCAGAAACAAAGTGGCGCAGGCTATCTCATCGGGCTGCCCCATCCGGCCGAAAAGCGACGCCTGCCGCTCCCACGCCGCGGATTTGCCTTCCTCGGCGGTTTCGAATGTCTTGATCCATCCCGGCGAGACCGCGTTGACACGCACGCCCTTAGGCGCCCCCTCTACCGCCAGACTTCGGGTCAAGGCTTCCAATGCCGCCTTCGCTACGCCGTAATGCCCCCATGTACCGTGCAGGCTGGCGGTCGAGGTGATGTTTATAATCGCGCCAGACCCTCGCTTTACTGCCGACTGCGCCAGATAGGGCAGGGCGCTTGTTGCAACGAAGTAAGCTACATCAAGGTTGGACTTGATCATCTTCTGGAACCGCGCGGTAGGCGGGTCGGTCTTCTCAACGCCCGCATGTCTGGCGCCTGCACCGACATTGTTCACTACTATGTCCAGGGCACCGGTCCAGGCTAGGCACTGTTCGACGAGGTCGCGCGCTTGCTTCTCCTCACGCACATCCGCCTGTATGAAGCATAAGCGGGGGTCGTCTCCGCAGTCCTTTAACAAGCCGAGTCCGCGTTCCCGGCTCCGCCCGCAAAAGGCCACGCTGGCGCCTTCCGCCAAAGCTTTTAGAACAATGGCGCGACCGATCCCGGCACTGCCTCCGGTGACGAGGATGGTCTTGTTCTTGAACCGCATAATGCATTCTCCCGGTTTCGAAAGCCTGGCTCAGCCTGACGCCCCGATAGGAGGGATGCAACGCGGAGAGGTAACAATTTTCACTTACAGACAGTCTTGACTGTTTGTTTCTTACAAATTAGTTTTTCACTAACTATAAGAAATGTCCGCGGTCGCGACGGCTGAAGAACGACATTTTGGGCCGAAGCGACTTTCCCAGGTTCTCTGACCCCTACGGAGGCTATGTCTATGAAGAAACTAACGCTTATGATTGCCGATGCTTGCGCGGCAATTTCCGCAGCCCTTGGCGGCGCACCCGCCACGGCGCAAACCGAGTTTATCGCCAATTCCTTTTATTCTGCCGAACACCCCCATTCCAAGTATGGCTACATCGAATGGGCGGAGATGGTAAAGGAGCTCTCCGGCGGATCGCTGGTGCCCGAGGTTTATACCGGTACGGTCCTGTTGGCGCCGCGCGCCAACCTTCAGGGCATCCGTGACAACGTTGTCCAGGTTGCCCACCACGCTGCGGTCTACACACCCTCCGAGCTTCCAGTTGCCAACGCGGTTCAGGAACTTGGGTTCAACTACTCTGACGCTCTGGTGGCGATTTTCGCCGTGACGGATTTCAGCGTACACAACGCCACGCAGCTCCAGGAGTGGAAGGACAAGGGCGTCGTCTACCTCGGCTCATACGCCACGCCTCCATACATTCTCTTCTGCCGGGAACCGATCCGTAATCTCGAAGAGATTAAGGGCAAGCGTATCCGCACTGCCGGTTCGACCGTGTCGTTGTGGGTTGAGGAAGTTGGCGGAATTCCCGTCAACGTACCCTCCAGCGAGATGTACACTGGCCTGGAGCGCGGCACGCTGGATTGTGCGTCCAATGCCGGCAACGACCTGATCGACCGGTCTTTGTGGGAAGTCGCCAAGTACACGACGATCCTACCCACTGGCATGTATTGGTCCGGCCCACAGTGGGGTTACAATCCGGGCTTCTGGGCAAGCCTGAAGCCGGCCGACCGCCGCATTCTTATGGAAGCCACCGCCCGCGCCATGGCCCGCATGAACATCAACTATATCAAGCGCGCCGATAGCGCCCTTGAAGAAGGCAAAAGCAAGGGCAACACGATCTATCAGCCCGAAGCCGATCTGATGGCCTCTGTTGAAAGCTACCGCGAGAAAGCTCTTGGGCTGGTCTACAAGACTGCCGAAGAGAAGTACGGCCTGACGAACGGGAAGGAAGTCATTGACGATTTCCGCGCCGTTTATGCGAAGTGGGAGAAGCTGATCGCCAGCGTCGACCGCAATGACGAAGATGCCCTGACCGCTCTGGCGCTCAGTGAAATCTACGACACGCTGGACCCAGCCACCTACGGCGTTCAGTAATGGAAAGGGCAGGCCGGAGCCTCTGTGGTACAATCTTGTTCCTTCAGGCATCCCGGTCTGCCCCTTCGCCTAATTAATCGTCTGGAGGTTCCATGCAGGTTCGACGCACACAGGCAGAGCGATCGCGCAAAACGCAGCGTAAAATTCTGGATGTGACGCTAACCTGCTTGCTGGAACAAGGTTTGCGGGATACCTCAACCGTCGACGTTGCCCACCGGGCCGGCGTTTCCCGGGGCGCATTGCTGCACCACTATCCGAGCAAGGATCTGCTTCTCAAAGAAGCGCTGAGGCACCTGCTGCGCGATGAAATCCGCGAAGTCCGCCAGATGGCGGAGGGCGTGGACAGCGGTGAGATCGACTTCGATGCGTTTCTCGCAAATCTGTGGGAGCGCTTCTCAGGTCCGATGTACATGATCACGCTGGAGTTCGTGACCGCTGCGCGCACCGACCCCGTAATCAAGGCGGCTCTTGTGCCCGTGGCGCTGGAATACAACGCCTCGCTCGACGAGATCTGGGAACAGTTGTTGCTTCGCTCGTCCAGCGAACCGCGCGACAGGCGACTGGCGCTGAACGTGACGCTCTGTTTTTTGCGCGGCATGGGCACACAATCGGTTTGGCGCGACGACCCACAACTTTTTCATGACATGTTGGATTTCTGGAAACAGACACTGGAAACCGCAGGCATCCTAAAAAACAAAGATCAGAAAGGCTGACCATGGCCAGCGATCCACTGGACCTATCCGGTCACGACAACGACTACAGCGCCACTGACGGCTACCTTGAGCGCCTCTTCGAAGGGCTGAACAAGGCCTTCCTTGTCGTGGGCTGCCTGTTCATGGCGGTCATGATGCTGCACGTGAGCATCGACGTCGCGTTGCGTTTCTTATTCAACAGTTCCGTGATCGGCACGCTGGAAACCGTCTCCTTCTATCACATGGTGATCGCCGTTTTCCTGCCGCTGGGTTATGTCGAATTGAAGGGCGAACATATTCGCGTGGATCTCTTCGTGCAGTTCCTGCCCAAACCCCTGCAGTTCGCACTGTATCTCTTTGCCTGCCTGCTCGGGTTGATCTACTTCGGAATGCTTGGATACCAAAGTTTCCTCGATGCCTGGCGGTCTACAGATCGTCTGGAAACCATCATGTCCAACTTCCTTTTCTACATCTGGCCGAGCCGGTGGGCCTTGCCTATCGGTTTTGCAGGAATCTGCCTCGCCATTCTCGCAAACCTGGTGCGGGCGCTCCGTCTGCGCCGTGCACTTTAGAGAGCCAGCCTCACCATGACTAATCTGGACATCGGCGTCGCAGGCATTGTCGTTACGCTTCTGCTCATAGCTCTGCGGGTGCCCATCGGGCTTACGCTTGGCCTCGTCTCCATCGTCGGCGTTGCGGCGATGACCTCGATACGCGTGTCCTGGGGTTTGATTTCGGCAACGCCGTTTGATTTCGTTGGGCAATGGGAGCTAACGGCAGCGCCGATGTTCCTCCTGATGGGGTACATCTGCTCCACAACGGATATGACCAAGGGTTTGTTCTCGGCGATGCGCCTGATGTTGGCGCGGCTTCCGGGCGGCCTCGCCGTATCCAGCGTCGCTGCCTGCGCGTTTTTTGCTGCGGCCTCTGGCTCCAGCGTCGCCACGGCGGCGGCAATGTCCCGTATTGCAGTCCCTGAAATGCTCGCCAACTGCTATGACAAAGGACTTGCAACCGGCACCATTGCCGCGTCCGGCACCCTTGGGTCTTTGATTCCACCAAGCGTTTTGCTGATTCTCTACGGTGTCTATGCCCAGGTTTCCGTCGGTCAGCTTTTCATGGCCGGGTTCTTGCCGGGCATTGTGTCGGCGTTGCTTTACATGGCGATGATCGTTGTCCGCGTGCGCGCTAATCCGAGCCTTGCCGGCACCGTTCAGATCGAGGTGACCCGCGCTGAAAAAATCGCGGCCTTCAAGGATATCTGGCCATTGCCAGTCCTTATCCTTTCCGTGCTGGGTGGCATTTTCACCGGTATCTTTTCCCCTACTGAGGCTGGCGCCATCGGTGCTTTCGTGGCGGCCGTCATCGCCTACAGCCGTGGAGCATTGACGCGCGAGGCCATCAAGAGCGCCCTGATCAATACCGCGAACAGCACCTCCAGCATCTTCATCATTCTCATCGGCTCTGTCTTTTTCACGCGCTTCCTTGCGCTTAGCGGCGTGCCGGTAGCCTTCTCCGAGTTGATCCTGGGGGTCAGTGATCAGATCTGGTGGATCCTGCTGGCGGTCACGGTGATTTACGTGATCCTGGGCATGTTCATCGATTCGATCGGTTTGCTGCTTTTGACTTTGCCGCTGATCCTGCCGCTGGTGGACGGTGCCGGATTTGATCTCGTCTGGTTCGGAATCATTGTCATCAAGCTTCTCGAAATCGGGCTGGTTACGCCGCCAATCGGATTGAACGTTTACGTCATCAAGGGGGCGTTGGGGAACCTCGTCACCCTGCAAGAGGTCTTCAAGGGCGTGACCTGGTTCGTGGTCATGGACCTCGTTGCCCTGCTCCTCATCATCATTTTCCCAGCCATGTCGCTGTTCTTGCCAACGCTGGCTTACCGCTGACGCGCCTGCTTATTAGGGAGACTAAAAGTGACCACGACTATTTTCACCAATGCCAATGTACTCGATACCCGCGCCGGCACGATCCTGCCGGACCACTCGGTTCTAGTCACCGACGGCAAGATCACCGAGGTATCCCAGACGCCCCTGAAGGCCGACGGCGCAAAAGTCATTGACATCAAGGGCCGCTATCTGATGCCGGGGCTTTGCGACGGCCACGTCCATGTCACCGCGATCACGCCGGACTTTCCGATGCTCAAGCGCCTGTCGCCCTTTTATGTAGCGGCGCGCAGCGGCGATTTACTTCGGGACATGCTGATGCGTGGCTTTACCACCGTGCGAGACGCGGGTGGTGCGGATTACGGCCTTTCGCGCGCGGTCGACGAGGACAAGCTAATCGGGCCCCGCGTTCTCTTCTGCGGTCACGCCTTGTCGCAAACCGGCGGCCATGGGGACATGCGCGGCGTCGGCGACCACGATTTGGACCAATGTTTCTGCTGTGCCGGACTTGGTCTCGTTTGCGACGGTATTCCGGAAGTCCGGCGTGCCGCACGTGACGAAATTCGCAAAGGCGCGACGCACATCAAGATCATGGCCTCCGGTGGCGTGTCGTCGCCGACTGACCGGATCGACAGCACGCAATTCGCACTGGATGAAATCGACGCCATCGTTGAAGAGGCCACCGCAGCCAATCTGCACGTCATGGCGCACGCCTATACTGCTCGGGCAATCAACCGCCTGCTGTCACGCGGTGTCAGGACCATCGAGCACGGCAACCTGATGGACGAGCAAAGCTGCGAGGCTTTCTTGAAGTATGGGGCCTTCCTGACCCCGACCCTGGCCACTTACAACGCGTTGGCCAGCGAAGGTGTTGAAGCGGGCATGGCGCCGGAGTTGCAAATGAAGGTCTACGACGTGCTTGACGCTGGCGCCCGCGCCCTGGAGATGGCCCAAAACGCCGGCGTGCGCATGATCTATGGTTCCGATCTGCTGGGCAGCATGCAACGCCACCAGCTCAACGAATTCAATCTTCGCAAGGATGTCGTCCCTGCTGCAGAGCTTATCCGTGCAGCAACCTGCACCGCCGCCGAAGCTTTCCTGCGCGACGGCGAGTTCGGCGTCGTCGAGCAGGGTGCACGCGCCGATCTTCTAGTGGTCGAGAGCAATCCACTAGAGGACGTGACGGTTCTAACCGAGCCGGAAAAGAACCTCACCGCCATCATGAAGGAAGGCAAGTTCTATAAGAACCTGCTGCCTTGAGAGTTTCCACACTGCCGGAATTAGGAGTAAGAAATGAGTAATGTAGAACCTATTGATTACCAGAAGCGCAGCTACGGCGCGATCGAAGTCGGCTTGGGTCAAAAACCCGGAATTGTCGTCATCGACTATCAAAAAGCATTTACGGAATCCAAGTACCGACTGGGCGGTGCCCCGATGGTTATGCGCGGCCTGGAGAACACCGCACGCCTGCTGGAGGTCGCGCGGCGCAATAACGTTCCGATCGCAACCTGCTACACGGCCTACAAAAGCGAAAGGGACATGCCTTACTGGAAGGTCGGCGCAGTGCGCGAGGAGCTGATCCATGGCCATCCCTGCACCGAGCTAGACCCGATGATCTATCAGGAAGATTACGACGTCGTCGTCTGCAAAACCGGGCCGTCCATCTTCTTTCAGACGCCCGTCGTCCCCTTCTTCCTCAAGGAGCGCGTCGATACAGTGATTGTCACCGGCTGCATCACCAGCGGTTGCATTCGCGCATCAAGCATCGACAGCTTCCAATGGGGATTCCGAACCATCGTACCGGAGGACTGCGTCGGCGATCACGAGGAGCAGCCGCACCTCGATAACCTGCGCGATCTGTCCCGTCGCTACGCGGACATTTCCAGCGCTGACGCCATGATCGAGTACATCGAGGAAACCGGCCGCAGAAATAACTGAGGATCAGCCGGGCGCTTCGGCGCCCGGCGTTTCTCCCAGAGGATCGACCGCCAACTCTTGCAGCCTCCGGCTCAGTTTTGGTGCGGCAAAATCAATGAAAGCCCGAACCTTCGGCGCCACCAAGCGGTTATGGGGGTGCACCAGGTGAACCGGAACCGGGGGCGGCGTGACCGGCTCCAGCACCGGCACAAGGGCACCGCTTCGAAGCTGCTCCGCGACCATGTAGGACAAAGCCACCGTTATCCCATCGCCAGCGGTGGCGGCGGCAATTGCAGTGGCTGCATCATTAATCTCCAAGCGCGGCTCAAACGATTGGTAAGCGACCCCGCCACGGTCAAGGTATCCCCACTTGCGATTTGCCACCAAGCCAGTAAATGCGATTATGGAATGAAGTTTCAGATCGCTGGGATTTTGTGGCCAGCCACGCCTATCCAGATACTTCGGACTTGCTACCAGCAAGCGCCTGACTTGTCCGACACGCCTTGCAATAAGGCTCGAGTCAGAAAGTGGTCCAATACGCACGGCAACGTCGATACCTTCTTCAACCAAATTTACCGTTCTGTCGATCAGCAGTACGGAGAGGCTGACTTGAGGGTGGGCGCCTAGAAATTCGGAGACGATCGGCGCCAGTGCCGTTCGCCCGAATGTGAACGACGTGGTGACGGTCAGTCGCCCTTGGGGGGCGGCCATCTCCCCCAATGCCTCTTTCTCCGCAGCCTCGATACCGGCAAGCACCGAACGGGCGGTTTCCAGAAACCGCACGCCGGCCTCGGTCATGCTCAAGCTGCGGGTCGTCCGATTGAGCAGCCGCACACCAAGGCGCGCCTCGAGCGAAGCAACGGCACGCGTCACCGCCGGAGGAGAGATATGCAGACGCCGCCCCGCCGCGGCAAAACTGCCGACGTCGGCAATCGCGACCAAAACCTCCATTTCATGCACACGGTCCATCTTTATTCCTTTTAGCGAAATAAAGTATTTCATATTCCTTATATTATTTTATTTCACGTCGAATGCCATCTTCCTTTGTGCCGGTGATCAATAGCCACCGATGATCTAACCAGTATACGAGAGTCACCATGTCCCACCGCTATGCAGACATCGCCTTCACGGAAACAATCAAGAAGCTGCAAGAGGCCCACGGTAGTCGGAAGAGCTACGCGCGCTTCGAAGTGATCGAAGAGCCGGTGAACCAGGTACTTGGCCCCCGAGAGGCAGGGTTCATTGGTGAGCGCGATAGCTTTTACATGGCTTCGGTCAGCGAAACAGGCTGGCCCTACGTCCAGCATCGCGGCGGACCGCCGGGGTTTGTGCGTGTTCTGGATGAACGAACGATTGGTTTTGCCGATTTTCGCGGCAACCGGCAGTACATCAGCGTCGGCAACATGATGACGGATGACAGGGTATCGCTCTTCTTCATGGACTATGCCCATCGCACCCGCTTGAAGATACTGGGTCGTGCCCGCTTGGTGGACTTGGAGGAAAACACCATCCTCAATCGCCTGGAGCTTCCGGAGTACCGCGCCAAGGTAGAACGCGGTATCGTGATTCGCATCGAGGCCTTTGACTGGAACTGCCCGCAGCACATCACGCCGCGCTACTCCACCGCCGAAGTTCAAGAGGCCATAATCCCGCTCAAGCAACGGATTGCCGAGTTGGAAGCCACCTTGACCGCGATGTCGGAGACCACAGCAAATCCCACTTGAATTATCCGGCAATCGGAATATCTATGCGCTCCTGCGGGAACGCGGGCTGTCGCCCCGTCAGCATGTGATTCCGGATGGATTGCAAGTGACCTATGAACGAGCAGGGGCGGGACGGCGGCTTGACGTAGCCTTGGCGCTTCTTGATGACGGCGATGGCTCCGGCGCGGCGGAACTGGCCCGCGAGGCCGTCGCCTTGGCCCCGTCCTGGGCCGAAGCTTGGTTCGTACTGGGTGAGGCACTGGAGCTGGCCGGTGATAAAGATGCCGGTGCCGCAGCCTTCCGCAAATATCTTGAACACGACCCCAGCGACCGTCTGGGATCCTCACCGCGACTGGCTTTGCTGGGCGCTGCGGATACGCCTGAGCGGCTCCCTCCAGCATACGTGCGGCAGCTTTTCGACCAGATAGCGCCCGCTTTCGAAACCCAACTCGTGGATCGTCTCGGCTACTGTGGACCGCGTTTGCTCTGGCAAACGCTCCAAGCCTTCAAGCAGAACCTTCCAGAGAGCCCCACAATCCTGGACCTTGGTTGCGGCACTGGCCTCGCCGGCGAGATATTCTCGGTGCTGGGCGGCGTCATGGACGGCCTGGATATATCACCCGGAATGCTTGCGCAGGCGCGGGCGAAGGGCCTTTATCGCGCGCTTCAATCGGGCGACATCGCAACCCCACCGGATGATCTTTGTCTGCGTTACGATCTGCTTATCGCCGCGGACGTCTTCAACTATTTGGGCGATCTTGCTTCCACCTTCAGCAGTTGTGCCGGGCGGTTGAAACCGGGTGGTTTGCTGCTCTTCACCGTGGAAGCGGATTTGGAAACGCCCGACGACCTCCGATCCGCCTATAGCCTCGGCCCCGGTCAGCGCTTCCGCCACGATCCGATGGCCCTGCGCGCCTGGCTCTCGGGGAACGGATTTTCCCTTCTGGCTCAAGATCGCGCCGCACTCCGCCGCGAAAAGGGCCTTCCCGTCGAAGGTTTGGTAATTCTGGCCCAGAAAGACCAACCGGCGGCGATCAGCCATTCCACCGGCGGTGCAACGCGCGCACCCTGGACCTTGCCCGGCGCCGGCTGAGGAGGGAAATAGGCAAGCAACCAATCTGCCGTTTATCCTGGATGAAAACATCGATGAGATAGGCGCCTTGCAGCGCGCTCATGCCAACGGCGCGATGGATGCTATCCATCTCAAGATCTCCAAGGTGGGCGGCATTACCAAGGCCCGCCAGATAAGGGATCTTTGCGTTACTTTTGGCTTGCCGATGACGATCGAAGATTCTTGGGGCGGCGATATCGTGACGGCTGCCATCTCCCATCTGGCACACTCGACGCCCGAGCCGTTTCGCCTCGCTGCCACCGATTCCAACTCTTATGTTTCGGTCACCAACGCCAAGGGCGCTCCCAAGCGCATAAACTGTAAGATGCGCGCCGGCGACGCTCCTGGTTTGCGGGTCGAGTTGCGTTATGATGTCCTCGGTCAGTCGCTTTTTCAGATTACCGGATGAGATCCGGCCGATTGGAGTAGGGGGAGTCGATGCGAAGCAGCCAGGTCATCCATATTGTCAGTTGCCACGCCGAAGGGGAGGTTGGCGACGTGATTGTCGGCGGCGTAGCCCCGCCGCCGGGTGAAACTCTCTGGGAGCAACGCAATTTCATCGCCAACGACCAACGCCTGCGCAATCTAGTGCTCAATGAGCCGCGCGGCGGCGTCTTCAGGCACATCAATCTTCTGGTGCCGCCCAAGGACCCGCGCGCCCAGATGGGCTGGATCATCATGGAGCCGGAAGATACACCGCCCATGTCCGGATCAAATTCGATCTGTGTCGCCACCGTACTGCTCGACAGCGGAATACTGCCGATGAGCGAGCCGGAAACACGCATGATTCTAGAGGCACCCGGCGGCCTCGTTGAGGTTTTGGCGGAATGTCGCGACGGCAAAGCACAGCGCATTACGGTCACCAACGTTGCTTCTTTCGCCGACAAAATCGACGCCAAACTGGAGGTCGAGGGGCTGGGAACCCTGAAGGTGGACACGGCTTATGGCGGGGACAGTTTTGTCATCGTCGATTCGGCTTCCTTGGGATTTGAGATTGCGCCTCACGAAGCACGTGATCTGGCGGCGGCGGGAATCAAGATCACCGAAGCCGCCAATCAACAGTTGGGCTTCACGCATCCCGTCAACCACGAGTGGGACCACATCTCCTTTTGCCAATTCGCCGGCCCCTTGGATCGAAAGGGCAAGCGGCTCAGCGGCGCCAATGCGGTGACGGTGCGCCCCGGCAAGATTGATCGCTCACCGACCGGCACCGGTTGTTCGGCCCGTATGGCGGTCCTCCATGCCAAGGGGCACATGACCTTGGATGATCATTATCAGGCACGCTCCATCATCGGCTCGGAGTTTCATTGCCGGATCGAACGAACGACCGAGATTGCCGGCCGGCCCGCTATCGTGCCCGTCATCAGCGGGCGGGCCTGGATCACGGGCACCCATCAGGTCATGTTGGACCCGGACGATCCCTGGCCGCAAGGCTACCGCCTTTCAGACACCTGGCCGAAACTGTCATGAGGCCGCAGGGCCCGCGGTAACACGCGCACCATAGACCGTCTCGTTGACCTCTGGGTCGCCAATGACCCCTGGTTCATTCTCGTAAACGAAAACACCCATCAAGCGGCGCGTGTTCCCAGATACAGGCGATACGCGGTGCAACGAATTGCAGCCCCGAAATATACATAGAGCGCCCGGCTCACGGGAAACCCGGATAGCGTCCCCCGACCGCTTCCCCTGAAGGAAGCTGGCGACATAGGCGTGATTCTGGTCATCATCGCTTCGCGCGTTCGGGACGATCTCGAAGTCACCACCACCCTCGGGTGCCTGCAACATCAAGGTGACTGTAAAAGCATTGCAGGAATCGAAGTGCCAGGACGAACGATCACCGTCATGAAAGCAAAGCGTGTTGACCGGCTGGTAGGGATCCTCGTTATCGAACAGCTCCTTGACCCCAACGATTTCCGCAATGAAAGCGCGGGTTTCATCCCAATGGTACAAGGTTTTCAGAGGTGAATCGTCCGGCAGATGATCGTAGGCGATCATTCGCGAACTGGCCTCCATGAAAATGTTGCGGGGATGGTCCGCGGGCAGGGCAGGGTCCGGTTGGCGCTGCAAGTAGCAGTTGCGGCGCGAACTGATATGGTGTGCCTGCTCCTGGCGCTCCAGGGCATCCTCGACCGCTCGCTGGCGGGCTGTCGAAAGAATGAAGTTCGGCAGAACACAGTACTGCTGCGCCTCCAATTCGCGCCGGCATCGATCGATCACTGCGCGTCTTGTCGGGCTGTCCCGCTGGTCCAGCGGATAGGCGTCAAGATTAATGACCTTCTGGGGTTGAGTGAAATCGCCGCGCATTCTGAGCCATTCCTTTCCATCGCACTCGACGGCTGGACTCCGTCATCCTTCCGACCTTACAGGCTGAAAAGCGACCTGAACCGGGATAGGTCGCGGTTTATCGGCTACAACTGTTTCATATTTTTGTTGGACGCTCAACAAACTTTTTGATAAGAATGAAACCGAGACGCATGCAACCACCTCGAAGAAACCTGAGCCACCAGCCATCCACCGACCTTTCCAACAAGCGACTGGGAAGGCTTCTGACAGGGAGAGAACCAAGATGGACGACTTGAACCGACTCAAAGACCTGCTGCGTAGCGGTAGGATCGCGCGGCGTGATTTCCTGCGCCAAGCAAGCGCCCTCGGCGTGACGACGGCCCTCGGAACGGCTCTAACGGCCGGCTTGGTCACAGCATCGGGTGCCCTGCCCGCGCACGCCGCGACACCCCGCAAAGGCGGCCATATGCGCTTCGGCATGGGGCACGGCGATACGTCGGATTCCCTGGATCCGGCGCACGTCAACAACGGATTCACCGTTGTCATGCACTATACAATCTCCAACACGCTTACCGAGGTGGACGCGGCTGGCCGCCTGCTGCCGAAGCTTGCTGAAAGTTGGGAAGCTTCGGCGGATGCCTCGCAATGGCGGTTCAAGCTGCGCAGCGGACTAACATTCCATGACGGCCGACCGGTGACGCCAGCAGACGTGGTCGCCGCCATCAACCATCATCGCGGTCCTGATTCCACCTCGACCGCAAAGCCCATCGTCGAGCCAATCACCAGCGTCAAGGCGGAGGGTCCACTGGAAGTCGTCGTGACCTTGGCCGCTGGAGACGCGGACTTCCCCTTCAAACTCAGCAGCTTCAACTTCCCGATCTATCCCGCCAACGCAGACGGTACCTTGGATTGGCTGTCAGGAAACGGCTGCGGTCCCTACAAGCTCAAAAAGTTCGAGCCCGGCATTCGCGCGGATTTCGAGCGCAATCCCGCATATTGGCAGGCCGGTGATCGCGCGCATTTCGATAGCTGCGAGCTCTTGGCCATCGTAGATGTAACCGCCCGGCAGAATGCTTTGATCAGCGGCGAAGTTGATGCGATTGACCGCATCGACCTGAAGACGGCGGACCGCTTGGCCGCGTTGAGCAATGTGGAAGTGCGCGAAGTTGAGGGAAAGACCCATTATACCTTTCCTATGCGAACCGATACCGCACCCTTCGATGACATCAACGTCCGCATGGCCCTGAAACACGCATTGGACCGGCAAGCACTGCTGGACACCATCCTTTATGGACACGGCACGATCGGCAACGATCACCCGATTAGCCCGGCCTATGGCTTCCATGCGAGCGATATCCCACAAACCGACTACGACCCCGACAAGGCGAAGCATTACCTCAAGCAAGCCGGGCTATCGTCACTCGAAATCAACCTCAGCGGCGCGGACGCTGCCTTCGCCGGTGCCGTCGACGCCTGTGTCTTGTACCAGGAGCACGCCGCCAAGGCGGGCATCAACATCGAGGTGGTCCGCGAGCCGTCGGACGGCTACTGGTCCAACGTCTGGATGCAAAAGCCCTGGTCCGCCTGCTACTGGTATGGAACGCCGACCGCCGACGGCATCTTCACCCAAGCCTACTCCGCGGGAGCGGCCTGGAACGATTCCTACTGGAACAACCCGCGCTTCAATGAGTTACTGGTGGCTGCCCGGGCCGAACTGGACAACGCCCGCCGCATGGAGATGTACCGAGAAATGCAACTCCTTGTTCACAGCGACGGCGGGGTTGTTATACCTTTGTTCGCCAACGACGTCTTCGCCGTTTCGGATAAGGTCGGGCACGGCGATCTTGCCAACAACCTAGAGGTCGACGGCCGGATGTTCTTCGAGAGGTGGTGGTTCAACAAGAGTTGATCCACAACCGCGTCATAACCTTGGAGGTCGGGACAGAGGTGAAAAAACCCGTAGCGCGTACCGCGACACTGCGACCGCGCACCCACCCGGAAATAAACGAGTTCCGTCGTCGCGCCCTGATCGAAGGGACCATTCGCTCACTTGCGGAGCATGGCGTCGGCGGCACCACCGTTCGGACGATCTGCGAGGCCGCGGGAAGCTCCCGCGGCCTGATCGGCCACTACTACAACAGCAAAGAGGATCTGCTCGCGGCCGCCTTCCAGCATCTTTTCAACACTATCAGCGAACAGGTACACGAAGCCGTCTCACGCAGCGGTCCCTCGGCAGTCGCGCGTCTGAAAACCGTCCCTTCAGCGCTGCTCACACCACCGGTTTTCACGGAGTTGAACCGGCATGCTTTCCTCAGTTTCTGGCATGAAGTGCGCTTCAACACATCCGTGCGCAAAGCAAACCGGCAACTGTACCGCGACTATATCGACCGCGTCGAAACGCTGTTCGAGGATGCTGCGCAGGAAGCCCACGTACAAATTGATTATCGACGCGCCGCCTTGGCACTGATTGGGCTGATGGACGGTTTGTGGCTGGGATTGTCGATCCACGACAAGGTGATTTCTCAAAAACAGGCCATTGATATTTGCCACCAGTATATCAACCAACAACTCACACCGCCTCAATCTCCCGCATCGTCTTGAGCGCTGCTTACCTTCTGATTCTCGCCACGCAATTATTTATTAAGTAATTCGCCTCAAAATCTAGGCATTCGATTTGTCATGCATGTTCATGGCCCTGGAGAAAAGCGATGCCTACTACGTGCAAGAACTGTAATCGGTTGGAGGTGGCCTACAGCCTTCTCCAATCGGACCAGAGAGCCGGTCTGGACGCAATTGCCGCGACGATCTCGCCGTTCTTGGAGCACCTGAGCAAGGCCGAATCCCGGGCCTACGATCTCGCCATGAAGGCTCACGCACGAATGCAGGAAGATAATCTGCAATCGGCAAAGGCCTTTCTTGTCGAGTATGGGCGGAGCCTGGCGGGAATTCTCAATTCACAAGGCTGCGACGTGGCATTGGCCAAACGGGAAGTCTGCTCCTGGGTGACGCCGCAGGATGAAGATTACACTGCGCTTCGCATTGGCCTGTCGCTTATAGAACGGGCGCGCTCAAGCAAACCGGAAGAGGCCGGCAAGCAATCCATGACCGCCTGAGCGAACTGCGCTAGCGTGCGGGCTTGGAGGCGAAGACAAAGCAGTCGTCACCGCCGTTCTTGATCTTCTGGCACAACGCAATTGCATCCGAACGACGAACAATCAGACCGCTACGCACCATATGTAACCCACTGTCGTCGGGCGCACCTATCGGCTCTAGAGCGACACCAGCACCATCAAGATAAGTGCGGTAGCTATCGGAAATCTGCGCATGGAACTTCATCGCGCCCTCTTTGACCCGAAACGCGCCGAACTGGATCTTGTATCCCCCCGATTGAGCCATGCTTGCTGTGGCTGGAATTTCCGTCTTCTCGATCTTTGCCACCTGGGCACCCGTCGCCGGCTTGCTGGGTTGCAAGGGCGGCGCTTCGGTAAGAGGTTCAATCGCTTGCGTTTCAGGTGTGGGGGTTTGGGCGACGGGCTCAGGCAACAGGGGTTTCTCGACAGGCAAAACGGCAACCTCCACCATAACCTTTGGCGTCGGCGTTTCCACCGCGTCCACGCTGATCGGCTTCGACATCGACTCGCCAATCAACGGCCCTTTCAACTTGCTGACCGAAAAGGTTCCAGGGGCCGCGACCGCGGTTGTCGGCTGTGCAGGCACGGCGGTTGTCGCCCCGGCGCTTTCCACTGAAGCAGTTTCGCCATTTTGCTTCTCAACAATAAGCGGCTGTGGCTCAGCCTCTTCCTGTTGAAGGGCCGCCGCATCAAGAGATGCAACCTCAGGTGTGGGCTCTGGGGTTACGGCGTCTGCGATTACGGCCTCTGGGGTCGATTCAGGTGTCGCAGGCACTTCGGTTGCAACTGTGCTCGGCGCTAACCTGATGGGGTTGGATGAATCTGCTTGCACAGATGGCTCCACCATTGGTGCCATCGATTTCCCGCCAACGTCAGGGGTATCGGCCGCCTTATCAAGCTCCTTAATTCCCGACAGCGGGATCAGGGAAACCTCTGTAGCGGTGTCAGCGGCACCCTCTTTGGGGGGCGATGCAACGTCAGTTTCCGACGGCTCAATCAACGGGGCCACGGCCGGTGGGGATGATAGAGTTTCCTGGTCAAGCGAGTCGGATATCAGCGGCGAAGCAGCCGGCGGGGCTTGTGCTCCTGATAGCAGAGGTGTCCCATCAGCCGCGGGACTTGATATCGAAGGTTCGGGTGACCTGAATATTTTCGAGGTTTGCCAAGTCACGATGAACAGGGCAAGGAGGGAAACGAGGACCGACCCAAGGATAACCGGCCGGCGCACTCTGGAAAGCTCCGGCCATCCGCTCCGCTCTCTCCGGTACATAACCTCCAGAGCTTCAAGCAGCATTCTGCTGCTTTTTTCGCGCTCGGCAGCACTCTTTGGTTCCCCGGAAACGCCGCTGACCGATCCGACCACGCCGGGCGCCAGGTCGCGCTCATCGGTTATCAAACGCCGTCCCAAGGGCGTCAATCGGCAGGCGAGGAAAACGCTGTGAGGCTTCTGATCGCCAACCTGCCAGGGCTCAACCCACAGCTGATCAAGGCAACGGCGTACGATGGTCGGGTCGATAGGTTCATCTTCCTCGTCGAACAAAAGCAGCTTGCCGCCGGGTTGCTTCAGCCCACCGCGCATCCATTCTTTCTCCGCCGGAGACGGCCGAATATCTAGAAACCGGGGTATCTGATCAGGAATATCGCTCACGGAATCCCTCATTTATCTCAAATTACATATATATTATTTTCGCTTTTTTGTCTCTTAAGAAAATCTTCTAGGCCCTTTACTCTTAAGAGGGAATCTTGATTGGACGCAGCGGAGGAGAGTAATTGCGCCACTAGCTGCGAATGCTTCGGCTGTGGCATTGTTGATATGCCAACCCTTTTGGATGAGAGGCATGCTGGACAGAATTCTGCGACCTTGGGTCGAGCCACCGTTGCAGCGAATGGCGCGCGTCACCGCCCGACTTGGAGTAACCGCGAACGCTGTGACGCTCTTTGGTTTCCTGGTTGGTCTACTGGCTATCCCTACGATCGCTAACGAACTTTATCTGATTGGGCTGTTCTTCATTCTTGCCAATCGGGTCCTGGACGGCCTGGATGGTGCCGTGGCGCGAATCATCGGACCAAGCGATCTGGGTGGTTTCCTGGATATCGTCCTTGATTTCATCTTCTATGCCGCCGTGGTGTTCGCCTTTGGACTGGCGCGGCCCGACGACGCCCTGGCTGCCGCCTTCCTGATCTTGTCTTTCGTTGGAACCGGCAGTTCTTTTCTTGCCTATGCAGTCTTTGCGGCCAAACGGGGGATGTCCACGGAGATCGGGGGCTCTAAATCACTCTTTTACCTGGGCGGCCTGACAGAGGGCAGCGAGACAATCCTTCTGTTCGTGATCTTCTGTCTGTTTCCTGACAGTTTTGCCACTGTCGCCCTTATCTTCGGGGCAGCCTGCTGGATCACCTCCGTTTCACGCATTTTGGCGGCGGTTCGTACGTTTCGCTAACCGCTGCGCGAGCGTGCCGTCAGGCCGGAAATTGCCGCATTGCCCTCTGGATTTGATTTGCTTGGCATGATTGGATTATCTCGCGGTATCGTCGCGATGACGTGGCGTAAGGGAGACCAGCTTGAAGGGCAGCGAGGATAGTCCGGAAGAGTGGGCAGCGCAGGCAATCGATGCGTTGGGCACCGCGGCCTTCATGGAAACCGGTATTAACTATCTGCGCGCACTGGCGCCCTTCGTAGGCGCCTTTGCTGTGGCGCTCGACGGATCACGGCGACCGGCGCACCTTTACGATAACGTTCGCGCCCACCGTCGGGTGGAAGTCGTCGACCAATACCTTGAAGGCGCCTACCTTCTGGATCCCTTTTATGATGCCTATCGCTCTGGAATGAGTGACGCCGTCCTCCACCTCAACGAGATCGCTCCCGATCGTTTCCAGCAAACCGCTTACTATCGGCGCTATTACAAGGCGATTGGGTTGAAGGATGAAGTAGGCTTCTTGATCGACCTCCCGGACCGTCGCACCTTTTTTCTGTCTATTGGGCGCCGCGCCGAAGAGCCACGCTTCACGCGACGGCAACTCGACGCCTTTCGGGGCGGCTTTCCGATCTTTGCGGCATTGGTGCGCAGGCACTTCCTGGCTGGGCGCCCCTATCACCCCGCGGAAGAGTCAGGCGTAGCGAACGAGCTGGAATCCGAAGCTCTTCTGGGTGTCGATCTGGCTATCGATGCTTTCGGACGCGAAGACCTGACGGCCCGCGAGATGGAGATCGCCGGGCTCATCTTGAAAGGGCATTCCAGTAAGTCGATTGCACGGCTGACCGATATCAGCCCCGGGACCGTTAAGCTGCACCGCAAAAGCATTTATAGGAAACTCGGGATCACCTCGCAAAGCGAGCTCTTTGCGAGTTTTCTGCAAACCCTGGGCTGAACCGGCCGCGGTAAAATGCCTGCTTCCGACCGTCTATCCCCAGGGGGATATATACACGCTTGAAGCTGTCCCGTACGCTTTTGCTATCCATCTCATGATGGCGCCGGACTAGAACAGGGAGACGGCGAGTTTGGAGAAAAGCATAAATAAAGCGGCAATCGAAGCCCGCTCTGTACGAAAAATTTACGGTGCTGGCAGCGAGCGGGCTGTGGTAGCGCTGGATGACGTATCGCTGACGATCAATGACAACGAGTTCTTTACTCTCCTCGGCCCTTCGGGCTGCGGGAAAACGACACTTTTACGCTTGATCGCCGGCTTCGAGCAGCCGACCGAAGGTGAGATTCTTCTGTTTGGCGAACACCTTGAAGGCCTGCCGCCCTATCAGCGGCCGGTCAACACCGTTTTTCAGCAGTACGCGCTGTTCCCCCATATGACCGTGGCCGGGAATATCGGCTTCGGATTGGAGATGCTGGGCGAGCCAAGGAGCGAGATCGACGCAACCGTCGCACGCATGTTGGCCTTGGTGCGCATGGAAGAGCTGGCCAACCGGCGGACCGACCAACTATCCGGCGGACAACAACAGCGCGTAGCCCTGGCGCGCGCATTAGCGCCGCATCCGAAAGTCCTGCTTTTGGATGAACCGCTGTCGGCGCTGGATTTGAAGCTGCGAAAGGAAATGCAGATCGAACTCAAGCGTTTGCAGAGCGAGACCGGCATTACCTTCATTTTCGTCACTCACGATCAGGAAGAAGCGCTCACCATGTCGGACCGCATCGCCGTCATGAGCGAAGGTCGCATCCTGCAGGTTGGCGCACCCCAGGATATCTACGATCACCCGGCGCGCCGTTTCGTCGCCGACTTTATCGGTGAGATCAACATTCTGAACGCCGAACTGCTTTCCAGTGATTCGGGTGTGGCGCGGGTTCGCTTGCCCTCCGGCAAGGAACGCAACGCCAGTTTACCCGACGCCCAGATGAAACCCGGCCAGGTGAACGTTGCCGTCCGACCCGAGCACGTCACCATCACCGACAATGAGCAGGATGCCGCGCTGAACGCCACCGTGCGTAACGTCGTCTACTTCGGCACGGGAACGCACTATCACCTGGAAAGCGCTGAAGGCGATGCACTGGTCGTTGAAGTGCAGAATCGCCACGGTGCACAGTCGGACTATGAAGTTGGTCAGCGCCTTGGTGTTGCGATTCCTGACGGCACCTTACAGGTTCTGGTGGACTGATGGCCAAGCCCGTCGACACCACCGAAAGCCGTGCGGCCAGATCGCCGCAAAGCGCGGCGGCACGGCAACGGCTGGAGAAGACGACCGCCGATCTGCTGCGGCGCAGCCGCAACACCCGGCTTATGCTCCTGACTCCTGCGATTGCTACAATCCTGTTGTTCGGCATCACCCCCTTGTTCATCATCCTCGTCTATTCGTTCCTGGAGCCGGGGTCCTATGGAGGTGTCACCTGGAATTTCTCGCTTGAGGCCTATATCCAGTTTCTTTTTGAGCGGGATATTTTCGACGACACCCTGGTCTTTCACACCTCATACCTGCAGATCTACGGTCGTTCTGTAGGACTGGCGCTGATTGCCACGCTGGGCACTCTGGTGATCGGGTTTCCCACCGCTTACTTTATTGCGACGAAGCCTCGCGAGCAGCGCAATTTCTGGCTTTTCCTGGTGACGCTGCCCTTCTGGACCAATCTGCTGATTCGCACCTATGCAATGCTGCTGATCATTCGCGACGAAGGGGTCATCAATCATGGGCTGCAAGGCGTCGGCTTGATCGAGCAGCCGATCAACATCCTCTACACCGATTTCGCGGTCTGCATGGGGCTGATCTACAGCTACCTGCCCTTCATGGTCCTGCCGCTCTACGCCAGCCTGGAGAAATTGGATTTTCGTTTGGTCGAAGCGGCTTACGATCTTTATGCCAATCGCTTCATGGTGCTGCGCCGGATCATCATTCCAATGGCCAAACCCGGTATCATCGCCGGATGCATCCTGGTGTTCATACCCGGCTTGGGTGCCTACATCACGCCCGAGCTGCTGGGCGGCGGCAAGAAGCTGATGATTGGCAACTTGATCGCCATTCAGTTCGGCTCTTCGCGCAACTGGCCCTTCGGTTCCGCGGCGGCCCTGATCCTCATGACCATCGTCATGGTGGCCTTGTTGATCTACATGAAGAACGCGAAGCAGGGGCAGGGGGCCGGCGGACATGGCTGACCTCAAGCAAGCACTCAGGTTCGGGGGGCGCCAGAAGGACCTTCGGTATCAGCCGGGATTCACCCAGATGGCCTGGCTGTGCATCTTCGTGCTCTATGCGCCCATTTTCATGCTGGTACTCTATTCCTTCAACGACAACCGCTCGGTCACGCTCTGGACGGAGTTCAGTCTGCGTTGGTACATGGCCGCCTACGAGAACGCGGGCATCCAGCGCGCCGCTCTGATCTCTGTCGAGGTCGCCCTGGTGGCTACGGTCTTTTCGACCATCTTTGCAACGATGGCAGCCTTGGCGACGACGCGAACGGCGCCTTTCAAGGGACAGGCCGCGGCCTACACCATCGTCAACCAGCCGCTGATGGTGCCTGAGATCGTCACCGCGATCGCAACCCTGTCGTTCTTTGCCTTGATCAAGCAGCTGACCGGTGTTTCGGGCATCGGCTATCTGATGGTGGCCCATACGGTCTTCTGCATCCCCTTTGCGTATATGCCAATCCGGGCGCGGCTGGAGGACATGGATTTAACGCTCGAACGCGCGGCGGCGGATCTCTATGCAAAACCCTTTCAGATTTTTCGCCGGGTCACGCTTCCACTTCTTATGCCCGGCATTGTCGCAGGGGCGATGTTGGCTTTTGTGGTTTCGCTCGACGACGTGATCATCAGCTTGCTGGTCGCTGGGCCAGGCGAGACAACCCTACCGATTTACATTCTGGGCCAGATACGGCGCGAAATCACACCGGAGATTAACGCTATCTCCAGCGTGTTCCTGCTGATCTCGGTCCTTTTCGTGACGCTGTTCTTCATCATCGAAGGAAAGCGCAAATAGGGCGCGGGAAAGCACCCTTTCAGCAGAGGAGGCTGAACTATGAAGACCCGATTGTTATCAATGGTTGCCGCCGCGGCGATTGCCGTCGGCATCAGCAGCAACCCGGCCAGCGCAGCTGGTGAACTCAACATCTACAACTGGGGTAACTACACCAGCCCCGAGTTGATTGAGAAGTTCGAGAAAGAGCACGACGTCAAGGTCACGCTCGACGGGTACGATTCCAACGAGACCATGCTCGCCAAGGTCAAACAGGGCAGCACGGGCTACGACATCGTGGTCCCCGGCGACTACATGATCGCCATCATGATCAAGGAAGGTCTGCTCGAGAAGATCGAACCCAATAAGATGTCGAACTTCAAGCACATGGATCCCAATTGGGTCGATGTGTATTGGGACCCAGGTCGTGAATACTCGGTTCCTTGGCAGTGGGGCACGACGTCCTTCACGGTTGATACCGCCGTCTACAAAGGTGACGTCAACACCCTGGCGCTTCTGTTCGATCCCCCAGCCGAACTGCAGGGTCGGATCAATATGCTCAACGACACCAACGACGTGATCAATGCCGGTCTGCGCTATCTCGGCTACCCACGCTGCAACAAGAACAAAGAGCAACTCAAAGAGTTGACGGCGATGTTGCTCAAAGCCAAAGAGCATTGGCGTACGATGGATTACAGCACCATCGAAAAGCTGACTTCCGGTGATGTCGATCTATCGCAGAACTGGAACGGCGCAGCGATGCGCGCCCGTGCCCAGCGACCGACGCTGCAGTATGCCTACCCGAAGGAAGGCTACACCGGCTGGATGGACAATGTGGCCGTGTTGAAGGGCGCTCCGAACCTGGAGAACGCCAAGCTCTTCGTCAACTTCATCATGGCGCCGGAAAACGCCGCGTTGATTTCCAACTTCGCGCGCTATGCCAACGGCATCAAAGGCAGTGAACAGTACATGGACCCAGAGATGCTGAGTGCTCCGGAAATCGTGCCACCCGAAGGCGTACCGGCACCTGACTTCGTGACGCCTTGCGATCAGGAGGTTGCGGATCTCTACAACAAGATCTGGACCGCTCTGAAGAAGTAACCGACAGGCATACTCCGGGGGAAGAGCCAAGCTCTCCCCCTGGAGGCCGCCTGATGAGTCGAACTGGAAAACTTGATGAGTAAATCCCTGCCTAGAAGCGCATTCTCACGCCCCAAAACGGCGCGCGAGCTTGGCATCATGCAGGGGTTCCCGCCACCGCCTGAAAAGCGCCCGACGTTGGAAAACTGGGATCTGCCTCCGTTCAACCGTTGGAGTTTCCAGAATGTGCGCAGCTTGATCCCCACCGCCGAAGTACATCGAAGCGAAGGGCCGGCGAGCATTCTGCCGGAACAGAAGGCCGATCTCGGCGCCATTGAATTCGAAACCGAGGACGGCAACAGCAAAACCATCGAAGCCAGCCTTCAGGATACCTACACCGACGGCTTCCTGGTTATGCATCGCGGCAAGGTGGTCACGGAGCTTTATTTCAACGACATGACGGCGACGCGCCTGCATTTGGCGCAATCGGTGTCTAAGTCACTGGTTGGCACCTTGGCCGGGATTCTGATTCATGAGGGGTTTTTAGACCCCCAACGCCCCCTGGCCGACATCGTCCCTGAACTTGCGCCCAGCGGCTTTGCCGACGCAACCGCTCGCCATCTTCTCGATATGACCAGCGGTGTCCGCTTCATCGAGGATTACGGCCATCCCGATTCGGATATGACACGCATCGATGTCGCTTCCGGGTGGCGGCCGCCGCATCGCGGGCGAACACCGGAGACCATCCGGGACGTGATTATCACCCTCCCCAAGGTACGCGAGCACGGACAGCGGTTCGACTATCGCTCTATCGAAACCGACGTTCTTGCCTGGACGCTTGAGCGCGCTACCGGCCAACTCCTCGTCGATTTGCTTTCACAGTACATTTGGGGGCCATTGGGCGCGGAGAGAGACGCCTATTTTACCGTGGACTCCGCTGGCACCGCCCTTGCCGACGGCGGCTTCAATGCCTGCCTGCGCGATTACGCACGCTTTGGTCTGATGATGCTCAACGGCGGCGAACTGAACCAGCGGCGAATCGTACCGGCTGCCTGGGTCGAGGATTGCCGAAGCGGAGATCATAGCAAGTTCGGTGATATCTATAGGCAGACCAGCCCAAACGGAGCATACCGCAACAAGTGGTGGATCAACGACATAGCGCGCGGGGACTTCATGGCGCGCGGTGTCTTCGGCCAGATGATCTACATTGATCCGGAAGCGGACTTCATGGCCGTCAAGCTGTCAACCTGGCCCGATTATCTGATCCCGACCTTCACGCGCGAGACGTTGCGTTCCCTGGTCGCCATCCGCCAGGAGCTTGCCGCAACTTGATACTCCCAGGCTTGACGACCAACGAGACCAGCTAAGTCGTGGCATTCCCCAGCGACAACCGCTAGACAGTACCGACGCGTCACGACGCAGCGGTTTCGATTCCAGTAGAGGTTCATCAAGGTGGAGAAAGTAGAGGTCGTTGTCATTGGCGCCGGCGTCATCGGACTGGCGATTGCCGAAGCCCTCGCCGCGACCGGGCGTGAGGTTGTTGTTGTGGAGCGCGCAAACTGCATTGGCTCCGAGACATCATCACGCAATTCCGAGGTTATCCATGCGGGCCTTTACTACCCTCCCGGAAGCTTGAAGGCACGGCTTTGCGTCGCTGGCAAAAAGATGCTTTACACCTACTGCGAACGCCATGGCGTCGGCTACCGACGCTGCGAAAAGCTAGTCGTCGCTTCCGCCGATGACCAACTCCCCGCACTGGATGCGATTGCAAGGCGCGCAACGGAAAATGGTGTCGAGACCCAGCGCCTGACGGCGGACGAAGCCAAAAGCCTGGAGCCTGAGTTGGAAACGGTTGGCGCTCTGCTATCGCCCTCCACGGGCATCATTAATTCCCATGATCTCATGCTCTCGTTGCAAGGTGGCCTAGAGGATTCCGGCGGTTTCCTGGCCTTCAACACCCCGGTCATGGATATCGCGTTGAGCGAAGATGGCCATACCGTCAGAACGGGCGGCGCGGAGCCCATGACCTTGAAAACCAGCATCCTGGTGAACGCCGCGGGGCTTTACGCAGAGCAGATCGCCCGCAAAATGGCTGGCCTGGATCCACGGCACGTCGCCCATCAACGGTTTGCGCGGGGATGTTACTTCACGCTGCAAGGCCGTTCGCCCTTCTCCAGGCTGGTGTACCCAATGCCCGAAGCCGGTGTGCTTGGCATCCATCTGACATTGGACCTTGCCGGGCGCCCCCGTTTTGGCCCCGATATCGAATGGATTGACGAACCTGACGATTACCGGTTGGATCCGTCACGCGCGACGAAGTTCTATGAGTCCGTCCGCAAGTACTGGCCCGCATTGCCGGATGGCGCGCTGGAGCCAGGTTACAGCGGTATCCGCCCTAAGATTCATGCGCCTGGCGAAGCCGTACCGGATTTCCGCATCGATGGCCCGGCGCACCATGGCATAGCCGGGTTGGTCAATCTCTTTGGCATGGAAAGTCCCGGCCTGACATCGTCACTGGCGATTGGAGAATATGTCTGTCAGTTGTTGCGTCGCTAGAACCTAACGGCCGCTGCGCACACGTCCCACCGCATCTTTCCAACCGGCATATTTCGCCGCCCGTTGGTTTTCGTTCATATGCGGCATGAAACGCCGATCCAAATGCCAAAGCTTGGCGAAGTCATCCAAATCTCCATATAGCTCCACCTGGCGGCCGGCCAGGTAGGCAGCGCCCAACGCGGTGGTCTCGAGAATAGTCGGGCGATCCACGGGTGAATGAAGGATGTCGGCCAGGAACTGCAGCGTCCAATCACTCGCCACCATGCCGCCGTCAACGCGCAACACAGTCTTGGCGCCGCTGGCATCCGTCCAGTCACCCTGCATTGCTTCCAGAAGGTCGCGGGTTTGATAGCAGACCGCCTCCAGCGCTGCGCGCGCCAACTCATTCGGCCCGGTTTTCCGGGTCAGCCCGAAGAGCGCACCGCGCGCATCGGCATCCCAGTGGGGCGCGCCCAAGCCCGTAAAGGCTGGCACCAGATAAACCTGCTGCGCAGGATCGGCGAGGTCCGCCATCTCCGCGGTTTGCTCAGCGGAATCGATAACGCCCAGACCATCGCGCAACCATTGAACAGCGGCTCCGGCGATGAAAATCGACCCCTCAAGCGCATAGCTGCGCTTGCCATCGAGCTGGTAAGCAATCGTGGTCAGCATGCGATTGCGGGAGATGACGCTTTGCGGTCCCGTATTGAGCAAAGCAAAACAGCCAGTGCCGTAGGTAGATTTCATCATGCCGGGAGAAAAGCAGGCCTGTCCGACAGTGGCGGCTTGTTGGTCGCCCGCAATCCCAGCAATGCGAATAGCGCCGCCAAACAAATCAGGCAATGACTCACCGAAATCTGCCGCGCAATCGCGCACATCCGGCAGCACGGAACGCGGGACGCGGAAAATCTCCAGCAGTTCCTCGTCCCAATCTCCCTCGTGAATGTTGAACAGCAGAGTTCGTGACGCGTTGGTCGCATCGGTGGCGTGAACAGCGCCGCCGGTCAAACGCCAGAGCAAAAAGCAATCCACGGTCCCAAAGGCCAGATCACCCGCCTCGGCGCGTGCGCGCGCGCCTTCGACGTTATCAAGAATCCAGGCCACTTTGGTGCCTGAAAAATAGGGGTCCAGCAATAGGCCCGTTCTCGCCGTGACCTGTGATTCGAGCCCTTTTGCCTTGAGGGCCTGACAAATCGGCGCGGTTCTGCGGTCCTGCCAAACGATCGCGTTGTGTAGGGGCTTGCCCGACTTCCGATCCCAAACAACAGTCGTTTCCCGCTGATTGGTAATACCTATCCCGGCAATTTCCGACGCCGTTGCCCCCGCTTTTTCCATGGCTTGGCGACAGGTTTCGACGGTCGTGCGCCAGAGATCCTCCGGATCATGTTCAACCCAACCGGAATCCGGAAAGTGCTGGGCAAACTCCTGCTGTGCGGTTGCAACCACGCCGCACGCCGCGTCGAAAACGATCGCCCGCGATGACGTTGTGCCCTGATCGATGGCGAGGATATAGGACGTCATTCTGCTGCGTCTCCTCTTGAGGTTGCTCTACGGCGACTCATCCAGTCGTCTAGCGCAGCTTGCTCTTCTCGCGTCATTCGCAACACCAACTTGCTACGGCGCCATACGACGTCGCGGGCGCTGCAAGCCCATTCGCGATCCATCAGGTAGACGACCTCGGCCTCGTATACGTCGGCGCCGAACTGTTGGCCGAGGTCTTGCAACGACCTCGCCTTCCCCAGCAAGTCACGCGCCCTGGTTCCATAGGCTCGCACCAGACGCTGTGCGAGTTTGCGCTCAAGAAACGGAAAGTCCCGGCACAAGTCCAAAGCGAGCTGCTCCGCACCATCCCACGAGAAATCTCCCCCAGGAAGATGCGACTCCTTGGTCCAGGGCTGGCCAAGCGTCCCTAAACTCGCTTCCAGCTTCTCCAAGGCCGCCTCGGCCAAACGACGATAGGTCGTAATCTTGCCACCGAAAATATTGAGGAGCGGCGCCTCGTTCCCCGTGCCTTGCAGCTTCAGCACGTAATCTCGTGTGGCGGACTGGGCGGCGCTGGCCCCGTCGTCGTAAAGCGGACGCACCCCGGCATAGGTCGTCACCACATCCTCCGCGCTTATCTCAGTCTTGAAGTATCCATTAACCGCATCGATCAGGTATCCGATCTCCTTCCTGGAAATTTCCGCCGTCGCCGGGTCGCCCTCGAAATCCTCGTCGGTCGTGCCTATCAGGGTGAAATCCTGCTCGTAGGGTATTGCGAAAACAATCCGGTTGTCGGAATTCTGAAAGATGTAAGCGCGATCATGCTCAAAAAGCCGGGGCAGAATAATGTGGCTTCCCTTGACCATTCGGACTTTCGCGGCGGCATTGAGCCCCAGACCCTTCGTTAGGAACTCCGTGACCCATGGGCCTGCCGCATTCACCAGCGCACGCGCCCTGATCGTTTCACAATTTCCATTCTCGTCTTCAATTGACAGGACCCACAGCTCGTCTTCGCGGCGGGCCTTCGTGCAACGTGTTCTTGTGCGCAGATCGGCGCCCTTCTCGCGCGCGTCCAGGGCATTCAAGACTACCAGCCTGGAATCCTGAACCCAGCAATCCGAATATTCGAAAGCCCGCGTGTAGGCGTCTTTGAGTGCCGTGCCAGCGATATCCTGACGCAGATTGAGGCTCCGGGTCGCCGGAAGCAACTTGCGCCCACCGAGATGATCGTAAAGGAACAAACCGAGACGGATTAGCCAAGCTGGGCGCAAGCCCTTGTGGTGGGGCAGGACGAATCGCAGCGGCCAGATTATGTGTGGCGCCATGCGCAACAGCACCTCTCGCTCCTGCAACGCTTCGCGTACCAGACGAAACTCATAATACTCCAAGTATCGCAAGCCGCCGTGAATCAGCTTCGTAGAAGCCGAAGAGGTAGCGCTTGCAAGATCATTCTGTTCGCAAAGAAAGACAGCCAGTCCCCGACCAGCCGCATCGCGCGCTATGCCGCAACCGTTGATGCCCCCGCCGACGATGGCGATGTCATAGCTTCTTTGAACTTCTGCCATTGTGGATGTTCACTGCGTCTCTTGTTGATTTTCTATCCCGATATAGGAATTCAGCGTCTTCGTAATGCCCCCGGCAAGGGCAAACCTATCACGAAAACCCGATGTCATGGAAAGAGCCCTTCAGCCGTCGCGATCCTTGCCTGTCATCGATCTTGATGCTGAACTATTCTTTGCCTATGAGAGGGCGTGCTATCGGGAGAAAATGGATCATGAAGCTGACAGGCGAACAACTGAGAACGTTCGAGGAGGAGGGTTATCTTTTCCTGCCGGAGTGTTTCTCCCGGACGGCGGCGGCCTATCTCCTGGAACAGGCACAGAAAATCTACGGCCTGGACCGCAAGGAGGTCTGGCGCGAAAGCAGCGGCGTTGCCCGCACCGCCTTTGCGGCACATCGATACAACGAGGGGTTTCGGCGCTTGGGCGCCCATCCGCGATTGATCGAACCAATCGAGCAGATCCTCGGTGAGCAAGTTTACATGCATCAGTACAAGGTCAACGCAAAGGCAGCGTTCGACGGCGCCGTCTGGCAGTGGCACCAGGACTATGGCACTTGGCAACGTGATGATGCGATGCCTGAACCTCGCGCCATGAACATTGCTGTGTTTCTGGAGGATGTAACTGCCGTAAATGGGCCCTTGATGTTCATTCCTCGGAGCCACAAGAGCGGCGTCCTGCAAGCCGGGCACGATCTGGAAACGACCTCCTACCCCCTCTGGACCCTGGATCGCGAAACCGTTTCGCGCCTGGCTGATGAAGGCGGCGTCGTGGCGCCGCTGGGACCGGCCGGTTCGGTCTTATTGTTCCATGGCAATCTGGTCCACGCCAGTCCGCCGAACATCAGCCCTTACAACCGAACCATCGTTTATCTTAGCCTTTGTGCCGTCTCGAACCACATCCGCCAATTCAAACGGGAAGAATGGATCGCACACCGGGATTTCGACCCGATTATACCGCTTTCCGATGACTGTTTGGATGCATTGCTGGCCGAAGAGGGATATCGCCAACCGACCTAGGGGCTAGCCTGAGAGTACCAAAGAAAGTCACGCCGCCTCTATACGATCACGGCCGCCTTCCTTGGCCCGATACAAAGAGGCATCCGCCTGCCGCAAAATAGAGGCGAGGAGGGTCTCTTCAGTTTCCTCGCTGTCCGCCAAAGGCGGCTGTACGAAGGATAGACCGACACTGATGGTGATTTTTTGCGGTTTTCCGTCTTCCAGGACGAAGCGGTGATTTGCGACCTCCTGCCGCAATCGCTCGCTGACAAGAAGCGCATCGGTGCGATCCGTATCGGGCAGCAGGATCACGAATTCCTCGCCGCCATAGCGAGCCAAAAAGTCGGCTGAACGAACCATGCGCTGACAAACTGCTGAAAACTCTCGCAAAATGCCGTCGCCTTGTTCATGGCCGTAACGGTCATTGATCGATTTGAAATGATCGATGTCCAACAAAAGTACCGCAAAGGGTGAGTCGCTGCGCAGCGCTCGGGCAAAAAGCCTCCTGGCGTGGTCTTCCAAGTACCGGCGATTTGGAAGTTTGGTCAGCTCATCGAACATCGCCTGATAGTGCAAATCGGCAAAAAGCCGCTCAACGGTCAACATCATCAACAAGAAGGCTTCGGTAATCAGGAAGATAAGCAACCAGTACTTGACCGCCAGCGTGGCGGCGCCGCGCATCTCGGACAAGACCCCACCGAGAAGCGATTCCAGCACCATGAAGAAACAGGCGTTGATGGCGAACAAGACCAACGCCGCAGCCCGTAGGATCGAAAAACGTCCGTCGGACTTGTAGATCTGATGCGCGACCAGCACCGAGATCATGGCGGCGATCAAGCCGATAAAGACCGCGCTCGCCTGATGCATGAACGCCAAGGCGCTCACGCCGACCAATCCCCCGAACGTGTAAAGCAGGAAGTTCTTGGAGCGCTTGTCCTGACGCCCCGAGAAACCTTGATGCACCCCAAGAAACACCAGCAAAAGGTGGATCGTCAGACCGCTCTTAAGGAGATTCATCTGCTCCTGACCAATCAGTTTTGGCAGGAAAGAATTAGCCATGGCGATAATCGCCATCGACAGCATGGCCGCGGACCACAATGCCAAGGAAAGAGACGCTTTCTCGACAAACCAGGTAAGGATAAAGGCGCCGGACAACACCATCGTTATCAACGCGATCATAAAATTGATGGCAACGTCATCCATTGAGCGAGCGTTCCACAATATATGGTGGGTTACATTTCAATAATGTACCACAAATGGAGTAATGGCGAAGCGCAAAACACATGACGGTGTTATTGCGCTTGATCCATCTATCGCCCGCTCGCACCCGTTGGGCCACCTTGCCCGGATTCAGCGAGAAGAGCCTCCTTGACCGTTTCGCATTTGTTTTGCAGGTGCTGCTTTAAGATGCGACCTAAGCGTTCCGCGTCGCGTGCGGTCAGGGCTTTGAGAATCTCTTCGTGCTCTTCGACCGCGTGTTTCCAGCGACCCGCAGACATGTTTGCCTGGTAGCGCGCCCGTCTGACGCGACCCGCCAGGCTGCGGTGCTGATCCAGAAGCGTCGCATTCCCGGCAACCGCCATGATTTTCTCGTGTATGGCTTGATTGAGTCGGAAATACTCGGGCAGCTCGCTGCGCTGATAGTGCAACACCATTTGATAGTGCAGCGCCCTGACCTCGGCGAGGTCTTCTTCGGTGACGTGTTTGCAAGCCAGTTCGCCTGCCAAACCTTCCAATGCGCCCAAAACCGGAAACACCTCTTCCAGATCCTCGAGTGTCAGACAGGGCACGACCGCACCACGATGAGGTGTCAGTTCCAGCAAGCCTTCAGACGCCAGGACCTTCATCGCCTCGCGCAAAGGTGTTCGGGAAACCGCAAAGCGCTCGCAAAGAACGCGCTCGGGAACACGGCTTCCCGGCGTTAGATCACCTTCGATCACCATCGACCGTAAGCGTTGGACAAGTTCGTCATGCAGCGACTGACGGCTTATCGGCGCCGAACGATCGGTCTCAACTGTTTCAGAAGCATTGTCGTTCACAGATCAGGCTCCCCCTGGTTGATCTTTGTCGAGGGCCGCAGCAAGGACCCTGGCGACATGGAGTGCCGCCCGCCCCGCACCGTCCGCAATCTGATGGCGACAGGAGGTGCCGTCCGCCACAATCCACTCGTCATCACCCGCTTGCCGCACTTTAGGAAGCAGCGCCGACTCAGCCATCGCCATGGATATAGCATAGGTTTCGGCTTGATACCCGAATGCCCCGGCCATGCCGCAACAAGACGAGGGAATCAAACGCACGTCTGAACCCGGAATCCGCCCAAGAACGCGCTGGACCGGCCCCATGACATTGAAGGCCTTCTGGTGGCAGTGCCCATGCAGCCACAGGCGTTGCGCGGGCAGCGCATGGAGAGGTAGCTTGAGATGGCCTGCATCCATTTCCCGATCCAGAAACTCCTCGAACAGCAACGCCTGCTCTCCGAGCTTGCGGCTGTCATCGCCGGGCAGCATGGCCTGCAGTTCATCGCGCAGCGTGAACAAGCAGGAAGGCTCCAGCCCAATGATGGGAACGTCGCGATCGACATAAGGCTTAAAGGTCGCCACCAGTCGGCGTGCCTCGGTACGCGCCTCATCAACGAGACCTGCTGCCAGAAATGTTCGTCCGCAGCACAAAGGGCGTTTACCGCCCTCGACGGCATCGGCGGGGCGCAGAAGATGCACCCGGTATCCACCTGCGGTGAGCACTCGCAAAGCAGCTTTCAGGTTCTCAGGCTCGAAGGCACGGTTGAAGGTATCCGCGAAAAGAACGACTTCACGTCCCCCGTCTGGACCAAAGGTTTCCCCATCCTGATTGAAGGAGTCCCGGCGCCACTTCGGTAAACGTCGATGCGCCGACAAGCCCAGCAACCGCTCGCTCAACGCAGCCAAGCCCGGCAGGCGGTCGCGTAAGTTGAGAAATGGTCCGAAATGCCGGGCCCAAGGGGCGTATCGCGGCAGATAGGCAACGAGCCTGTCGCGCAGGCTCAAGCGATGAGTCTTGCTGCGTTGATATTGCACTTCAATCTTCATGCGGGCCATATCGACGCCGGTGGGACATTCGCGCTTACAGCCCTTGCAGGAGACGCAAAGATCGAGTGCTTCCCTCATGGCGTCGCTTGTCAACGCGCCGGTGCCCAACTGGCCCGAGATCGCAAGGCGCAAGCTGTTTGCCCTGCCCCTGGTCAAATGCTGTTCGTCTCTCGTGACACGATAGGAAGGACACATAACGCCTGCATCCAGCTTGCGGCAGGCGCCGTTGTTGTTGCACATCTCCACAGCGCCGGCGAAACCGCCCCAATCCGACCAATCCAAAGCGGTTTCCAAGGGCTCGGTCTTGTAGCCCGGCTTATACCGAAAGAGGCTTCGGTCATCCATCTTCGGCGGATCGACAATCTTGCCGGGATTCATCCGACCGTCCGGGTCGAACAGATTTTTGACCTCCTTGAAGGACTCCACCATGCGCGCGCCGAACATCGGCTGGTGAAACTCGGAGCGTACAAGGCCATCGCCGTGCTCGCCCGAGTGCGAGCCTTTGTACTCTCGAACCAACGCGAAGGCCTCCTCCGCGATGGCACGCATCTTACCGACCTCGATTTCGCTTTTCATGTTCAAGACCGGCCGAACATGAAGGCATCCGACGGAGGCATGGGCGTACCAGGTTCCCTTGGTGCCATGCTGCGCAAAAACCTCGTCCAGACGGGCCGTGTAGTCGGCCAAGTCTTCCAGCGCCACTGCGCAATCTTCGATGAAGGACACTGGTTTGCCGTCGCCTTTCATCGACATCATGATGTTGAGGCCTTGTTTGCGGACCTCCCAGATCGATTGCTGGAACTCGGGCTCCAGCGCCTCTACGACACCGCCTCGGAAGCCAAGGTCTCCCATCAACTCACCCAAGGCGGCCAGCCGGCGCAGATTTTCCTCGTGATCGTCTCCGGCAAACTCGACCAGCAGAATTGCCTCGGGCCGCCCTCGCACGAAACGGTCCACCACCGGCCTGAACAAAGGAATCTCACGACCCAGTTCGATCATGGTGCGATCAACCAGCTCCACCGCGCTCGGCCCCAGTTTGACGATGTGCTGCGGTGCGCTCATGGCCTGGTAGAACGAGGGGAAATGGCAAACTCCCAGAACTTTCTTGGTCGGTATCCTCGCCAGTTTCACATCAATGGCGCTGGAAAAGGCCAGCGTGCCCTCCGACCCGACGAGCAAGTGTGCGAGATTGGGCCGCGCGTGTTCCGGCGTGAGGGCATCGATATTGTATCCTCCGACCCGGCGCATGAGCTTTGGAAACCGCGCGTCGATCTCCGCGGCTTCTCGATCGCCCAGAGACAGCAAACGGATGATCAGCTCGCGGACTTGCGATGGTTCATTCCGGCCATATTTAATCTGGTCGCGCCCCACCTCCTCGAAGCGCGCCGGCGTTCCGTCCGCCAGGATGGCGTCGATAGCCGCCACGTTGTCGCGCATTGTTCCGTAACGCAGCGATCTCGACCCACAGGAATTGTTCCCGGACATGCCGCCGATAGTGGCCCGACTGCTTGTGGAAACGTCGACGGGAAAGAACAACCCTTCGGGCTTCAAGAAGGCGTTCAGACTATCCAGCACAATTCCGGGCTGAACACGCGCCGTTGCGGAACCGGGGTCGAAGTCGATGACGTTGTTCAGGTATTTGGAGACATCCAGAACCAAGGCTTCGCCGACCGTCTGACCACACTGCGAGGAGCCGCCGCCCCGCGGCAGCAGTGGCAGCCCTTCTTCACGGGCAATTTCGATTACCGCAGCAACGTCAGCGATCGTCTTCGGAACGACGACTCCCACAGGCTCAATCTGATAGACCGAGGCGTCGGTCGAATAACGGCCCCGACTGAAGGCATCGAAATGGACCTCGCCCTCGATGGCGCGGCCAATCCGGGCTGCTATTCGCGGATCGCCCTTGGCCCCTGCTTGGCGCGCTGATTTTCCGGCGGCACCTTCGGTGTCAGACCTTCCGGCAGTGGACCTAATGGTCATGGGCAGTGAACTCCCGTTAATCAGATCACGCTGATACCATTTTGTATGCAAAATGACAATTCCCGGGAATGCCATTGACAGCGCATCCATAACGCTTTGATTTATCTTTGGTAATTGTTGCTGTGCAAGAGGTCATGGGAATTCCGCGGCAGCGTTTTGTATGCAAAGTGAAATCGCAAGGATGGTCTCAGTCGAAAAATCAACCCGGAGGCAGGGCCGACTTTACGCTCAGTGGCCTCAAAAATCTCCTGCGAAAAGATCTCGTCATCCACTTCCCTACCGAAATGGGTACTGACTTCTGAACTCAAGACATCGCCGTGACAAGGGCCTGTCACCTTGGCAAGATTGGCGTTCGTCGCGCAAAACGAAAAAAGGGTTTGGTCTATGCTGGGGGGGTCGTCGAGTCATTATCCACGCTGGCTTTCATAAAAGTGGCACTACTTTCCTCCAATCGACTCTGTTCGCCAATCGAGGCGTTCTTCAAGAACGCGGTATTGATTATTTCCCCTTCATGACCAACCATAGTTGGCCAATCTATCTACGTTTCGCCGATCACCCCTTGGGGCACCATCTTAGCCTCCGGCACAAGCTTGGATCGAAGGATCACCTGAATCTGGTTCAAGATCTGGTCGAACAATCTCTGCGGCGATTTCTCGCAAACGGCTCGACGAACACCAAGATAATATCTGGCGAGAGCATAAGTGACCTGAGCGAGGCCGCGCTGGAGAGACTGCGAGATTTCCTATTGGAATTCTGCGACGACGTCACCGTTGTGATTTACTGCAGAAACTACTTCGAGTACCTGGACAGCGTCGTTCAAGAGCACATCAAAAACGGCGCTTCCATGGAGGAGGCAAGAAGCGCCCTCTTATCAGGCATGAACCCTCATTCCGACATTTGCATGCCAGGGTATTTTCCAAACTACCGTATTAAGATCGAAAAGTTCGATAACGTATTTGGAGAACCCAACACAGTTGCGCGCGCCTTCCATCCGGAGGCTTTCCACGACGGCGATCTCCTGAGCGACTTCTGCGCGGCCATTGACTTTGAAGGGATTGCATCAACCCTGAATTGTCTGGAAACCGGCCGCAACGCCTCGCAGAGGATCTTCTTGCGCAATCCGACGTTGATCCGGTCGCTTGGCGACAGCTGGGGATCAGCCTTGGCGGGCTGAACCAAATTGAGCAGGCCCGGAAAGCGCTGGCGCGCGCCATCGAGCTCGCACCAAAAGATCCGCAGAATCACTTCCAGTTAGGCAACCTATTGCTCAAAGTAGGGCGCTTTGCCGACGCCGAGCAGGCTATTCGAGCAGCGCTCTCCTTGTCCCCCGGCGATGACCGGTCCAATGAGTAAAGTCGACTGGACCCGACGACTCTAAAGCGTATTCCGCACGATAATTTTTGTATGCAATATATTTTCGGTTCAACAGCCAGTTGGTAATTGGTCTCCTTAGGCTTTGAATTTTACCGACTTTCTGACGTATTCAGGAAAATTCAAAATCCTTGTCGCCCTCCATATTGTATGCATAATTCATTTTCTGCTTTTGCTCTAATCAGAGGGTCGGCATGACGCTGCATACTGGACGCCACTTCCTTCAGATTCCCGGCCCAACGAACGTACCAGATCGAATTCTGCGCGCCATAGACCGACCCACGATCGACCATCGCGGACCGGAGTTTCAGGAACTGGGCGCCAGCGTACTCGCCGGCATCCGGCGTATTTTCCAGACAGAGTCTCCCGTCATCATCTATCCGGCTTCCGGCACCGGGGCATGGGAGGCAGCGCTCGTAAACTGCCTGTCGTCAGGGGACCGGGTCTTGATGGCCGAAACCGGGCATTTTGCCAGTCTGTGGCATAAGATGGCCCAGCGCCTCGGACTGAAGGTGGAGTTCATTCCCGGGGATTGGCGCCGCGGCGTTGACCCGGCCGCCGTCGCCGAGCGCCTTGCCAAAGACAAGGCCCATACGATCAAGGCCGTGTGCTGTGTCCACAACGAAACCTCGACGGGTGTCACCTCGCGCATCGCCGAGGTGCGTAAGGCGATGGATGCTGAACGGCACCCGGCATTGCTCATGGTGGACACAATCTCATCCCTCGGATCCATCGAGTATCGGCATGATGCCTGGGGTGTCGATGTGACGGTCGGCGGCTCGCAGAAAGGTTTGATGCTGCCGCCGGGTTTGAGCTTCAACGCGATCAGCAAGAAAGCCTTGGCTGCCGCCGAGAAAGGCGGCATGGCGCGGTCCTTCTGGGATTGGTCCGATATGTTGGGCCCGAATGAGAAGGGCTTCTTTCCCTACACGCCGGCCACAAACTTGCTTTATGGTTTGCAGGAAGCGATCGCCATGCTCGAAGAGGAGGGGTTGGAGAACGTCTTTGCCAGACACGCCCGCCACGGTGAGGCGACTCGTCAGGCCGTACAGTCCTGGGGGCTTGAAGTTCTTTGCCAGGACGAACGCGAATACTCGGATGCACTGACAGCTGTCGTGCTCCCCGACGGACACGATGCCGATGCCTTTAGAGCGGCCGTTCTGGAAGCCTTCGACATGTCCTTGGGAAGCGGCCTGGGAAAACTCCAGGGCCGCGTGTTCCGGATCGGCCATCTGGGTTCTTTCAACGACCTGATGCTGATGGGAACATTGGCGGGTGTTGAGATGGGATTATCTCTCGCGGGCGTCCCGCACCAAAGAGGTGGAGCTCAGAGGGCTATGGATTATCTGGCTTCCACCTCCGGCAACAGCGCTGCAGAACCGAAATTGCGGGTAAAGGCCTGAAGGAGGCCCGAGGGGAACCCAAGAGTTTATACGAGACCCAAAAGAGCGTGACGCTAAACGCCTAAGATCGATTGCAACGGCCAATTTCAACGGGAGGAAAGAACCAATGTCTATTCGAAAACTGGCACTAGCGATGGGGTTTGCGGCTGCAGCCGCCTTCGCCACAGTCTCCGCCGAAGCGCAAACCGAACTCACCTTCGGTCATGTAGGAGAGCCCGGCTCGCTCTTTGAAGCTTCGGCCAACCACTTCGCCGAGGTTGCCAACGCCAAGCTCGCGGGAACGGGATACAGCGTTGCAACCTACGGATCGAGTCAGCTCGGCAAGGACAGCGAGTTGCTGAGCAAACTGAAGCTCGGCACGGTGGATTTCGCTCTGCCATCGAGCGTGATGTCGTCTGTGGCTCCAGAGTTCGGCGTTTTCGAGATGCCCTATCTGGTAAAGGATCGCGAACACATGAAACGGATCGAGGCCGAAGTATTTTGGCCGCAGATCGCTCCTGCGGCCGAAGCGCAGGGTTTCAAGGTCTTGGCAATCTGGGAGAACGGATTCCGTCACATCACCAACAATGTTCGCCCGATAACGGTCCCCGACGACTTGAAGGGTATCAAGCTGCGGACGCCCAAGGGCGAATGGCGCGTCAAGATGTTCCAGTCCTACGGCGCAAACCCAACACCGATGGCTTTCTCCGAGGTTTTCGTGGCGCTGCAGACCGGGGTCATCGACGGACAGGAAAACCCCTTCGCACAGATTACCAGCGCGAAATTCCAGGAAGTGCAGAAGTACCTGTCCCTGACCGGCCACGTCTACACACCTGCTTACATCACCGTGGGGATGAACAAATTCTCGTCCCTGCCTGAGAATGTGCAGGCACTGCTGAGTGAAGCCGCTAAGGAAACCCAAGCCTTCGTCTACGAGACGGCGGCAAATCTGGAAGTCGAGCTTCTGCAAGTCCTCAAGGACGGTGGCATGGCGGTCAACGATGCGGACAAGGACGCCTTCGTGAAAGCCAGCGCCGGGATTTATGAAGAGTTCGCAACTCAGGTGCCCGGCGGCAAAGAGATGGTCGATAAGGCCCTGTCTCTGGCCAACTGAACCGCGGCTTGATCTCTGGCGGCAATCCTTGGAGCCCCGGTCGGTCTGTCCCTTCCGGCCAGGGCTCCAAGGGCAACCGCAACGACCACTGTCATGGGGGTCGACGATTTCTGCGCTTTCCCAGGCACTCCAGTAAGGGTCCATAAACATTCATGGCTAAGCCTCTGTCGTCCTTCTCACGCTGGCTCGAACGCCTGCTTGTCGGCATCTCTCTTCTGTTGATGGTCGGCCTGACCGCACTGGTCATTATCGCCGTGGTTTACAGAAAGCTCGGCGCATCCCTGTCCTGGTATGACGAAGTGGCTTCGATCATGCTGGCATGGCTCACGTACTACGGGGCAGCCCTTGCAGCTTTGAAGCGCGCGCACATCGGGTTTGATGGCTTCCTGCTTTCCTTACCGCCGCGCATTCGCATGAGCGCGGCTGTGCTGGCCGAAGTCTTCGTTATCGGGTTTTTCCTGATCATGACCTGGACCGGCTGGCAAGTCGTCCAAGTCCTGCAGGGCTCGTCCCTGATCAGCCTGACCTGGGTCTCGCAGCAAATCACTCAATCGGTCATTCCCATAGGTGGAGCGCTTTTCATCCTGACCGAGCTCGTTAGCCTTCCGGCGTATCTGCGAAACTTGATGGACGGCGGCGATAGGATCGATCCGACCGCCCCTAACGTGACGCCCTGCAAGCCAGCGGGGGACTTCCTATGACCCTCCTCCTCATGCTTCTGGGGCTCGTTGCCCTCATCCTGATCAACGTACCGATCGCCGTCGCCCTTGGGGTTGTTGCCGTGGTGGCCATGGTGACGACTCAAGGCCTTTGGATACTGCCGAACGTCGCACTGGTGATGTTCGACGGCGCGACAAACTTTCCGCTGCTCGCCATTCCGATGTTCATCCTGGCAGGCGCGATCATGAACTCAACCGGCCTATCGCGCCGGATTATCGCCTTTGCCTCGGCGTTGTTAGGCTTTGTGCGCGGCGGCCTGGCGATGGTCAACGTGGGGGTTTCGCTCTTCTTTGCGGAGATCTCCGGATCTGCCGTGGCGGATGTCGCGGCCATCGGCTCGATCCTCATCCCGGCGATGCGCAAACGCGGTTACCCCAAAGCTTTCTCGGCCGCACTGACCTCTTCATCGGCCAGCCTCGCCATCATCATTCCACCGTCAATCCCGATGATCCTTTATGCTGTCATGGCGGATAGTTCCGTGGTGCAGCTGTTCGTGGCCGGCATCGTCCCCGGCCTGCTGGGCGGCCTTGGTATGATGGTCATGATCTACTATCTCGCCAAACGTCATAACTGGCCGGTTGAAGAGACCTTCCAGGTGTCCCGTGTCTGGGAGACGTTCAAAGAGGCCTCCTGGGCTTTGCTACTGCCCCTCATTATCCTGGGGTCGATTTTCGGCGGTGTCGTCACGGCGACCGAAGGCGGCGGCTTTGCCGTTCTGGCAGCCATCCTGATCGGCGGCCTGATCTACCGGGAGGTCGATTGGCGGTTCCTGAAGGAAGCCATGGTCGAGGGGGCGATGCAGACTGCGGTGGTCATGCTGCTGGTGGCGGCGTCCGCCCTGGTCGGCGTTTATCTGACCGAGCAGAAACTGCCGCAGCAGTTGGCCAACGGCATTCTGTCTTTCACCGAGAACAAGTACATGATCCTGGCGTTGCTCAACGTCTTCTTCCTGATCATCGGTTTGTTCCTGCATTCGGCGGCCGCCATTATCCTGGTCGTGCCCGTGGTTTTGCCCCTGATCAAGGCCGTGGGTATCGACCCCGTGCACTTTGGCTTGGTCGTTACGCTGAACCTGGCTATCGGCCAACAGACGCCTCCGGTCGCCAGCGTTCTAATCACGGCCTGCTCCATCGCCAAGGCGAATGTCTGGGAAGTCAGCAAAGCCAATGTGCACTTTATCGGCATCCTGCTGTTCGTGTTGCTGATCGTGACCTACGTACCCTGGATACCCATGGCGCTGGTCGAGTACTTCTATCGTTGAGCGGGCGCTGAGAAAGGAAACATGAGCAATGAGCGATGCCATTTTGGTTGAGCGAAAGGGCAACGTGGCGACGGTTACTTTGAATCGCCCGCACAAGCTCAACGCCCTGACCAAACCCCTGTGGCAACGTCTTGGCGACTTATTGATCGAACTGGGCGCGGATGAATCACTTCGCTGTATTGTCCTGCGCGGCGCAGGCGGCAAGGCCTTTTCTCCGGGCAACGACATCAGCGAGTTCGAAACGGACCGGAGCAATCCCGAGCAGGCAAAGGCTTATGGTAAGCTCATGCACAGGACCCTCCAGGCCCTCCGTGATTGCCCGGTACCCACACTGGCGCTCATAGAGGGTATCTGCGTGGGTGGCGGCATGGAGATTGCCGGACTTTGTGATTTGCGCATCTGCGGACGCTCTAGCCGCTTCGGCGCGCCGATCAATCGATTGGGTCTCGTCATGGCCTATCCCGAAATCGAGAGTCTGCGCGATCTTGTGGGCGAGAAGCGGGCGCTTGAGATTCTTCTGGAAGGCCGAATTTTCGGCGCCGAGGAAGCCCAAGATATGGGCATCGTAACCCGCGTGGTCGACGATGATGCGGTAGAATCCGAGGCCTATGCCACCGCTGAAAGAATAGCGGACGGCGCGCCGCTGGTGGCAAGATGGCATAAGAAATTCCTCAAACGCCTGCGAAACGCGGCGCCGCTGAGCGAGGCTGAGTTCGATGAGGGTTTCGCCTGTTACGGAACCGAGGATTTCGGCATCGGCTATCGGGCGTTCCTGGCCAAGGAAAAACCGGACTTCAAAGGACGCTGATCTATGTCTGGCAAGGCAAAGAACCAAGCGCGCAAGGGGCCGCTGAGCGGCCTTCGCGTGATCGAAATGGCGCACATCATGGCTGGTCCGGTTTGCGGCATGATGCTGGCCGACATGGGCGCAGATGTAATCAAGGTCGAAAAGGTTCCCGGCGGCGACGATACCCGACGCATGGTGCCGCCCAAACAGGGCGGTGAGTCGGCGGCTTACATGATGATGAATCGCAACAAGCGTGCGATCGCCGTAGATCTCAAGCAGCCCGAGGGCGTTACACTTTTACGCCGCCTCATCGATGGCGCGGACATCGTCATCGAGAACTACCGAAAAGGGACCATGGAGAAACTGGGCCTGGGTTATGACACTTTGGCCGCGACAAATCCCGGGATCATCTATTGCTCGCTGTCGGGCTTCGGCCGCAGCGGCCCCTTCGCCGACAAGGGCGGTTTCGACTTGATAGCCCAGGGCATGAGCGGCCTTATGTCGATCACCGGCGAGGGGCAAGGACGGCCGCCGGTCAAAGTCGGCGCACCGGTCAGTGACATCACTGCTGGAATCCTGGCCGCGATGGGCGTGCTGGCGGCACTTGCTGAACGCGGACGTAGCGGCAAGGGCCAGATTGTCGATACCTCGCTTTTCGAGGCCGGTATCACCCATACCTATTGGCAGTCCGCGATTTGCTTTGCGACCGGTCAATCTCCTGGCCCAATGGGTTCGGCACATCCGCTCAACGCGCCCTATCAGGCGCTTAGAACGGCCGACGGCTATATCAACGTAGGCGCCGCCAACCAGGCGAATTGGGAGCGCCTTCTAAAAGCTATAGACGCCGAACTGCTCTCGAGCGACCCACGCTTCCTCGACAACGCCAGCCGCATGGCCAACCTGAATACGCTTGTCGAGGAGTTAGAATCGGTGTTCGTCCAGCACCCCACCAACTACTGGATGGAGCGGTTAAATTCAGCAGGCGTTCCTGCCGGTCCGGTTCTATCGGTTGGCGAAATGCACACACATCCCCAGACCCTCGCGCGCGACATGGTGGTGGAGTTGCGTCACCCCTCGGCAGGCAGCGTCCGCAGCCTCGGGTTGCCGGTAAAATTCTCGCGCACGCCGGGTGCCGTCGATTCAGCGGCGCCACTGTACGGCCAGCACAATGCCGAAGTTCTAAAGGAGCTTGGCTTGGATGATCGAGCGATCGCCGAGCTCGCCGGCAAAGGCGTTCTTGCCTCCTGACCACGCACGAAGATCGCTGAACGCTTGCTCGACAATGGTCGCGCCTGCTAGCCTCCGGCGCGCGACATTGCCATGCCCATAAAAAGGCGCGACAAATCGGTTGCGCGGCTTGCATCGCCAGGGCTACCACCCCTAACCTGAGTGGAAAAAGATTCAATGCCCCGGGGGGTTGTTCGAGGCGGTTATTTGGGTTCGTTTTAGGTCAGTTCCTTGAGGGATTCTAACATGCGATATGAAGCGCCAAGTTCGATTGAGGGAGCCGTCAAACTCTTGGCGGCCGAAGCGGGTATGGCCCGTGTATTGGCTGGGGGCACCGATCTTCTGGTGCAACTCCGGTCAGGACGCTTCGAACCCGACCTCATTGTCGATCTGAAGCGCATCGACGGAATGCACGACATTCGCAAGGAAAATGGTGGCTACCGGATCGGTGCGGCGGTCAGCGGCGCGGAGTTAAATGAGCACGCAGGCCTGATTGCGCTCTGGCCGGGGGTCGTGGAGGCCGCCGGCCTGATCGGCTCGACCCAGGTTCAGGGGCGCGCCACCATGTCCGGCAACCTTTGCAATGCCTCGCCAGCTGCCGACAGCGTTCCCGCGCTGATTGCCGCTGGCGCCCTTGCGCGGATCGCAGGGCCCGAGGGTGAACGCGATGTTCCTGTGGAAGAGGTGCCCACCGGGCCCGGTAAGACATCGCTGAAGAAGGGCGAGTTTGTGACATCGCTGTTCTTGCCTGGCCGTCCCCCGCATTCAGGCGATGCCTACTTGAGGTTCATTCCACGCACGGAGATGGATATCGCCGTTGTGGGTTCAGGCGTCAGCCTTTCGTTGGATGATGACGGGCGGGTCGCATCTGCGCGTGTTGCGTTGGGCGCGGTCGCCGCACAGGTCTTGTTGGTCGAGGAAGCCGCAGCGGCCATCATTGGCACGAGCCTGGAAGCGGCCGCGTTGGAAAAGCTTGCGAAAGCGGCCTCTGCAGCCTGTAGGCCAATTGATGACAAGCGCGGCACCAAAGAATTTCGGATCAAAGTCGCGGGCGTTCTGACGCGCCGCGCCGCACTGATAGCTTACGAACGCGCGAGGGCAAAGTAATGAAGCAGATGACTGTCTCTACAACAATCAATGGCGACGTGGTGGAGTTTCTCTGCGAGCCGGACGAGACCTTGCTCGATGTTCTGCGCAACCGCCTCAACCTGACCGGCAGCAAAGAAGGCTGTGGCACCGGCGACTGCGGCGCCTGCAGCGTGACGCTGGACGGACGCCTGGTTTGTTCGTGCTTGGTCTTGGGAGCGGAGGTGAACGGGCGCGAGATCGGCACCATCGAGGGTGTCGCCGACGGCGATACCCTGCATCCGCTGCAGAGCAAATTCCTGGAGCATGCTGCCTTGCAATGCGGCATCTGTACGCCGGGCATCCTTGTTGCGGCGAAGTCATTGCTGGAACGCAATCCGGACCCCACGGAGACCGAGGTCCGTTACTGGCTTGCCGGCAACCTTTGCCGCTGCACCGGTTATGACAAGATTATCCGTGCGGTTCTCGACACCGCCGCCGAGATGAGGGGAGCCTGAGCCATGCCCTTGGACAACAATAATCGCGTATTCAAATCCGTCGGCACCAGCCCGCTGCGGCCCGACGGTCTGGACAAGGTCACAGGACGTGCCCGCTTCGGCGCCGACGCCACGGCCTCCGGCATGCTTTGGGGCCGAATCGTCCGCAGCCCCCATGCCCATGCCCGCATCCGCTCGATCGATACCAGCAAGGCCGAGGCGTTACCGGGCGTAAAGGCTGTGGTGACCCGGGCCGACTTTGCGACCGGTCTGGACGGCGACATCGGCGATATCCTGGAAAATGTCATGGCCAGTGAGAAAGCGCTCTATCAGGGCCATGCCGTTGCTGCCGTTGCGGCCACCAGTCCATCGATTGCGCGTAAGGCGGCGAAACTCATCGTGGTGGATTACGAGGTTCTGCCGCATGTCACCGACGTGGACGAGGCTATGAAGCCGGACGCGCCGGTCCTGAACGAAAAGATATTCACCGAGGGGCTGGCGGAGAAGCCGACGAAACCTTCCAACGTGGTCAAGCGGATCGAGATCGGCCATGGGGACGTGGAAAAAGGCTTCGCCGCCGCCGATGTGATCATCGAACACAGCTTCCGCACCGAGGCAACACACCAGGGCTACATTGAACCGCACGCCTGTCTGGCAAGCGCCGGACCGGACGGCCAGGGCGAACTGTGGTGCTGCACTCAGGGTCATTTCATGGTGCGCGACACCTGTGCCCAACTGCTGGGCATGGATGTCTCCAAGCTGCGCGTCACTGCTTCCGAGATTGGTGGCGGCTTCGGCGGCAAGACCACGGTTTTCATCGAACCGACGGCCTTGGCGCTATCGCGCAAGGCAAACCGCCCCGTGAAGATCGTGATGCCTCGCGAGGAGGTTTTTGTGGCCTCCGGCCCCACCGCTTCAAGCAGTATCGACATCAAGATTGGCGCCACTAAGGATGGGCGCATTACCGCCGCCGATGCGGTTTTGCGGTATCAGGGCGGCGCTTTCCCCGGCTCCCCGGTGGAGATGGGGGCCATGACAGCTTTTGCCTGTTATGAACTGGAGCATGTTCGCTGCATTGGCTTTGAGGTCGTGACCAATCGGCCAAAAGCGGCCGCCTACCGTGCGCCAGGCGCGCCAATGTCAGCCTTCGCGGTTGAAAGCGTCATCGCCGAATTAGCCGAAAAACTGAATATCGACCCGATCGAGCTGCGTTTGAAGAACGCGGTGAAGGAGGGTAGCCGGTCTTCTTACGGGCCGGTCTTTGGGCCAATCGGTCTGATCGAAACGCTGGAGGCCGCGAAAGCGCATCCGCACTATTCCGCACCTTTGGGACCGAACCAGGGCCGCGGCGTGGCCAGCGGCTTTTGGTTCAACTTCGGTGGTCAGACCTGCACCAGCTTGAACGTCAACATCGACGGCACGGTGACGCTGTCGGTCGGCACGCCCGACATCGGCGGGTCACGGGCCTCGATGTGCCTTATGGCGGCCGAGGAATTGGGTATTCCTTATGAGAGTGTGCGCACGATCATCGCCGATACCTCGTCGCTTGGTTACAACGATGTGACGGATGGCAGCCGCGTGACTTTCGCCAGCGGGCTTGCCACCATTGCCGCAGCACGCAACGCCATCAAGGTGCTCTGTGAAAGGGCGGCAAAGATGTGGGGCATTCCCGCCGACGCCGTCATCTGGGAAGAGGGTTATGCCAAGCCCGCCGGAGCGAATGCGGGTGAGTTCGAGCCGTTATCCCTGGCGGATATCGCCAAGGTTGCCGGGAACACCGGCGGCCCGATCGCCGGGCACCATGAGGTTAACATCGAGACTGCAGGACCCAGCTTCGCCACGCACATCGTCGACGCCGAGGTCGATCCGGAAACCGGACGCACCCAGATCACACGCTACACCGTGGTTCAAGATGCTGGAAAGGCCGTTCACCGCGCCTACGTGGAGGGCCAATTCCAGGGCGGCGCCGTACAGGGTATCGGCTGGGTTCTGAACGAATGCTACATCTACGGCGAGGACGGCGTGCTTCAAAACGCAGGGTTCCTGGATTATCGCATCCCGGTGGCCTCGGACCTGCCCATGATAGATACCGTGATCGTGGAAGTGCCGAACCCCGGCCATCCTTACGGCGTCCGTGGGGTCGGCGAAACAAGTATTGTGCCGCCGTTGGCTGCGGTTGCGAATGCCGTCTCCGCAGCAGCGGGCGTGCGTCTGACGGAGTTACCAATGTCGCCGCCTCGCATCCTCGTAGCCTTGGAGGAGCGGTAAGCGCGCGCTTGGACCAGCGACGCAAAAGGACCGGTTGAGATGATCAAGGTGGTGCTGCAAGGAAGTCTGAAAGCAGCCGCGGGCGGGCGCAGCGAATTCGCGCTTGAGGCCACCAACATCCGTCAGTTGCTCGATCGCCTGGGAGAAGCCGATCCGGCCTTACTGCCCGTTTTGGAGCGCGGCGTCGCGGTTTCCATAGACGGGCAGCTTTACCGGGACGCCTGGTATCAGGCGATCCCGCCGGACAGTGAAGTTTTCTTGTTCGGCAAAATGGCAGGCGGATAGCCGCCACACCCCGCTAATCGGCAGGATAGACGAACGACAGAACCTCCAGTTCAACATCCCCGCTGGGCTTCTTCCAGATCACAAGATCACCGGCGCCAGCGCCTAACAGCGCCTGGGCGAGAGGAGACACATAGGAAATAAGGCCGGCTTCCGGATCGGCTTCGTCCTCGCCGACGATGCGATAGGCATGCTCTTGGCCCTGGTCGTCGGCAACGGTCACCAATGCACCAAAAGCAATCTCATCATCCGTTTGGTCCGCATGATCGATTCTGATGGCACGTTTGATTCTCTCTTCGAGGTAATGCAGGCGGCGCTCGGTTGTGGCCAGCAGTATTTGGCTATCGATCTCATCTTTGCGAGCGCGCAATGCGGCCAGTTCGTCCGCCGCCTGATCAAGAGCAGCCTGCAGCTTGCGCAGCCCGGATGCCGTCACGTAATTCGGATGAGGGCTTTGCGGTAGATCGGGGAGTTGCTCACCCTGCGATCCATCGTCTTCCTTCACGAATGCCCGACTCATCTGCCTGTCCTTTCTTCTACCGGTAAGAGTCTCGCGCCTTTTGGGGGTCGGTGACAAGGGCATCGCTTGCGGCAAACCCTCGGAGTTATCTATGGTTGGGAATAAAACTCTGGCTGGAGCCTACGCCAAATCATGTCGGACCTTTGCGACCTCACCGCCCTTGAGCTGCAAACGAGCATTGCCAAGAAGGCGATCTCACCTGTCGATTTATGGAACGCTTGCGTAGCAAGGATCAAGACCACCAACACCGCACTTAACGCCGTTGTTACGCTCGACGAGGACGCTGGCCGCAAGGCTGCCAAGGAGGCGGAAGCAAAGGTGGTGCGCGGCGATCCTCTGGGCCCTCTCCACGGCCTCCCGATTGGCATAAAGGACCTGAACGAAACCAAAGGCCTGCGCACGACTTGGGGTTCCGAGCTGTTCGCTGACCATATTCCGGTCCGCGACGATACGCTCGTCACAAGCATCCGTGCGAACGGTGGGATTATCGCGGTAAAAACCAATACTCCGGAGTTTGGCGCAGGTGCAAACACCTGGAATCGCGTGTTCGGCGCGACCGGCAATCCCTTCAACACCTCCTTGACCTGCGGCGGCTCTTCCGGCGGCTCGGCCGTAGCTCTCGCTGCATCGATGGTGCCCTTGGCGAGCGGATCAGACCTGGCTGGTTCCCTGCGCACGCCTGCCGCGTTTTGCGGCGTGGTCGGCATGCGGCCGACGCCGGGTTTGGTCCCAACCACAGATAGCGTGCTTGCATTTTCACCCTTGGCGGTCGAGGGGCCGATGGCGCGCAACGTCCGGGATTTGCACCTTTTCCTCCAAGCGATTGCCGGCAACAACCATCTCGATCCCTTCAGCCGCCCTGCCGACAGTGGAACCGGAATCGCAGAACTGAAGCCTGCGAACCTGCGCGGGCTGAAGGTTCGATTCAGCACGGATCTCGGTTTTGCCCCGGTCTCCAACAATGTCCGAGCCTTGTTCGGAACCAGGATCGCGGCATTGGAGGGGTGTTTCGCGAGCCTGGAGGAACGCGACCCTCCCATGCAGGGAGCCGACGAAACATTTCAGGTATTGCGTGCCGTTCGATTCATTGCCGCTCACCTGGATCGCGTTCGGAACCATGCAGCCAAGGTGGGGCCGAATGTCACCTCGAATGTCGAACTGGGGCTGACCTTCGACGCCGAGCAGATTGCACGGGCGGAAGCGGCCCATAGCGATCACTACCGGCGCTTCATTCGCTTCATGGACGATTGTGACCTGTTGATTACCCCTGTCGCCGCCGTTCAGCCCTTCGACAAGACCCAGAACGCGCCGACAGAGATCGATGGGCAGACCTTGCAGAACTACGTGTCATGGCTTGGATTGGCCTTCGGTATAACCATGACCGCTCACCCGGTGATATCCCTGCCCTGCGGCCATGACTCCCAAGGCCTTCCCTTCGGATTGCAGTTGATTGGGAAGCGACATGGTGACCAACGCCTGCTGGAAATCGCCCTGGCGCTTGAGGACGTTCTGGCAAACAGTATTGAAACCCGGCGTCCTCTCGTCGATTTTGCTGGGCTCGCCGGATAGCCGGGAACCCTGGCGTTCCGGCCCCCTAACAACGATTCTTTGACGCAGCGCAACTTTCCTGCTGCGATTCTCCAAAATTTGAAATCATTTTCTGTTGAAATTCAATCTTGAAACCACTATTTCATAATCATTCTAATTCGCATGCTGCACTGCATCGACTGTCTGACATAGCAAGGAGAAGACGCAAATGATTGGCCGCACCGTTCCCCAGGTAACCTTCAAGACCCGTGTCCGCGACGAGTCTATTGAAGGCCCGAACCCCTACCGCTGGCAGGACGTAACCAGCGACGATTTCTTCAAAGGCAAGCGCGTCGTGATGTTCTCGCTGCCTGGCGCCTTCACGCCGACTTGCTCGACGTACCAGCTTCCCAACTTCGAAAAGCTGGCCGAGACCTTCAAGGAGAAGGGGATTGAGGATATTTATTGTATCTCTGTCAACGATGCCTTCGTGATGAACGCGTGGGGTAAGCAGCAGGGACTGACGAACGTGAAGCTGATTCCCGACGGCTCGGGCGAGTTCACCCGCAAGATGGGGATGTTGGTTTGCAAGGACAACTTGGGCTTCGGCATGCGCTCCTGGCGTTATGCGGCCATTGTCAACGACGGCAAGATCGAATCCTGGTACGAAGAGCCTGGCTTCTCCGACAACTGTGAGACCGATCCGTACGGCGAGTCCTCACCGGAGAATCTGCTGGAGAATCTCGAAAAGCTCGCAGCCTGATCTCAGGGTGTAACGAGGCAACGGTTTTGTTTTGAGCGCCGATCCGCGAGAACCGCGGGTCGGCGTTCTTTCTTTAACGCGCGCGCCTGCCTATGCTTGCCCAATGACGGCTATAGGCGATAACTCCGAACCATGAAGCGACTCTTCAAACGCTCCGCACGATTCCTGCTTCGTGGCGCCCTTCTTTGTTTCGTCGTCTCGCTGCTCTGGGTAGGGCTTTATCGCATTGTCGATCCGCCCGGCACACCCTTGATGGTGATCCGCTGGGTCGAGGGCCATCCGCCCCATCGTGACAGGGTAGCGCTTAGCCAGATATCACCACACCTGGTTCGGGCCGTGATCGGCGCAGAAGACAGCCGATTTTGTCTGCACAGCGGATTCGATTGGCAGGCAATAGAAAGGGCCTGGGATAACAATCAATCCGGCGGGCGCCTGAAGGGTGCTAGCACGCTTACGATGCAGACCGCCAAGAACCTGTACCTTTGGCCCGGTCGAAGCTGGTTGCGCAAGGGACTTGAGGCTTACTTCACACTCCTGGTCGAAGCGGCCTGGAGCAAATCCCGTATCCTGGAGTTGTACCTGAACAACGCGGAATGGGGGCCGGGAATTTATGGTGCTGAGGCGGCGGCACGCCATCACTTTTCCCGTAGCGCCGCCGACCTGAGCCGCCAGCAGGCTGCCCAACTCGCCGCGGTCCTGCCGTCGCCGCTCAACTGGTCGGCCAGCAACCCCAGCAAGAACGTGCTCAATCGCGCCGCGACCTACCGACAGCGGATGGCCATTGTCGAGCGGGACCGATTGGACGCTTGCTTGCACGATTGAGCCGACAACCAAAGGCTTCAATCAACCCTGTAAAATTGGTTACAAGGCCTCACTCTATGTATTATAAGTTGTGGGTCCAATTTAATGGTGCCCATTGATCGGCCCTACTTGGGTGAATGACCGCGGCAGGAATGAGAAACATAGAATGAGTGGAGCATGGATTTGGATTGAGGACCTGCGCGATGCCCTTCGCCATGACGAAGAACTGCCGCACTACCAAATCCTCAGCAACAGTCTGCGTGACCTTATTTTACAAGGCAATCTCGCACCTGGAACGAAGCTGCCGCCTACCCGCAATCTCGCCGACGATCTGCAATGTTCACGAAATACGGTGATTGGCGCTTTCCAACTCCTCATAGAAGCCGGATTCATTGAAAGCCGTGTTGGGTCTGGCACCTATGTGTCCAAGGTTTTGCCGACGTCCGTGTTGGAGATGCGGCGAGATCAAGCTCCGAAGCATTCGCAGCGCAAGCGTTTCCTTTCCGACCGAGGAGAGCGTTTGTCTCGCTTCACGCCGCCGTTCAAAGGCCCGCGCAAACCTGCATTCATCCCGGGTTTGGCGGATGGCTCCCTTTTCCCTTTCGATGTCTGGGCACGTCTTGTGATGAGCACACAGCAGGAACTCGGCGGTGCGCTCCTAGAGAGTACTAGCCCAAGTGGATACTGGCCGCTTCGCGAGGCCATCGCAGACCACCTCCATAAGACCCAAGGCATTCGACGCTTGCCTCAGCAGATCATAATGACCGGCCTGTCCGTTCAGGCCGTCGATCTCATAGCCCGTATGCTTGCGGATCCCGGCGACAGCATCTGGGTTGAGGACCCTGGGCCACGGCATCTGCGAGAGCCGCTGCTGGCCGCGGATATGGTCATGGTCCCGGTGCCGGTTGACGATGAAGGTTTGATGGTCGAGCACGGCATAGGGTTGGCGCCAGATGCCCGCCTCGCGGTGGTAAACCCTTCCAATCACTTTCCGCTTGGCGTCAATCTTTCATTGAGCCGGAAGCTCAAGCTTTTGGGCTGGGCCGCCGAGACCGGCGCTTGGATCATCGAGGACGGAATACCCGAAGTGCGCGGATCGGGCCACCAACCGGACGATTCTCTGCTGCGTCTGGATACTAGGAGTCGGGGTGGCTACGACCGGGTCCTGCGCATCGGGAGTTTCTCGAGGACCTGCCTGCCGGATATAAAAATGGGCTACGTCGTTGTACCGGAGGATCTCGTAGACTCTTTCGAGCGCGCGCGCGCCGGGGCTGACTACTCGATATCGACACTGATTCAGCCGGCGTTCTCGCGCTTCCTCGATCAAGGCCATTTCGCAGCACACCTCCGGCGCGTGCGGACTCATCTCGCCGAACGACATACGGCGATGGTTGAGGGGTTGGGGCAGCACCTCGACGACCTGCTCGAGCCGGTACCCAGTCAGCCCGGTAGCGAGATTTGCTGTTACCTGACAAATGGGGTTGCCGCCAAAGTCAGCGATGGCGAGATCGAAAAAGCCTGCGCTTCCGCCGGAATTACCGTAACCGCGGTTTCCAAACACTACCTGGAAGCACGTAGAAAGCAGGGATTGGTTCTTGGGTACACAGCGGTACCGGCAGAAAAAATCACAACTTACCTTAAGGAACTTGAACAGGTGATCCGAAAGCTGATCGCGACGAGAGCGTAAAAAAAGCCCCGGCCGAGAAGCCAGGGCTTGAACGTCGAGCATACATCAGGATCGTTGACCGATCTTCTCACGAGATATGCCACCTGACCCCCCAAGGCCCAACCTACCAATGTATGGATTACGGCGACTTTTCTGTTTTGCCCAAACATCGGAAGTTGGCACGGCATTCTCAGTTTTTAATTCCGTCTTGGTCGTCCCCCGTGTGCCGTCTCGTTGTCTCGTCGGTTAGTACTATGCATATAATTTGGTTCTAATCAATACGTTTTTTGTCGTTGTAAAATAGAACCATTGTGTTTGGCTTTACACTGTCCGGATGAGTCGCACTTGGCCCCGCAATACAATGCCGGCCAGGCCTGTTTGATTGTGAGGTCGACCGGATTTAGCGGAGTTCCAAATTTTCAGGTCTGTCTCTCGGCTATTCGTCATGCGGCGGTGGGCCAGGGTACCGCGGCAAGTCGTCCACTAATGTCAACCAATTCAGTTTCCGCGCCGCAAACCCGTGGGCCGAGGGCGACACCTGCTCCGGATCATCCAAACCGGCAATGGCGATGCCGATCGACCGACCCTCGTCGTCCGACATATAGACCTGAGCGCCGCACCTTGCGCAGAAGTGACGGTGACTTCCTGGCGCTGCGGTGAAGTGCCGTACATTGCCAGAAAGCAGTGTGAATTGCGCGGGCGGAACCTGCAGCCAGGCAACCACTGGCGCCCCACTTGCTCGTCGGCAGTAAACACAGTGACAGTAATCCGCGACCCCTCCCGCAGTTTCAATGCTGTAGCGCAGATCGCCGCAAAGGCAGCCTCCCTTGAGCAACATCGATTCAATCCTTCCCATTCCCGAATCATTGCGTCAGTCTATTCCTGTCGTATCATTCGACGACAGATGGAAGTCGGCACTTCACTTGACAAAATCACATAATTTCGCTATACGTTTGTTCAATAAACTTCATTTAATCATAAACCTTACAAACGTTTGAGGGCGCTATGTCATACGATGAGGAGCTTAAGCCGGAAGCGGAAAACGATACGCCGCTGAGGGCCGGGCTGCCTGCCTGGACCTATGGCAACGCCGAGATGCTGGAGCTTGAGTACCAGCGCGTGCTCCTACCGTCCTGGCAGATTGCCTGTCACGTTTCCGACGTGGCCGCCCCCGGCAGCTATTTCACCCTGCAACTAATGCGCGACAGCATTCTGATCGTACGCGATGAGACCGGCGCCTTGCGTGCGTTCCAGAACGTTTGCCGGCACCGCGCCTCCAAGCTGCTGGAGGGAGAAGGCCGCTGCAAAAAGCGGATCATCTGCCCTTATCATGGCTGGAACTATCGCCTCGACGGCCGCCTCGCGGCAGTGCCGTCCGAGGCCAGCTTCCCTGGGCTTGTGAAAGAAGATCACGGCTTGCGTCAGGTCGACCTTGAGGTACTGCACGGCTTCATCTTCGTGCGTGTCGCCGCCGCCGATGATCCCGAAGGTGGGCCCAGCGTCGCCGACATATGGGGTGACTTCGCCAAATTGCTGGCGCCCTACGACATTCCCAGCATGGAACGGCTGGAGGAAAGCTGGGAAGATATTTGGGAGGTCAACTGGAAGGTCGCAATCGACAACAATCTTGAAAACTACCACATTCCAATTGGCCACCCCGGATATCACCGTATGCTGGACAATGACCTGTTGGGCGAAGCGAACGCCCACGGTGTGGCCTATTCGATATCGCGGATGAAAGATCGGCCCTCATCCAACTGGAGCGAACGTCACTATCAGGCGCTATCAGGCAAAGCCTTGTCACACCTGTCCGGCGAGCGCGCCAAACGTTGGATGTTCTTTTCCATGCCGCCCAATCTCGGAATCGACGTCTATCCGGACTGTGTGGATTTCTTCCAGATCCTTCCGCTCGGCCCGAAGCGTTCGAAAGTCCGAACCTTGGTTTACGGCCACGCCGATAGCCGCCGGGAGATGCGCGCGCTTCGTTACCTCAATGGCCGAATAAACGGTCAGGTCGCCGCGGAGGATTTTCAGCTTTGTCACCGCGTGCAGCAAGGCTTGGGAAGTCACGGATACGAACTCGGCCCCCTGTCGGAATACGAAACCTCGGTTCGGCATTTCCATGACTTGATACATGAAGCCGTTCCTGGTTCCCGATTGCCGGAGCCTCCGGCCCCCGGCGAACTTGCAAAGCTGGACCGCGAGCACTATCAGGACTGAATGGCTGGTTCTCCGTCCCTGGCTAGGCTGGTTTCCTAGCGCGCAGGTGGTGCGGGCAATGTTCGCCGCTGCGCAGGACTTTCAGCATCGATTCCCAGGTTCGAATGTTGTGATCGACCGTTTCCCGGCCCGCCGCCTCGCAGGCCGGTCCGTAAAGCTCCCCGGCGATGGCGGATAGCTCGCGCTCCGCCACCGATCGGTACCAGGCATTCCGATTGCTGAGCGCAACCTCGACAAACCCGGCGCTTTCGAGCGCTTTGGCATAGCGCTGCGGAGAGGCCATGCCAAAACTCAAGCCCTCCAGTGCTACGTAGGCTTTCATGTCGTCCGATGGTTCGCCGTCGTGACTGATGAGCCAGTCGCTGGCAACAAACCAACCGCCGGGCTTGAGGACCCGGAAGACGTCGGCAAAAAGGGCCTCCTTGTCTGGTATATGGATCATCGAGTCTTTGCTGAAAACGATATCGAAAGCCGTCTCTTTGAATGGGAGCGGTCCAGGCGCCACCTTGCGCAATGTGATGCGGTCGGCAAGGCCAGCGGCGGCAATGCGTGTCTCTGCGCGTTTGAGAACGCCGGCTTCCACATCAATCCCGACGACAGCCCCCGCCGCATAGCGAGTTACCAACTCCATCGCGATTCCTCCCGAACCGCATCCGATATCCAGCACACGCCGACCAGCAAGAGACAGGCCTTCCAGAATCCGCGAGACCTCCTCGCCACCGCCCGGAGAGAGGTAGCCTTCGCCCCAAACCACCTCCAGGAAATCGATCAGGCTATCGCTGTACTCTTCCTCATGCTGACCACTCATGGTTTTCTCCCTTTGATCCGATTTCCACCCGTTTCATGGGGCGGCTAGCTCACGTCTTGCGGCGTCCCAGGGCTTGGATGCATCGAGTTCCCGGGCGAACCTATGCCCCGCATGTACCGCATGGGCGATCAGCGCCGGCGCCAGACAATCACCGACCCGCTGCAGCAACCTGATCCCCGAGTCCCGCAACGCCGCCGGGTTCTGGATAAGCTGCCGATAGAGTAAATCCTCCGGGCTGCGTGCCGTTACCGTCACAAGCCCGACAGCGGCCAATACTTCTCGACGATCGGAGAAGAGACAAGACACCTCCGCACCCGCGCCATCGAAGGACACAACGGCGCTGCTGGTGCGAAGCGTCACGCCTAGCGATAACAAACGCGCGTTGGTCCGATCCAGCTCCTCGGTGAAATAGGCCCAGGCGGCAGCCGTCCCACCCGTTGTCACAAGCGTTACCGCCCGCCCTCCAAGAGCGAGCTTCTCGGCCAACACCGCCGCCATGTAATAGCGGTCATCGTCATAGATGACGACAGGACCGGGTGGCAGGTCGGGGACCTCAGGTGACATCAGGTCGTCCGGCGTCAAAACGGCCGCCGAGTCGAACCCAGGCTGCGGCGCACGGTGCAGTCGGCCGATGCCGTCACGTCGCCACGCCGCCCCCGTGGCCAGTGCCACCACCGGCGCGCCAAATCCAAGCACATCCGCCGCACTCATGCGGCTCGCCGGATAGACTTGCAGGTTCGGCAGCCCCTTCATCAGTTCCAAACGATGATCGCGTACCCGTCCCCAGGCCGCGAGGCCCGGCAAGCGGCTTTCGCGGGTAACCCGCCCGCCAAGGGTGTCGGAAGCTTCGGCCAAGGTCACCGCATAACCGCGACGCGCCAAGGCGACGGCGGCCTCCAGCCCGGCGGGCCCCGCCCCGACGACCAGAATGGAATCCTTGGAGCCGGCGGGTTCAATCTGTTCAGGGTGCCAGCCACTTCGCCACTCTTCGCCCATCGTCGGATTCTGCGTGCACCGAATGGGGTTGCCGCGCGAGTTCGAGGCATAACAGATGTTGCAGCCAATACACTCGCGAATCTCCTCTAACCGACCTTCCTCGATCTTGCGCGGCAAGAAAGGGTCGGCGATCGAGGGGCGCGCCGCGCCGATGAAATCCAGGACGCCGCGTTTTACCATGCCGACCATGGTGTCCGGCGAGGTGAAGCGACCCACGCCGACCACGGGCTTGCCGAGCAACTGACGCAGGCCCGCCAAGTATGATTCTTGCGCACCTTCCTCGACGAACCGGGAGCTACCCATCTCCAGCGTGTAGTCATCCACCACCAAATCCCAGATATCTGCTAGTGGCCCAAGGATCGACAGCATCTCGCGCAGCTCTTCGGTCGGGGCGCCTTTTCCTCCCAGATTCGCCGCCGTGAAGCGCACCGCCAAGGCACGGTCCGGGCCGATGGCCTCACGGGTTTCAATGAGCAATTCGCGGAGGATGCGCACGCGGTTCTCCAGGGAGCCCCCGTACTCATCCGTTCTTTGATTGCTCACCGGTGAAAGAAAGTGATCAAGCAAGTAGGCGTGGGTCGCATAGACGTAAACAAGGTCGAATCCAGCCTCGACGGCGCGTTTGGCGGCGTCGCTGTGCCAGCGCCGCAGAGCGCGTATATCGTCCTTGTAAAGAACCCGGCTCTGCACCGGATCGGTACGGGAAGGCAGACTCATAATATCGATAGGCGGCTCGCGGCTTGCGAGATTCCCCACATAGTTTCCGCCATGCCACAGCTCTACGCCGGCCAGCGCTCCTTGATCATGAACGGCCTCGGTCATCCGCGCATTGGCCCGCACATCGCCCGCATCCCAAAGACTGGCGTAAGGGTAGGGCGTGTCGTCCGATGAGGGATGGATGGAACAGTATTCGGTATTCACCACGGCCCAGCCGCCCGCGGCCTTCATGGCCCGCATAGCTGCCAATGCTTGAGGCCAAGCCCTTCCCATACCTGAACAGTGTGGCACTTGGTAGAAGCGATTGCGCGCCGTCAAGGGCCCGATCCGAACCGGCTCAAAAAGCACATCGTAACGAGGGTCGCGGGTCATGGTGTTCCTGACTTAAGACTTACGTTGCAAAGACGACCTCCAAACACGCCCAATCAAAGCCGTCGGTGATCCGGCTGATAGAATCTGTGATCCACGACCCTTACCGATGCTTCCACCTTCGCCTGGGTAATCTCTTTCACGTAGTAAATCTCAGCGCTCAACATCGTGCCCGGGGTTGCAAAAGCGGCATCGACCGTTGCCAACGCGATGTTGCGTTTGAGAACCGGCGACCAGGTGGCGGAGGTAACCTGACCGACTTCTCTTTTCCCATCATACAAGTAAGCGCCGTCTGCGGGTTTGCGGCCCTGGATATCGATCCCAACCAAGCGTTTGGGTGGACCGCCCTTTGCCCGTTCCTTGATCAGCGCACGACGGCCGTTGAAATGCGGTTTTTCCAGGTGCACCGCCCAACCCAAACCCAGCCCATAGGGGCTGCGCATCTGCGACTCACGTACAGCAAGATGTGCGGGTACGTACTCCGCACGAACCTGAATATGGCCAGCTTCGATACGGGCCGTATTCAAGGCCCTTGCGCCTATAACCCGAATGTAGCGGCGGTGCCTCATCTCCATGATGCGATCCCAAAGGGCGAGGGCATCTTCCGGCGCCACCCAGAGTTCATATCCCAAATCTCCGGTAAACCCGGTCCGGCTGACCAAGATTCCATGGCTGCCAAAGTCGAAGCGCTCTAACCCGAGGTAAGGAAGACTTGCGGCGCCTTCCAAACCCAGGTCTTGCAAGAGCGCGCGCGAAAGAGGCCCTTGCAGGGCCAATCCCGCGATCTCGTCGCTTTCGTCGCGCACCTGACAGTCAAAACCCCAAGCCGACGCCTCGAACCATGTCAGCAGATGTTCGGCGCAATTGATCCGGAAATCATTTTCTCCCAGGCGGAAAATCGTACCTTCCTCGATCACCCGGCCCTTGCCGTCGCACCAAGGACTGTATGCCGCCCGACCCGGCATCAGCTTGGATATGTCACGCGTCATGATGCGATCAACGACCCGGGCCGCATCACGTCCGGTCAGCCGATACTTGATCATCGGTGATACGTCATAGAGCGAGGCGCCGGTCCGGATACCAAAATACTCGTCCTGCTCCGAATAGAGCACGCTGGCCGTCGTCCAGCCTTGCCAGGGTTCCCAGGCATTGAGGAGATTGAGTGGCGCGATACGCGCGTGGAAGGGTGTCCGCTTGAGAACTGGCGGTTCCACATCAACCTCCTTTTGCGCGTAGTGTCTTGTTCCGGGCCTTGTGGTGCAGTAGCGCCCGATGGGCTGCGTTGGCGCCAGCGGCGCCTTGCAATCCGCCGCCTGGATGGCAACCGGCCCCGCAGAGAAAAAACCCTTCGACTGGCGTGCTGTACTGACCCCAACCGGGCAGGGGTCGCAGAAGATAGATCTGATCGAGCCCCAGTTCGAGATGATGCCAGTGACCGCCGGGTAAACCGTAGGACGCAGCCAAATCCGACGGGGTCTGCATCCTGACGCCTTCGACACAGGCATTGAAGCCTGGATAGGCCTCCTCCAGGCGCCGGAGGATCGATCTCTGAAGTTTCTCTCCCTCTTGCTGCCAACTGGATACCTTGAGGTTCTCCGGGCAGTACTGCGCCGTCACCTGCATGCGGAACGTCCCGGGTTTCTCGCCTGTGGATACGCTCGCTTCGAAAGGCGGATCATCAGGCAGCTCGCCATACTTTGCGCTGTCGTGAGCCGCCTCCAGTGCTCGGATACCGCCGGCAAACACAAAGCGGCGGCGCAGCCATCCAGCAGCGCTTCCCTCGGTCTCGGGCAGGCCGGCAAGCGAAAGAGTCAACGCCGCATTGACCCCACGCCCGCGGGCGTGCTGCAGATTGCGGACCCAATCGGCGTCCATATGCTCGACACCCAAAAGATCTAGGCAGGAGCGGCCGGGGTGCAGGCTCGATAGGATCAGCGGCGCGCCGACTTCTTCGCCACTTGTCAGACGAACCGCGGCAGCACGATCATCGACAAGCAACACGCGCTCGACTTCGGCTTCGGACCTCAGAACGGCTCCCAAGCTGCGCGCCTGGCGCACCAGCGCGCCAACCAAGGCGTGTGCGCCGCCAAGCGGCCGCACAGGCGAACCGCTTGCGCCATCAAAGGCCGTCGCCCAACGGTAAAGGAGCGTGAAGACCGTGTTGGGTGAACGGGGACCGAAGAGATTTCCCAAGACGCCATCGAAGGCGAACAGGCTTTGCGCGGCCTCTGATTCAAAGACTTCTTCGAGCAAGTCTGCCTCATTCATGGCTATGATCCGCAGAAAATCGCGAAGATCGGCCCGGCCAAGGCGCTTCAGGGAAACCCCCAAGCGCAAAAGCTCCAGGCGATCCGCGAGCACCATTTCGGCCAAGCGCGGCGGCGTCCGCTCCAGAAAGGGTTTCAGAGCCGACGCCAAGCGCGTAAGCCGCGCTCTGAAGACCGGCAACCTGTCCGCGTCCCTGGGGCTGAACCGACTCATGACAGCCTGCTGCTGGTCCGCGTCCCCGGCAAAGAGCCTGAAGCTGTCATAGCCTGGATGATGAAATTCCTGATCCAGCCGTTCAGGCTGAACGCTCAGGCCCTGGCTGCTTAGATTCAGACTCCGGAAAACCGAGGGCGAAATCATACCGCTCTGCGCCAGGCTGGGCGCCTGCGGTTGTCCTTCCGCATCAACCTGTGCGGCTAACCCGCCAAAACCACCGCCCGCCTCCAGCAAAAGCGTTGACAGGCCAGCCTTCTGAAGCAATCCCGTGGTCACGAGCCCGTTGATGCCGCCACCGATGATTATTGCGTCGTATTGCGCCATCAGACGACCCTCCGGCCAATATCGACCAGGACTTCCCTCGCGGCATTGGCGCCCGGCGCGCCCATGACACCGCCGCCCGGGTGCGTACTGGAGCCGCACATATAAAGACCGCGCAGCGGCCCTCGGTATTGCGCATAACCCGGCAGCGGCCGGTTAAAGAGCAGTTGGTCAAGCGTCAGTTCGCCCTGAAAGATGTTACCTTCGGTCAAGCCGACCTCATTCTCCAGATCCCAGGGCGTGCGCACCCAACAATCGAGAATGCTTTCCCGAATGCCGGGACAATGGGCCTCGATCGTGGACAGCACCGTCTCGCCAAAAGCATCGCGCTTTTCCGGCGTCCAGTCGCCATCGGCAAGCTTGGCCGGAACGTACTGCACGAAGACGCTCATATAATGTTGATCGGGAGGCGCCATGGTCGGATCGAGCGTGGAAGGCAAAACGATATCGAGGAAGGGCTTCTTCGACCAGGCGCCGCGCTTCCAGTCGTCGTATCCGCGTTCCATGTACTCCATGGACTCGCTGATCATGATGCCACCGCGCTTGAGGGTCGGTTCGTCGCGCAGCGCCGGAAAGTCGGGCAGCCGGTCGAGCGCTATGTTCAGCTTGCCGCTGGAACCCCTTATCTTGAAGTTACGAACGCCCTCCAGGAAATCGGGTGCCAACTCCTTTTCAGGCACCAACTTCAGGAAGGTTCGCTTGAAGTCGAGATTTGAGACAACGTGGCGCGCGCGAATCTCCTCACCATTGGCAAGGACCACGCCTTGAACCTCGCCGTCACGGATCAAGAATTGATCGACTTCCGCTCCTGTCCGGATCTCCGCGCCGTGACTCCCGGCGGCGGCGGCGAGCGCCTGGCTGATGGCGCCCATTCCACCGACCGCAAAGCCCCAGGCCCCAACATGGCCGTCCAACTCTCCCATCACGTGGTGCAGCAACACATAGGCACTGCCGGGCGAATAGGGGCCGAGCGCGGTACCGATGATGGAGTTTCCGGCCAGGCTCCCCTTCAGCAGATCGGACTCGAAGTAGCGGTCCAAAAAATCGCCGCAACTCATGGTCCAGAATTGCATGGCTTGGTAGATGCCATCTTCGCCCAGCTGCCCAAACGCCCTGCCTAGATCAAGCAGTCTCCTGAGATCGCGCGGCTTCATGGACGTCGGGTCGGGCGGTGTCTTCAGCAGCAAAGGGCGGATCAGGCGGCACTGTCGGTAAATATCCCGGTTAAAGGTTTCGTATGCCTCCGCGTCGCGCGGCGAAAGTCGTGCCAGGGAGCGCCGCGTGCGGTCGTGGTCCGCATAGAAACCGACATAGCGGCCATCCCGGCCGAGTGTTGTTGAGTTTTCATAGGGAATGATACGCAAGCCGAAACGCGAAAGCTCAAGATCGCGCATGATCTCTGCCCGTAGAAGGCTGCAAACATAAGAGCAGGATGAATAGAGGAATCCTTCGTGGCGTTCCTCACTAACCGCTGCGCCGCCGACAATATCCCGGCGTTCAAGCACTAGAACCGACAATCCGGCACGCGCCAGATAAGCCGCAGCCGTAAGACCATTGTGACCGGCCCCAACGACGATGGCGTCCCATTGCTTCATGCGCGACGTCCCTCAGACTAGGGGACGGCACCTTAACAGCACCGCACCCCCGTGGCTCCGACATCCCACCATTTGTAGGGCAACTCACCCATACTGTCCAGTCGCTGATTGACCCTTCATTCAATGACTTTTGTTAAAATGTAGTTATTTCATTGTGCTAATCGTAATTTGCTCATAATATTCAAATGTGGATTATTGAGGAGACAAGGCCCTTGGCATACCCCTTGCCCGCATCGGTCCGAAAGCAACAGAAGAGCGTTCGCACGTTCGTGGATCAGGAGCTGATCCCGCACGAAATCTATGCGGAGATGCACGAAGGTGAGTTTCCGCCCGGCGTCCAGGCCCGGTTGGAACGGCAAGTCAGCGATCTCGGCTTGCGGGCAATGAACATTCCGCGCGATCTGGGCGGCGGCGGGCTGAGCTTCCTCGAACAGGCAGTGGTATCCGAGCAGATTGGGCGTGTGACCAACGGCCTGGGATGGATCGTCACCACGCCCGCCCGCTGTATCGTTGAGGCCGCGACCCCCAAGCAGATGAAAACCTGGGTGGAGCCGACAATCCGCGGCGACCGTAGCGAATGCTATGCGATTACCGAGGCCGAAGCAGGGTCGGATGTCGACGCTATACGTACAACGGCGCGACCGAGCAGCGGCGGCTATTTTATCGACGGCGAGAAGTGGCACGTAACAAGTTTCAATCACGCCGACCATCTGATTGTGCAGGCCAAGATCGACGGCGGACCAAACGATGGCGCCCACGCATTGTTTTTCATCGACAAGGACTCACAGGGCGTCGATGTGCTGCGCACGCCGGCCTACAGCCACACCTATAGCCACCATCATCCGGTGGTCGCCTTCAATTCGGTGAAGGTACCCGCCGAGAATCTGATTGGGCGGGAAGGCCAGGGCATGAACTTCACGCATGACTGGTTCCGCTACGAGCGTCTCATGATCGCCGCTCGCTGCTGCGGCGCTGCCGAGCGCCTGATCGACGAGGCCAGCAGCTTTGCCAAAGAGCGAAAGGCGTTCGGTCGGCCGGTCATCGAAAATCAGTTGATCCAGGCCATGCTGGCGGACAGCGTAACGGAGCTTTGGGCGGCGCGCCTCATGACCTATCGTCTGGCAGAGGCCCATGACGCAGGAGAAGACGTGAAGTTGCTGCACGCGCAATGCTCGATGGCCAAGCTCTATGCTTCGGAAATGGCAAACCGGGTCGCCGACAGGGCTGTACAGATATTCGGCGGTCGCGGCTACATGCGCGAGAACGTCGCCGAGCGGTTTTACCGTGAATTGCGGGTCGATCGCATCTGGGAAGGCACAAGTGAAATCCAGCGCATCATTATCGCCGGACAGTTGGCAAAGCGGGGTGCGGGTGCGCTAGTTGGGTAAGGACGAAGAGCCGACGGGCGCTGCCAATTGCGTCCCTTTCACTGAACGATTGGACAACGAAACAACTTTATGGGAAGCTTTTGCCATCATGGGCCGCCGACAAAAGGCAAGAGCAGCAGATCAGCAAACCCAACACATAGGCGGCAAGGGAAGGAGGCTTCGATGAAACGGAGAAACATCCAACAGGCGCTGATGAAGGCGGGCTTGAACCGGCGCGAATTCGGCAAGGTCATGGCCGCTGCCGGAGCGACGCTGGTCGCGACATCGCCAACCGCGCGGCGCGCTTTCGCCGCACCGAACCTGACGGTCTTTGAATGGTCCGGCTACGACGATCCGACGCTCTGCCAAGAGTTCGTCGATAAGCACGGCGAGCCGCCCAACTATGCGATCTTTGCCGAGGAAGAGGAGGCCTACCAGAAGCTGCGCGCTGGCTTCAAGGTCGACATGTCTCATCCCTGCACCCTTTCGGTAGCGCGCTGGCGGGATTCCGGGCTCTTGAAGCCCATTGATACGAGCCGCGTACCCCGTTGGAACGAGATTCCCTCGGATATGCTGGGGGCCAAGGGCATCCAGCATGACGGCAAGATTTGGATGATGCCCTTCGATTGGGGAAATTCCACCATCATCTACCGAGACGACGAGTTGCCTAACGCAGCGCAGAGCTACAATCTCTTGCTCGATCCAGCCTTGCGCGGCCGCGTTTCGATCTTCGATTCGGTTGACGAGGCCTTCGTCATCGCGGCCGGTATCCTGGGCTACGAAAGCCACATGGATCTCAGCGACGACGAGATGCAGAAGTGCGCCGAAGTGCTGCGCGAGCTACATAAGAATATCCGCTTCTACTGGGGCGACCCGACGGCATTGCAACAGTCCATCGCCGCTGGTGAAATTCTCGCGGCCTGGGCCTGGACGGACAGCTACATCTCACTGCGCTGGGAAGAGGTGCCGGTCAAGTTCATGTTCCCGACGGAAGGCCTCTCGACCTGGATGTGCGGTTTCGTGCTGAACGCCGATGGGCCAGGTGACGAGAATCTTGCCTACGAATACCTCAATGCCACGCTGGACCCGAACGTCGGCAAGGTCTTGATCGATGAATGGGGTTACGGCCACGCGAACGCGCAATCCTACAAGATCTCCGAATCCGATCTGGCCAAGGAGCTTGGTCTAACCGACGACCTGACGAAGTTCCTCAAGGGAACTCGGTTCCAGGGTGAGATCGTGCCGGAGAAGCGCGAGAAGATGATTGAAATCTTCGAGACGGTTAAGCTGGGCGGTTGATCCTGTTCAGAGCTGATCGAAAGAGGAAAGGGCCCGGCTTCTAGTCGGGCCCTTTTTCCAAGGGCAGAGACTGCTCCGGCTCACCCGTCCTGATCGGCGGGCAAGACCACCAATGCGTTATCTGACCAGGTGACCCAGACATCGACGCCGGCTTCGAGCCATCCCTCGACGCTACGGTCGGCATTCTGCGCAGAGACCGCCAGGGGACTGTCGACGCCCTCAAGCTTGACGTAGTAGTGGCTGCGGTCGCCAAGGTAGGCCGCCGCGGCGACCTTGCCGTTGACCGAATGCAGGCCCTGGCGTTCGGGCCGCTCGGTGGTCAGACCAAGTTTCTCCGGACGCACGGCCACCATGATTCTGTCGCCAGCATTCCAGGCGTGGCCATTGGCCGAAGCGTTCACCGCCCCGAATCCCGCGGCCTGAACCGCCAGCCGGTCGCCCTCCAGGCCGCGCACTTCGGCCGGCGCGAAGTTCATCGAGCCTATGAACGCCGCGACGCGTGCGCAATTGGGTCGTTCGTAGAGTCCGTGCGGGTCGGCAACCTGGAGGATTTTGCCCGCGTGCATGACCGCGATGCGGTCCGACATGGTCAGGGCCTCTTCCTGATCGTGGGTTACAAACACAAAGGTGATGCCTAGCCGCTCCTGTAACTCTCGCAACTCAAGCTGCATCTGTTCGCGCAGTTTCTTGTCCAGGGCACCGAGCGGTTCATCGAGCAGCAGAACCTTGGGCTGGCGAATCAGCGCGCGCGCCAGAGCTACCCGCTGCCGCTGCCCACCGGAAAGCTGGTCTGCGCGCCGCTCGGCGTAGCCGGGAAGCTTGATAAGCGCCAGCATCTCCTCAACCTGCTTTTGGACATCCGAGGCAGGCAGGCGCAACTTGCGAAGGCCATAAGCTATGTTCTGCCCCACGTTCAGATGCGGGAATATGGCGTAGCTTTGAAACACCATATTCGTGGGACGCAGATGTGGCGGAACCGCCGACATCGGTTGTTGGTCGATATAGATTTCACCTTCACTGGGCGCTTCGAATCCTGCCAGCATGCGCAGCAAAGTCGTCTTGCCGCAGCCGGACGGCCCCAACAGCGAAAAGAACTCGCCGCGACGAATGGTTAAGTCGACGTTGTCCACGGCGCGGACCGCACTGAAGTTCTTGGTGACTTGTTGGATGTCGATGAAGCGCGTGATGTCGCTGGTTTGATTTGTCATAGGGGTGTCTGGCCTCCGATGCCACTGCCGCGACGGCGCACCCACTCCGCAAGCGCCACGACAAAGAATGAGGAGAGGAGGATCAAGGCGCCTAGCGCCAGAGTACCCGGCAGCTTATTCGGGAAGCGAAGCTGGCTCCAGATGAACACTGGCAAGGTGCCTTCGGTTGAAGAAAGGAAGAAGGCTATGATGAATTCATCGAAAGATATCGTGAAGGTCAAAAGCAGGCTGGCGACGATACCGGGCATGACCAGGGGGAAGGTTACCCGCCAGAAAGTCATCCAACCGGTCTCACCCAAGTCCTGGGAGGCTTCTTCCAAGCTTTTGTCGAACCCTTCGAGCCGGGACATCAATACGGCAACCGCAAAAGGCAGGCAGATGAGCGTGTGACCCACCGCCACCGAATGCAGGCCCAGCCCGATCCCGACCTGCGAAAACAGCACCAGCAGTGAAACCCCGACGATAATCTCCGGCATGACCATTGGCAGCATGACCAAGCCCAGAACCGGCCGCTGGCCTCGAAAACTGTAGCGGGTGAATGCGCGGGCCGCGAACATGGCCAGGGCCGTCGAAAGCACGGCAGCGGTAACGGCGACCTTCAATGAGTTCCCAAGCGCTGCATGCATCTGTTCATTCGTCCAAAGCGTTGCGTACCACTTGAACGTCAGGTCCTTAAGCGGCAGGGCTATGTAAATGGAGTCGTTCAACGAAAAGAGCGGCAGAAACAGCACCGGGACATAGAGAAAGCCCAGATAGAAAAAGGCATAACCGCCACGCCAACGCCGTCCTGCTTTCTCGAAAGTCGTGACACTCATCCGATGCGCTCCGTCAGCTTCTTGGCAATCAATACGAAGGCGCAGGCTATCAAGGTCACGGTCACCATCGAGGCAACCGCCAAAGCTGCGCCCAAGGGCCAGTCGTTGGCCTTGCTAAACTGTGTCTGAATCAGATTGGCGATCATCAACCCGCTCGGACCGCCCACCAATGTCGGGGTCACATAGTCGCCGACTGTCGGTATGAAGATAACGATCGAGGCGGCAATCACACCGGGCAACGACAACGGAAAGGTGATGCGCCAGAACCGGGCAACCGGACCATCACCGAGGTCTGTTGCCGCTTCCAGGTAAGAACGGTCGATCTTTTCAAGGGATACGTAGATGGGCAGGATGGCGAAGGCAGCCCAGGCGTGCGCCAGAGTGATGATGACCGCCGTCGGGTTGTAGAGCAAAAACTCAAGCGGTTCTCGTATGACACCAAGCCAGGCGAGGCCGGAATTAATGACCCCGTCATAACCCAGGATAATTTTCCAGGCGAAAACCCTGAGCAAATAGCTGGTCCAAAAAGGCAGGGTTATGAGAATCAGCCAGATAACCTTGCGGCGCTTCACATCGAAGGCAACATAGTAGGCTAACGGATAGGCTAACAGGACGGTGAGCAGCGTCACCAGTCCCGAAATTCCCACCGAACGCAGAAAAACCTTCAGATAGATCGTTCTGGAAGCAATCTTCTCGTAGTTTGCCGTCGTCAGATTGGTATCGATATCGACGTAGTTCTGAGTCCAGAAGCTGTAAAGGACCAGCAGCGCGATAGGCATGGCCAGGAGTGTTACGACGACGAAGAGGGCCGGTGAAGCCAAGGTCAAACCACGCAGCGCCTGGCTTGCTCGGTAGAAACGGCTCAAACGCCGACGAAGGCCGCTTGGCGTTCCGTGACCGGGCTTTGTCATCGCAACATCGCTCATCCATCGCCCTCTGTCTGCAAGCGGTCGCTGTCATCATCAGTGGAGGTCGCACCGGGTTCAGCACTTGGCCGATCGATATGCTTCGGGAAGAGTTGATGGGCGAAAAGGCGACACAAGCGCTTCGAACGCTCGCGGTCAAAACTTGCCGGAGACAGCAGAAGCTCTAGCCACTGTCCGTCAATCAGCGACCGCAATCCCCTGGCGGCGAGGTCCGGATCAACATCATACTTACCTTCCAAGACGATCTGCGTACAAAGGCTCTCCAACATTTGCGCGAAAGCGCCGTCAGCCTTGGCGCTGATTGCCATGTAAATGGGCCTCGATTTCGCCTCACCCCAAAAGGCATACCAAACAGCGATTTTTTTGCGATTACAGACCTGAGGATGAAAATCCGCCTGGATCAAAGCCACCAAACGCTGGGCCGGGCTGTACTCCGGTTTCTCGACGGCCCTTCGCCAGAAGGTCAGGTATTCCTGAGTGAGATGCCGCAGCGTTTCGATCAGCAGCTGATCCTTGCTTTCGAAGTGAAAGTTGACCAGGCCGCGGGAGACCTTAGCGCGCTCGGACACCTTTGAAAGCGTCGTTTCCGCAAAACCGCTGGCCGCTATGCAATCGATCGTCGCAGCGATCAACTGTTGCCGCGTCGCCTCCTTGCGTTCGGCCCGTCTGGTCGGCGCTGTGCCCGCGTTTCTCTGATGCATACTGAGCGTTGATTCCTCCTCTGGTTCCTGGCCCCAGAACACGCCGAGATCATATCTGGAACAGGAAAACACGGCACCATAGCGACTTTCACCGCCTCAGGCATTCATCTATCATCATGCGATAAAGGCCGAAGGGATCAAAGAAAATTTTTGGCTGAATGTTTGTTCAATTATAGAGCCTGTGGTTCACGAACTCGGGGAAGGTAGGGTTGATGCCGCCAACATGGATCACCGCAGCGTCACGAAGCCTGCAACTGCTCTTTGCCCTCCGCTCCGCTTCACATGGATGCCGCTTGATGCTCGCCCTGCCGTTGGTTGCCGTACTCTCCGGCAATATCGCATCAAATGCGCTTGCGGGTGGTGATCCTTTTGAACCCTTTCTCGGCGCTTGGCGCATGGCCGTTCAGCCAAACGCCAACAGCGCCCAAGGAGAGACTGCAGCCAATGAAGAGCCATGGCTGCAACTTGATACCGAAGGCGCTATTCACGGCTGGACGGGGTGCAATCGCGTTACGGGAAAGCTTCGAAGGACGCATGACGGGATGTTGACTGCCGCTCCGCTCGCCACCACGCGGATGGCCTGCTTCGCCAGGGAGGGCACGTCCGAGAAAGAATTTCTCGCTGCACTCGGGAAAATGCGGGACTTGCGGCGTGTGGATGGGCGGTTGGAGTTGCTGGACGGTGCCGGTCGGGTGCTTTTAGCGATGGAGCCGTCGCAGGTCGGCCAAGCCAACGCAGGCACCGGCAAAAATAAGCCTTTTCCAGGGCGTCTCAAGTGCCAAAGCTGCGGCGTGCCGACCGCGGATCCGTGATCGCCGCCGACATCACCACAAACACGGTATCGCGTGAGGTCGCTCGCTCTGTTTTTATGAGTTGAACCTCTCGCGATCCCACTGCTTGGCCCCCGACAATTGTCGTTCGGCGTATCTCCTAAGCCTCAACCCGCTCCGCGGCGACACCTGCCTCCGAAAGGCGAAACGATGGCTTCAAGGCACAGCTACCATCCCCCAAGAGGAACTGACTGACCGACAGCACGACAAGGTACAGCGGGTATTCCCATCCGCCGTTTTGCGCCGTGAACACCCAGCCATTGCCGATGTGAACCCAAGTGGCCCCCACAAGGATTGGCGTCAGAGCCAGCGCCACCCACCGCGCCTGTATGCCTAGGATCAGCATGACACCGCCCACGACCTCCATCGCGAACACGAGATAGGCCAGCGCGCCGGGCAGGCCGATAGAGGTAAAAAACTGTGCGGTTCCAGGCAACGTGAAGACGATCAGCTTAAGGATCACCGAATGGGCGAGGAACATGATCCCCAGGGAGACGCGTAACAGCAACACCGCATGAGGTCCTAACTTTTTATCGAGGGGCATTGTCTCATCCTCCATTAGATGCATTTGCATGTAATATAACGAGGGAGTGCCTCGGCGTCAATATAATTGCAATTGCATATATATTGACGCAACAGAGCCCGCAGGTTTTCCCAAAGGAAAAGGCGGCGGGACTCGATCCCGCCGCCTGTGGGTTCCGTAACAGCAGCGCCTGCGCAGGTCGCTTGCTGCGGAGCGTACTCAGCCTTGGTTCATGCGATTCTCAACCAGATCCGCAACCACGCTCGGGTCCGCCAGCGTCGAGGTATCACCGAGGTTTGAAGCATCGTTCTCAGCGATCTTGCGCAGAATCCTGCGCATGATCTTGCCGGAGCGGGTTTTCGGCAACCCTGGCGCCCACTGAATCAGGTCCGGGCTGGCGATCGGGCCGATATCCTTGCGTACCCACTGAACGAGCTCCTTACGAAGCTCCTCCGTCGGCTCTTCGCCCACGAGCAGCGTGACATAGGCGTAGATACCCTGTCCTTTGATATCGTGCGGATATCCAACGACCGCCGCCTCGGAAACCTTCGGGTGGGCAACGAGCGAACTCTCGACCTCGGCGGTTCCCATCCGGTGGCCCGAGACATTGATTACATCGTCCACGCGCCCGGTAATCCAGTAGTAGCCGTCCTCGTCCCGTCGGCATCCATCCCCTGTAAAATAGCGCCCAGGATAGGTGGAAAAATAGGTCTGTACGAAGCGTTCATGATCGCCGAAGACCGTCCGCATCTGCCCCGGCCAAGAGGTAGTCATGCATAGATTGCCCTCGCAAGCGCCTTCGAGAGGCTTGCCATCGGCATCGACGATCTGAGGCTGCACCCCGAAGAACGGCCGGGTCGCCGAACCGGGCTTCAGGGGCGTTGCGCCAGGCAGGGGCGTGATGAGAATGCCACCGGTTTCGGTCTGCCACCAAGTATCAACAATTGGGCAGCGCTCGTCTCCGACAACCTCGTGGTACCACTTCCAGGCCTCTGGGTTGATAGGTTCACCGACCGACCCCAGCAACCGGAGTGAGGAGCGATCAGTGGATTTCACCGGTTCCTCGCCTTCGCGCATCAAGGCTCGGATCGCCGTCGGCGCGGTGTAAAAAATATTGACCTTGTGCTTGTCGCAAACCTGCCAGAAACGAGAGGCGTCCGGGTAATTTGGGACGCCTTCGAACATCAGTGTGACCGCCCCGTTGGCCAGCGGTCCATAAACGATGTAGCTGTGCCCCGTCACCCAACCCACGTCTGCGGTGCACCAATAAATGTCACCGTCGTGATAATCGAACACGTACTTGTGGGTCATGGCGCTGAACAGCAGATACCCGCCCGTGGTGTGCAACACACCCTTGGGCTTACCGGTGGAACCGGAGGTATAGAGAATGAACAGAGGGTCCTCGGCGCTCATTTCCGCGGCGGGCGTATCCGGCGACGCCTGAGCACAAAGTTCGTGGTGCCAGACGTCCCGCCCGCTCTGCCAGCCTATGTCGCCGCCGGTCCGCTTGACGACGACGCAGTGCTTGATCGACGGACAATTGGCCATTGCCGCATCCGCATTCTTCTTCAGCGGCACCTTGCGGCCACCACGCAATCCTTCGTCGGCGGTGATCAAAATATTGGAGTCGCAGTCCTGAATACGATTGGCCAGCGAATCCGGCGAAAAACCACCAAAAACCACCGAATGAATTGCACCGATCCGCGCACAGGCCAGCATTGCTGCAGCAGCCTCGGGAATCATCGGCATGTAGATGGTAATGCGATCGCCTTTCTTGGCACCCAGTGATTTCAACCCCCCGGCCAGTCGGCAAACCATCTCGTGAAGCTCACGATAGGTGATCTTCTTGTCTTCGCCGGGATCGTCGCCTTCCCAGATAATCGCTGTCTGATCGCCACGCTCAGCCAAATGACGGTCGAGACAGTTGTATGAGGCGTTGAGTGTGCCGTCCTCAAACCACTTGATCGACACATTGTCTGGCTCGAAGCTCGCGTTCTTGACCTTGGTGTACGGCTTGATCCAATCCAATTGCTTGCCTTGTTCGCCCCAAAAGGCGTCTGGGTTCTTGATCGACTTTTCGTACATCTCGAAATATTTGGATTCGTCGATCCAGGCGCGCTGACTTGCGTTGGTTGACACCGGATAGGTCTTGACCTCACTCATGATCGTTTCCTCGTCTGGTTTTCTGCTGCCGTCGCCCAACCCCGAGAGACCATCGGGGATCTTAAGGAACGCCAAAGGCGCCGCAGCCCGTTTCATTCTTTGGCGATTAAAACGGGAAATGTCTCACGAGACAAGGAGGCGCCCGCATCCTGCGTCAATGCGCTTCGGAATCTGCAGGATCGGGCGCGCTAAGGTGGACCGCCCCTTCATCATCGACACGCAACGCAACGGGCTTCAGATTCGAACCGGCGCAGGGGCCGGAAATACAATGGCCTGTCTCCACCTCGAACAGTGCGCCATGGGTCGCACAGAGTATGTAGGAGCCGTCCGCGCTCATGAACTGGTCGGGCACCCAATCCAACGGCGTCCCGATATGCGGGCAGGAATTCACATACCCGAAAAGCGCTTCGCCCTCGCGAACCACGAATATCTCCCACCTCGAATCGCCGCTACCGAAGGTGAACCCCTTGGCTTCACCGTCCTCAATGTCGTGCCGATGGCAAAGATAGCGTGGCGAAACCATTCCTGGATCAAGCCTTCTTGCTGCCCATCTTTAGGATCAATTCCCACTGCGCCTTCGTGACCGGCATGACGGACAATCGGGACTGTCGGATAAGGGGCATGTCAGCCAGCGCTTCGGTCGCTTTGATTTGCGCCAGCGTCACGGGGTTGGCAATCGGCTCCACCATCTTGACGTCGACCATTCCGAAACGGCCGGAAGGATCGCTGTCATCAGGGTAGTATTCCTTCACCACCTCGACAATTCCGACGATCCGCTTCTCGTTTACGGAGTGATAAAAGAAACACAGATCGCCGATCTTCATGGCCTTGAGATTGTTCGACGCCTGGTAGTTACGCACACCGTTCCAGTGCGTTGTACCGTCACGCACCTGATCGTCCCACGACCAAGCGCCCGGTTCCGATTTGATCAGCCAATAGGCCATACTGTCTTCCTTCCCTTCGATCGCCCCCAAATTCGCCCCTCTGATGCCTGCAACACACACGGCCTGGGAAAAATCATCGCGCTTTTGTGAGAAACCCAGTGCGCAGGCATGATGCAAGCTAGCGCCTCAAGTGATAACCAAAAGCTGTAGGGAATCAACCGGGTGAGGGACAGCGTCCGCTCGAACAGGGTTTTTCGCCGGCTCCCAATCGGGTAAAGACCAGGCGAAGAGCGGACATTTGAGGAGAGGTTTCCTGATCGGAACGAAATGGCCTGCGCTATTGTTGCTGGCACTGTCGGAGGTTGCCGCAATGGCTCTATGGTTCTCCGCCTCTGCCGTTCTGCCCGTACTGACGGCCCAGTACGATCTAAGTCCCTTCCAGCAATCCCTCTTCACCTCAGCCGTGCAGGTGGGGTTTGTTTGCGGAAGCCTGGCCAGCGCCTTCTTCGGCCTGGCTGATCGCCTAGACGCTCGCCGCTTCTTCTCCGGCGCGGCAATCACAGCCGCGCTGGCCAATGCCGGATTGCTGCTGGTCGAACCCACCTCGCCCATCGTGCCGCTCTTCCGGTTCATCACGGGCGCCGCCATGGCCGGTGTTTACCCCGTCGGCATGAAGATGGCCGCTTCTTGGGCCAAAGGCGATATGGGACTGCTGGTCGGCCTTTTGGTTGGCGCCTTGACGCTAGGTTCGGCGGCGCCACACCTTTTCAACGCGATGGGCGGGCTGGACTGGCGCTTTACGTTGGGTACCGCATCGATGTCGGCGGTTGCGGCGGCCGTCTCTATACACTTTTTCACGATGGGCCCGAATGTCACCGCCGCACCCCGATTTCGACCGGACAACATGCTTTGGGCCTGGCGAATCAAGCCGCTGAGGCTGACGAATTTCGGATATCTGGGACATATGTGGGAACTCTATGCCATGTGGGCTTGGATCGGTGTCTTCCTTTCGGCGTCCTTCGAACTGTGGGGCGCAGGGAATGGCAACGTGGGGGACGACAGCGCGACCGCCGCCAAGCTCGCAACCTTCGCCACCATTGGCGCCGGAGCCGTTGGCTGTCTGGCGGGTGGCTATCTTGCCGATCGCATCGGCCGGACGGCCCTGACTATGGCTGCCATGACAGTAAGCGGCGCTTGTGCTTTGACAGTCGGCCTGCTGTTCGGCGCGTCCCCCTGGTTGCTGGTGCCGCTCTGCATCGTTTGGGGTATTTCCATCGTGGCCGATTCAGCGCAATTCTCAGCCGCCGTCGCGGAGTTGTCGAACCGCTTTCTGGTAGGCACAATGCTGACCTTGCAGACAGCGGTTGGCTTCACACTGACCTTGGTCACGATTCATCTGATGCCGGTGTGGGTCGACTCTTTGGGATGGCACTACGCCTTCATGCCGCTGGCCATTGGACCCTTCCTCGGTGTCGTGGCCATGTGGCGCCTGCGTTTGCATCGGGATTCACACCGCATGGCCGGCGGCCGGCGGTAACTACTGAAGGACTCGGACCCAATCATGCAGCTACAAACAGCGACCTGGCAGGAAGTTGAAAGCTACCTCAAGCGTTCTTCCGCCATCATCATCCCCATCGGTTCGACCGAGCAGCACGGCCCCAATGGCTTCATTGGCACAGATGCGCTTTGCCCGCAGGTTTTGGCGCAGGGGATCGGTGAGACTACAGGGGCTCTCGTCGCCCCCACGATCTCCGTCGGCATGGCTCAGCATCATCTGGGGTTTGCCGGATCCATAACCCTCCGGCCTTCGACCTTGATGGCGGTCGTGCAGGATCAGGTCAACTCCCTTGCGCGCCACGGGTTCGACCGCATCTACTTCTTAAACGGCCACGGCGGCAACATCGCCACGGTCACGGCTGCTTTCTCTGAAATCTATGCCGAAAGCAGCCTGGGAACGGCGGGACACAATCGGCCGGCGCTGCGCTGCAAGCTCCGCAACTGGTGGGACGCAGAGGGTGTGGCGGAGGTTTCCAAGCGCCGTTTTGGCGCGGCAGAGGGAAGCCACGCCACCTGTTCGGAAGTCTCGCTTACTTACTTCGCTTATCCAGACTTCGTAAAGAAGGTCGCCATGACGCCGGAAATTGCACCCAACGGCCCGATTTACGACGCCGATGATTACCGCCGCCGTTTCGCCGATGGCCGAATTGGTTCGAATCCTGCTCTGGCTTCAGTTGAAGCGGGTGAGGAACTTTACAATGTGGCGGTGCGCGATCTGAGCCGCGATTACCTGGCTTTCGCCCAGGAGGACTGAAACCGGCGACAAAAAGCAACGTCCTGTCGGTCCCTATTCGTTGCGTAACGGACGCGAGAGCAGGCGCTCTATCTGCGGCGCTAACGCAGCCCCGTCGTGAAGGACTGCATGAACGGCTTCGCAGATCGGCATCTCAACGTTTAACGACTTGGCCAACCCAAGGACCGCAGGCGCTGAATAGTACCCCTCCGTAAGCAGCGATGACCGGCTCTCACCGCTAGCCACACAGTATCCCAGGCTGAAGTTGCGGGACTGTCGGGAGTTACAGGAAAGCGTGATGTCGCCCAATCCGCTCAAACCCATCAGGGTTGCAGGGCGGCCTCCTTTCGCGACAGCAAGACGGGTTACTTCCGCCAAGCCCCGCGTGATCAACGCGCTGCGCGCATTCTCCCCCAGTCCCAGCCCTTCGACAATACCACAGGCGATAGCCAGCACGTTTTTGACCGCGCCGCCGATTTCCGCCCCGATCGGATCGTCGCTCGCGTAGGGGCGAAAGCTCCGCGTACCAAGCTGCGCTGCCAGTGCTTCGGCCCTCGTCAGTGTCGCGGAAGCCAAGGTCACTGCGGTCGGCAGCCCCCGTGCGACTTCACCAGCAAAGGTTGGACCCGATAACACCGCACAGCTGTGTCCGGGCAGCTCTTGGGCCGCGACCTCGCTCATCAGCGCGAGGGTCTTTTGCTCAACCCCTTTTGCAGCAAGCAACAAGGCGGCGTTATTGCGGATGACGGGCCGCAACGCCGCAAGAATGGCGCGGGTGGCTTGCGCTGGGACGACGATTACCAGCAGATCGCAGTCGGCGAGATCGGTCATAAGGGCGGTTGGCGCAATCTCAGGCAACAGCGGTACATCCGGCAGATAGCGCACATTCTGCCCGGCTTGGATCATCGTATCGATCAGTTCTTGATCGCGACCCCACAATCGCGTGTTGTTTCCAGCCGCTGCCGCCACCTGCGCCAACGCCGTACCCCAGGCCCCTGCCCCCACGATGCCGATTGTCGTCATGATGCGCGCTGCTCCGGCCAAGCCATCAAGCTAGCGAGCACCGATGACTGCCACAGGACGTGGACAGCATAAAGGCCCGTCAATTCGAATACCGGGATCAGCTCGACCGCAGTCCCGGCGACGGCACCTGCAAGGGCCGCGAGGCCCAACCGTTTGGCAAGATGCGGCAATCTCACCGAACAGAAAAACGGACCCAGGGTGATAATCGCGCCCAGCGCGCCGGCAATTGCACCGCCTGCAGCCAGGGACTCAGATACGCCGCCAATCTCGAGCGCCACAATGTAGGCCACCCAATAGCTCAATACGCTGCTGGGAAAGATCAAAAGTAACCGGCGTCCCGCGTAGGGCCAAAGCCGATGGAGAATCCAATATCCGACACCTGCAAAGATCAGCGACAGGACCCAAAACTGCGGATACAGCAGCGCGAGCCAGTTGTCGCCGGGAAAGCCGCCGTTGCCGAAGATTCGCTCAAGCGGGTCGCCGATCCGCACTCCCAGCAAGCCGCTGACGCTACCGCCGAGCAAGGCGACCGCCAAGTTCGTTTGTTCTCGAGTCAGGCGCATTTCAGGCGTCCCGGGCAAGGGTTGGATCATCCAGGGGCCAGCGCGGCCGCGGCGCAAAATCCAAAGGATCGACCAGCCCAAGCTGTAAGCGCTCCAACCCGGCCCAAGCAATCATGGCGCCGTTATCTGTGCAAAGCGCCGGCGGCGGCGCATGAAACCCGGAGCCGGCCGCAGCCGCGGTTTCCTCCAGAGCGCTGCGCAAGGTCAGGTTGGAGGCCACGCCGCCAGCCACGACCAGCGGGCCTGGCTGTCCGGTTTCCCGAGCAAAACGCCGCAATGCTCCGGTCACCCGGTCGGACAACACTTCCGCAACGGCCTGCTGAAACTCCGCGGCCAGGTCGCTGACCGCCTGCGCGTCTTCCAGGTTCAATGATTCCGCTTGCTGACGCAGCGCCGTTTTCAAGCCTGAAAACGAGAAATCAAGCTCCGGTCGGCCTTTCATCGGGCGCGGCAAAGTGAAGCAGCCCGCCTTGCCACCCGCCGCCGCGCGCTCGACCGCCGGCCCTCCTGGATAACCAAGCCCAAGCATCTTTGCCGTCTTGTCGAAGGCCTCGCCGACCGCATCGTCAATTGTCGAGCCATAGCGGCGATACTTTCCAACACCCTCGACCGCCAGCAACTGGCAGTGCCCACCGGAGATCAGCAAAAGAAGATACGGAAACGCGATGCCGTCCGTCAGCCGGACAGTCAATGCATGCCCCTCGAGATGATTCACGGCCAGGAACGGCAGGCGCCGGGCCGCAGCGATAGCTTTGGCGGTCAGGACGCCGACAAACACGCCGCCGATCAGTCCCGGCCCTGCGGTTGCGGCGATACCATCCAACTCCTCTAGCCGCATCCCCGCCTCGTCCAACGCTTCGGCAATCAAACGATCGAGGTGATCCAGATGACTACGAGCGGCAATCTCCGGCACCACGCCGCCGTAAGGCCGGTGTTCAGCCAATTGTGATAGTACGCGATTGGACAGAATTCTGCGTCCGTCATCCACTATGGCGGCCGCGGTCTCGTCGCAACTTGTTTCCAGTCCCAGAACTCTCATCGGGCAAAGATAGGGGCTGTTGCGCTCGGGTCCAAGCCTTCACCGCTTGCAGATCATCCTCGTTGCTCTTAAAGCTACCTCCATGAGTGAAGGAACATTGAAAATTGGCACCCGCGGCTCGCCGCTGGCTCTGGTTCAAGCCGAGGAGGTACGGCGGCGTTTGACCGAGCTGAATCCGGTCTGGGGTGAGGAGGGCCGCACGGAGATCGTGGTCGTCAGGACAACCGGCGACCGGGTCCAAGATCGCCTGTTGGCTGAAATTGGCGGCAAAGGGCTCTTCACCAAGGAGATCGAGGAGGCGCTCCTCGATGGCACCATTGATATGGCGGTTCACTGCATGAAAGATATGCCAACGGTGCTACCTGATGGACTGGTGATTCCGACGATCCTGCCGCGAGAGGATCCAAGGGATGTGTTCTTTGCCCGCAATGGAGAAAAATCTCTTGCCGATCTGAAAGCGGGCGCGGTCGTCGGCACGGCCAGTCTCAGACGTCAATCGCAGGTCCTCGCAGCCCGGCCTGATCTAACCATTGCACCACTGCGCGGAAACGTCGAAACCCGGTTGCGGAAAATGCATGCCGGAGAGGTCGACGCAACGCTACTGGCGGCCGCTGGTTTGATCCGACTGGGCATGGAATTGCCACCGATTCTGACTTGCGAGGAAATGCTGCCGGCGGTGGGCCAGGGCGCCATAGGTTTGGAGGTGCGTGCGGGCGACAATCGTACGCGGGATATCATAGCGCCCCTGAACGATGTCGAGAGCGCAACAATGGTTACCGCCGAACGGGCCTGTTTAGAGGTTCTGGACGGCTCTTGCCATACGCCCATAGCCGGCCTTGCTGAACGTACAGAGGACAATCGATTACGCCTGCGCGCTTTGATCGCCTTGCTTGACGGCACCCAGGTCATACAGTGTGAACTGTTTGGCGAAATGACACAGGCGCGAGAGATTGGCGAGGAGGCCGGTCACATCTTGCGGTCCAAGGCACCGGAAGAGTTCTTCAGTCAGCTTGGGTTCTAAAGCCATGCGAATTCTCGTGACCCGGCCGCAGCCGGACAGCGCGGCGCTGGCAGCCAGCCTCGAAGCCAAAGGTCACGAGGTTCTGGTTGCGCCGCTCCTGGAGATCGGTCCTTTGGATACGCCGATTGACCTGTCTGGCGTCACAGACCTGGTTTTCACCAGCGTCAACGGCGTGCGAATGTTTGCCGAACGCTGCGCCACGGCACGCGACCTCCCGGTCCATACCGTTGGTGACGCCACCGCCGCCATGGCGCAAGCCTATGGTTTCAAGCGCGTTTTCAGCGCGAACGGCGATGCGGCAACCCTCTATGCGCAGCTTCAAAGAACGCTGCGGCCGGAAACCGCTCGGATTCTGCATGCTTGTGGCAAGCACCGGGCGTTCGATCTAGCCGCAGCGTTGCGTGAAAAGGGCTTTGCGGCTACCTCCGTGGCTCTCTACGAAGCTCATATGGCGCACGCCTTTCCGCCGTACGTACGTGCGGCCCTGGAATCTCGCCAATTAGAGGCGGTATTATTTTTCTCTCCCCGTACGGCCTTGAGCTTTGTATGCTTAGCTGAACGGGACGGCTTGGCGGAGACCTGTACAGGGCTTGTCGCGCTTTGCCTGAGCGACGCAATTGCGCAAGCAGCGAGAGCGCTGGCTTGGGCGGAGATTCTGACGGCGCCTCATCCCAGTCGCGATTCACTCCTGGACTTGCTGAACACGCTAGAACCCAGGTGAAATTCAGAAGCACCAAGGATTAACGGTACGAGGGGCAAGTGGCCATGGACCATAAGGACAGCGGCAAGACGGCGGCGGCTTTGGAAGTTATAGAGGCCTTCGGCGGCATTCGTCCGATGGCGCAGAAGCTTGGCGTCGCCGCAAGCACTGTCCAGGGCTGGAAGGAACGTCTGGCGATTCCCGAGGCCAGGCATGAATTGATTCGCAAAATCGTTGCCGAGGAAGGCATTTCCCTTGCCCCTGAGGTTTTAACCGCAAGCGCCCATCCGCCCGCGGCTGACTCCGCGGGACCGGCGGAAAGCGATGCCAAAGCGTCAAGCTATGCTGGCAGTTCCGACACAGCGTCGGTCGCCTGGACCGGCGCGGACGATGAGGCGGCAGCAATCGCTGAGGCAGACGTTGCCGATAACATCGCGGAAAGACCTGAGGCCGCGGCTGCCGGCACGAAGCCGAGCGCTCCCCACGGAAACGGCTTTTCCTTTTCCGCCTTTGTGCTGGGCGCTCTAGCCGTGTTGGTGATCGTCGGCATCACGGTAATGGCGCGCGGTTTGTGGCTGCCAGCGATCGATGGTTCCGTTGGCAATGACCGGTCCTTGGACCGATTCGAGGCCCGAATCAGCAAACTTGAGGCCCTACCGTCGCTGGCGACGGACCTCGCCAAGCTGGAGGCTGAAGTCGGCGTAGCAAAGGCTGCGGCCAATGCAGCGCGGGAAGAAGCTGCGCGCGCACTCGCGGAAAGCAGCGGCGGTGTTAGCGAATCAAATCTACAGGCCCTGGATGCCCGCCTTGCCGAACGCCTGCAGGTCGAGCTTTCCAAGGTTTCCGCGCGGCTTGACCGCATCGAGAGCCATCAGGTCGTCCGACCGGTTTCGACCGACGATCTGATTTTGACGCTGTCACTCGGCCGTCTGCGCGAAGCAATCCTGCTAGGTGACGCGTTCAAATCGCTACTGGACAGCGCCCGCAGCGCTGCGGCAAGCAACCGTCCGGCTGTCTCGCTGGAGCTAGCCGCCTTGGAGCCCTTTGCGGTAACCGGCGTGCCCCGTATTGTAACTCTACAGAGGTCTTTTGAAGACACGTCCCAAGCCATCGTCGCAGCGGCGGCGGGCGAAGGCGAAAGCGATGGCCTGCTGGCTGGCATCAAGCGTCGTCTGGCGCGGGTGGTGACGGTCCGGCCGCTATCTGCCGAGGCGACAGGCGATGGCACGGCGGCGCGGGTCGCGCGCGCCGAAAAGGCGCTGGAGGGCGGCAATCTTGCCGGCGCAGTGACCCAAATCGAAGGATTGGAGGGTTTGTCGGCGGAGGCAGCGCTGCCCTGGCTGGAAGAGGCAAAACGGCGCCTGGAAGCCGAGATGCGGCTTGCCGCAGCGACTGAAGTGTTCCTAGCCGAGCTGTCCTCGGCACCAGCAAATAATTGAAGGAGAGGCCAGCCATGCGCGCGATACTCTTCTTCTTCATAAAGCTGGCGATTGTCATCGCAGCGGCGATCTGGCTTGTCGAGCGGCCTGGACGGGTGTCCGTGGAATGGTTGGGCTACAGAATCGATTCCTCCGTAGGTGTTCTTTTGCTCGCAGTATTCCTGCTGATGATAGCCGGGACCCTGCTGTATCGATTCCTGGCAACACTCCGACGGGCACCGGGATCCATTCGTCAGGGCTTGCGCGACGGCAGGCGCGAGCGTGGATATTTGGCACTGACACAGGGCATGGTGGCGGTCGCCGCCGGTGACCCCGAGGAGGCCCGGAAGCTGGCAACCCGCGCCAATCGTTTGTTGGATGAGCCCCCCTTGACGCTGCTGCTCTCAGCGCAAGCTGCGCAATTGAACGGGGATGAAGCTGCCGCCGAGCGCTATTTCTTAGCCATGCTTGAGCGGGAGGAAACTGCCTTTCTCGGCCTTCGCGGTTTGGTCAATCAAGCCTTGAAGGCAGGCGATGAGGACAAGGCGTTGCGCTATACCCGTCAGGCACGAGACCTTCGCCCGGAAACGCCCTGGGTTGCGCAGACGCTTTTCGATCTGGAATTGCGCCATGGAAGGCTTGAAGGCGCGGCGGAAGCACTGGCGCTTGTGAAGAGCAGCAACGCCCTGAGCCACGCAGAGTGGAAAAGGCGGCGCGCGGTCCTGCTCACAGAGGAAGGCCGAACGCTTCTGGCTGCCGGCAAGAACGACGAGGCGGCGGCAAAGCTACGCGAAGCCAACCGCCTGGCGCCGACACTGACGCCTGCCGCCGCCTTGTTGGCGCAGGCCTGGGTTGCTTTGGATAGCAAGAGAAAGGCGCAGCGTTTACTGAAGAAATCTTGGACTTTGGCCCCGCATCCCAGCTTGTTGGAGCCCTTCTTCGATCTTGCCCCGGGCGAAGCACCCCTGGCTCGCGTTCGGCGCTTGGAAAAGCTAATGTCCGGTCAACCGGACCACATCGTGAGCCATATGTCGGCCGCACGGGCCGCCTTGGACGCCGAACTCTGGGGCGAGGCCCGCCGGCATCTGGAAAAGGCCGCCCAGCTAGAGACGATCGAAAGCGTATGCCGCCTCATGGCAGAACTTGAAGAGGCAGAGCATGGAAACAGCGCTGCCGCGCGGCAGTGGTTTCAGCGCGCCTCGGGGGCTGCGGCCGACCCCACGTGGGTCTGCTCTAACTGCGGCGCCGCCACATCGGACTGGGGCGCCCATTGCCGGGCTTGCGGCAGTATCGACAGCCTTGATTGGCGCGCGCCTGCTTTTGTGGGTGGTAGCCTTTTACAACCCCTTGAGAGCGACGACGAGGCCGTGGATGAGAGTGGCGAGGGGGAAACCGGTACCACGCGACGGAACTCGACAGCCAAGCCCGTGCTACCACTGGCAGCGGGCCGCTCCGCCGGATAACAGCCCACGATTGACGTACAGCGCGCCCTAGATTAGAAGAAGCCCCGTCGGTTGGTAGGCCGCCATAGCTCAGCTGGTAGAGCGGCGCATTCGTAATGCGTAGGTCGGGTGTTCGAGTCACCCTGGCGGCACCATCCCTTCTTGAAATTCACACCGCCTTTCGGGGTCTAGGGCGCGGCGTCAAGCTCTCGCGTGTCGAACTCGGCGGGGAGGGTGATCTCGATAAGCTCCAGATCATCAGAGTGCGCCACTTCACGGTGATGAATACCGGGCGGCTGATGAACGCAAGAGCCCGGTTCGAGCATTACCTCGCCCACACCCTCGTACCAGAACTTCACCCAGCCCTTCAAAACGTAAACCATCTGGAAATCCAGCCCATGGAAGTGCGCTTCGCCGCTGGCGTGCTTCCCAGGAACTGCGCGTATCACATGTGCGCCCACACGGCCGTCGGTGGCCGCTTTGATCCCAAGGTCCCGATATTCAAAGAAGCCGCGCAGTCCGCTGCCTTCAAAACCGCCGTCCTTAGCGTGACTGATGGAAAATTTCACGTCTCCGCCTCCCTGACACTCTGTTGTCAAAAGGTCAGTCTAGCAGAAACATTCCCCCTTACGAGCCAGAGTCACGCCGCAGCGGTCAAGCCCCGCGCCTAGCGGCGCCTTCACCCTCTTTGGGCCTCAACTTTGGCGGTTGATCTCATCCAGCAACGATTGGGAGGGTCGGCCATCCACCGGCAAGCCATTGTTGGCTTGGAAGGTATTGATCGCCTGCCGGGTCCGCGGCCCCATAACGCCATCCGCCGGTCCCGCGTCGTAACCCAAGCGGTTCAATCCGATCTGCGTGTCGCGGACCATGGAGCTCTGCGCCCCGTCCCTCCAAATCGGCTTGCCGAGATTAACGTCGGATTCATCGGTAAGCGCCCCCGTGGCGCCCCCGACCACCGCGCCGATCGCGGCTCCCTCGAGCAAGCTGAGGCCGGTTACCGCGCCCACAGCGGTACCGGCAGCAGCGCCGATACCCGCGCCGCTAAGCGTGCGGTCTTCCGTTGAGCTACCGCAGGCGGCCAGAACGAGTAATGCGGAAACCGCCAGGGGTGCCGTTACTCGTGGCATGAATATGTTGCGCTTCGTCATCTCGGTTCTCCTTACGACAGGTCGTTGCCCGCATCTGATATTATATCTAATCCGGTTAATGATTTCTTCGAGCATTTTCCTTGGTGATTGGACGCAAAAAACAAGGGCCGCCCGGATGGACATATCTCCACCGGCCCGGCATTCTGCCTTGGCATCACTGGACGCCAGGTTGTTCTTGAACGCCCGGCTTGCCTATCAGAACTCGACACCTGGAGATATTCACCATGCCATCGCTTACGCTTGATCAATGCCGTCAAATCATTGCTGTTGCCTTCGAGAAAGGCGCCGCGCTGAAATTGAAGCCGCTTTCCGTCGTTGTGCTGGATGCGGGTGGTCATTTGAAGGCCTTCGAGCGCCAGGACGGCGCCAGCAATCTTCGCTACCAGATCGCCAATGGAAAGGCTTACGGCGCGCTAGCTGTCGGCATGGGCTCGCGCGGACTTTTCAAGCGGGCCCAAGAGCAGGCTTACTTCGTGCAAGCGCTGAACGGCCTAGCGAACGGTGCGGTCGTCCCGGTTCCCGGCGGCGTTCTGATCAAGGATTCGGCCGGTGAGATTATCGGTGCGGTGGGTGTGACGGGCGACACGTCGGACAATGATGAAATTTGCGCTGTCGCCGCAATAGAATCGGTCGGGTTTACCGCAGATCCGGGCTGATAGCTCCACCAAGCACTGCGGCCGCCCGGGGCGGTGGTTGGTTGGTCGGTTTAGAAGCAGCCGCCCTTCAGACTACCGCATCCAAGTAAATTGTCGTAAAAGACAGGAGATGAGAGGATCCATGGACGAATCCGTAACTCCCGCAGCCCCCGGCACCTACATGACCGCCGTTCATTTTCCGACGGCCTTCAAGCAGATTCGCGAAGAGATCTTGGCTGCTCAAGGTGATCTTTCAGAACCGCCGCACCCTGTGGATTTACGTGAATGGATCAAGGAATCCTGGCGATCAATTGTTGGGATGGTGCCAGTGATCGCCTGGCGTATGGATGCCAAGACCGGGGTGCTTCCCTTGCTCGCAGGCCCCCACTCGAAAGAGCTGGATAGCTTCTACCTATATAGCGCATCCGGCGAGAAACGGCGCAGCTACAGCCGCGGATTCATCATCTTGCCAGACGGCAACTTCTGGAACGGCAGCTTGAAGGTCATGAAGGAGCCTGAGGTCGTTACCTTATGGTCGGAAGAGGTTCTGGCCGCTATCACCGCACAGATAGCAGCGGAGAAAAGGGCGCGGGGAGGGGAGCGTGCCGACGGCGGTGGGGCCGTGGAAACCTAAGCCTACACGAACTGATCCGAGGAGTTCCCATGCATAAATCACTTATTGCCCTTGGTGCAATGATCATGGCGTTGACAGCCCTGCCGGCAGCGTCCCAGCCCGTTTATTTGGAAGGTGGCGTCTTGCGCGTAACCAGCGGCGATAGTCTGCAGGCCGCCGGGTTCGATATTCAACTCGCCGGGATCTACGCGCCCGAGCCAGGTGTGCTGTACGGCCATACGGCGCAAACAAAACTGGCGGCTGTCCTGGCCGGTGAGTCGGTCCGCTGCAGCCTGACGGGACAAACCGGCGCACAAGGGCGAGAGATAGCCCACTGCACGCTTGGGGATCAGGATCTTTCCGCCGTGGCGGTCAAAGCCGGCGCAGCGCTTGACTGCACAGCGCAGTCGGGAGGGGCCTACAAGGCGATGGAGCAACAGTCTATGCGTGACCGCGTCCCGTTGCCCGCGCACTGCCGCTAGGTTTCTGCTCGACGGAACCATGGGTCTCGGTTCATCGACACTAACCCCTCCCCGTGATCATACAATGTTTGCAGCCTTGGCATTGGGTAGGTGTTCAGGACCTTGGTCGGTTCCATTCCATAGAAAGTAGGAAGATTTCGCATGCGTCTTGAAGAAAAAGTCGCCGTCATTACCGGTGCAGCCTCTGGATTTGGCGAGGGAATCGCCAAGCGTTTCGCCGAGGAAGGCGCCGCGGTCGTGGTTGCGGACCTGAACGCAACCCGCGGCGAGGCGGTCGCACAAAATCTCTCTCAATTGGGAGGGCGGGCGGCGTTCCAACGGGCTGATGTTACAAGTCGCGATGATGTCGAAACGATGATTCAGACGGCCCTGGATCGCTTCGGACGCTTGGATATTCTGGTGAACAACGCTGGATTCAGTCACAGAAATCAGCCCTTGATGGAGGTCACAGAGGCGGATTTCGACCGCACCTATGCGGTCAACGTGAAGGCGATCTACCTAGCAACACTGGCCGCTGTTCCGGCGTTCCGCTTGGGCGGCGGCGGCGTGATTATCAACACCACCTCCACCGCCGGGCTGCGCCCGCGACCGGGCCTAACCTGGTATAACGGATCCAAGGGCGCGGCGAACATTCTGACGAAATCCATGGCGGTTGAGCTTGCGCCGGAAAAGATCCGCGTCAACGCTATCTGCCCGGTGATCGGCGAAACCGGCCTTCTGGAAACGTTCATGGGATTGCCGGACACACCCGAGAACCGCGCAAAGTTCACCGCCACGATACCATTGGGCCGTATGTCGCGACCGCTCGATATCGCTAACGCCGCACTATACCTTGCCTCGGACGAGGCAGAGTTTTTGACCGGCGTCCTTCTTGAGGTCGATGGCGGACGTTGCGTCTAGATACAAGATGTTCCCATTTGATTGAGCGTCGCCAGACTAAGGCTGCCGATGCAGCGCGCCGTCGTCGAGGCCTGCGTCAGGATCGGCCCCGAAATCCCGCTGGCAAAGACCGCCACGAAATCATTGGTCCAAAGGTCCAGCGCGGCTGCGATGCCGAATAGCGACACGGAATGAACCAGAACCTGCGAACCGCCGCTCGACGAGAAGATCGCCGTCGCATTCGAATCACCCCGAATATCGATGGTTGAATCCCGCACGACAATGCCGCTGTTGCCGCCACTCAAGAAGATACCAACAGAATTACTACCGCTTGTTCTGATGAACACACTATCCAGCACGAGGTTCGCGACCCCCTGGTTTACTAGAACAGGGGTGCTGGAAGCACCGTCGCTTCTGAAAGCCAGGTCCGTCAATTGAACGTTTGGGCCGGCAACCCTGTTCACCAGCCCCAGGATCGTCGTGTTCGTTGAGCTTTCCCCGCGTATGGAGATATTGCCGGGAATTGAAATCCCACCGGAGCCGCAATCATAGACGCCCGGTTCGACCCAAAGAGCTTGAGGCGTTTGAGACGTAGCAAAACCGGACGCGGCGCTGAGCACACTCTGTAGCTGCGTGCAGTTTTGCGCTTGGGTACCAACCGGACTAACGATCCAAGTGGACTTCAGCAAGGCCGACGCCACTGCTCCAGGCGCAAACTTGGCAGCCGTAACGGCGCCGTTTGCGATAACCGAGGCGTTGATCGAACCCGGAATCAGTTTGTTTGCGCCGACTGAGCCGTTGGCGATGGTCGTGGCATTTATCGAACCCGGAATCAGTTTGTTGGGGCCGATGGAGTTGTTGGCCACGGTCGCGGCGTTGATCGAACCCGGAATCAGCTTGCCGGGACCAATGGTTCCGTTAGCGATATCGCTGCCATGAACGCAGCCGCCGCACACAACATCCGACGCCTGTGCGTAAACAGCGTTCGGCGCGAGAGCCGCCGCAATCAAGAGTACGCCAACCCCCAGAATGCCCAAAGTCGGAAAGCTCTTTCCCATAACACCCCCTCGTCCGGTCGGCGGTGCCTTTGCCGGACTATGGGCTGTAAGGGTAAAGACTAAAAAGTCGTTTAAGTGTCTTTTAATGTCCTTTTGTGTCTCTAGCGCCGCTTCGGCTTGGTCAGCAAAAAGGCCCGACGGAATCCGCCGGGCCTTTCCTTTTACCGTCAGCAAATTTTGCCGCCAGTTGTTACTCGCCGCGCATCATGCCCAGGATATTGAGAATCCAGATGAAGAGCGTGATGAAGCTGCCATAGAGCATGAACGCGCCGAAGATGGCTTTCTTCATCGTCACGTCATGGCCATCTGCCTGCAGGTACATGTTCTTGATCATCTGTGTCTCATAGGCCGTAAGGGCGGAGAACACCAGCACGACCACGACCGAGAGGAACAACTCGAAGCCTACGGACTGCACGAAGAAGATGTTCACCAAAAGGGCGATCAGGATACCGATGGTCGCCATTGAGAGAAAGGCCCCCATCGGCGCCAAGTTTTTCTTCGTTGTGTAGCCAACGAGACTCAACCCGGCAAAGGCCGCCGCGGTAATGAAGAAGGCGCGAACCAACAGCATCGGGTCCACCTGCGCATAGGCGAAGAAGGTGGGTCCCAGCAGCAAACCCCAGAGGCCGGCATAGGCCCAGAAGCAGACCTGTGCCGCGCCAACCGACTTGCTCATCATGATTCGGGGCGCAAACCAGCCCAGGCCAATGACACCGATAAACAGAATCCAGATGCCGCCGCTTGCCAGCGCCATTACAAACTGCGGGTTCATGGCGACGATCATGGCAATGGCGCCGGTAAAGGCCACGCCAAGCGACATATAGTTGTAGACCCGCAGCATGTAGCTGCGCAGCCCGGCATCAATCCCCGCGGCTTGGGCTCTGCCGCGTGAAATGGTTTGAGAATTCGGACCGAGCATCTAATTCTTCCTCCTGCTGCATACCACCTGCTTAACCGCAGATGCCGTTAACCCTTCGGTGACATCACCGATTGAGCCTAAATATTGGTCAAAGCCGTCGTCCGTTCAATAGATTCTCGCACTCCTGTTGCGTAATTTCCATAATATCCCGCGGCATTTCCAGTTATTCGTTGCGCAATAGCGGTGCCGGTTTGATCGAAAGGGCCCGCCAAGTGCCGACGAAACCGATCCCCAAGGTCAAAGCCGCAGCCAATAGTGCCGTCGGGAAGACGGCCATCGGCAGAAAGATAAATTCCGCTTTCATGACCTGCGTCACCACGACATATCCGGCCAAGGAACCAATGGCCGCGGCAATGGCCGCCGTAATCAGCCCCAACAACCCGTACTGCAACAAAAAACTGGTCGCTACACGCCGGCGGGTCGCACCCAACACCTTCAGAACAACGGAATCATAAACGCGGCGCCGGTGACCCGCCGCGAAAGCCCCCGCTAGTACCAGCACGCCCGAAAGGAGCGTCAAGCCCGCCGTCGCCCGTATGGCCACGGCGACCTTGCCGAAGAACTCCGCCGCCTGCGCCAGCGCTTCCTTGACCCGGATAGCCGATACATTAGGGAAGCGGTTGACGACCAGCCTTTCCAAGTAGTCTTCCTGGTCCGGGTCCAAAGTAACCGTCGCGATCTGACTCTGTGGTGCGCTCTCGAGCAGGCCCGGCGAGAACACCATGACGAAATCGATCTGCAGATCCTGCCAGTCGATCTCCCTGCTGTTGGCGATCTCTACCTCGACATTACGCCCCAGGATATTGACCGTAAGGGTGTCACCAAGCACGAGGCCCAACGCCTCCACGACATCGTGGTCCAGTGAAACCAGGGGTGGGCCGTTGTAGTCAGGAGTCCACCATTCACCCAGGACCAACGGTGAATCCGGCGGCATTTCCCGTGACCAAGTCAGTCCGCGATCACCTTGGAAAACCCAGGCGACATCCGATGGCAGGTCCAGCTGGTCCGGTGGCACCCTGTTTACTGCGGTAATGCGGCCTCTCAACATCGGGACACGCTGCATACGCTCCACTCCCGGCACGCTGCGCACGGTTTCCTCGAAGGCCATCGCCTGTTCGGGCTGTATATCGATAAAGTAGAAGCCCGGCGCCTCCTCTGGAATGCGCTCCGTCACTTGACGAGAAAGGTTGCCTTCGATCAATGCGATGGCAACCAGCACCGTCAGGCCCAACCCTAAGGACACGACCACGCTGGCCGTCGAAGCGCCTGGGCGGTGCAGACTGGCAACCGCAAGCCGCAATTCAACAGTACGAAAGCGTGGCAAAGCGCGCGCCGCAGCCATGACACCCGCAGCCGCGAGACGGAACACCAAAAGGCTGCCGACCGATCCGGCTACAAACCCCGCCGCGAACAGGCGGTCCGTTGAGGTGATGATTGCAAGACCGGCAAGTGCTGCCGCGGCCATCAGCGTAACGATCACAACCCATGGGGCCGGCAGACGGCGCTCGCTGCTGCCCTGCTCCCTGAAAAGCCCGGCTGCCCGTTCGGCTTGAGCACGCCCAAGGGGCCAAAGAGAGAAGGACAGGGTCACCAACAGCCCAAACAGGGCGGCAAGCAGTAAGGGCTGCGGATAAAGGCCGCCCAAGCTTGAAAGGTTAAGCCGGTCGGCCAAGAGAGGACCGACCGCCAAAGGTACGGCTGCGCCGATGGCGAGCCCTATGGCTATGCCAAGTCCGGCGATGGCAAGAATCTGCAGAAGGTATGTCAAAAAGATCTGACGGGCCGAGGCGCCGAGCGCCTTCAAGGTGGCAATCACCTTGCGCTTCTCACCCAGGTAGCTGCGCACGGCGTTGGCGACTCCGACGCCCCCAACCAGCAATGCCGTCAGCCCAACCAGAGTCATAAAAAGGGTGACACGTTCGACGAAACGCTCCATCCCAGGCGCACCACCTGCTACGTCGACGATCCGCCACCCTGCCTCGGGAAAACGCTCCTTCGTCGCATCTATCCATTGCTCCGGCGTCAATCCATCGCGCGGCTCAAGACGATAGTGGTGGTAGGCGAGGCTCCCCGGCTGCAGCAACCCACTTCCTTCGAGGCTGGCCAACCCCACAAGCACCCGCGGCCCCAGGGTAAAGGCGCGCGCCGCACGGTCAGGCTCGCGCTTGACCGTACCGCGAACCTCATAGTCGACGTTACCGATTCGCAAGGCATCGCCGGCCTCTATTTCCAGCGCCACCAACAGAGCGGTATCGACGAGCGCACCCCAGCGGCCGTCTCGATAGGCCAGAAGGTCCGGCAGGTCTGATTGCGGGTCGCTTTTGAACGCGCCATACAGCGGGTAGGTCTCATCAACCGCTTTCAACTCGACCAACCGCTGTCGCCCCTGCGTCGTGCCATCCGGTTGCAGACCGCTGCGCGCCATGGTGCGCAGGTCGGCTGTACGCGAGAGGCGCTTGCTGCTGGCACGGAACCAGGACTCCTCTGCCGCGCTGGCCTCACGATGGATCAATCGAACCTCAACGTCGCCGCCCAGGAGTGCGCGCCCGTCCGTGCGAAGCGATGAAAGCATCGCCTCGGACAACGACCCGACCCCTGCGATCGTCGCTACTCCCAGCGCCAGGCAGGCTATAAAAATCCGGAATCCCTTCAGGCCACCACGTAATTCGCGGCGTGCCAGTCTGAAAGGCTGGGCTAGGCTTCCTAGAAGCGACAAGGTTTGCTCGTTCTTTGTGATGCTGGACAAGAAATTTACTGAGCCGCCGCCGACAGACGGCTGTCCGCTTCGATGCGGCCGTCCAGGATTCGTACTTGGCGATCACAGCGCGCGGCGAGGGCAGGATCGTGCGTGATCAACAAAAGAGTCGTGCCTTGCTCGCGTTGCAAAGTGAAAAGCAGCTCTATCACCTGACGCCCCGTCTCGCCGTCCAGATTGCCTGTTGGCTCGTCGGCCAACAGCAGTCGCGGGCCTGAGGCAAACGCGCGCGCCAGAGCTACACGCTGCTGCTCACCGCCGGAAAGCTGCCAGGGGAAATGTGTAAGGCGCTGACCGAGCCCAACTTGCTCCAATACCTCGGCTGCGCGCGCAAAAGGGTCAGGTGCTGCCGCGAACTCGAGGGGCACCGCGACATTCTCCAGGGCGTTCATCGTTGGAATCAGGTGAAAATCCTGGAAAACGATGCCGATACGATCACGGCGAAAGCGCGCGAGCGCGTCTTCATTGAGATTCGTCAAATCGGTTCCATCGATTTGAACTCGGCCCGCAGTTGCCCGCTCCAGCCCAGCGATCAACATCATCATGGAGGACTTGCCGGACCCGGACGGCCCCACGATGCTCACCGTTTCGCCGGCCTCGATTTCGAGGTCGAGCCCGCGCAATATCTCCACCGGGCCGGAGGCCGCCGACAGGGTCAAACGAACGCCTTCCAACTGAATTACCTTTGATTCTTCCATAACGGATCTCACGGCGTTCGCTCCCAAATAAAGACCCTAACGATTTGGGCGCGAGGTCCGCTAAATCAAGCGGCTATTTCATGGCTATCGCGTCACCGTCTGTCATGGGCTTGTCGAGAGCATAGCCCGCCGCCCTGACCGTGCGGATCAAATCGGCCTCGTCGCCCTCGTTCAATGCCTTGCGCAAACGCCTGATGTGCACATCCACCGTACGCGGCTCAACGTAGACATCGTGTCCCCAAACGGCATCGAGAAGCTGCTCCCGGCTAAATACGCGCCCCGGGTGCTGCAACAGATGGCGCAAGAGCCGATACTCGGTCGGGCCGAGATGAACGTTGCGGCTTCCACGCCGGACCCTATGCGCAACGAGATCCATGATCATGTCTTCGAACTCAAGAGTATCCGCCGCCAAGGCCGGCTGCGCCCGACGCATGACCGCCCGCAATCGGGCGACCAGCTCCGCAGGGGAGAACGGTTTGGTAATATAATCGTCCGCGCCGCTGTTGAGCCCGCGAACCTTGTCGCCCTCTTCGCCACGCGCCGTCAGCATCACCACGGGCACATCTTTGGTATCCGGCCTGCGACGGAGTTGGCGGCACACTTCGATGCCCGATGTCAGGGGCAACATCCAGTCGAGCAGAATGATATCCGGCGTTTCCTCCTTGACCATAACCAAGGCTTCTTCACCGTCACGGGCCGCCGCCGTTCGGTATCCCTCGCGCTCCAGGTTGTAGCGCAGCAATGTCACCAAGGCGTCTTCGTCCTCAACGATGAGCACCAGCGGTTTGACGGCCTGCGAAGCGTTCCGTTCAAGCATCGTGGTTCCCACCCTCCGCCTCCTGGCTGTCTTGCGTGAATACAGTGTAGCTCGTGGTATCGCCTTTGGGGCGCCCTTCGGTCAGATGCTTGCCTGTCACCAGAAAAGTCACGACCTCGGCGATGTTAGTCGCATGATCGCCGATACGTTCGATATTCTTGGCGATGAACAGCAGGTGTGTACAGGTCGTGATTGAGCGAGGGTCTTCCATCATGTAGGTGAGAAGTTCGCGGAACAGGCTGGTGTACATCTCGTCCACTTCTTCGTCCCGTCGCCACACCTCCGCCGCGCGCTCGACATCGCGTTCCACATAGGCATCGAACACATCCTTGATGGAGGTTTCGACAAGCTGCGCCATACGCGGGATCGCGTACAGCGGTTTGATTGGCGGCAGTTGGTTGAGCGCCAGTGTGCGTTTGGCGATATTCCGGATGTAGTCGCCGATCCGTTCCGCGTCGGAGGAAATTTTCAGGGCGGAGATTACATCGCGAAGGTCGATAGCCATTGGCTGGCGAAGCGCCAGCAGCCGGACCACCATTTCGTCGACCTGGTGCTCCAGTCTGTCCAGTTCGGCGTCGTTTGCGACCACTTTCCCGGCCAGGTCGGAGTCACGCCTCACCAGCGCCTGAATCGATAGCGAAAGCTGGCTTTCGGCTATCCCGCCCATCCGCACGATCGACTGCGTCAGCAGATCCAACTGCTCGTCGAAAGACCTGACGATATGATCCTTGTGCTCGTTGCCCGTTCCCATGTTCTTCTCCCGCCTCTGCTGGTTCGGCCCTACCAAGTCTATCTTTGATCAGCCAAACCGGCCCGTGATGTATCCTTGAGTGCGTTTGTCCTTCGGAACGGTAAACACAGCGTCGGTGTCACCTTCCTCGACTAACTCGCCCAGATGGAAAAACGCCGTGCGCTGCGACACGCGCGCGGCCTGTTGCATCGAATGTGTGACTATGACGATTGTAAAGTTGCGGCGCAGGTCGTCGATCAACTCCTCGATCCGCGCAGTCGCTATGGGATCAAGAGCCGAACAGGGTTCGTCCATCAGGATCACCTCGGGGCTAACCGCTATGGCCCGGGCGATACACAGGCGCTGCTGCTGGCCGCCGGAAAGACCCGTGCCCGGCCCATCAAGCCGATCCTTCACTTCCTCCCAAAGCCCGGCCTTGCGCAGACTGGATTCGACAATCTCCTCGACGTCGGTCCGGTTGCGTCCGATCCCATGTATGCGCGGTCCATAGGCGATATTGTCGAAGATCGACTTCGGGAAAGGGTTCGGTTTCTGAAATACCATACCGACGCGCGCGCGCAGCTGTACCACGTCCAACCTGGGATCGTAGATATCTTCGTTGTCCAGATGCAGTTCGCCCGTCACGCGACACCCGTCGATCACATCGTTCATACGGTTCAAGCAGCGAAGATAGGTGGACTTGCCACAGCCGGACGGCCCGATCAGGGCAGTCACCTGGTTGGCGTTTATGTCGAGATTGACGCCGCGCAGCGCATGCTTCTCGCCATAGTGAACATTCACGTCCCGCGTCACCATCTTCGGCTTCGCGGGATTGGCAAGCGGTGCTTCACCAACGCCTTTGGAAGCCGGTAATTCTTCCTGCGCGATCTCGGCGACCTGCTCCGGCTGGGCCATCTGTTGCTCTCCTACCATTTTCGTTCCAGACGCTGACGTAGAAACACCGCCACGCCATTCATTACGATGAGAAATCCGATCAACACCAAGATCGCCGCAGAGGTTCGTGAAACGAAGCCTCGCTCTGGGCTGTCCGCCCAGATGAACACTTGCGTTGGCAGTGCGGTCGCAGGTTCGGTGATGCCGCCCGGTGCCGAGGTGATGAAGGCATTCATGCCGATCAACAACAGGGGCGCCGTCTCACCCAAAGCTTGCGCAAGACCGATGATAGTGCCGGTCAGAATGCCCGGGATGGCAAGCGGCAATACGTGGTGCATGACAACCTGGTGGCGCGAGGCACCCACACCCAACGCCGCCTCCCGGATCGAGGGAGGCACCGCCTTGAGCGCCGCCCTGGTCACGATGATCATCGTCGGCAATGTCATCAACGAAAGAACCATGCCACCAACCAGCGGCGACGAGCGCGGCAAACCGAAGAAATTCAAGAACACCGCAAGACCGAGCAACCCGAAGACGACGGACGGCACCGCGGCCAGGTTGTTGATGTTCACCTCAATCAAGTCCGTCGCCCGGTTTCTAGGCGCAAACTCCTCCAGATAGACAGCGGCGGCCACGCCAACCGGAAAGGATATGAGAAAACAAACCATGAGCGCGTAAAAGGAGCCCACCAAGGCGCCCGCCAGCCCCGCCAGTTCCGGGAAGCGACTGTCCGCATTGAAGAACAGCGCCCAGTTGAAGGGCTTGGATATGGCGCCGGAAGCGGCCATCTCGTCATACCAGGCAATCTGCTTGTCGGAGACGCGGCGCTGGCTCTCCGGTGTATCGCGGTCGATCAGACCCTTGTGGAGCTGATCCATCGGATCGGCAAAGGGGTAGGTGACCGTTATCGTCTGGCCGATCAATCGCGGATTCTCCACGACCGTATCGCGAAGCATGTACTGAGCGCCCCGACTCAGCATGTCGTGAAAGTCCCGGCCATCACGACGCGAGAGTTCTTGGGAAACCAACCCCTCGAAGCCGCGACGAACAATACCCCGGAAATCGCCTGAGCCCGGGTCTTCGGCCTCGACCTTTGCCGGGTCGACAAACACCTGGAAGGTGACGTGGCTTTGAGTAAAGGCGGGCGAGCCATTCATCATCAGAGATACCAGCAGAACGCCCAGAAGCAAAATCGCCGTGCCAATGGCCGCGATTCCATAGAACTGCAAGCGTCGATCCGCCGCGTGACGGCGTCGGCGACGGGCTTCCTGGGCCTTGCCAAACCAATCGAACTTCGCTGTTTGGGGTGATTGCATTGAGGCCATCAGTCGTACTTTTCCCTGTATTTCTGGACGATCTTCAACGCCAACACATTCAAGAACAGCGTGATGACGAAAAGCAGCAATCCGAGCGCAAAAGCGGCCAGCGTCTTCGGGTTGTCAAATTCGGTATCGCCAATCAGCAATGTGACGATCTGCACCGTCACCGTCGTTACGGAATCGGCAGGGTTAACCGTCAAAGTGGCGATCAGGCCCGCCGCCATCACCACGATCATGGTTTCGCCAATGGCGCGTGAGACCGCGAGCAGAACACCGCCGACGATGCCCGGTAGGGCTGCTGGCAGCAGCACGTTGCGGATCGTCTCTGCTTTGGTGGCGCCCATCGCGTAGGAGCCCTCGCGGAGCGATCGCGGCACTGCGGCTAACGCGTCATCAGACAACGAAGAAATGAATGGCAAAATCATGATGCCCATCACCGATCCGGCCGCCAGGGCGCTGTTCGGCGCGACATCAAGCCCGAGGGAGTTTCCAGCCTCGCGTAAGGCCGGCGCCACCACCAGAACGGCGAAAAAGCCGTAAACCACCGTCGGTATGCCCGCCAGAATTTCCATGATCGGTTTCACGATCGCGCGGACCCGGCTGTTGGCGTACTCCGCCAGATAGATAGCCGCAAAAAGCCCGATCGGCGTTGCCACCAGCATTGCAATCGCGGCAATCAACAAGGTGCCCATGAAAACCGGGATGGCGCCAAAAGCGCCCGATCCGGCAACCTGATCGGCACGGATGGGAATCTGCGGTTCCCAATTGAGGCCGAACAGGAACTCGCTCACCGGCACGCGTTCAAAGAATCGGAAAGCCTCGAACAGCAAAGACGACACGATGCCCAAGGTCACAAGTATGGCCAACACTGAGCAGGTTACCATCAGTCCGGATAATATTCTCTCCACGGCCTGACGCGCGCGGAAATGAAGGGCGATGCGTCTGTAGCTGACGAACAGGATGGCGGCAGCAAGGCCGAGAGAGGCCGCTAGCATCGACCAGGAGGCAACGGCTTTCCACGCGTTCAGCCGGGCTGCCGCTTCCACCACAAAGGGGTCCGGCTCGCCAAACACCAGACCACGCGAAACCGAGCGTATCTCGGCCAGCAGGAGGTTTTCCTCGCCCTGCAACAAGCCTTGCAGTTGCTCCGGCGGAAGTGAAGCGAGCAGGGCGGCGTCCAGGATAACAGGCTCGAGCGCCGCCCAGACCAGAACGAACAGCAGGCAGGGTACGCCAATCCAAAGCGCTACGAAGCTACCGTGGTAAGAAGGCAGGGAATGGGCGGCGGCGTTGGCTTGGGCCGCCAGACGGACAATGCGGTACCGTCCAAGGATGAAGCTGGCCAGAGAGATCGCAATCAGCAAGATGAAGGTGGTCGACAGCATCTTGAACGGGTCGCTTCCTTATGCCTGTTCGAAAGCTTGAGCAGGCTGGTTCGGGGTTCGTTTGCAAAAGACGCTCACGGCCGCCTTTTAGGGGCGACCGTGAGTTTCCCAGGTTGATTAGTTGGTGTAACGGGTCATGCCCATTGCGCCAATGACTTGCTCCTGCACCGCCTGACGCTTCTCGTCGGAAAGGGCGACCAAGCCACGCTCGTTCAAGTAACCGTCTGAGGCCAACGCTGCGTCGCTCATATACTCGGCAACGAACTCCTCAAGGCCGGGGATCACGCCGCGGTGCGCATTCTTGATGTACACGAACAGCGGGCGGGAAACGCCGTAGGATCCATCGGCAATGGTGTCAAACGTCGGCGAAACACCCGCGACCTTGATGCCCTGCAACCGGTCCTCGTTCTCGTAGAGGAACGAATAGCCGAAGATACCGTACGCATTCGGATCGGCTTCGAGGCGCTGAACGATCAGGTTATCGTTCTCGCCGGCTTCGATGAAAGGTCCGTCCTGGCGCATACGCTGGCAGACGGCTTTCTTTTCGTCCTTGGGCAGCGCATCAATGGCAGCAAAGGTCTCACAACCTTCTTCCATAACCAGTTCGACGAAAGCATCGCGGGTACCCGACGTCGGGGGCGGGCCGAAGACCTGAATCTTCGTGTCGGGGAGGCTTGCGTCGATTTCGCTCCACTTCTGGTACGGGTTGTCCACAATCTGGCCGTCGATCTCGACCTTCGCGGACAGCGCCTGGAAGAGCTGAGCTTTGGTAACGTCGATCTCTGCGCCTTCTCTGGAAACGGCGATGGACAGACCATCGAAACCGATCAGGGCCTCGGAGACGCTGGTGACGCCGTTCTTGTTGCAAAGCTCCCATTCGGACTGCTTCATGGCGCGCGACGCGCCGGTGATGTCCGGGTGCGCTTCGCCGACGCCCTGGCAGAAGATCTTCATGCCGCCACCGGTACCGGTGGACTCGACCACGGGGGCCTGCATTCCGGTCTTGTTGGCGAACTCTTCAGCGACGGCCTGAGTGTAGGGGAATACGGTGGAGGAGCCGACGATCTGGATGCGATCACGGGCCTCGGCGGCCTGCGCAACCAGAACGGCTGCTACGGCTGCTGCCGAAAAGATTACAGTCTTTTTCATAATGCGTTTGCTCCGCATGTCTGTGGGAAGTGCTTTCCACGAGGTTCTCATTCAACCGCTCTCGACCCATCGAGAACGTGAGCGGACCCTACCCACTGCCTGCAAAGTATTTACGACACTTCTGTTACAATTGTGTGACAAGACCTGAGAAAAGCGACTTTCCCGGCGCTTTTCCGCAGAGAAGTATCATCGAGTCATTCCGCCGCCTGACTTCCTCGATTGGAACCGGCAAGCGGCAGGTAAACCGTAAAGCGGCTTCCCTTCCCCAACTCGCTCTCTATCTCCAACAAACCGCGGTGGCGATTCACCAAGTGCTTGACGATCGCCAGCCCTAGCCCGGTGCCGCCCAGTTCGCGAGAGCGGGCCGGGTCTACGCGGTAGAATCGCTCCGTCAAGCGCGGCAGATGTTCTCGCGGAATGCCCTCACCTTGATCGATTACGGATATCGCTAGGCTCGGTTGATCGAGACGACGACCGCGGCGCGTTGTGCCGTCGCTTACGGGCCATGCTTCAATACGCACATGGCTGCCCTTGCGCCCATACTTGAGGGCGTTCTCTATCAGATTCTGGAATATCTGCGTCAATGCCTCGGTATCCCCGACAACCGCAGGCAACTGTGAGTAGGTGCGTTCGACGGTTATCTGTCGCTCCCCGGCTCGTATCTGCAAACCATTGACAATGCCGTCGAGCACGGCGCCAACCTCGATAGCCGCCGTCGGCTGGGTATGTTCTTCCATTTCGATCCGCGACAAGCTCATAAGGTCGGAAACCAAGCGCGACATCCGTACCGCCTGATCATGCATGATCCCCAAAAATCGGTCCCGAGCTTCCGCATCATCGGCCGCCGGGCCTCGCAGCGTCTCCAGAAAGCCGATCAGACTGGACAATGGTGTACGAAGTTCGTGGCTCGCATTGGCAACAAAATCGGCTCGCATGCGCTCGGCTCGCTTGATGCCGGTGACATCATGAAGGGTCAACAAAACGACCGATCCCTCCAGGCTCGCTTCATTCAAGCGGACCACGCGCGCGATCATATGACGATCAATCTTGCCGGTGATCGGAAAGGTAACAACCTGCTCCTCGCCACCTGCCAACACCCGATCCACTGCATTGGTCAGTGTCGGATTCCGCAGCAGGCTGGAAATATCTCTGTTTAGAAGACGCTCGCCAAAGATCGCCTGGGCCGCCGGATTCATGCGAACGACACGACGCTCCTCATCCAGCAGGATAAGCGGATCAGGCAAGCTCGACAGGATGGCCTGATTTCCGTTCAGGGCTGCCTGCAGCTCAGCGCGGCGCTTTTGCCGCTCCACGCTGGCGGCGACAATTACGTCCGCCAGGCCCGTCGCCAAGAGCTTCCCGCCGCGATCCGAAGGCGGCGGCGGAAGTTGGCCAGGCGAGCCGCGTTCAGGCAATCCCATTGCACCGAGTGCTTCCACATAGTCTTGCAATTCCGCAATATGCCTGAAGTGACGGTAAAGAAGCGCCGCCACGCCTCCGGTAGCTAACAAAGCGGTCGCCGCCGCATAGCTAGGTGCCAACGAACCCGCGACGACAAGGGCGGCAGACGCCAGGACAAACGGCGCGGAGAAGACTGCACTCGTACCCAGCCAGTGCCTCAACAGCCTTTGCCGTCGCTGTTTTTGCGTCGGAGTCATGCCTCCGCCCTCTATCCAAAGCAAACCCATCCCGCCCGCAGCGGATTTGGGACGATTGATAGCAGAAGAATATCACAGTTCAATGAAAGCCCGCTCGGCCTTCTGCCCGGACGGACTTTGTGGGATGATACCTAGAGAAACGCCTCAATGAACGAGAAAGGAGCAACGCCATGCCCGCATTCCTTCTGGCCGTTGCCTTAGTCCTGATGACTGCTGTAAGTACCCCGGCCCGCGCCGCCAACGACGAGGCGCAGATCGACAGCATGATTGAGGACTTGCAAGGTCTGGTCGATAAAGCCGAAAGAGAGAAGCTGGCCGACCCGTGGTTTATCGAAGATCTGCGCGGGCTGATCTCCCGCTACAGCGAAACCTGGCCAGTTGTGCTCCTGGATCATTCCTTCGACAGCCGCGAGGCCGCGCCGAAGGCACCCTGGCAGATTCGCCAAGGCAAGATGCAGATGGACTGGTCGCGCGGCCTGAGGTCCCGTGTTGAGTTGAGCAAGCCGACCCAATCGGACAACGAGGTTGTGGGGCAAATCATCGGCGGGCTCTTGAACCAAGCGCTTACCGGCCAGCAGGCCGCCCCCGCGGACGATCCGACGGTCCCCGCCATCGCCTCCGCGACCCTTGCCGTCTCCAATGCCTTCCATCTGGAGACAGTGATGACCGCGCGGCCGCTGGAGCGCGGCTCGGAGGGCGGACTTGAAATTGGTGTCTTCCAGAAAGACGGAAATGCAGGCTATCGCCTGACCATCGCCCCAACGGCCGACGGCCAAGGCGGCACCCTGGAAATGTTCGTTATCTCATCGCGTGGAACCTCTCGCCTTGTGGAAACAGCGAGTTTCACCGGCGGATTCCTGGATGATCAGCCGCTCAAGGTAGCCCTCTCCAGAGACCCGGCTGGCCGCATGCGCGCCGCCCTCGACGATGTGGAACTGATTTCCGTCGAAGACCGCAGCTTCCGCGATCCTTTTTCCGGTATCCTGATCGTCAACAAGGGGGGCGACTATGCCCTCAAAACCATGCTCGTAAAGGGCACCGCACCGAATTAATCACCACGCTCTGTCGAACGGCCGGTTGCCGGGGGTCAAACCCCGGGCAACCGGCTATCAGCCTGCAACGCATCGTGCGCCACGAGCGCTGCAGCCGTGACCAGATCATGGACGGTTGAACCCATCGGCACGATCTGAACTGGCTTGCTCATGCCAATCAGCAACGGCCCGATTACCGAACCGCCGCCCAGACGCGACAACAGCTTGGCGGAAATGTTCGCCGAGTGCAGGGCCGGCATAATGAGAATGTTGGCCGGGCCGGACAGACGACAGAAAGGATAAAGGTCGCGCATTAACTGATAGTCCAGCGCAACATCCGCCTGCATCTCGCCGTCGTACTCAAAGTCGACTCGCTTGGCGTCCAGTAAGGCCACCGTGTCTCGGATGCGCTTGGCTTTCTCGCGCATCGGCTGGCCGAAGTTGGAGAAGGACAAGAACGCAACGCGGGGTTCATGACCGAGCAAGCGGGCCTGGTGAGCGCTTTGAATTGCGATGTCGGCAAGCTCTTGCGGTTCCGGCAGTTCATGCACCGAGGTGTCCCCGATGAAGACCGTGCGCCCACGCTGCACAACAATGGACAGTCCAAACACGATGTTGCCGGGCTTCGGATCCAAGGCCTTCTGCACATCCTGAAAGGAGATACCGAAGGACCGCGTGAGCCCGGTGACCAACGCATCGACCTCGCCATTGGCCAGCATGCAAGCGCCAAACACGTTGCGATCCTGGTTCACCATCCGCTGACAATCACGATAGAGCAGCCCTTCGCGCTGATGCCGTCCATAGAGGTAATCGGTATAGCGCTCATTGTTTTCAGACAAACGGGCGTTGTGAATCTCCAGGTGTTCGGCCGAAACGCCGATGCTCTTCATCGTCTCCCGAATGCGATGTTCGCGGCCAATCAACACCGGATGCCCATAGCCGGCTTGCTGAAAGGCGATGGCGGCGCGAATGACGCGCTCTTCCTCTCCCTCCGCAAAACAGACCCGCTGCGGATAGTCGCGGACCTGGTCAAATATCTTCTGTAGAGCCGCAGCCGTGGGATCGAGACGCGCGGTAAGTTGGCGCTCGTAGTCGCGCATATGCTTGGGCGGCTTGCCGGCGACGCCCGTCTTGATGGCGGCCTGTGCAACTGCGCGCGGGATGGCCACAATCAGACGCGGATCGAAGGGTGTGGGGATAATGTAATCGCGCCCGTACCGCAAACGGCGGCCGGAATAGGCGGCATCTACCTCGTCAGGCACATCCTCGCGCGCGAGCGCCGCCAAGGCTTCCGCCGCGGCGATCTTCATCTCCATGTTGATGGTCCGCGCCCGAACATCCAGCGCCCCCCGGAAAATATAGGGAAAGCCCAGCACGTTGTTGATCTGGTTCGGATAGTCAGATCGGCCCGTGGCAATAATCGCATCCTCGCGAACCGCCAGGATTTCCTCCGGCAGAATTTCGGGATCCGGGTTAGCCATCGGGAAAATGATAGGCTGATCCGCCATCGACCGGATCATATCCTGCGTCACGGCCCCTTTCGCCGACACGCCAAAGAAAACGTCCGCGCCCTCCAGCGCCTCGGCCAGGCTCCGCCGATCAGATTCCGCCGAATGAGCAGATTTCCATTGGTTCATGCCTTCCTGGCGGCCGTGATAAATGACGCCGCGCGTATCGCAAAGCAGGACGTTGTTCGCCGGAATGCCCATGGCCTTGACGATCTCCGCGCAGGCGATTCCCGCCGACCCGGCGCCGTTGATGACCATCTTGGTTGTCTTGATATCGCGATCGGTCAGGTGCAAGGCGTTGATGAGCCCGGCCGCGGCAATGATTGCCGTCCCATGCTGATCATCATGGAAGACAGGAATATCAAGCAGCTCCTTCAGGCGCTCTTCAATGATGAAACACTCCGGCGCTTTGATGTCTTCAAGATTGATGCCGCCAAAGGATGGGCCCAGGAACCGGACGCAATTGATCAGCTCGTCCACATCACGCGTATCGACGCAAAGATCGATGGCGTCGATATCGGCAAAGCGCTTGAAAAGAACCGCCTTTCCCTCCATTACCGGCTTGGAGGCCAGCGCGCCTAGATCGCCTAAACCCAACACGGCCGTACCGTTGGACACCACCGCCACAAGGTTTCCCTTGGCGGTGAGATCATAGGCGCTCCCGGGATCTTCCTGGATCTTCAAGCAAGGCGCGGCAACGCCGGGCGAATAAGCAAGCGACAGTTCCCGCTGTGTTGTCAGGGGCTTAGACGCCGTGATTTCGAGCTTTCCCGGGCGGCCTTGCGCATGAAACCGGATAGCATCCTCGTAAAGCGTCTTACTTTTTTCTTCTGACATGCCTGTCGTTTCCTCGTTGGTCTTCGATGGATTAGGGGCGCTATCCTAGGACCCGAAGCCGTACTCGCCAAGCCACGTTGTTGACCCATAGGACGGGGGGCTGCCATGTGCTAGGGTCTCGCCTCGCGACCTCAAGACGACAGAGACATGCCCCGTGCCAGATAGCGCAAAGAGCAAGCAAAGTACCGCAAGCGCCTCCGCGATGACGCCGATGATGGCGCAGTATCTCAGCATAAAGGAATCTCATCAGGACTGTCTCCTGTTCTACCGAATGGGCGATTTCTATGAGCTATTCTTCGATGATGCCGTCGCTGCGGCCGAAGCGCTCGACATCACGCTGACCAAGCGGGGCCAGCACCTGGGCGAGGAGATTCCCATGTGCGGCGTACCGGTCCATTCTCATGAAAGTTACCTATCGCGTCTGATTCGGCAGGGATTCCGCGTTGCTGTATGCGAGCAGATGGAAGACCCGGCAGAAGCCAAGAAGCGCGGCAGCAAGTCCGTCGTAGCCCGCGACGTGGTCCGAATCATCACGCCGGGTACAATCACGGAGGATGCGCTTTTAGAAGCCCGCGCCAATCACTATCTGGCGGCGCTCACGCAGGTCGGCGGCGAGCTGGCTTTCGCCTGGCTTGATATCTCGACCGGCGCGTTCGAAGTCGAGGCCTTGGCCGCCGGCGATCTGGGTTCGTCGCTGGCGCGGGTGGCGCCGCGGGAAGTTTTGCTGCCTGACCGTCTGCTTGAACAGCCGGAGCTTTCGGAAAAGCTGGCCGATTGGCGTGATATCCTCGTGCCGCTTCCCTCGCCTCGCTTCGACAGCGCCAATGCCGAAGCGCGACTCAAAAAACTCTATGACGTCGGATCGCTGGACGCTTTCGGTAGTTTCCGGCGCGCCGAAGTCGCCGCTTGCGGCGCTTTAGTCGACTATCTAACCCTGACTCAGAAGGGTCGTCTGCCTCGCCTGATGCCGCCTCGCCCGTTCCTCAAAGGCAGCCGTATGGTGATCGATACGGCGACGCGGCGGAACCTTGAGTTGACGGAAACGCTGGGCGGCGGCCGAAAAGGCTCGTTGCTGGCGACAATAGACCGGACCGTAACAGGCGCCGGCGCCCGACTTCTTGCTGGCCGGCTGGCGGCCCCTTTAGCCGAAAGCGCGGCCATCGAAAGCCGCCTGGACGCTGTCGATTTTTTGACAACCGAGGAAAGCTTGCGGGCAGATCTTCGGGAAGCGCTCAAGGCTTGCCCCGATTTGGAGCGCGCCCTATCGCGCATATCCCTGCAACGCGGTGGGCCACGGGACTTGGCAGGTGTCAGGGATGCGCTCAACCAGGGTCAGGCCATACGCGCCCTGCTCGCAGACAGCCGTCTGAGGTCCGCGCCCGCGATTATCGTCGCGGCGGCCCGTAAGCTGGGCGGCCAGGACGAATTGGTTGATCGTCTGGAGCGCGCCCTGGCGCCCGACCTGCCCTTGCTGGCCCGAGACGGCGGTTTCATTGCGGCGCAGTACGCCCCTCAGCTCGACGAACTCCGCGGATTGCGTGATGAAAGTCGGCGGCTGATCGCCGGATTGCAAAGCGGCTACGTCGAGAAAACCGGCATCGCGAGCCTAAAGATTCGCCACAACAATGTGCTGGGTTATTACATCGAGGTGTCGGCAGCCCAGGCAGAAAAAATGCCGAGCGATCCCGAGTCCGGCTTCATTCACCGCCAGACCCTGGCCAGCGCAGTGCGTTACACGACCGTTGAGTTGAACGAACTGGAGCAAAAGATCGCCAGCGCCGGGGACAAAGCCCTGGCCTTGGAGCTGGAGCTTTTTGAAGAGTTGGCCGAACAGGTGCGTGCACGGCTCGATCCCCTGGCGGAGACCGCGGCCGCCCTCGCCGAGCTGGATGTCACGGCCGGCCTGGCCGAGATCGCGATACAGGAGAGCTGGTGTCGGCCGCAAATCGAAGAGTCGCGCGTGTTCGACGTCAAGGGCGGCCGCCATCCGGTGGTAGAAGCCGCGCTTCGCAGCAGCCAAGGCGGGCGCTTCGTAGCCAATGACTGCGATCTTGGCGAAGCCGGTCGCCTCTGGTTGGTGACCGGCCCCAACATGGCGGGAAAATCCACGTTCCTGCGCCAGAACGCTCTGATCGCCCTGATGGCTCAGACCGGCTCCTTTGTTCCCGCGGATTCCTGCAGACTCGGCTTGGTTGACAGGCTGTTTAGCCGCGTAGGCGCCGCTGATGATCTGGCGCGCGGACGCTCGACCTTCATGGTGGAGATGGTCGAGACCGCCGCCATCCTCAATCAGGCCAGTGAGCGTTCGCTGGTCATCCTGGACGAAATCGGTCGCGGCACCGCGACATTCGACGGCCTTTCCATCGCCTGGGCGGCGGTAGAGCATCTGCACGAAGTCAACCGCTGCCGGGCGCTCTTTGCCACCCACTATCACGAGCTGACCGCGCTAACCGCACGGCTCAGCGCCTTGTCTTGCCATTCCATGCGCGTGAAAGAGTGGGAGGGCGATGTCGTTTTCTTGCACGAGGTCACGGCCGGCACGGCCGATCGGTCCTATGGAATCCATGTCGGCAAGTTGGCGGGCTTGCCGCCCGCCGTCATCGCCCGCGCGGAGGAGGTCCTGAAGATGCTCGAACAAGGGGAGCAGGCCGGGAACCTGGCCCGACTAGCCGACGACCTGCCGCTCTTCGCCGCCAAGGCGGCGCCTCGCCCGGCGGTATCGGAGTCCGGCCCATCAGATTTGGAAGCCCGGCTTGCCGCCTGCGATCCGGATGCCCTGACGCCGCGCGAGGCTCTGGAACTGCTTTACGAGTTGCGCAGCCTTTTGAAAGACTAGGACTTTGGGTGTTATTCTGGCAGGTCCGCTGCTCACTCCAGTGGTTGCGGTAAGGGAGACCAAATGGACGTAAGCCTTCTTGACAGCGCGCAGCTCAAAGAGGTCAAAGGTCGGCGGGCTATCATTAACCGCGCCGTCCTCGAGACACGCCTCAAGGAGATTTACGAATCCGGACTGCCGGCAGGCGAAGCGCGCGCTCAGGTCCTCAGCCTCCTGCGCGGGTCCCTTGATCAGGGGCGCGGTGAAGTTCGTCGACGCTTCCTGGAAGAAGGCGAGACCGGCCACGCCACCGTCCGGGCAAACTGCTTTTTGATCGATCAGTTGTTGCGGCTTCTTTACGACCACGTAACGCAGCGCTTGTATCCGCTCCCCAACCCTTCGGCAGGCGAGCGCCTGGCTTTGATCGCTACCGGCGGCTATGGCAGAGGCGAGCTTGCGCCTGGGTCGGATATCGATTTGCTGTTCCTCTATTCCTACAAGCTGACCGCGCGCACCGAACAGGTAATCGAGGAACTCCTGTACTTTTTGTGGGACTTGGGGCTGAAGGTCGGGCAGGCAGCGCGATCGGTCGACGATAGCCTGCGCCAGGCGCGCGCCGATCTGACCATCCGGACAACGCTTCTCGAAATGCGCTATCTATGGGGCGACCAGGATCTCTACAAGGAGTTGAAGACCCGCTATCAGGGCGAGATTCGGGGGAAGGACCCAGCCCGCTTCATCGAAGCCAAGCTCGGCGAACGCGATCAGCGCCACAAGAAACACGGTTCATCGCGCTATATTCTCGAACCCAACATCAAAGACGGCAAAGGGGGGTTGCGCGACCTACACACGCTTTTCTGGATTGCCAAGGATGTCTACCGTGTCGATGAGATTCCAAGCCTGATCGACAAAGGTGTTTTCACCCGCGCCGAAGTCCGTAGTTTTGAGAAAGCGCAAGAGTTTCTCTGGACATTGCGCTGCCAGCTTCACTACCAGACCGGGCGCGCCGAAGAGCGTCTGACCTTCGACTTTCAGACCATCATCGCGGAGGCCATGGGCTATGTGGCGCACGCCGGCACCCAGGCGGTCGAGCGTTTGATGAAGCATTACTTTTTGGTGGCCAAGGACGTCGGCGACCTGACGCGCATCTTCTGCGCAGCGCTCGAGGCCCAGCACAATCGGCGCTCGCGATTCCGCTTGCTGCCCTTGGGCCGCCGCCGGTCGGTTGGCGGTTTTACCATCGACGGCGACCGATTGAGCGCGGCCGGCCCGGAGACCTTCATCAAGGATCCTTGCAATCTGCTGCGCATCTTTCACGTCGCCCAACAGCATGATCTGGATATCCACCCGCAGACTTTGCACTGGGTGACGCGCAACCTAAAACTGATAGATCGGGACCTGCGGAAGGATCCCGAGGCCAACGGCCTGTTCCTGGAAATGCTGACCAGCAAGAAAGGTCCGGAAACAACCTTGAGGCGCCTCAACGAGGCTGGCGTGTTCGGCCGTTTCGTTCCGGATTTCGGCCGTGTAGTAGCCCAGATGCAGTACAACATGTACCACCACTACACGGTCGATGAGCACACGATCTTTGCGATCGGCATTCTACATGCGGTCGAGCAAGGCCACCTGAAAGAAGAGGTGCCCATAGCCAGCGAAGTGATCCACAAAGTCCTTTCGCGCCGCGTTCTTTATTGCGCCGTGCTGCTGCATGACATCGCCAAGGGGCGCCCCGGCGACCATTCGGAGTTAGGCGCCGAAGTCGCCTTGAAACTATGTCCGCGTCTGGGCTTGAACGAAGAGGAGACGGAAACGGTCGCCTGGCTGGTTCGTTGGCACCTGCTGATGAGCGAAACCGCTTTCAGACGCGACATCAGCGACGCCAAAACGATCCGGGACTTTGCCGACCAGGTGCAATCCCTGGAGCGCTTGCGGCTGCTCTTGATCCTGACGGTTGTCGATATCCGCGCTGTCGGCCCGGGCACATGGACGGCCTGGAAAGCGGCCTTGTTACGCGACCTTTATTGGTTGACCGAGGAGGTCCTTGCCGGCGGCTTCCTGACCGAAGGCCGGGAAGCCCGTATCGAGGTTGCCCAGCAGGCGCTGCGCGAGGGCCTTACCGACTGGGAACCGGCGGAAATCGAAAAACACCTTCGGCGCGGATACCCGTCCTACTGGCTGTCATGCGACACGTCCACCCATCTCCACCACGCGCGCCTGGTGCGCGAGGCTGAGCAGTTCGGCCGCCCCCTGACCGTCGATACGCGAATCGACCGCTACCGGGAAACGACCGAGGTCACGGTTTATACCGCGGATCATCCCGGCCTGTTCAGCCGCATCGCGGGCGCTATGGCCGTGGCCGGGGCTTCGATCGAGGCCGCGCGTATCTTTACGCTCTCCAACGGCATGGCTTTGGACATTTTCTGGATTCATGGGGCGAACGGCGAACCCTTTGAGCGTCCGGATCAGCGCGCACGTCTCTCGGCGGCTATCGAGCGCTCGCTGGGTGGCAAGATGAGACCCCTGACGGAACTCAAGAAACGGCAGAGTGTACTCCCCAGCCGCCTCAAGGTCTTCAAGGTCCGACCCCGCGTGCTGATCGACAACGGTGCCAGCGCAGGCCACACGGTTGTCGAGATCAACGGGCGCGATCGCCCGGGATTGCTGTTCCAGGTAACGCTTGCGCTTTCCAAGCTGGGGCTGGTCATTCACAGCGCCCTTATTTCGACCTACGGCGAAAGCGTCGTCGATGCTTTCTACCTACGCGACGCCCTTGGCAGCAAGATCACCGACGAAACTAGGTTGAAGCGAATTCGCGAAAAGCTGCTGGAGGCGTTGCAGGATCCGGACTGTAAGCCGGAGCCCCCTCGAAAGGTCGCGGCAAGGCGCAAACGTCGTGCCGCCGCGACCGCCAACCGCAAAGCGGTCGAGGATATGAAGTTGGAAAAGGCTAAGGAGTCCGAATGACCTGTTTTCTAGGAAACGGCCTGTTCGTCCTCTTCCGTGCCCCTTGTCGCCCGCTTGTCGGCTTTCTTCCGGGCCTTCTTCTCAGCCTTGCGGTGCGCCTTGGCCAGCGCCGGCGTTTCGGTCAAAGGCGATTCGGCATTTAACGACGGGTGCTCACTATGCGGATCGTCCATCCACTCGGCCGCCAATGCCCAAGCCTTTATGCCCGGTGGGATCGGTGGAGATTTCCGCTTTTTGATGCCCAATGCTACGAAAAGCTCCTCGGTCTTGACGCTACGCGTTTTACTGATGATCGCCGCCCGCACCAAGGCCCGCGCAGCGACCTTGCCGTTAGCCTTTGCAAAGACCTGCTCCAGATACAAGAAACGCTCGTCCCAACAGAGCAGGCGGGTCGTGAGTTCGTAGCGCTCAAGCGGGGTCAAGGAGCGTTTGAAGGAGATGGTCTGTGCAGCCACCACCGGCATCCAGCGACGCTTGCGGAAACCGCCCAGCGTTCCCATACGGGCCATCATGTCCAGACGCCCCAGGTCCATCACCGTCAGGTAGCGGCCATTGTTCATATGCCGGTTGAAATCGAGGTCGTTGAGCCAGACACGCAACCGCAGCACCGAGGGCTCGAACAAGCCAAGGGGCTTGCGGAACCTCGCCGCCATCAGAACCCAGAAAAGCCTGAACACCAGGTTCATTCACATTGATCCTTCAGCCGGTTCTAGAAGTCATCGGCCGCCATGGCCATCAGGGGCTTCTTACCCGCCATGATCTGCTGAAACAGAGCGTTCGACTCCGGCAGTATCCGTGCCATATAGAAATCCGCGGTGTTGATCTTCGCCCGATAAAATCCGCCACTGTCACCTTCCTGTTTGGCCAAGCAAAGCTTGGCTGTGCGGGCCCAAACGTAAGCCAGCGCCACAAGCGCGAAAAGCCGCAAGTAGTCGCTGGCCGCCGCGCCCGCCTCTTCGGGATCGCGAAGGCCTTGCTGAGCGACCCAGGCCGTCGCCTGCTGCAAACGACTGAAGGCCTTGGCAAGAGGCAACACATAAATCGCCAGGGTAGGGTCCGTCTGATTTTCTTCTATGAAACCGTGAACAGGGTGGAAAAAACGCCGCAAAAGCCGACCCATGTTCTGGCCCAGTTTACGGCCGACCAGATCCAGCGCCTGGATGCCGTTGGTACCCTCATAGATCTGTGTGATTCTGGCGTCGCGCACCAATTGCTCGATACCTTGCTCCTTGATGTAGCCGTGTCCGCCATAGATTTGCTGTGCCCGAGTGGCGGCATCGAACCCATGGTCGGTGCAAAACGCCTTGATGACCGGCGTCATCAGCGCGACAAAGTCATCGGCCTCCTGACGGCGCGTCATGTCCGGGTGTCGCTCGGCCACATCCAGTTCCATGCCCACCCAGATTGCCAAGGCGCGGCTGCCCTCGTTCAGCGCTCTCATCGTCATCAGGTTCTTCCGTACGTCCGGATGTACGATAATCGGGTCGGCCTTCTGCTGCGGTTCGGCAGGACCAGCGAGTGAGCGCCCCTGGCGGCGTTCGCGCGCATAGGCGACCGCCGATTGATAGGCGGTTTCGGCAAGACCCAGCCCCTGTATCCCAACGCCGAGGCGTGCGGCATTCATCATCGTGAACATGGCTTTCATACCGCCATGAGGCTCACCGACCAGATAGCCTTCAGCGCCATCGAAGTTCATGACGCAGGTTGAGGAAGCCTTGATCCCCATTTTTTCCTCGATCGACCCGCAACTGACACCGTTGCGCTGGCCCAGGTCGTCGCCACTCTCGCCGAGCAAGAACTTCGGCACCAGAAACAGCGATATACCCCTGGTTCCCGAGGGCGCATCCGGAAGCCTCGCCAGCACTAGATGCAATATATTCTCGGTCAGGTCGTGTTCGCCCGCCGAGATGAAGATTTTTTGGCCCGTGATGCCATACCGCTGACCTTCCAGGGGCTCCGCCCGAGTGTGAATCAAACCTAGGTCGGTACCGCAATGGGGCTCGGTCAGGCACATGGTCCCCGCCCAACGACCATCCGCCAGATGTGGCAAGGTACGCGCCTTGAGATCATCGCTTCCCCAGGTTTCCAGCGCATTGTAGGCGCCGTGGGAAAGCCCGGGATACATACCGAATGACATGTTGGTGGAGCAGATCAACTCCTGAACCAGAAACTCCAGAGTTTTGGGCAGGCCTTGCCCGCCATAAATCGGGTCGGCGGCAAGGCCGGTCCAACCGGCGACCCGATAAGCTGCGTACGCCTCCTTGAATCCCTTGGGCGTACGTACAACACCCTTATCGAAATGGCAGCCCTCGCTATCGCCGCTTTGGTTGAGCGGAAGAAGCTCGTTCTCGCAAAAGCGAGCGCCTTCCTCCAGGATGGCGTCCACCACGTCACGCGTGGCCTCCTCGCACCCTGGCAGTGTCGTGACGCGATCGTCATAGCCGAGCAGGTCGTAGAGGCAGAAGCGGATGTCATCGAGGGGCGCTTTGTAGCTCACCATTGGTTCGCTCCGTCCATTCGTGGTGCCATTGCTAGTTCCGCAGCGGCTTACCGGTGGTCAGCATGTGCTCCATTCGAGCCAGCGTGGCTTCGTTGCGGACCAACCGCATGAAGGCCTCGCGTTCGAGATCCAGAATTCTCGCCTCCGGCGTCGGGGTTGTGTGGTCGGCCTCCGGACCGCCGATCAGCACGCCGATCAGTTCGTTGACCACGGTCCTGTCGTGCGGCGTGACGAGACCTTTTAGCGCCAGGTCGTGGACGGCGAAGTCTAAAGACGCCATTCCATTTGGCCCCGGCAGCGAAAGTTCCGCGGGATCGGGTGCCCGGTAGCCCTCGGCCAGAACCAGGGCACGCGCCTTGGCCGCAGCCAACAATCGATCCCGATTGAAAGTGATGCCGTCGGTATCTCTCAAGAACCCAAGTTCCCGGGCCTCAAAGGCGGATTTCGCCACCTTCGCGGTGCCTATGGTTTCGAAAGCTTCGACAACGGGGGGCATCGGCCCTTTGGGACGCCGCCGGTCCGCCGCAAGACGCGCCAGCAATTCTGTACAGCCGCCCCAACCGGGGATCACCCCGACGCCGACCTCCACCAAACCCATGTAGGTCTCGGCGTGGGCCTCGATGGCGTCGGCGGCAAGACAGATCTCGCAACCGCCGCCAAGCGCCAGACCCGACGGGGCCGCCACCACCGGGAAGGGCGCATACTTGAGCTTGCGGTATAGTTTCTGGCCTTGGACTACCAAGTCTTCGATCATCGGCCAGAGGGCCGTGTTCGCAGCGAAGAGCGCCAATCCCAAGTTCGCGCCTGCGGAGAAGTGGCTTGCCTCGTTGTAAATGACCAGCGCCCTATGGTTTTTCGGAACGATCTCCAAAGCTTTTGCGATGATGGCGAACACGTCTTGGTCGATGGTATTGAGCTTGGTGTGAACTTCGAGGCAAACCACGCCGTCACCAACGTCCCAAAGGCTGGCCGACGCGTTTCCAGCCATGCGTTCGGTACGACGCTTTACATCTTCCAGCAAAACGACCCCTGGGGGCCGCTCCAGATTCTGATACACGCCATCGGGAAGCAGTTGCTGCAAGGCCCCGTCGTGTTCGCGGTAGAAGCCTTCCTTCCCCGCGGCGGTTTCGAGAAGCGCCGGGACGGTCATCTTTTCTGCTTTGAGGCGTTCGACGAACGGCACTGCACCAATTTGGTCGAGCAGTTGGAAGGGACCAAGCTTCCAGTTGTATCCAAGGGTCATAGCACGGTCGATCGCGGCAATGTCGCTCGCGATCTGTGGAACCAGAGAGGCCGCATAGCCAAGGGTTTTCGACAGAACGGCCCAGGCGTAGGCCCCTCCTTTGTCAGGGTGGGTTACCAAAGTCCGTGCGGCGTGCTTGCGACCAGCCGCCTTGGCGGCAGACAGACTATCCAAGATGGGCTTGCGAACGGGTGCATACTTCCCGGTCGTCAGATCGACGGCCTCTTTCACCTTGCCGCCGTCGCCGCGATTGATCCGGTAAAAGCCGCCCTTGCCCTTACGGCCGGTGAAGCCTTCTTGGATCATACGCGCGACTACCGGCAAATCCCGGCGCAACGCATGATAGGGGTCGTCCGACGGCAGATTCTCCGCAAGGCTGCGGTCGACGTGCGGCATCAAATCTATGCCTACGAGGTCCATCAGCCCAAAGACGCCGGTTTTCGGGAAGCCCAGGTATTTACTCATGACCGCGTCGGCTTCCTCGACGGAAAGGCCGCGATCAATCGCTTCGGTTACGGCGGCTTGAATCCAGAAGGTACCGATCCGATTGGCCACGAAGCCTGGCGTGTCCTTGCAAACCACGACGCCCTTGCCGAGACGGCGATCAGCAAAATCCATCAATTCTTGCGTCGCCTCGTCGCGTGTATCCGGTCCGCTGACGATCTCCAGCAAGCGCATGTAGCGGGGCGGATTGAAGAAGTGTGTGATCAAAAAATCCCGCCGGAGCCCCTCGGGTTGCCCATCCATGAGGCGGGCCAACGGTAGCGTCGAGGTGTTTGACGAAACCAGCGAGCCGGGTTTGCGGTGTTTTTCGATCTTCGTATAGAGGTCCTGCTTCACTTCCAATCGTTCAATCACCGCTTCGATGATCCAGTCACACGCGTCCAGCCGCGCAAGATCGTCTTCGATGTTGCCGGCTTGGATTCGTCGAGCCGCCCCCTTCGACATGAACGGCGCCGGGTCTTCCTTCAGCATTTTTGCCAGCGCTGACTCGGCGACAATACTGCGATTTTCCGCATCCTCGGGCACCAGATCGAGAAGCAGCACTTCCAGCCCGGCGTTGGCAATCTGGGCGGCGATCCCAGCACCCATTACGCCCGCACCGATGACCGCAACTCTCTCGATAGCCATAGTCGCTCTCCCGCCTGTCAGACCGCTTCGAGTATGGTGGCGATCCCCTGGCCGCCGCCGATGCACTGGGTTGCCAGCGCGAACTGCTTGCCCTCGCGTGCCAGAAGCTGCGCAGCCTTGCCGGTGATGCGTGCGCCCGTCGCACCCAATGGATGGCCAAGCGCCAAGGCGCCCCCATCCAGATTGATCCGCGACCAATCGAGACCCAACGCGTCCGCACAGGCCAAAGCCTGTGAGGCGAAGGCTTCGTTCAGCTCAATAACGTCGAGGTGCGACGCCTCCAAGCCAGCTCGCTTCAAAGCTTTTTGAGAGGCTGCCACCGGCCCCATGCCCATTATTTCCGGCATGCAGCCCGCCACCGCGACGGATTTGATCCGCGCAAGGATCGGCAGGCCCCGCGCCTTGGCATAGGTCTCGGATACAACGAGACAAGCCGACGCTCCGTCGGTCAGGGGCGATGAGGTCCCTGCGGTCACGCTGCCATCGTCCTTGAAGGCTGGTTTCAAATCAGCCAGGTCCTGGAGGTTGGCTTCAGCGCGTATACAGCCGTCGTTCTCGATCGTCCGGTTGCCCTGGCGAATAGCGACGATCTCCTCCGTGAACTTGCCGGCGGCCCGCGCTGACGCTGCCCGCTTGTGGCTTTCCAAGGCCAGGTCTTCCTGGCGGCGACGGTCGATACCGTACTTCGCGGCAACATTCTCGGCGGTTTCGCCCATCGACATGTACGCTGCGGGATAGCTTTGGGCGAGGTCCGGGTTCAGCATCGGGTTGAAGCCCGCCATCGGGACGCGGCTCATGGACTCAATGCCCGCGCAGATGAAAACGTCACCCGCGCCCAAGCTGATCGCCCCCGCTGCCATGTGAATGGCTTGCATTGACGAGCCACAGAAACGATTGACTGTCGTACCTGCTACGGCAAGGGGCAGATCGGCAAGGAATCCTATTAGTCGGGCGACATTCAGCCCCTGCTCGCCTTCAGGAAAAGCGCAGCCGACGATCAAGTCCTCGATATCGTCCTTTGCAACGCCCGTTCGCGTGACCAATTGCGCGACTACCTGTGCGGCCAGATCGTCGGGCCTGACCCGCGTCAGGTCGCCTTTCTTGGCAAAATGAAACGGCGAACGCGCATAACCTGCGATAACCACGGACCTGTTCATCTAACCACCTCTTTGGCTACTGCTTTGATTTCCGTTTTGAAGTCTCTGCGGTCCGGCTCAAATGGTCCGTAGCTTGCCTCTGAATTTCCCGCAGTTCCGTCAACGTTGCTTCGATATCCCGCTTCTGGCTTTCCAGTTGTGCAGTCCGCTTGTCGATCTTTTCAAGCAACACGCGAGTCTGCGCAGTTTGGCTGGGATCTGCATCGTAAAGGTCCAGCCAGTCGCGGATTTCCTTCAGGCTGAAACCAAGGCGCTTGCCGCGTAGGATCAAGATCAGCCTTGCGCGGTCTCGCGCCGTGAAAACCCTGGTCGCTCCTGCCCGCTCGGGCGAGATCAAGCCCTTGTCCTCATAGAACCGGATGCTGCGTGCTGTAACCGCCAACTCGCTGGCTAACTGGCTGACCGCGTAAAGCTTCCGCATGGCCTAATTCTCCTTGCTCAACACAATGTGGTGCCAGTCGCACTAAACGTCAATTCGTTTACGTTTACGTTAAGTATGATCATTTGCGCGTTTAGCGGCCTCTTCGGCAATCAGTTCCTTTTTCGAGAGCTTCCCGATCATCGTTTTCGGCAGGCTGTCGCGAAACTCAACCTCGCGAGGTAACTCAATCGGGGATAAACGAGCGGACAGAAAGGCCAACAGCGTTTCGGCATCTGTTCCTTGATGGCCATCGCGCAGCTTTACGAAGGCTTTGGGCGACTGGCCACGGTAGGAATCGGGTATGCCAATGACCGTTACCTCGACGACATCGGGATGCTCGTAAAGCGCCTCTTCGACGATGCGCGGGTAAACTTTGTAGCCGCCACAAAGAATGACGTCCTTGATCCGATCGACGAGGAATACGTACCCATCTTCATCCATGTATCCGACGTCGCCGGTATGAAGCCACCCGTCCCGAAGCGTAGCAGCGGTAGCGTCGTTTTTTTGCCAGTAGCCCTTCATTACTTGAGGCCCCTTGATGCAGATTTCGCCGTTCTCACCAAGCGGGACGCAGGTTCGAGAGTCTTCCAGGTCGCGCACTTCGACCTCGGTTCCGACGAAAGGCAGCCCGATGGAGTTCGGCTTGTTTAGGCCAAACACAGGGTTGCAGGTCACAACCGGCGATGCCTCGGATAGTCCATAGCCTTCGACAACCCGGCAGCCGGTTCGCGCTTCGAAGGCCTGCTTCACCTCCAACGGCAAGGGCGCGCCGCCGGAAATACAGAAATTTAGGCTGGAGAGGTCATAACGGGCGATGTCGGGATGGCTGTTTATCGCGTTGAAAATCGTGGGCACGGCTGGAAACAAGGTCGGCTTTTTCCGGTCAATGACACGCAAGAGGTCTTGGAGCTCGAACCGCGGGAGCAAGATCATTTCCGCGGCAATGGCAACGGCCAGATTCATGGCGACGGTCATTGCAAAGACATGGAAGAAGGGCAACACGCTCAACATCCGCTCTTCGCCGTCTATGAGACGGGGGTCCCAGCTGCGCACCTGGCTGCGATTGGCGGAGACGTTCGCGTGAGTCAGCATGGCGCCCTTGGGAATGCCAGTCGTTCCGCCGGTGTATTGCAGGACAGCAAGGTCCTCCCGCGGATTGAGCGCCACCGAGCGGAGAACCGTCCCGCTTTTCAGAAGTGCGTCGAAGGGGACATAGGCCGGAGCGTTGGGAACCTTCGCCAAACTACTCCTTTTCAATAGGGAAAACAGAAGACCCTTTGGAAATGGCAAGGCATCGGTGAACTTGCAGACCACTACCTTTTCCAAGTCGCCGCTGGCGACAAGACCTGCCAATTTGGGCAGCATCAATGTCATGTCGAGGGTGATCATTACACGGCAACCGGAATCGCGTGTTTGCCGCTCAACCTCCGGCTGGCTGTAGAGCGGGTTGAAATTAACCACAACCGCGCCCGCTTTCAGCGCACCATAGTAACTGATCACGAAAAACGGTGTGTTGGGTAAAAACACCCCAACGCGGTCCCCTTTCTTGACGCCGAGCGCCTGAAGGCCCGCAGCCGCCTGATCCACCAGCGCGCCGATCTCGGCATAACTGTATTTGCGTCCGAGGAAATCTATGCAGGATCGGGTCGGGTAGGCGGCAACGGCGCGATCCATCGCCACGTGCACAAGCTCAGGCAAAATCTCCTGATCCCACTGGATATCTTCAGGATAGCTGGCGATCCAAGGCTTATCGGTCATGCGCAGCACCTCCAAAAGCAAAGCGCGATGAAAACCGGCTTCACTTCCTAGATTTGGTGAGGCGCAGACGCATAAACCAGTGACAAAGAGTCACCATTTCGGGAGCCGAGGACCACAGCAGCAATTGCGCTCAGGTCGAGCACCGGCCTTTCGGCGATTTGCCGAAAGGCCCCCAAGCGCGCGCAATACCGATTAGCGGTTAGCGGTTAGAAGCTAATCTTCCCCTGCACCGACAAGATATCGACATGGCTTTCGTACTCGGCGGTAAGGCTACCGCGGAGCAGGTTTTCACCAGCGCCGCTCAGATTGACATCCGAATCTTCCACAAAGATATGGGCATATCCGGCATCCACCGTGAACCAGTCACTGACTTGATAGCTCGCGCCGACGGTGACCCAATAGCGGTTGGCGTCGGGAATACGCGGCGTGCGGAAGTTATCCGGCACCGGCGATTCATCGAAAGCCACGCCAAAACGGAAGGTCCAGTCTTCATCCATCTTGTAGGTCGCGCCCGCTGCGACGAAAACGGAGTCGTCCCAGTTCTCAGTCGTAACGTTGTCCGGCATTCCGTTGTCGAACTGAATTCTGATTTCGTTGAACTTATGCCACATGGTCAACTGAGCTTCGCCCATGACCGACCAGTTGGAGTTGATATCGTACACAAAACCGAGGCTGAAGCTGTCGGGAAGGGTCACATCCGCCTGCGCGCCCAAAGTCGGCAGATTGCCGATTCCGGGGACAAAGATATTAACGTCACCTTCCAGTGTCGACTTCACCTGAGAGCGATAAGCGGCGCCCAATTGAAGTTGGTCGAACGGCTTGACGAGAATACCGAGGTTGAACCCGTAGCCCCAATCATCGCCCTCCAGGCTTGCGTGGCCTTCACCGACTTGCGTCAAAGTCGCATTCGTTAAGTCGGCTTCGATATACTGAATCTGCGCTCCTGCACCGATGGAAACCTTGTCGGTTATCTGCCACCCGATCGCCGGATTCACATTAATCGTCAGCAATTCGGATCGAACGCCATGAAAGCGCCCCACCCAGTCCGGTGAGTACTCCGTCTCCAACCCGAAAGGCGTATTGATAGCCAAGCCGAAGTTGATGTCCTCGGTCAGGGGTATGGCGCCGTAGAACGCCGGCAGCGCCGCACCCGACCCAATATCGTTCTGAGTCGATGGGCCTGTCAGGGCGCCCCCCGCGAAGGCATTGAAACCGCTAGAACTCTTCAATTCTGAAACCGGGCGAATATAGCTTGCGACTGTCAGTGCCTGAACACCTTCAACCTCGGCCAACGCCGCCGGATTGAAAAACATGTAGCTCAAGTCCTCAGCACCCGCCGTCGCGCCTGCAAAGGCATTGCCCAATCCCGAAGCGCTCTGCTCCTTGAGTGCAAACCCCGCCGCGTCCGCCCCCGTGGCTACGAAGGGAAGGCCAGCCAGAACACACAACGATGCTCCGTACTTGATCCAGCTTCTCATTTCACCAAAGTCCCCTGTTTTTATTATAAACCGCCCGCGCAACGAAATCTGAACGTCGGTGTCGATATCCCATTCCATCAATCCGACCGCTCAGCCTTCCCGAGGGCTCGTTCAGAAAACCCAAACTCCTTAACGTACTCATAACTTATCTAATACAATAGTAAAAGAAGTGTGAACAAGCCACTGGATTCGCACAGTTTTACAAACTCGTGCATTTCTGCGAATCGGCTTATGCCGTTTTTTCAGGGTGTAGGGAATTAAGATGGCGGTCGAAAATGCCCGCGCTCGAATCCCGCTGCGGCCAATTCGACCTGAGGGCGGCTTGCGATCAATCCGCCGTTGGTCCTTGCGGTGCAACGGGCCTTGGCTGGCATCCGTCGCATCGTGTATCACTCCAATTGGCTGAAATCGCCACGAGCCTGGTCCGCCTTGCCGCGCCCCTTTGACCACATCCCTTTGACCGCAAACAGAGAGACCTGCTGAGAAATGACGAGCTACAAAACCTTGGACGACCTTGATCCCGCGGGTCAGCGCGCTCTCGTACGCGTAGATTTCAACGTGCCGATGAAAGACGGCAGGGTAAGCGATGCTTCTAGGATCGAGCGCGCGGCGGTTACAATTCGAGAGTTGCGGGATAAGGGAGCACGTGTGGTCTTGCTCTCGCACTTCGGACGCCCGAAAGGTCAACGTGTCGCCGAAATGTCCCTGAAACCGGTTGCAGCCAGCCTCGAGGCCATTTTAGGTCATCCGGTCGCCTTCGCCGACGATTGCATTGGTCCGGAAGCGGAAGCCACGGTCGCAGCTTTGGCAAACGGCGAGGTAGCGTTGTTGGAAAATTTGCGGTTCCACCCCGGGGAAGAAGCGAACGACGATGCCTTTTCGGATGCCCTTGCAAAGCTCGGCGATCTTTTCGTGAGCGACGCCTTTTCCGCGGCCCACCGCGCCCACGCCAGCGTCGAAGGCTTGGCACGACGGCTGCCCACGGCAGCAGGGCGTTTGATGGAAACTGAGCTTACGCACCTGGCGCAGGCGTTGGAACGACCCGAACGTCCGCTTGCCGCCGTAGTGGGCGGCGCCAAGGTATCAAGCAAGCTGGCTTTGCTGGACAACCTGGTACAAAAGGTCGATGTGTTGATCATCGGCGGCGGCATGGCCAACACCTTCCTGTACGCGCAAGGGTACGAGATTGGAAAGTCCCTTTGCGAAAAGGAGATGGCGGATACGGCGCGACAGATCTTGGAAACCGCAAAAGCAGCGGGTTGCGACGTCTTGTTGCCGAGCGATGTGGTGGCTGCCGAGGCTTTTTCCGTCAATGCCCCCCATAGAACGGTTGCCACGAACGAGGTCCCTGCGGAGTCCATGATACTGGACGTCGGCCTTGAAAGTCTGGCCACGCTCAAAGCGCGCCTTGCCGACTGTCGAACGTGCGTTTGGAACGGGCCTCTAGGCGCTTTCGAGATAGCGCCGTTCGACCATGGAACCAACGTACTGGCAAAGGAAGTCGCGGATTTGACCCGTGCCGGGAAGATTCTTTCGGTGGCCGGCGGTGGCGACACGGTCGCAGCCCTCGCTCATGCTGGTGTCGTCGAGGATTTTTCCTACGTGTCGGCCGCCGGCGGCGCCTTCCTGGAATGGCTTGAGGGGAAAACTCTTCCTGGCGTCCGCGCTTTGCGGGATGCAGCGGTTAAAGCTTGATCGGTTACGGCGTCAACCACCCGGAAAAACTGAGCATGACGAGAACTGCGACACCCCCGGCAACGCCCAGCAGAATGTTGCGGCGGGTCAGGAAGAAAATCACTAATGCCAGCCCCGTTGCCGTCAGGCGGTAGGTGAGTGGCGTTTCAGTCAACGGTGGTCCTAGCGGCAGGACGATCATGCGGGCAATCAATGCAGCAAGCAGAGCGTAAGCAACCGCACCGACCCACTCGAAAAGATTGCTATCCGGATCAATTCTGCCGGACAACAAGACGCCGATGAACCGCCAGAAGTATGTTGCCAGCGCCCCAACGGTCAAAACGCCGGCGAGGGTCCAGAATCCCAACCCGCTCATACCGATCGCCTCTTGAGTAAACGATCGACGGCGAAAGCGAGCGATCCTGCCAGGAACCCAGCAATAACCAACCCCCAGTCCGGCGTTGCCAGATGCAGCAATGGCCCCAGGACCGCACCGAAGGCGAGCGCCAAAATCTTGGCGCGCTGCCGCAGGTCCGCCGCGAACACGAGCATGAAGTAAATGGGGTTGATGAAAACCAACCCAAGCGTCACATAGGCCGGTAGGCCGCCCGCCATCAGGAAGCCGACAGCCGTTGCGATCAGCGTCGCCGCCCAGAGCGTGATGGCATAACCGAAGAAATAGGGCAGTCTCCAAGCCCGGTCGATGGCGTGTCCGTTGCGCATCAATTCGGCCCAGGCCGTCACCGCGATCCAATGGGACGCCACGTAGTAAACCCATCGTCGGTACCCCGGAACACGTAGAAGCGGCACCAGGGCGACCGTCATCGGCAAGAGCCGGGCATTGGTCAAGGCAACCACAGAAATGATCGCCACAATCGAAGCGCCGACCGACAGCAACTCCACCAAAGCCACCTGACCCGGCAAGGCCCAGCCCGTAGCCGTGGAAGCCAGCCCGAACCAAAGCGGGAAGCCACTTTCACGAACCAGCGCGCCAAAGCCTAGAAAGCTTGCTGCCATGACGACGGCGGGCACACCCATTGCCTCGCGCACGCCGCGCCGCACAGCCTGGCTCTGTGTGTCAAATTGAAAGGAACGTGTCTGCCTCATGCGGCCTAGAGGCTATAGAGGTACGTGTCGTTAAAAAAGCCCCTGAGTTGCATAAGGGTTATCACAGCGCCGCATGGCTTATCCCGCTCGATCCGGACGCGCGTGGCGCTTTCTCGCCGGCCATCACCGGCCGGGTCAGTTTGTTTTCGGGTGGAGCGAGCGGACAGGTCCAATCCGGAGAATAAGCGCATGACGGGTTGTAGGCGAAGTTGAAGTCCAGTAGCAGGCGCCCTTCCCGAAAGCCCAGATCTGCGCTCTTGATTGAATCCAGAAGGTATCTGCCGCCGCCATAGGTTTGCCTTGCGCTGGTTGCATCGCTAAAGGGCATGAAGAGCCCGCCGCCGTAACCCAGCAACCAATAAAGCGTCAATTCCGCCCCAAGGGCGGCCGCCAGCCCTGCTGTACGTGCCACCGCCTGCAAGCGCAGCGTACCATCTGCACCGATCTCCCAGGCTTCCTCAGAACCATCGACCGCTGCCAGATCCACAGTGAAACGATACGCCGGATCATAGTCGAAGAAGGGCAGTGGCAGAGCCCTCCCACGCTCCGACTCAACCAAAGGGGACGCCGTGTGATCGCGGATCAGGGCATCGCGACCTTCGCGCCATTCCCTCCACGCAACCTCGCTATCGCCTTTCCGGCGTGCTGCTGCGAAGAGTTCCGCCATTTGACGGCGCCAATCCGCAACCGCCAAGATCGGGAACCGTTCAAACAACAAGCTGTTTTCCGGGCGACCCATGCCGTCCATTGCGCTCTCCTTCCTCTCGACATTCGGTTTCGATCCTGCCAATCGTTCCGGCGCGTCGTCCAGGTTCCTCGATCTTCCTGCGATCAATAGCGCGTGAGGATGCTTGCCTAGAACAGTTCCCGGCGGTCTCATGGAAACGCCTGTTGATGTAGAAAGGACCCGGCGACTGTTTATCAAGGGAGGCGCGGACCGATGAGTATCAAGGCGCTATTGTCGGCCTGTTTGCGTATGGTCGTGTTGTCGATGGCAATCGCGTATTGGCCATCCTTCGCTGTTATTCCCACTCAGGCGGCAGATCCGGTGCCGGGGACGCAATTTTCGATATCGGCGGAAGAACTACCACAGCCCTATGCCTCGCCCAGCGCTTCCAACAGCCCGCGTCTGGTAAGAAGGCCCTCGAACCAGAAGCCCGACGTTCCAGATGGGTTTGAAGTAACGCTTTTCGCCGAAGACCTGGACCATCCGCGCAACCTCATTGTGGCGGACAATGGTGACGTACTGCTGGCCGAATCGCGCCCGGGCCGTATCACCTTGCTGCGGGACAGCGACGGCGATGGTCGGGCCGACCTGATCGACACTTTCGTCGCCGGTTTCAGGTTGCCGCACGGCTTGGCGCTAGCCGAAGGTGCGCTCTATATCGCAGATGCACGCGCAATCTGGCGGCTTCCCTATCATCCGGGTGATGAGAGCGCCCGAGGTCGGGCCACACGCATTACTGCCAAAGGCGCGTTCGGCGATCCAGGCGGGCATTGGACGCGGAACCTGGCGATCCACCCGCTAGACGGCCGCCTGTTCGTCTCCATTGGTTCGGAAGGCAACCTGGCGGAAGAGCCGCTGCCGAGAGCGAGCATTCAAGTCTTCGACCCCGACGGGTCCGGGCAGCGAACCTACGCCAGCGGTCTTCGGAATCCGGTCGGCATTGCCTTCCATCCAAGCAGCGGCGCGCTCTACACGGTCGTGAACGAGCGCGATGGGTTGGGTGACGAGTTGGTTCCTGATTACCTGACCGCCGTCGAGGAGGGCGCCTTTTACGGCTGGCCTTACGCCTATAGCGGCAATCACCCACAACCAGGCTTTGCCGATCTGCGCCCCGATTTGGTCGCCGCCGCCCGTTTACCCGATCTGCTGTTTCGCAGCCATTCGGCGCCGATCGGCTTAGCCTTCTATGACGGCGCGTCGTTTCCGCAAGACTATCGCGGGGACGCTTTTGTCGCACTCCGGGGCTCGTGGAACGCCGATTTGCCCAGGGGTTATTTCGTCGCCCGCGTTCCCTTCCGGAACGGCCGACCTTTAGGTGGATACGAGGTTTTTATGTCAGGGTTCCGACTGGACGACAAACCAGCCGGCCGGGCTGAAGTCTGGGGGCGGCCAACGGGTGTTGCGGTCACCCCCGGCGGTGGCCTTTTGGTCTCCGACGACAGCGGCGGCACCCTTTGGCTGGTCCGCTGGCGTGGTGAATGAACCCGAAGGCCTGAAAGAGAAGAGGCGGCGCAACACAGGCCGCGCCGCCCCCTCACTGATAGTATGTGAGTAGTATGTGAGGCGCTTTAGCGCCATTAACGGTATGAGTACCCGATGAAGAGGTACTTGATCAGATAGCGGCTCCTATCGGAAATATATCCACGCCCATACCTGTCGTAGCACTGAATGCCGCCGATCTTGGCCGGATGCCCGCGCCAATATCCCTTGGTTACGACCTTGTGGCATTTCTTGCTGTGGCCATAAGCGTATCCGTGCCCGTAACCATGGCCGTGATTGTGGTGGCCACCGTAATATCCATAACCGTTATGATGGCGCCTGCCGCGTTCATAACGCCCATGCTTACCGTCATGGTCGTGACGCCGGTGGTATCTGCGATCGCCGGACCTATCGTGATCGCGCCGACGGTCATAGTCGTGATTGCCGTGCTGGCTCTGATAGCGGTCACTCCGACGGTCCTCACCGCGATCCGCCGCTGCGTCGCTGGGAAGGGCAACGCTAAGCGCAAATGCCGAAAGCACACCCAGGGCCATCCCTTTGATTGTCTGCGTCATTGCATTCATCGTTATCTCTCCTTTCGTCGAGCATCGAAGCGCCCATCCCCGGCCTCCTAACCTAGTGGTACGAAACGACCCCTGGGAAACATCCCCTTGCGCGGCTTTGCGTCGTCGGAGAAGTGGGCTTATCGGCCCGGCTGCAAGCGGCGGTAAGCCATTGCTTCTGCGATGTGGAGGCGCCGAACCGTGGGCGAGGATTCCAGATCGGCCAACGTGCGTGCGACCCGGAGCACGCGGTGATACCCACGCGCCGACAATCGCAGCTGTGCCGCCGCTTCCGTCAGCAGGCGGCGGCCTTCAGAATCCGGGGCCGCGACTTCCTCGAGCAGTCGTCCGTCCGCTTCCGCGTTGCTTCGTGGTAGGTCTGCCGCCTCGCCAAGGCGGGCATAACGTTCCCGCTGCACACGGCGCGCCGCCGCCACCCGTGCGGCGATGACCGCGCTATCCTCGGCGGGTGGCGGCAGCGACAAATCGGCTGGGCTGACGGCCGCGACCTCGACATGCAGGTCGATGCGATCAAACAGCGGACCCGAGATGCGGGCTTGATAATCCTGGGCACAGCGCGGTGCGCGGTTACAGGCCTGCGCCGCGTCGCCCAGATAACCGCAGCGGCAGGGGTTCATGGCTGCGACAAGCTGGACCCGCGCAGGGTAGGTGATGTGGGCATTGGCCCGCGCCACGGTCACGCGACCCGCCTCCAGCGGCTGGCGCAAGGACTCCAGAGCCTGGCGGCTGAACTCCGGCAATTCATCCAGGAAAAGGACCCCTCGGTGCGCTAACGAAACCTCGCCGGGGCGCGCGCGCAGACCGCCGCCGGTCAGGGCCGCGATGGACGCCGAGTGATGCGGCGCCCGATAAGGCCTAATGCGGAGCAGCCCACCGGCGGCAAGGGCCCCGGCGACCGAGTGGATCATGGAAACTTCCAGCGCCTCGGCAGGTTCAAGCGGTGGCAAGAGGCCCGGCAGGCGCGCCGCAAGCAACGACTTTCCTGCTCCTGGGGGTCCCAGCATCAGCAGATTGTGACCGCCCGCCGCCGCCACCTCCAGTGCCCGTTTGGCGCTTTCCTGTCCTTTGACATCGCGCAGATCGAGTGTGCGCTCCTCGCTCGGCGCCAGGGTTGGCGTCGGGGCGGTGAGAAGCTGGCTACCCTTGAAGTGGTTGACGAGGCTCAGCAGATCGCCCGCGGCCAGCACGTCCAGACCCCCGGCCCAGGCGGCCTCGCCGCCTTGCGCGGCAGGGCAGATGAAACCCTTGTCTCGCCCCAGGGCATGCACCGCCGCCGGCAGCACGCCGGCCACGGCGCTGATGCGCCCGTCCAGGGCCAACTCGCCCAACGCCACGAATTCGGTGATCTCCTCGGCCGGCAGAACCCCCATTGCGGCCAGCAGGGCGATTGCAATGGGCAGGTCAAAATGACTGCCTTCCTTGAGTTGATCGGCGGGGGCTAGATTGACGGTAATACGTTGCGGCGGCAGCGCCAGACCCAGCGCGGCAAAGGCCGCCTTCACGCGCTCCCGGCTTTCCCCCACCGCTTTATCCGGCAATCCGACGACGGTAAAGGCGGGCAGGCCCGCCGCAAGCTGCGCCTGCACATCGACCTCGATCACCTCGATACCCAGAAACGCGACCGTGCCGACGCGCGCGACCATGCCAGACCCCCCAGTTAGAATTTCCGGCCCTCTTCGGAGGGCTCGTTGCCCTCGCTTCTACCATGGGGCGTTAAAGTCCGCAAAGTTTGCGCGCCAGTGTCATTGAGCCGCTTCATCTTACCCTGTACCCATGTTTTACTGTCGCGCGGGGCAAGCGTGGGGGAGAAGGTATGGAGCCGGAACACAGGGAAGCCTTGAAGCTATCGGAGGCTGGGCGCTTCAGTGATGCAGAGGCACTGCTGCGCGACCTGATCGCCAAACGGCGCGCTGGCGGCAAGGCCCATTTGCAGGACCACTTGCTGCTGGGCCTCAGCCTTTTCAACGCCGGGCGCTTCGAGGACACCGTCGCGGTTTTCAAGGAGGCAACCAAGCTCTTTCCGGAGGAACCCAGCGTCTTCGAGAACCAGGGCGTGACGCTGATCCGGCTCGGCAGAATCCAGGAAGCCGTGCAGGCCTTGGAGAAGTCACGCTCACTCGGCAACCGCACGCCTAACTTGATGGATGGTCTCGCCAATTGTTATGGACGTCTTGGCCGCCTGGCAGAGGCGCGCGCGGAGGGTGCCGCCGCCCTGCTGGCCAAGGACCAACAAGCCTGCAAGGAAGGAAAGGCCTTCCCGCTACCCAAGGAAGCGCCTTCGCTTTTCGATCCGACCCAACCGCATCGGAACATTATTTCCTTCAGCTTGTGGGGCAGCGATCCCCGCTATACGCAAGGCGCGCTCCGGAATGCGCTGCTGACGCCGGATATCTATCCCGGTTGGACCGCGCGTTTCTATGTCGATGACAGCGTCCCCGAGACCGTCACCAAACAGCTAACATCGCTTCGCGCCGAAGTTGTTCAGCGACCCAAACCCAAAGTTTTCTATGAGGGCCTTTTGTGGCGCTTCGAGGTGGCAAGCGATCCGGAGGTGCGGCGTTTTCTAGTGCGCGACGCCGACGCCGTCATCAATACCCAAGAGCGGGCCGCCGTCGATGAGTGGCTGTCAAGCGGGCGCTATTTTCACATCATGCGCGACTGGATCAGCCATACCGACCTGATCCTGGCCGGGCTATGGGGCGGCGTGGGCGGCGTTCTGCCGCCGGTCACCGAGCTGCTCGCCGCTTTCCGAAACTTCCGCGCCGCGTCACCGACGTTCGATCAAGACCTGCTGCGTTTCATGGTTTGGCCGACGGCACGGCTAAGCTGCCTGATTCACGACAGCCATTTTGATTGCCTGGACAGCCGCCCCTTCCCAAAAGTGGGGCGCCTGCCGCCGGGCATGCATGTCGGACAGGACGCCCGCGCCAGAAAGATTCGCAAGCCACGCCGAGAAGACGGTCGCCGCTAACTCCGTGCCTTGCGCGGGCTGGCCTTCACTTACGGCCGTTTGCGCAGATGCCCGGCTATAGCTAGACTAGCGGCGCGCCCGTTTTATGAGGCGCTGTATAGGGGGGCCTGTCGCATGGGCAAAAATGCCGCTGCCGGTACAGGGAAGAACCACGCAAAGAAATCCTTCCGGCTGATTCTCGTTAAACCGTCGCATTACGACGACGACGGCTATGTCATTCAGTGGCTGCGTTCGGCCATTCCGTCGAACACGCTGGCGCAGCTCTACGGCCTTGCGCGGCTGTGCAAGAACGAAGGCGTCCTGGGGCCGGACGTAGAAGTCACAATCGACGCCTATGACGAGACCAACCGCGTGCTGCCGATAAAGCGCATGCTGCGCAATCTTGCCGGCGCGGATGGCGGTATGCTCTGTTTGGTTGGCGTACAGTCCAACCAGTTTCCGCGCGCCATCGATATCGCCAGACCCTTCAGGGACGCCGGGCTGCAGGTGGGAATCGGCGGCTTTCACGTCAGCGGTTGTCTCTCGATGCTGCCGGAGCTACCGCTTGATATCCGCCAAGCCCAGGAAATGGGCATTTCGCTTTTCGCCGGGGAGGCGGAAGGGCGGTTCGACCTCATTCTCAAGGACTGTTACGCCGGAGCCCTGAACCCGCTTTACAATTTCATGGCCGATCTACCCAATCTGGAAGGTGCGGTCGTGCCGTTCCTGCCCGCTGACGTGGTGGCACATACGGCGGGAGCCAACACCTCTTTCGATGCCGGGCGCGGCTGCCCTTTCCAATGTTCCTTTTGCACGATCATCAACGTGCAGGGCCGTAAGTCACGCACTCGCTCGCCCGACGACGTGGAGGCCATCGTCCGCGAGAATCTGGAGCAGGGCATCAAGCGATTCTTCATCACCGACGACAACTTCGCGCGTAATCGCAGCTGGGAGGAGATCATGGATCGCCTTATCCATCTGCGCGAAGAGGAGAAGCTCAAGTTCTCCATTGTCATTCAGGTCGACACGCTCTGCCACAAGACGCCGAACTTTATCGAAAAATGCGCTCGTGCAGGCGTTAAGCGGGTCTTCATCGGCCTGGAGAACATCAATCCGGACAATCTTGTCGCCGCCAAAAAGCGCCAGAACAAGATCTGGGAGTATCGCAAGATGCTGCAAGCCTGGAAGGCCCAGGGCGTGCTGACCTATGCAGGGTACATTTTAGGATTTCCCGAGGACACACCGGAGAAGATCAGGCGCGATATCGAGATCATCAAACACGAACTGCCCGTCGACCTGCTTGAGTTCTTCTTCCTGACACCCTTGCCGGGCTCGGAGGATCACAAGACCCTCTATTTGAAGCAAGTCTGGATGGACCCGGACATGAACAAGTACGACCTCAACCACCGTACGACCCATCATCCGAGCATGTCGGACGCCGCGTGGGAAGCCATCTACGCCGAGGTTTGGGAGTCTTACTATGCGCTGGATCACGTCGAAACCATCATGCGCCGAGCGGCTGCCTGCCGCATGAATGTCGGCAACCTGATGTTCCTGATGCTCTGGTTTTACGGCTGTGTATCGATCGAAAGGCTGCATCCCCTGGAAGGTGGCTGGTTCCGGCGCCGGGTGCGCAGCCAGCGACGCCATGGAATGCCGATCGAGTCTGCCCTGACATTCTGGCCCAAACGCTTTGCCCAAGTCCTGCACAATCAGGCGTCCTGGCTGTTGCTGCTTTACCGCTTCGGCATGATTCGTCGCCGTATCAAGAAAGACCCCAAGGCGCGGGACTATATGGACGCTTCTTTGAGGCCCGTCACCGACGAGGAGGAACTGGAGACCGAGTTGATGCAGACGCACATCGATGCGCTGCCCAACACTTACGGCGCGCCGCACCGTAAGGTTGCGGCCGGCGTTTGAGCCGCTGACTACGCGATCAATAGACGCCGGTTTCGCCTTCGGGGTTTGAGAAGGGTGTAAAACTCTCCTGATCCCGGCTTTCCCGGTAATGGCCGAGCGCCCAATGGACCGAAGGGAAGGCGATTTCCTTCCAAGGAACCTCAGACCAATCGAAAAGCGCCACCTCCTGGCTTTCCGGTCCGGCCTCGAAACTGGGCTCGGCAAGACTGGCGCGATAGATAAGCTGGACCTGACTGATCCGCGGTATGGAATAAACGGCCAGAAGTCGTTCGATCTGGATTGCCGCCCGCGCTTCCTCCCAGGCTTCGCGGCGGGCCCCGGTCTCCGGGTCCTCATTCAATTCCATATAACCGGCCGGCAAGGTCCAGTAACCGATGCGCGGCCCGATGGCGCGGCGGCAGAGCAGTATCCGATCGCCGAAAGTCACGACCGACCCCACGACAACCTTCGGATTCTCGTACTGGATGAAGCCGCAATCGCTACAGACCAGGCGTTCCTGATCATCGCCCCGCGGCACACGCCGCTCGAATTTCCTCTTGGCCTTGTAGTTTTCGTCAGTTGTCATGCCGCACAGTCTGGCCGAGCCCGGAAGCGCTCGCAAGTCCGTCGATCCAGGGGCTAGCTCCGGTTCGGCTTGATCATGCGCCCCATGTCCTCGCCCCCGCAAATATGCAGGTGAAAGTGCGGCACCTCTTGGCGAGCGTCGCGGCCATGATTGGCGATTATTCTGTAACCCGGTTCATCCAAGCCCAAATCGCTAGCGATGCGACCGACAGCCCGCGTAAAGGCAAGTATTTCGAGGTCGCTGGCCTGTTGCGAGAAATCGACGTACGACTGGTACTCTCCTTTGGGAATGACCAAAACGTGCGTCGGCGTTTGCGGATTGATGTCCCTGAACGCTAGAACGTGGTCGTCCTCATAAACCTTGTCGCAGGGAATTTCGCCGCGAACGATCTTGGCGAAGATGTTGCTGCTGTCATAGCCCATGGTTCACGCCTTCTTCCTACTAGCCTTTTCCGTCAAGCCGGAGGTCGCGGTCCGCTCCTCCAGCTTCTCCCACACCGACCGCGGATCAAGGTCGCGCGCTGCCCAAAGCACCATCAGGTGGTAAAGCAAATCGGCGCTCTCGCCCGCCAAGGCCTTTTTATCTTCAACCAAGCCGGCGATGATCGTTTCCGCAGCCTCCTCGCCAAGCTTTTGTGTAATTTTCTTAAGCCCCTTTGCGTAGAGCTTCGCGGTATAGGAACTCTTGGGATCAGCGCCCTTACGCGAAAGCACAACGTCATGGAGGCGGTCCAGGATATGGTCGCCGCTACAATTGCTGTTGTCCATCACGTCCCCCTCTGCCTTGGCTGGCCGCACGGCTATTCCCGCCGACTGCAAGGCGTCTTTTGCTTCCGCGATAGTATGTTGACCAAAATGAAAAATCGAGGCCGCCAGAACGGCCGCCGCATGACCATCTTTAACGCCTGCGACCAGATGCTCAAGCGTACCGACACCCCCGGAAGCGATCACCGGTACGCGTACAGCGTCGGATACCGCTCTGGTCAATGCCAAGTCGTAACCGATCTTTGTGCCATCCCGGTCCATCGAAGTCAGCAGGATCTCGCCGGCGCCAAAGCTTTCCATCTTTCGCGCCCACTCGACCGCGTCAATGCCCGTCGCGTTGCGACCGCCATGCGTGAAGATCTCAAACTTGCCCGGACTCACTTGCTTCGCGTCAATGGCCACCACGATGCACTGGGTGCCGAACTTTTCCGCCGCCTCGCGCACGAACTCAGGATTGGTTATCGCTGCGGTATTGATCGAGACTTTGTCGGCGCCCGCCAGCAGAAGCTTGCGGATATCCTCCAGCGTACGCACACCTCCGCCCACCGTAAGCGGCATGAAGCACTGTTCAGCCGTGGCACGCACGACATCTAGGATAATGCCGCGATTTTCGTTGCTGGCCGTGATGTCCAGAAAGCAAAGCTCATCGGCCCCGGCGGCGTCGTAAATTCGCGCCTGCTCGACCGGATCCCCGGCATCACGCAAGCCGACGAAGTTCACGCCCTTCACGACACGTCCGTCTTTAACGTCCAGACAGGGGATTATGCGGGCCTTCAACATCACGCGGCCTTTCGAGCCAACGCCAGGGCCGCTGCCGGATCCAACCTGCCGTCGTAAAGGGCCCGACCGCAAATCGCGCCCGCGATGCCGCTTTCCTCACGCGCCTTGAGCGCCCGTATGTCCTCGATGGAGGCAAGACCGCCAGAAGCTATGACCGGAATACTGACGGCTTTGGCAAGAGCTTCCGTCGCCTCCAGGTTGATACCCTGTAGCGCGCCGTCCCGGTCGATATCCGTATAGACGATGGCGGCCACGCCCACGTCCTCGAACCGGCGCGCCAATTCGTCGGCCTGGAGACTGCTCGCCTCCGCCCAACCCTCGACCGCCACCCGGCCCGCGCGCGCATCGATACCGACGACCACCGCTCCCGGATGCGCTTTACAGGCCTCGATAACCAAGGCCGGGTCGCGTACGGCGATGGTGCCAAGAATGACCCGCGTGATACCTGCTTCCAGCCAGCGCTCAATGGTCGCCCTATCCCGTATGCCGCCACCCAATTGCATCGGCAGGGTGACACGGGCGCGGATCGCCTCGACGGCTGCAGCGTTCACGGGCTTGCCCGCAAAAGCGCCATTGAGGTCAACCAAGTGCAACCACTCGAAACCCATGGCCTCGAACTTGGCCGCCTGATCGGCGGGATCGTCATTGAAGACGGTCGCTTGGTCCATCTCGCCGCGCAGCAAACGCACGGCTTGGCCGTCCTTCAGATCAATGGCCGGATAGAGAATCATGCGGCCGACCCTTCTTCCTGATCCAGCGACTTCGTGAAGTACAGTCCACCGACCCAAGTGCCATCCGCCCGCGCATAACGAGGGTGGTGCCCCCATTGCTTGAAACCAAGGCTTTGATAGACCTGGATGGCACGCTCTTGGGTTTCGCGCACGTCCAGGTTCAATACTTTGACTCCCGCGGCGCGCGCCGCGGCTTCGATGGCCTCGATCATTTGCCCGGCCAAGCCATGCCCGCGGGCCCAGGGTGCCAGGAAGTGCGAGGTGATCTGCCCAACCTCGGCTTGGGCCTCGTTATTGCGGGCGTTGCGCTGAAGCTGGGCCGATCCGGCAATGACCTTGTCGAGCCTGGCAACGAAGAGCTTGCGCTCGGGAACCAACAGAACGCCTTTCCAGTAGGTCTCGAGAGTCTGACGGGGCGGGGGTGAAAGCCAACCGAAACCGCCGCCCGCATCAATCGCTGCCTCGGTCGCATCGCACAGGTCGTGCAAATCACGTCCGGACAGACTCTCGATCCGCTCTACAGCGGTGAGAGGTTCGATGACGGATAGGCGCTCACTCATGGTTTCCACTCCAGAAAATTCCCCAGCAGGCGCAAGCCCGCCGCTTGACTCTTCTCGGGATGAAACTGCGTCCCGATGATGTTGTCTCGCCCGACGACGGCGGTAACCGAGCCGCCATAATCGACCCACGCGAGGCGTACAGCCGGATCCTTGGGCAAGAGATGGTAGCTATGCACGAAGTAAACGTGGGTCCCCTCGGCCAAGCCGCCAAGGACCGGATGGTCCGGTCTGTCGATCACAAGTTCGTTCCAGCCCATGTGCGGTATCTTGAGAGCCCGATCAGCAGGGCATAGCGCAACGACTTCCCCGGCAATCCAATCGAAGCCCGCCGTGTCGCGGTGCTCGCGACCGACACTCGCCATCAACTGCATGCCCACGCAGATACCCAAAAACGGCTTGGCCTGGACCATCGCCGCTTCTTGCACGGCTTCCATCATGCCTGAAAGCGCGTCCAAGCCCCGGCGGCAATCGGCAAAAGCGCCAACACCCGGCAAGACGACGCGGTCGGCCTTGCGAACCACGTCTGGCTCACTGGTCACGACTACTTCCATCCCCAGCCCTCGGTCCCTGGCCGCGCGCTCAAGAGCCTTTGCTGCCGACCGCAGGTTCCCGGAGCCGTAATCTATGACGGCGACGCTCATTGCTTTCCCCTTCGAGGCGGCTGGCCTAGAGCAAGGTGCCCTTGGTCGAAGCAATCTCACCATCCAATCGCGGATCGATTTCGACCGCCTGCCTCAGGGCGCGCGCAAGCGCCTTAAAGCTCGATTCGATGATGTGGTGGCTGTTCTCGCCGTAGAGATTCTCCACGTGCAGCGTAATGCCGCCATGCTGAGCGAAGGCCTGGAAAAACTCCCGGAAGAGCTCTGTATCCATTTCGCCAAGCTTGTCCCGCGTGAAACCCACTTTCCAGATAAGATAGGGCCGGCCGGAAACATCCAAGGCACAGCGTGTCAGAGTCTCATCCATCGGAATGTAGGCGTGGCCATAACGGCGAATGCCCGCCCGGTCGCCCAGAGCATTGGCCACGGCCTTGCCCAGCACGATACCGCAATCTTCCGTGGTGTGATGGCCGTCGATATGGAGGTCACCTTCGCAATCCAGTTCGATGTCAATCAGGCTATGCCGTGCGAGCTGTTCGATCATGTGATCGAGAAACCCGATACCGGTCGAAACGTCGTACCGGCCGGTTCCATCCAGATCCACCTTTGCGGTGATCTGCGTTTCCTTGGTCTGGCGCTCCACCCGCGCCTGGCGCTGTGTCTTCGCTGCTTCGCTGCCCATCGTCCTTTGCCGCCTCTCCTCGTCAGGCTACCCCCAATGATGGCGGGACTTTTACCAGCTTGCGTGGCACTTGGCCACGGCACAATCGCATCCTGACGCGTTACGTGAAAATTTGTCTTCAAAGCACAAGGCCTGGTTGATCCGCCGCGGCCAGTCTGCTTTCTTTCCCTTAAGAAAAACAAAATAAGAACGACTGAAGGGGGGATCATGCCAAGATACCTTTTACGAAGCCTTATTCTAGTGCCATTTCTTGCCGTAGCCGCATGTCAATCGACCGCGCCAAAGATCAATGCGCCCTTGCCGCAGCCATCTAACCCGGTTGCACCGCTCCCGGTGCGCGAGAATTTGGCGCCAATAGCATATGACGGCACATTGGTTGACCTACCGAGAGGCGCCAATATCGGCGGGTACGAGTTTGTGCTCTACGAATGCTTCGCGGCTGATACCCACATCATTTGGGAACCGGGTCGCATTAACGACGACGACGCTGAGGTCTCTACGGAAGTGGAGAAGGTGCTTTGGAACAAGGGGTTGAACGTACCGGGTGGTTCGGGTGGACTTTTTACGCAATCCTTCAATCGCGCAGAAAGCCCCCTGTTTCTGCTTGGTGCAAAGGTCAAAAATATCTCGGCATCGCTTTGCCGGGACTGGGATACCTGGAAAGGCGTTTGGAGCGGCAAAGAGAGCGGTAAAGCGCTCCTTTCCATAGAATGGCAACTTTTCTCGGTTTTCGAGCGGCGCGTGGTGTTCGAAAAATCACTGCCGGGTTACTACGAAGTTACGGAACCACGGGAAAGTCAGAGTTTTCTCTTTTCATTGTTCGTTGGCGCGATAGCGGACTCTGCGCAAACTCTTGTCGCTGACGAAGCGTTTATCGGCACACTGCAACGCAACACCGGGCTTCAAACCGGAGGCGCCGAACCGACGACCGAGCCGCTTATTCTGGAACAGCGGAAACGCTTCAATGCGCCGGTCGCGGAGCAAATCGAAGACATCCGTGATGGCGTGGTCGTCGTCGGAGCTGGAAAGGGACACGGATCCGGCTTTTTCATTACACCGACGCTTCTTCTCACAAATTACCATGTTGTCGGTGAATCCAGAGAAGCGCCGATCGAGTTCCGAGACGGCAGGCGAGTGATCGCTACGGTGCTGAGGCGTGACGCAAGGCGTGACGTCGCCCTGTTACAGCTACAAGAAGGTGAAGGAAAACCTCTCCCTGTTCGTACTGAACCGCTCGCCGTGACCGAGGAAGTGCTTGCGGTCGGTGCGCCGCTTTTTGAAAGCCTATCCGGGACAGTCACTCGTGGAATCGTGAGCAATTTCATCCTAAACCAGGAAGGTTTGCCGGTTATCCAAGCGGACGTCGACATACAAGGCGGCAACAGCGGAGGAGCGTTGATCGATGCTAACGGAAACGCTGTCGGGATTTCTTATGCCGGGGTAGACGGCGGACGTTCGGGAACTTCGATAGGTGTCAATTTCTTCATCCCGATCCTGGAGGGCCTGAAACACCTGAACGTGCAATTGAATTAGCCTTCCCTGGTGCTTGTTTTCATGTGATCGCTTGACCCGGCGGCGGTGTCGGGCCATCTATGCCGGGTCATGAGCGAACAACAAAACCAATCCGGTCCCGTCTGGCATGGGACAACAATCCTTTCGGTCCGCAAGGGTGACCGCGTGGTCATTGCGGGCGATGGGCAGGTAACGCTAGGAAACACCGTTATCAAGTCCAACGCACGCAAGGTGCGACCGCTGGGCGACGGACGCGTGATCGCAGGATTTGCAGGCGCGACCGCGGATGCCTTCACCTTGTTCGAACGGTTGGAGGCGAAGCTTGAAAAGCATCCCGGCCAGCTCGTACGCGCTTGCGTCGAACTTGCAAAAGACTGGCGCACCGACCGCTATCTGCGCCGCCTGGAAGCGATGATGGCGGTGGCCGATGCGGAGCATTCCTTGGTACTGACCGGTACCGGCGACGTGCTGGAGCCGGAAGATGGCCTGATCGGCATCGGTTCCGGTGGTTCCTTTGCACTGTCGGCGGCCAGAGCGCTTATCGACATCGACGGGCTGGAGGCCGAAGCCATAGCCCGAAAAGCCCTGAAAATCGCAGCGGAAATTTGTATTTACACCAATGACTCAATCGTCGTCGAAAGCCTTCCGGCCAAATAGCGGAGAGCGTCAGGCCTCCGCCGTGAGCGCCTTCTCGCCCCGCGAAACGGTTTCGGAACTGGACCGCTTCATCGTCGGACAAGCCGACGCCAAGCGCGCCGTCGCCATTGCGCTCAGAAACCGCTGGCGGCGACAGCAGTTGCCCGAGGCCCTGCGCGAGGAGGTTCTGCCGAAGAACATCCTCATGATCGGCCCGACCGGCGTCGGCAAGACCGAGATCGCCCGCCGGCTGGCCCGGCTCGCCAATGCGCCCTTCCTCAAGATCGAGGCCACCAAGTTCACTGAAGTTGGTTATGTCGGTCGCGATGTGGAATCCATCATCCGTGACTTGGTGGAAATCTCGATCACCATGACCCGCGAACGTCTGCGCCGCGAGGTTAGCGCCAAGGCAGAGTTGCAGGCCGAAGAGCGTGTGCTGGATGTGCTGGTGGGAGAGAATGCCTCGGCTGAGACACGCCAGAAGTTCCGCAAGATGCTGCGCGAAGGCAGTCTGGACGACAAGGAGGTCGAGATTCAGGTGGCAGCGGCCGGTGGCCTGCAGATGCCAACGCTCGACGTTCCCGGCATGCCGGGCGCTCAGATGGGCATGATCGATCTGGGCGACATCTTCGGCAAGGCGCTGGGCGGCGGCGGTACCAAGCCGCGGCGGCTGAAGATCAGCGACGCGATGACGGTTCTGACGGAACAGGAGGCCGACAAGCTGCTCGATGAAGAGCGGGTGAAGAGCGAGGCCCTGCGTGCCGTCGAGCAGAACGGTATCGTATTCCTGGACGAGATCGACAAGATCACCGCCCGCTCGGAAGGCGCGCGCGGCGGTGCGGACGTGAGTCGCGAGGGCGTGCAGCGCGATTTGCTGCCTTTGATCGAAGGCACCCAGGTCGCGACCAAGCACGGGACCGTCAAAACCGACTTCATTTTGTTCATTGCCTCGGGCGCCTTTCACCTCGCCAAGCCCAGCGACCTGTTGCCCGAGCTACAGGGGCGATTGCCGATCCGCGTTGAGTTGCAGCCGCTGACCCGCGAGGATTTCAAGCGCATCCTGACGGAGCCGGAAGCCAGCCTCATTACCCAGTATATCGCCCTGATGGGTACTGAAGACGTGACCCTGAGCTTCACCGACGACGCCATCGACGCCATCGCTGGCCTATCCGCCGAGATCAACGAGACGGTTGAGAACATCGGCGCGCGGCGCTTGCAGACGGTCATGGAAAAGCTGCTGGAGGAAATTTCCTTCACCGCAACAGATCGCGGCGGCGAGACTATCGAAATTCAGGCAAGCGACGTACAGGACCGCGTTGGGCATTTGGTCAAGGACGCCGATCTCTCTAAGTTTATCCTCTAGCTGGCCCTACGCACCACCAGGGCGACACCGACGGCGGCCACCAGCATTCCTGCCAGTGCGAGCAGGCCCAGGGTTTCGCCAAATATTAGGAAGGCGATCACCGCCGTACAGGGCGGCACGAGGTAGAAATAGCTGGAGACCTTCGATACCTCGCCCATGCGGATCATGAACATCAGCAGGCTGACGGCGCCAATCGACAGGACCAACACCAACCAGCCCAGCGCGAAGATAAACTCGCCGGTCCAGACCACCCGCATATCCTCGGTCGTCCAGGCGACGAACAAGGCTGCGACCGCAGCGACCCAATATTGCAGCGCCGTGCCGCTGCGCAGGTCCGCAGCCATGCCGAATCGCTTCTGGTAGATCGTCGAGGCGGTGATGGCCAGAAGCGACAAGGCGCAAAGACCAACCTCGACAAATCCAAACCCCTCTTGATCGGGCAGGGACGCCGGATCGATCTTTTCCACGACCACCAGAAAGACGCCGATTACACCCAGAACGAAGCCCAGCCACTGCCGGCGCGACACCCGTTCGCCAAGGGTCAAGCCGGCGAGCAGAGCAACGGTCAGGGGCTGCAGGCTGACAATCAACGCCGAAGGCCCGGCGGGCATCCCGCGTGAAACCGCAACGAAGACCCCGCCCAGGTAGACCGCCTGGAGCAGCAGTCCAACGACGGCGATATGACCCAAGGCTTTCCAGGAACTGGGCCAGGGCGCGCCCGTTGCCAGCGCCAGGAGAGTCAACAGGGTGCCAGCGGCAACAAACCGCAGGGTCAGGAAGGTCATCGGTTCGGCATAGGGTACGCCGAGCTTGGCGCCGATAAACCCGGTCGACCAAAGCAAGACAAACAATCCGGGCGCCGTCAGACCCAGAATCCGCTTCGTCCGCTCGCCTCCCGGAAGGTTAGCCATCAGGTCCGCTCATTACCGGCATCAACCAGAAGCAGCAGCGACTGCAGTTTTTCTTCGGAAAGCTCTCCTATGCGTTCAGCGAGCCGGTTTGCCAATAGCGTCGCGGTGGGTGTCAATCCACTGGTATCCACCACCACCCGGGGGTGCGATATGTCGGCAAGGCGCTGTATCTCTTCCGCGTCGTCCCAGATGATGCCCAGGTACTGGCAAACCCGGTGGACAAAGCGGCGGTTTGGCCTCCCGCGACGACCGTGTTCGAGCGCCGAAAGATAGGCAGCGGAAACTCCCAACCCGGCCGCCATCTCTTGCAGGGTCTCGCCGCGCACAGCCCTTAGGGCGCGCATCTTTTCTCCGAAAGGTGTCATCGCTGGGAGTTTAGCCGCGCAGACGCTTCAGGAGAATGTAAAAGGCGCCGCCGCCGCCATGTTTCGGCTGCGCCCGTGCGAAAGCGACAACACGGCCCCTATTAGGTTCGGCATTAAGCCAATCCCCCAAGCGTTGGCGCAGTATTCCGTCCTCCGAGCCCAAGCGGCCCTTTCCGGTAATGACCAGCACACAACGCTTGCCTGCTGCTTGGCTGGCGGCAAGAAAACGGGCGAGGGCGTCCTCGGCTTCAAACTGTCGATGACCGTGTAGATCGAGTTTAGCCTCCAACTCGAGCTGGCCTCTGCGCAGTCGCTCCGCGTTGCGGCGGTCGATATCGACCAGCCGGCCCGGTTCAAGCTGCGGCGGTGTCTTATGGCGCAGGGCGGCCGACGGACTTGCTGGGCGTAAGGGTTCTCTACTTTTCGCAACCTTTGCCTTGCCCGCAGGTTTTTTGGCGGGCGCGGCCTCTGTTGCCGACGCCGTTTCATCGCTCTGGAGGACGGGTTTCTTTCGTTTGCTTTTAAGGGGCGCCACGGTCTCGGCCACACGAAACCAGAGAATCTCATCCTCCGGAGACAAGCGCGGGCCCCTGGCCATTGTCAGCCCTCGTCGCCGGCGGCAGCGCCAACCAAAATGACATGCAGGCGTTTGGGGCCATGCGCGCCCAATTCGATCCGCTGTTCAATGTCTCCGGTTCGTGAGGGCCCGGAGATCATATTAACCGTTCTTGGCATCACTCCCTCGCCAAGCTTCGCGCGCAAGCGGTCGAAAGCTTCCTCGTAAGGCCCGACAACCTCGTCGCGGCGCAGCACCACGATGTGGGTTTCCGGAAGGAAGGCCAAGGTGACCGGGCTCTCTGGGCCGGATGGCAGCACCAGAGTTCCGGTTTCAGCAACACCCGCAAGCGCCCGGGTGACGGAAACCGGATCCGGTTCTTCGGCCTTGCCGAAAGCCACCGCAAGAAGCGGCTGCGACGACCAATCGAGATCGGCGAGGTCCTTGGCGGGCGCAACCTTCAACTCGGGCGGCAGATTGTGCGATTTAAGGTATGCCGCTATTGCGTCAGGGACCTGCGCCATATCGCCGATCTCGTCGAAACTGGTTTGCACCTTTTCCGCCATCTGCCGAAACAACGCCACCTTTCTGGCCGCACCGCCATCACTGCGGGCCGGGACCAGATTGCGGTCATGTGCCGACAAACGCGCACCAACGCGGTCTTGCCGGTCCATTTCGGAGCCGCTGACCTTTAGAGCACGGCGAACCGCCCCCAGTATGTTGCTACGCGGGCCGCTCATGAGGCAGGCCCTTCCGACCGTTGGCGCTCCGCCCAAAGCTGCTGAAATGTCTTGCCCTCCGGTGCCGGAAAGTCGCGGTGTTTCGTCCAGCCCCCACCCAACAGCAAGGATTTCAAGCGCCCCTTGCGACCGGCAAGCCGTGCCATCATCGCCGCAGCGATGCGCCCGCCCAGATGATAGAGACGGGGGCGCGTCGCAAAGAACCGCCAGGCCGAAAGTCCGGACCGAACCGCTGCCGGTGACAGGTGCTTCTCGAACTCCCGCTCGCGCCAGTGGCGCATAAGCTTCGGCAAGGGAATTCGCATCGGACAGACGCTCTCGCAACGCCCGCAAAAGGTCGAGGCATTGGGCAGTTGTCCGGCCTTTTCGACCCCAATCAGGCTGGGGGTCAACACCGCACCCATCGGCCCGGGATAGACCCAGCCGTACGCATGGCCGCCAACCGCGTGATAGACCGGACAATGGTTCATACAGGCACCGCAGCGAATGCAGCGAAGCATCTCTTCGAACTCGGTACCCAGCATCGCGCTACGGCCATTGTCGAGCAGAATGACATGATAGGCCTCCGGACCGTCGGGGTCTTCTGCGCGGCGCGGCCCGGTGGAAAAGGTCGTGTAGGACGAAAACTCCTGGCCGGTCGCGGAACGCGCCAGAACGCGCAGGATCGTGCAGGTATCCTCCAGGGTCGGGACGATCTTCTCCAGACTGGCGATAACCACGTGGACCTTGGGCAAACTCTGCGTCAGATCGCCGTTCCCCTCGTTCGTAACGATGACCGAAGTCCCGGTCTCGGCGATCAGGAAATTAGCGCCGGTGATGCCGACATCCGCTTCCAGGTAGCGTTGTCGCAGCATTTCGCGCGCCTCGGCGACCAACAATTCGGCCTCATCCAGCTTGCGGTCATCTGGCAGGGTTTTGTGGTGGCTGCGGAAATCAGCCTCTACCTGTTCGCGCGTCACATGAACCGCCGGGGCAATAATGTGGCTCGGCGGCTCCTTGCGAAGCTGGATGATGTATTCACCCAGATCGGTTTCCACGACCGTCAGCCCTTCGGCTTCCAGGTGATCGTTGAGCCCGATCTCCTCGGAGATCATCGATTTGCCCTTGGTTACGGTTTTCGCACCCGCGGAGCGACAGATCTGAGCCACGGCATCTCGGGCATCGGCCGCCGTCGCGCACCAGTGCACCGTGCCGCCGGAGGCAATCACTTTTTCCTCATAGCGCTCTAGGTAGAGGTCGAGATGAGCCAACGTATGGTTCTTGATGTCGCGCGCAGCGTCGCGCAGCGCATCGAACTCCGGCAGAGCGGCGGCGGCAGCGGCGCGCTTGTCGATGAAACCGGTCTTGACGTTCGCGAGCGCTTTTTGCAGCTGCACGTCCTGAAGCGCCGCGCTTGAGCGTTCCTTGAAAGCATGGCTCTGCGACTGCATCAGTTCCGCTCCTCACCGATTGCGGGCTGCTCGATATGTCCTGCTAGAACCTCCGCGACGTGGCGCACCTCGACTTGAGAGCCCAGGCGTTTGAGCTTACCCGCCATATTCAGCAAACAGCCAAGGTCACCCGCCAGCAAGAGTTTTGCGCCGCTGGCTTCGATGTCCCGCACCTTGCTGGTCACCATTTCATTGGAGATATCCGGGTACTTGACGCAGAAAGTGCCGCCAAAGCCACAACAAACCTCGGACTCGCGGAGTTCGGTCAACTGCAGGCCTTCAACACTGTTTAGCAGTTTCCTGGGTTGATCCTTCACGCCCAGCTCGCGCAGGCCCGAGCAGGAATCATGGTAAGTCGCGTGCGCGGAAAGCCGTGCGGAAACGCCTTGAAGACCACGTACATCGACCAGAAACGAAATCAGTTCATGGGTTCGTTCGGCCAGGTGCCGGGCTCGCTCCCGCCAGACATCGCCATCCTTGAAAAGCGTGGGATAATGTTCACGCAACATGGCGGCGCAAGAGCCGCTGGGCGCAACCACATAGTCGAAGCCCTCCATGGCTTCGATGGTCGCGCGCGCCACGGCCTGTGCATCCTTGCGATCGCCAGAGTTGTAGGCGGGTTGCCCGCAACAGGTCTGTGACTGCGGCACTTCTACCACGCAGCCAGACGCTTCCAGCAACTCGACAGCAGCGAAACCCACACTGGGCCGGAGCAAGTCGACCAGACAAGTCACGAAAAGGCCGATGCGTGGTTTGGAATCACTCATATCTTGGACCTTTCCTTCAACATTCCGCCGCACCCGTTCACTGCTGGTTGATGGGGCGGACAATGGTATGACCACTTTACAAATGCAATACCATCTAGCTATCGGGTCGTGATAGTCGCTGGGCCACAGCCTGCGGCAATAGCAACCAGTACTTTCCCGTTGCCTTCATTCGCCCAGCCTCGGCCAATGCCGGTTCGCCCGAGCCGAAAAAGAAATCTCCCCGCACAGCGCCCTTGATGGCGCTCCCGGTATCCTGTGCCACCATCAGCCGCCCTCGCGGCTCGGATTCATCAGGAGTTGCAACCACCAACCACAGCGGCGCACCTAAAGGTATGACGCTGCGGTCCACGGCCAGCGAGCGACGTGGAGTCAGTGCCACCCCCTGCGTTCCGATGGGGCCTTCACCATTGACGATGCGGAAAAAAATGTAGCGATCATTGCGCGCCATTAATTCGCTGGCTCGATCAGGATTGGCACGCAGCCAGTCACGAATGCCCTGCATCGAAAGGGAATCCCGCGGCAGCTCGCCGCTCTCTATAAGTGCCCTTCCGATGGCGTAGAATTCACGACCGTTGGAAGCTGCATAACCTAGTCGCAGTTCGCTTCCGTCCGGCAGTGTCGCAACGCCCGACCCCTGAACTGAGAGAAAGAAAGCATCGACTGGATCGTCGAGCCAGATCAGCTCCAACCCTTGCCCGGACAGCTGCCCCGCATTGATCTCCGCACGGCTGTAATAGGGAACCAAGCGCCCTTGCGCCACTCTTCCGACCAGGGTTTGCTTTGGCAGATCCGCACCAAACGCGCTGAGATCGACCGTCACGCGATCTTGTGGCGGTTGATAGAGCGGCACGTCGTACTCGGCCAACGGCACAAGGCTGGCCCGAACCTCCGCTTCGTAGTATCCGGTGAACAAGCCGTCCGATTGGCCGCCTTCATCGACGACCGCGAAGGGCCGGAAATGAGATTCGAAGTAGGCCCGTACGGTATCGACCCCGGCATCGGATGCCGGCAGGTCGCCGCAGGCTTCGCGCCAGTCGCCTGCTGTCATGGCTAACGCCTCCGGTTCCATCACCCGCTCGAGCGGAAGCGTGTTCAATCGCTCGCAAGACCGGATCAACGCCGGCAACGCCTCGGTTTGGCGGTCCTCCGACCACCCTGGCAGGTCATCAAAGTCGAGAGGCAGTAGGCGTGCCTGCGAGCCCAGGTCTATTCCCGGGGGAGGCGTCGGTGTCAGGTACTCGGTAGGGGTGACGGTTTCCTCCGGCTGCTCCGTCTGTGGCTCATCACAAGCCGCCAACCCGACCAAGAGGAAACCCAACAAAGAAAACCATGCATAATGGCGCCTGGTCTTCTCTCGGCAATCAGTTGCCGCCATCGGTAGCGACCAGCGACCAATTCGGGTCGCGGCTCTTGGTGTTGCGTGCAAACGTCCAGATATCCGTGATGGCGCTGACCTTGTTGGGGTCACCGTCAAGAATCCGCCCTTCCTCGTCCTTGAGAACATTTATCTGCTCGGAAACAAAGGTGATGGTGACATAGGCGGTACGGTCGCGCAGCTCGGCATCGGTGATCTCGGCCTTCTGCATTCCGACGAAAGTCGTTTCCAGCGTTTGCTTGTCGGCCTCGCGCGCCTTAATTGCACCGGCAAAGTCTTCATAGACATCGCGGGCCAACAAGGGGCGTAGCGTCTTCGTGTCGCCGGCAGCAAAGGCCGAGATGATCATTTCGAAGGCCGCCGTGGCGCCCTGCAGGAAGCGGCCCTTATCAAAATCAGGGTCGGCAAGAGCGATCTGGGTCAACCCGGCTTCAGCAGCCTTGGACACCCCTTCGCCCGAAACATCCGGCTTGGCGTTCATAGCCGACTCTCGCCGGTCATTGCCAGGCAACTGGATCACGGAATCTTCGTCTTGAGGGTGCGCCGTCTTCTTTCCCGGACCTTCTTCGGTGTCTTCGAAGCCAGTCAGATCATTCGGCTCATCAAAGCCGGTCCGCCGACCCAAGACGCCTCGTAACCGGAAAAACAACACGCCGGCAATCACAGCCAGAATGAGGATGTCTATGAATTGAAATCCGTTCATGGGGTTGCAGTAATGCCCCTCTTCTCCCAAGTTTCAAGCCGGACCGCCATGAACGGCGGTACAGAGTACGGCTGCACAGGTTATCGTAGCCCTTCCTGAAGATAGGGCTTTTGTTGCATTCTACCAGACCTTCCACAAATAAGAACTACACAGACAAAGAGCAAGCATGCCAATCCTATTACTTCTCGCCATCATCGCTGTTCCGCTGGTTGAAATCGCGGTCTTTATCCAGGTAGGCGAGGCCATTGGTCTCATGGCGACGCTTGTAGCGGTGGTGTTGGGAACGATGGTCGGCGTGGCCGTGGTCAAGCAACAGGGCCTAGCCGTCTTGACGCGCGCTCAACAGCAGATGGACGCCGGCATCGTGCCCGACCGCGAGTTGTTCGACGGCGTGTGTCTGGTTATAGCCGGGTTCTTGATCCTGCTGCCGGGCTTCGTTACGGACACCCTCGGCGTGCTTTTGCTTTTACCGCCCATACGCGACCTATTGCGAAGCGGTACCGGGCGGTTCGTGAAGGTTCGACGCGACGGCACCCCACGCAGGCCTAGTCCGGGCGGCGGGGTAATTGAGGGCGAATTCGAAGAGGTCGACGAAAGCGCGCGCCGTGGTGAAGGGCCTCACGATAGTGATCCAAGGTCGCTACCATGATTCTTTTGCGTCATGCCCAGTCGCACTTCAATTTGCATTTCGGCAAAACCCGGCAAGACCCCGGGATTGAGGATCCCGAGCTGACCGAGGAGGGCTTTCGGCAAGCCCGGGCCGCTGCGGAACGTTTGGCGACCGTTGGCTTCAGCCGCATCCTTTCTAGCCCCTATACGCGAACGCTACAGACCGCCTCGATTCTGTCGGAAGCGCTGAAATTACCGATAGAGATCGAGCCGTTGGTGCGCGAGCAGGCCTATTTTAGCTGCGATATCGGGTCGAGCCGGTCGAAGCTCGCCGCCCGTTTCAGCGGATTGGATTTTTCCGATCTGGAAGAGATTTGGTGGTCCCCAGGGCCGGAAAGTGCCGCCGACCTGCAACATCGCTGCATTTCTTTCGTCGCCAAAACCCGAACCTCCCCCGACACTGACAAGACTCTCGTTGTCAGTCATTGGGCCTTTATCCAGGGCCTTACCGGCGAAGGACTTCAAAACTGCCACCATCTGACGTTCGACCCAAGCCGGCACTGACCGCAGATCGCCGTCGGCTGCTTGCGCCCACAGCATCAGCCGTGCTAGCAGAACGCCAGGAAACCCGTTCAGGAGAAGCGAACCCTCATGGCTGACGAAGCGCCCCGCAGCGCCATTCCCTTTTCAATCAACAATCAATACGTGCGCGATCTCTCTGTGGAGAATCCGAACGCGCCCATGATTTACGGATCCATGAAGAGCTCTCCGGAGATCGGCATTAATGTCAATGTCGAGGCGCGGCGCTTGCAGGAAACAAGCTACGAGGTGGTGCTTTCGCTGCAGGTCGAAGCAAAGTCCGGTGACCAAGCCGCTTTCATGATTGAACTGCAGTATGGCGCACTGGTGACGGTCTCTGCCGAGATGGACGACGAACGTCTACAGCAGATTCTGTTGGTTGGAGTCCCGCACCATTTGTTCCCCTTTGCGCGCTCAATCATATCCAGCGCCACCATAGAGTCAGGCTTCCCGCCGTTGTTGATTAGCCCGATCGACTTCCGCCAGTTGCTGTCCAAGCAGCAAGCCGCCGGGGCCAGCGAGAACGGTTCTGCGGCGAAGGCTTCGACCGAGCAGGGCGACGCGCCGCAAGGCTGACAACACTACTTTTTAGCCCAGAGCGGGTCCTTGAGTTTCTCAAGCATTTGCGCGTGCGCATCGCGTTCAGCCTGGGTGGCTGCATGGTGTCGTGGCTCACGAAACCTCCGCTCCTCGGCGTTTTGCACCTCGGAAGAAACGGTCGAGACGCTGGCCAGGGCCAATCCCTGTTGCTGGCCACCCCTTAGTTCGAGATAAACCTCCGCCAAGAGCTGGCAGTCGAGGAGTGCGCCGTGGTGCGTTCTGTGTGAGTTGTCTATCCCAAAGCGGCGGCACAGCGCATCGAGGTTTGCCGGCGCGCCCGGGAAGCGTTTGCGCGCAATCTGGAGCGTATCAATGGCCTGAGTTGAGGGTAAGGGCGGCCTCTCAAGCAGCGCCAACTCGGCGTTGATAAACCGCATATCGAATTCAGCATTGTGGATGACGAGCTTGTCGTCCTCAATGAAATCCAAAAACTCCTGCGCGACCTCGGCGAACTTGGGGTGCTGTCGCAAAAACTCTTCGGATAGACCGTGAACCGCGAAGGCTTCGGCGGGCATGTCGCGCTCGGGATTGATGAAGCGACGCCAATGACGCCCGGTCTGCACGTGATTCACCAACTCCAGGCAAGCGATCTCGACGATCCGGTGTCCTTCGGTGGGATCGAATCCCGTGGTTTCCGTATCCAGCACGATCTCGCGCATCCAACCTACCTCTATTCCATTCCCATGCCGTATTTCGGCGGCCAATGCCGCGACTCCAGCCCCCTGGCAAATTTGACGATACGTTTGAGACGCTTCAAGGCCCATCCCTTGGAAAGCCCATTTTTCAAAACGAAATCCGCACGACGTTGTTTTTCGTGGTCACTGACCTGTTGTGCCAGAATCGCGTCCAGCCGCGCCTGGGTCATCTCAGTTCGTTTGAGCACCCGTCCGCGCTGCACGAAATCCGGCGCCGTCACAACCAGAACAGCGTCCACCCGCGTCTCCGCGCCCGTTTCGTAAAGCAGGGGAATATCCAACACCACCAGCGGATGCCGCATGCGCGCCTGCCGCCGCAAGAAGGCTGCCGTTTCAGCCCGCACCATCGGATGCAAGATAGCTTCAAGCCGACGTAGTGACGCGGGGTCCTGGAAAACCTTCGCACCTAACGCCTTGCGATCAATGCCACCATTTGCGCCCCGGGTGCCGGGAAAAGCCTTCTCGATAGTCGCGACCGCCGCGCCTCCCGAAGCCATCAAGCGGTGTACGGCCGCATCGGCATCATGGACGGGCACTCCCATACGGCGCAGCATTGTGGCCGTCGTGCTCTTTCCCATACCGATAGAACCTGTGAGGCCAAGGATAACCAAGGCCTATCCTCCCAAAACGAAGGCCCTGAGGTCCTCCGTCACCTCCGGTTCAACGCCAAACCAGGAGGCAAAACCGGGGCGCGCTTGGTGTAGCAGCATGCCCAAGCCATCGACGATTCCGTTGCCACGCATCCGCGCAGCGGCAAGCAGGGCGGTCTCCAGCGGCGCGTAGACGATGTCATTGACCGTAGCTGTCGACGGCAGAGCCGCCAAGTCTATCTCCAGGGGCGGTTGGTCCTGCATGCCAAGCGCCGTGCTGTTCACCAACAGATCGCAATCAGCAAAGGCCGTGCGCCAATCTCCCCAGGGCACGACCCGAACGCGGTTTCCAAACTCATCGGCAAGCGCTGTCGCGCGCGCGACCGTGCGATTGACGATACGAACCTCCGGCACGCCCTCGTCCAATAGCCCCACCAGCACCGCCCGCGCCGCGCCGCCCGCGCCCAGCACGCACGTCGGCGCCGCGCCGGCCCGCCATGCCGGTGCGTTTTGCTTCAGGTTGGAAATAAAGCCAAAGGCATCCGTATTGCTGCCGACGAGGTGCCCCTCAGCATCCACGACAACCGTATTCACTGCACCGATTCGCCGGGCGAGCGGGTCCAGGCGATCACAGAGATCGAGCGCCGCCTCCTTGTGGGGAATGGTTAGATTGCACCCGCGAAAGCCGAGCTTTGGTAGCGCAGACAAAGCCGCACCAAGGTTGTCGGGATGAACGGCTAAAGGAAGGTAAGCGCCGTCGAGCCCATGTTTCCTCAACCAGAAACCATGTAATCGCGGTGATTTAGAATGTGTCACCGGCCATCCCATCACGCCGGCCAGCTTGGTCTTTCCGGTCAATATCTGGTCTGTCATCGCGGCACGACCTCATGGTTTCTCAGAAAATCGAGCAAAGGCAATAGTGGCAACCCCAAGATGGTGAAAAAATCGCCTTCGACTTTCTGGAAGAGCTGGGCGCCGCGTCCTTCAAGCTGATAGGCGCCAACGGACTGCAGCGCCAGGTCGCCGACTTCAGCAAGATAATCCTTGATAAAGACATCATTGAACGGCCGCATTGTCAGGCGTGCCATATCGTTATGATGCCACAAAACCTCGCCGCCCCGCATCACGGAAACGGCGGTCAGGAGTTCATGGCGTTTCCCGGCGAGTTGCCTCAGATGGTCTGCCGCTTGGGTCATGTCGCCCGGCTTATCGAACCAGACCTTCTCGCACACCAGCATCTGATCTGCACCGATCACGAGGGTTTCCGGATGGCGCCTGGATACGTGCCGGGCCTTAAGTTCAGCCAGGGTTTCCGCGACCTGTAGGGCGTTGGCGCCTTCGGCGCGCAGCGCTTCCTTAACCTCCGCTTCATCGACCGGCGCCGGTTCCGCTACAACCTCAACCCCGGCGTCCGCAAGCAGCCGCTGCCGGGAGCGGCTGGCGGAGGCGAGTATCACGGAGGGACTCATGACGCATCGACCTCCCGATGCTTGGCGAGCAGCGAGAGAATCGCAGCGGCCGTCTCCTCGATGGAGCGACGCGACACATCTATGATCGGCCACCCCTGGCGATTATAGAGCCGACGGGCGTCGGCCACTTCTTGCCTAACGGCTTCGGGGTCCACGTAATCGCTCTCGCCATCCTGATCCTCGTCTATTCGCAAACGATTGCGGCGCACCTGTACGAGGCGGTCAGGATCCTTGGTTAGCCCAACGATCAACGGCTTTTTCAGGGAAAAAAGCGGTTCGGGAAGCGGAAGGCCAGGAACAATCGGCACATTGGCGGCGCGAATACCACGATTGGCGAGGTAAATGCAGGTTGGGGTTTTTGAGGTGCGCGAAACGCCAACGAGGATCACATCGGCCTCGGCCAGTTTCTCACTCTGCTGGCCATCGTCATGACCTAGAGCATAGTTGACCGCTTCGATACGATCGAAGTACTCGGCATCAAGCGCGTGTTGAAGCCCCGGACGGCCGCTAATGGTTGCTCCGAAATAGGCTCCTAGCGTGTGTATGACCGGCTCCAGAACCGGGATACAGGGAACGCCCATTTCCCGACAGCCCTCGACGAGGCGTTGCCGCAAGACGTCGTTCAGGACAGTCATTAGCACCGGGCCGGGGGAGTCCTGGATACCGAGCAAGACCTTTTCCATCTGTCCTTTGGTGCGAACCAAACTCCAGACATGCTCTCGTGGCTCCACATTCTCAAACTGAACCAGACAAGCCCGGGCTACGGAGTTTAGCGTTTCCCCCGTAGAATCAGACACCAAATGCATATGTCGAACGATATTTTTCTTCATTGAACCGACTTCATTCATGGTGCCGAAATCTTATCCCCATCAAACGTGCATTACCGGGACAAATCGCTGTCTGTGCACAGGCGCTTCAAAACAATCCCTCAGCGCCAGCGGTGCTATCCTCAAGGCTGCCTGCTGGGTGCAAAGAATACAATGCTCTGGATAAATCCAGCCTTTGCATTTACTTCGTGCAAGTCATGCCCATCTTTCCATGGCGACACTAACACCAACGACTCGCCAGGGTTTCTAGCGCGGTGAAATTCGCTCCCCAGACTTATGCACCAAACGGGGTCATCAAAACGAGAGTCCATATCAGGCTGTGCGTGAATCGCTAACAACTCGCAATTACCGTGATTCACAGCCCCTACTACAACAACCACCTTTCTTTTTTTAGAAAAGGATTCTTTGTTGAAGGGAAGATTATGAAGCAACAGGAACAAGCTTTGGCTAATAGGAACGAAAAGACCCTTCTAGCCGTGCTAAACGGTAAATACGCCAAGCAACCGCCGATATGGTTGATGCGCCAGGCTGGCCGGTACCTGCCTGAGTACCTGGCGACACGGAAGACCGCCGGATCCTTTCTGGATCTTTGCTATACGCCGGAGTTTGCCGTGGAAGTAACGTTGCAGCCGATCCGACGTTTCGGTTTTGATGCGGCAATCCTGTTCTCGGATATTCTCGTGATACCCGATGGATTGGGCCAGAAGGTTTGGTTCGAAGCGGGTTCAGGTCCGCGGCTTGATGCTCTGGAGACCCTTGGTGCGATTGATCGATTGAAACCGGAGGGAATGACCGAGCGCCTGAGCCCGGTCTACGAGGCCGTGAGAGGTTTGCGGGCGGCACTGCCCCCGGAAACAACCTTGATCGGCTTCTCCGGCGCTCCCTGGACATTGGCGACCTACATGATCGAGGGCGGAACCAGTAAACAATTCACGCGGGCGAAAACCTGGGCGTTTTCCAATCCGGATGGTTTTGGAAAGCTCATTAGCCTGCTTGAGGATGCCGTGGTGGCGCACCTTTGCGCTCAGGTCCAGGCGGGCGCCGAGGCGTTGCAGATTTTTGATTCCTGGGCGGGCGCCCTGCCGCCTGCTGCCTTGAAACGTTGGTCGCTGGATCCCCTGACAAGGATCGTTGCGGTAGTGCGCGAGCGCCATCCGAATGTGCCGATCATATTGTTTCCTCGTGGTGCCGGGGAGTTCTACCGGGATTTTGCGACACACAGCGGCGCACAGGGGCTTTCACTTGATAGTGGATTATCCTGCCGGTGGGCCGCGGAGACTCTTGATCGAAACGTTGTGCTACAAGGTAATCTTGATCCCATTTACTTGGTTGCGGGAGGGACTGCGATGGAAGAGGCGGCCCTTGCAGTGCTAGAGGAGCTTTCCGGCAGACCTTTCATCTTCAATCTTGGTCACGGCGTCGTTCCCGAGACACCGCCCGATCATGTCGCCCGGTTGGTGGAGTTGGTGAAAGGCTGGTCGGGCGGGAAGGACTGATGGTGATATGAAGGGTTACGTACGAGAGGTTTGGCCGCAAGGTCATCCAGACCTGCCTGAGCCAGGAATTGGCGTCTTGTTGGTCAATCTCGGAACGCCTGCGGCGACCGATTATTGGTCTGTTCGGCGCTATCTGTCGGAATTCCTTAGCGATCGCCGTGTCATAGAGCTTTCGCCCTGGCTTTGGCAGCCGATCCTCCAGGGTATCATTCTCACAGTTCGTCCCGGGAAAAGCGGCCGCGCCTATGACGCTATCTGGGACCGTGAGACGAATGAGAGCCCGCTGCGGCGTATCACCCGTGAGCAGAACGATGCCCTGGCCGGCAGGCTAGGCGAAAAGTATCCAAGCGTTCAGGTGCGCTGGGCCATGCGGTATGGCGTGCCGTCACTGAAATCCGAAATTGGAAGCCTGATAGAGAGCGGTTGCAGACGAATTCTCCTGTTGCCGCTTTATCCTCAATACAGCGCTGCAACGACAGCCACGGCCTGCGATGAAGCCTTTCGTGTCCTCATGAAACAGCGCTGGCAAGCGTCGCTACGGGTCACGCCGCCATACCATGACGATCCGGCCTACATTTCAGCCCTGGTTGCGTCGTTACAAGGCATGTTGGAATCGCTCTCCTGGGAACCGGAAGTCGTCCTGGCCTCCTTTCACGGTTTGCCGCGCGAATGTCTTGAGAAGGGCGATCCCTATCATTGCCACTGCCAAAAGACCGGGCGACTGCTTCGCGAGGCGCTGGGTTGGAGCGAGGATAGGCTGAGAGTCACCTTCCAGTCGCGGTTTGGCCCGAAGGCCTGGCTTCAGCCCTATAGCGACGATACGGTGAAGCAGCTTGCCGGGGAGGGAATAAAGCGTCTGGCTATCCTGAGTCCCGGCTTTGCCGCTGATTGCCTCGAAACACTGGAGGAGGTGGCGATTGGTCTCAAGGAAACCTTCCTGGCTGCAGGGGGTGAGGAATTTTGCTATGTGCCCTGTCTCAATACGCGAGACGACCACATGGATTTTCTTGAGGGTTTGATCGAACGTGAGTTGAGCGGCTGGCTTTAAATCTCCGGCGGCAAGTCGGGGACAAAGAATTGTGAGGTGTTTGGAAGATGTCGGAAATTCTTGGGGCTGGCTTCCTTTGGTTCAAGGCGATCCATGTCATCTCGGTCATCGCCTGGATGGCTGGCCTGCTCTATCTTCCGCGCCTGTTCGTCTATCATTGCGACGCCGAGAAGGGCTCGACCCAATCCGAAACCTTCAAGGTCATGGAACGCCGCTTGCTGCGCGGGATCATGAACCCGGCGATGATCGCCACCTGGATCTTCGGCTTGCTCTTGATGGTCGATCTGGAAGCCTGGCGGGAGCCTTGGTTTCACGCCAAGGCGCTTCTAATCCTGGTCTTGACCCACCTCCACCACCTCTATGGTCGCTGGCGCAAGGATTTCGAGCGGGATGCCAACGAACGCTCGCCCCGGTTCTACCGGATCATGAACGAGGTTCCCGCCGTGGTGATGGCGATCATTGTCATCCTGGTGATCGTGAAGCCCTTTTGACCATGCCTTTGATTGTTGAAGCTGCTTCCTCCCTTTTCAAATAGTTGACCTGAACCCCTGTTTTGCGTTATGACCGCCTGCAAGTCTTCTTCCGCTGATCGCTGGCGGCTTTCCCACGTGACAGAGTAAAACCACGCGAGATCATCGACAATATTCAAAGAGCGGGCTTCCGTTCCACTTCCTTGTCCCAAGCGCCTGCACAAGACACCCCCCCTTCAATGACCTGAAACCCCTCAAAGAGGTTTCCAGCTTCCAGCCCCCACATAGCAAGATCGCTCAAAACCATGAACCTCCAAGAACTTAAAGAGAAAACTCCGATTGAACTTCTGGCTTTTGCCGAAGAGTTGGAGATCGAGAACGCGAGCAACCTGCGCCGTCAGGACATGATGTTCGCGATCCTTAAACAGATGGCCGAAAACGACGTGGCGATTTATGGATCGGGCGTCTTGGAGGTGCTGCAGGACGGCTTCGGGTTCCTGCGCTCGCCGGAGGCCAACTACCTGCCGGGTCCGGACGACATCTATGTGAGCCCAAGCCAGGTCCGTCGTTTTGGTTTACGCACCGGCGATACGGTCGAGGGGCAAATCCGTTCGCCAAAGGATGGAGAGCGCTACTTTGCGCTCTTGAAGGTCAACACCATCAACTTCGACCCGCCCGATGCAACCCGTCACCGCATTAACTTCGACAACCTGACGCCGCTCTATCCCGATCAGAAGCTCACCCTTGAGATCGAAGACCCGACCATCAAGGACATGACGCCAAGGGTGATCGATCTGGTGGCGCCGCTCGGCAAGGGGCAGCGCGCCTTGATCGTGGCGCCGCCGCGTACTGGTAAGACGATGATCCTGCAAAACCTAGCGAAAGCCATCGCGGCCAATCATCCCGAGGTCTATCTCTTGGTGCTGCTCATCGACGAGCGCCCGGAAGAAGTGACCGACATGGATCGTTCGGTCCAGGGTGAAGTGGTGTCCTCGACCTTCGACGAACCGGCGCAGCGTCACGTGCAGGTTGCCGAGATGGTGATCGAGAAAGCCAAGCGCCTGGTCGAGCATAAGAAGGATGTGGTGATCCTGCTGGATTCGATCACCCGTCTGGCGCGCGCTTACAACACCGTCGTGCCGTCCTCGGGCAAGGTTTTGACCGGTGGCGTGGACGCCAACGCACTACAGCGTCCCAAGCGGTTCTTTGGCGCGGCGCGAAACATCGAGGAAGGCGGCAGCCTGACGATCATCGGCACCGCCCTGATCGACACCGGTAGCCGCATGGACGAGGTTATCTTTGAAGAGTTCAAGGGTACGGGTAACTCCGAACTGGTCCTCGATCGCAAGCTTGCCGACAAGCGGACCTTCCCGGCGATCGACATCGGCAAGTCCGGCACTCGTAAGGAAGAGTTGCTCGTCGACAAGGGCACGCTCTCCAAAATGTGGGTGCTGCGGCGTATCCTGATGCCGATGGGCGTGACGGACGCGATGGAGTTCCTCGTGGACAAGCTCAAGCAATCGAAGAACAATGCAGACTTCTTCGACAGCATGAATCAGTAGCTTCCCGGGTGTGCCTTTCTCGGTTGCAGATTGACCGTGCAGGCAGGCGAGGGGAGCAGGTGAACCGAGGATGGTTGAACGCGGCAAAGAGGGAGACGGCGGGCCACCTTTCGGGGGGTTGGAGCCCAGCTCGGCCCTTTCCCGTGCCGGTGATTTGCTGCGCGAGGGCCGAACCGGAGAGGCCGAAGCGGTTGTCGCCGCCGCGCTGGAATCCGTCCCCGGCCATGTCGAATTGCTTGCCGCCCTTGGTGAGCTAAGACTGCGCCAGGGTCGTGCCGCCGAGGCGCTCGAGCCTCTGAAAAAGGCCGCAAAGAAAGCACCACAGGCCCTCGCCTTACAGAACAATCTTGCCACCGCGTTGCGCCTTTGCGGAGAGGCCGTTACCGCTGAGCAGGTTATCCGAAAGGCGCTGGCCGGGGCCGGGCGCGACCCCGCGGCGACGGCGATGCTGCACGCAACATTGGGGTCGATCCTGTTGGAGCGGGGCAAGCCGGGCGACGCCTTGGCAAGCTTCGATAAGGCCGCCGCCGGTCAACCAAACAACCCGCAAGTTCAAGTCAGTCGCGGTATCTGCCTGCGGGATCTGGGGCGCACCGACGAAGCGCTGGCAGCGTTGGACAAGGCGCTGGCTGCCCATCCCGGTTTCGGATCGGCTTTCTATCAGAAGCTTTTGGTTCTGGAGCGAGCCAGCCGTCTGGAGTCGGCGCAGTCCGTCGCGTCCATCGCCCTGAAGAAAGTACCCGATCATCCCGGCGTCCTTTTGACGACAGCCCGTCTGTACCGGAGGCTTGGCCGCAAGGACGAGGCGGTCGCAATGCTGGAAGGCATGAAGGCGACCGGCGATTTCGCTTATGAGCGGCCCTTCCAGTTGGGCCGGCTGTACGACGAAATGGACCGTCCGGCGGACGCCTTCGCAGCCTTTTCTGAAGGAAACCGTCTGCAGTCCGAGACGGTGATCGGCCGGGCAACGCGCAAGGAGCGTTTTCTGGAGCGCATTGCAAAGCTCGAAGAAACCGTCACCGCCGAATGGGTGGCCGGTTGGCAGCCCTTGGCGCAGCCCGACGATTGGTTGCGGGACCCGGTGTTTCTGGTCGGATTCCCCCGCTCGGGCACGACTTTGCTGGATCAGATTCTAAGCGGTCACTCCGACATCGAGGTGATTGAAGAGCAGCCGCTGTTGGAATCCCTGCGCAAGAAAATGGATAGCGGCGACCCGGGTTATCCGGAGCGGCTTTCGACGCTGTCGGTAAAGGACGCGGGGCGTTTGAGAACGCTCTATTCCGATGCTTTGAAGGAGGCCCTTGCCCAATCAGGCTGTACGGGAACAACGGCGATCCGGGTCGACAAGTTTCCCTTCAACCTGCTTGACCTGCCCTTGATCATGCGTCTTTTCCCGCAGTCAAAGGTTATCATGGCCTTGCGGCACCCTTGTGATGTGGTCTTGAGCTGCTTCATGCAACAGTTTCAGCTCAACAATGCAATGGCGCATTTCTTGAATCTGGAGGATGCCGCAAAGCTCTATGCGCGGGTTATGGCTTTGGGCCGCCGTTATGAGACGCTGTTGAGTTTACCGCTGCACCGGTTGCGCTACGAGGACCTGGTGACCGACACCGAGGGCCAGGCGCGCAAGCTGCTGACATTCCTGGAGCTGCCCTGGCAGGCTTCCGTCCTCGATCACGTCGCGACGGCAAAGGCACGCCATATTGCCACGCCCAGCTACGAACAGGTCACACAGCCGATCTACAGCCACGCAAGCGGCCGCTGGCACCGCTACGAAGAACAGCTTTCGCCGCTGCTCCCGATACTTCAGCCCTCCATAGAAGCTTACGGCTACACGATCGATTGAGGTTGGTCGGGATGTAGGGCCCCGCCAGGCGATTTCAGGCGGGGCCCTGCGATTCACTGAGATCAGGGCAGGAAAACCGTAGAGCCGGTGGTTTTGCGCCCTTCCAGATCGCGGTGCGCCTGAACGGCCTCGGCAAGCGGATAGGTCTGGTTGACCTCGATCTTGACCGCGCCGCTGGTGACCACGTCGAAGAGTGCCGTCGCGCTCTCCACCAGATCCTCTCGTGAGGCGGTGTAGGTCATCAGAGTTGGTCGGGTCAGATACAAGGAGCCCTTTGCCGCCAGCGTACCCGGGTTGAATTGGGAAATACCGCCGGAAGCGTTGCCGAAGTTCACCAATAGACCGCGCGGCGAAAGGCAGTCAAGCGACCCTTCCCAGGTATCCTTGCCCACACCGTCGTAAACCACGGGGACGCCCTTGCCGCCGGTCAGTTCCTTGACGCGCTCGACAAAATTCTCCTCACGATAGTTGATCATGTGATCAGCGCCGTGGGCCTTGGCCAGCGCCATCTTTTCGGGCGACCCGGCGGTGCCGATCACGGTCGCGCCCAGTTTCTTGAGCCACTGGCAGGCGATCAGCCCGACGCCACCGGCGGCGGCATGGAACAGAACGGTCTGGCCAGTCTCGACCCGAAAGGTACGGCGGATGAGATACTCCACCGTCATGCCCTGCAGCATCATGGCGGCACCGGTCTGGAAATCGATGCTGTCGGGTAACTTGACCAACCTGTGCCAAGGCATGTTGCGGGCTTGGGAGTAGGCGCCCAGCGGCGGATTTGCATAGGCCACCCGGTCGCCTTCCTTGAACTGCGTGACGCCCTCGCCGAGAGCTTCGACAGTGCCTGCGCCCTCCAGGCCCAGGACCAGGGGCGGTTGGACCGGATAAAGCCCGCTGCGGTGGTAGACGTCGATATAGTTGAGGCCGACAGCGGCATGCTTAACCCGCACCTCGCCCGGGCCCGGGTCGCCGAGGTCCACCGTTTCATAGGACATGACCTCGGGGCCGCCGGTTTCTTTGATGATGATCGCTTTTACCATGTGTTTTATGCCTCGATTAGATTGGTTTCAGGAAAGCTGTTGCTTGAAGAAGGCCGCGGTTCGCGCATTCGCGGCTGCTGCGGCCTGTGCGTCGTAATGGGCGCCGCCTTCGCGGGCAAAGGCATGATCGTTCCCTTCGTAGACATGAAGGGTGACGTTCGGGTGGCCCTTCAAACCCTCGCGGATTTTGACCTGAGCGTCCTTGGGAACGAATTGATCCTCGGAGGCCATGTGCATCAGGAGCGGCTTGGAGATGCTTCCGGCCTCGCCGAGCAATTCATCAAGACCGACGCCGTAGTAACTGACATTGCAGTCGGCATCCGAGCGCGCGGCCATCAGAAAGGCCATCTTCCCGCCAAGGCAGTAACCGACCGAACCGACCTTGCCCGTGCTGGCTGGGTGATCACGGAGCGATGCCAATGTGGCCTTGAGGTCTTCCGTTCCTTTGTCCGGGTCGAATTTCCCAAACAGTTCGAAGGCTTTGTTCCACTCTGCCTCGGTTTTATCGGTGATATCGACTTCGGGCTCGATACGCCAGAATAGGTCTGGACAGCAGGCGATGTAGCCCTGCGCGGCGAGGTTATCACAGATGTCGCGCATGACGCGATTGACGCCGAAAATCTCCTGAATAACCAGGATGGCAGGTGCAGGGGTTTTGGTTGGAAGAGCGAGATAGGCGGAAAACGCACCGTCGGGACAGGAAACGGTCATCTTGGTCATGGGTCCAGATCCTCTAAATGTCGTTGTCGTGGTCATGTGTTTCCAGGGGAAGTCTAGCCCCCCGGTGCAAGCTTGTCAGCCGAGCGGCAGTCCAGGGCGCCCGGCTTCGAGATCAAGGAGCAGCTGTTTGTCGCGGACGCCACCGGCTGCGGAAAACCCGGTCAGCTTTCCATTGCTTGCAAGCACGCGGTGGCAGGGTATGACGATGGGTATAGGGTTGGCGCCGCAAGCGCCGCCGACGGCGCGCGCAACGGAAGATGTCGCTGCGGCTATTTCGCCATAACTGCGCGTTTGTCCATAGGGAATGGCGTAAAGGGCTTCCCATACGCGTTGCTGAAAACGGGAACCCGTGGGGGCGAGGGGAAGGTCGAAGTTCCGAAGTGTTCCGGCAAAGTAGGCCTCCAGCTGTTCGCGGGTTTTTTCAAAGAGTGGCTCAAGGCTGTGATCGCCGCTCTTTTCAGGGCTTGCTGATGCCTTGCTAGACCAATAAAGGCGTATGATCGCACCATCCACAGCCTGGACCGTAATCGGACCCAGCGGGCTAGCAAAGGTGGCTTGGGCTGGATGCATGGCTAATCTCCAAGCGCCGATTCCAGCGCCGCGGGATCATGCATCGGCAGCGAACAGGTCTGATTACGGCAAACGAATGCAAGGGGTCTGTCATCGGAGGGGCTTTTGCCGGCTGCCGGATGTTCCGGCGGTAGGTTGAATCCGGGCGATATCTGCTGGAGAACAATGTCGGAGTCGCCACTGCGCCGCACAATGTCCATAAGCGCCTTTGTCGCGGGCGCGCCGGGGCTGCCGACCACCACCACTTGGATAGCGTGATTGAGTAGATCGGATCCGTTTATCAGGCTGCAAAGGGCGAAAAAATTTCGCTCGAGCTCGCCGGTAAAAGCGGCAATGCAGGTGGCTGCGGCTTGCCGATAGGCATCCTTGCCGGTCAAGTGGAAAAGCTGAGCATAGTTGCGCACCATTACGCCGTTTCCCGAAGGTGTCGCTGTATCGTGGGCATTCTTGGCACGCACGATCAAATCATCGGCGTCGGCGGCGGTGGTGAAGAACCCACCCTTTGCGTTATCACGAAAGTGCGCCTCGACCGAAGCAACCCAAATAAGTGCCTGGTCCAAGTAGCGTGGATCAGAATCGATTTGATAAAGCGCTAGAGCCGCGTCGATCATGTTGGCGTGGTCGTCCAGTGTTCCTTTGTGTTTTCTGACGCCTCGCCGCCAGGAATGAAACAAACGGCCATTTTCATCAAGGGTCGTGGCGATAAACTCGAAAGCCTTCCGTGCGGCATTTAGCCAATCCTGCCGCTCGGCGGCAAATCCGCTCCTGGCGAGAGCCGCGATCATCAGGCCGTTCCAATCGCTGAGCACTTTGTCGTCCCAACCGGGCCAAACACGCTGGTCGCGGGCTTGGCGCAGTTTCTGCCGCATGGCGAGCAGGCGGTCTTCCTCCTCCTGGCCCAGCCAGTCGGTGGAGTGGAGCCGGTTGAGAATGGTTTTGCCTTCCCAGTTGCCGGTCGCGCCGACATCGTAGACCCGCTTAAAAAGCGCGGCGTCATCCGGCTCCAACAGGTCATCGATTTGCGATTCCTGCCAAACGTAGAATCGCCCCTCCTCACCCTCACTGTCCGCGTCCAGGGTTGCCGCAAAGGCGCCGGTGGGCTGGCCGTTCGCGTCTTCGGCTATCATCTCGCGCAGCAACCAGGAAACCGTCTCCTCTCGCCGCTGAGCAAAGAGCGGAGACCCGGTTTCCAGATGAGCCAAGGTAAGCAAATCTAGGAGTTGGGCATTGTCATAAAGCATCTTCTCGAAATGCGGCGCCAGCCAACGCTCGTCTACGGAATAGCGAGCATAACCGCCGCCGAGATGGTCGTAGATACCGCCCTGACTCATGCGCGTGAGCGTCAGAAGCGCCGCATCGCGGCAGGCGGTGTCGCTGTTTCTTTGCCACTGACGCCATAGCAGTGTCAGGGCCGTTGGCTGAGGAAATTTTGGAGCCCGCCCTAGCCCGCCGTTCACTGGATCCATTTCGCGCAGCAGCCGGTGTGCCATCTGCTGTTGCTCGGCGTCCGTGATGGCACCGCCAGGGGCCGGGTTTGCAAGGCGCTCGAGGGCCTGACCGATGGCCTGAACATTAGTTGTGATTCTGTCGGTGTCGTTGACATAGGCTGCGGAGACAGCCTGCAGTATTTGCGGGAAGCCCGCTCGACCGTAACGGGGCTCAGGCGGAAAGTAAGTGCCGCCCCAGAAGGGCTCCGCCGCGGGCGTTAGGAACATGGTCAGCGGCCAGCCGCCGTGTTCGCCCAGAACCGCCAGGGCATTTTGGTAAATGGCGTCGAGGTCGGGCCGTTCCTCGCGGTCGACCTTGATGTTGATGAAATGCTCGTTCATCACACTGGCGATAGCTTCGTTCTCGAAGGATTCGTGGGCCATGACGTGACACCAATGGCAAGCCGCATAGCCAACGGAAAGCAGGATCGGCTTGCCGGTTTGCTTTGCCAGCGCCAAGGCTTCAGGGCCCCAAGGGTGCCAGTCGACCGGATTGTGCTGGTGCTGCAGCAGATAAGGGCTGGTTTCGCCGGCAAGGCGGTTTTGTTGCATCGGGTTCCTTCTTCGTCTTCGAATGGCGGTCCGGCGTTGCCGAAGCGACCGCACGGCGGCTAAGGTCTGCCTACTCAACCTATTTTTGGCCGCTGTGGTCCGGAAACAACCGTAAAATAGGGTGGGATGCTATTTTTAGCCGACTTAGGTGGAAAGAGGGGGCTTGAAGTTATGCAGATCAAGATCGACATCGATTGCACACCCGAGGAAGCGCGCAGTTTTCTAGGACTTCCCGATGTTGCGCCGATGCAGGCTGTGCTGATGAAAGAAATCGAACGTAGCATGACCAGCAGTTTGCATGCGATGGAGCCAGAGCAGCTTTTCAAGACGTGGTTGCCAGCCGGATTGCAGGGATTGGAGTCCATTCAGCAGGCGTTTTGGAAACAGATGGCGGGTGCGACAGGCACGCCGGCGGACAAGAAGAAGGACAAGTAATGAAGAGTGTTGATCCAGGCCGCAGTAGGCCTGGCGATGCGGCGGCATATTACCGCTGTCATGTATTCTGTTGCATCAACGAGCGCCCGGAAGGGCACCCGAGAGGCTGCTGTAAGGAAAGAGGCAGTGTGCGTTTGCGGAACTACATGAAAGCGCGCGCCAAGGAATTGGGTCTTGATGGGGTTCGGATCAATCAGTCGGGCTGCCTTGACCGTTGTGAACTGGGGCCGGTGATGGTCATTTATCCCGAAGGGATCTGGTATCGTTATGACACACTCGAAGACGTGGACGAGATCCTTCAGCAACATGTAATCGGCGGCGGTCGGGTGGAGCGCCTTCTTTTGCGCCCTGAAGACGGGCCGAAGTAGCGGCGGATTTCCGGACATCAGGATTTCAGGGGTGGCGTATAGGCGCCTTGGAAGCATGGTTAGCGATACCATTTTTGCGATGTCGAGCGGGGCCGGTCGTGCAGGCATAGCGGTTGTCCGAACGTCGGGCCCGCGGGCCGGTGAGGCCTTGGGCGCGATGCTCGGCGGCAAGGGATTGCCGCAACCGCGCCGGGCGCTTTTGACAGCGGTGGTCGACCCAAGAGACGGCATCACCATTGATCGCTGCCTGGTCCTCTGGTTTCCGGCACCCTCTAGCTTTACCGGTGAAGACGTTTTCGAGCTGCATTTGCACGGCGGACGGGCGGTGCTCGATGCCGCGCTTGCCGCGCTTGCCGCCTTTCCCGGCCTACGCCCCGCCGAGCCCGGGGAATTCACACGTCGTGCCTTCGACAATGGTCTCCTCGATTTGACGGCGGTCGAGGGCCTGGCGGACCTGATTACGGCGGAGACCGAAGCACAGCGGCGTCAAGCCCTTCGCCAGTTGGAGGGGGGGTTGTCGGCCAAGGTACAGGCTTGGCAGACTCGTTTGGTAAAACTCCTCGCGGAGATTGAGGCCTGGATCGATTTTCCCGACGAGGATTTGCCCGAGAATCTGGTTGCAGGGCATGCCCGTGAGGTGGAGAAACTTGCTCTGGAGATTGAGGGCGCCCTCGCGAGCGGGCTTTCTGCCCGACGGCTTCGTGAAGGAGTTATGATCGCCATCATTGGCCCCCCTAATGCTGGAAAATCTAGTATTATCAATAGGTTAGCAAAAAGAGACGCAGCTATTGTGTCAGAGATTGCGGGCACCACGCGCGATGTGGTGGAGGTGCATTTGTCGCTCTCTGGATTTCCGGTGACCGTTGCGGATACGGCCGGACTGAGGGAGGCGGAAGCGGGCGAGCTTGACCCGATTGAACGTGAAGGTATTCGGCGCAGTCGAGATAGGGCTAGCTCCGCGGATTTTCTGCTCGGCGTGTTCGACCTGCGGGATTTTCCGGAGCTCGATCGCGAGACCTTGGGTTTGCTAAGTGAGAAATCCTTGGTGCTGCTGAACAAAGCCGATTTGGTTTCGGAGCCGGATGCGTCGCTTCTTCAGTGGCAGTCGGGTATAGCGCCGGAAACTATCTGCATCTCTGCGGTATCAGGGGCCGGATTTAATGCCCTGGAAGCGGCCCTTGAAAAGCGCTTGAGAGCCGAGCTGAGCGACGCTCTTGCGGCCCCGGGATTTTCTCGATTGAGGCATGAGCAATGCCTGAGGGACTGTGTTGTCGCACTCAGACGCTTCGATCCGCGCGCTGAGGTAGAGTTGCAGGCGGAGGAGCTGCGGATTGCCCTACGAACGTTGGGGCGGCTGCTCGGGCGGGTCGATGTCGAAGACTTGCTCGATGTGATATTTCGCGATTTCTGCATAGGTAAATGAACGCGGTAAAGTTGTCGGTGGGTTTGAGTTCTATGTTTCACGTGAAACATTGTGATGGTTTCATCGCACGCCGGTTTTGACAGCGATGGCGGACTGCCTTATCTAGGCGGCATGAAGCGGACTCTTTCATATGATGTGATCGTTGTCGGTGGCGGCCATGCCGGCTGTGAGGCTGCTGCGGCGGCAGCGCGTATTGGCGCGCGTACGCTGCTGGTAACTCATAAGCCAGAAACCATCGGTGTCATGTCTTGTAATCCCGCAATAGGCGGGCTTGGGAAAGGGCATCTCGTTCGGGAAATCGATGCGCTGGATGGCTTGATGGGTCGGGCAATCGATCGCGCAGGCATTCAATTTCGTGTATTGAACCGTAGCAAGGGTCCGGCCGTGCGCGGACCGAGGGCGCAGGCCGATCGGCGGCTATATCGTGAAGCCGTTCAAGCGCTGCTGGCCGATCAGGAGGGCCTTGATACGCTGGGTGCAGGGGTTGAAGACCTGCTTCTGTCGGATTCAGGCCGGTGCAGGGGCGTATTGTTGGGTGACGGAAGGACGGTGTATGCCGGTGCGGTGGTCCTGACAACCGGCACGTTCCTGAAAGGAGTCATACACCGGGGCGAGACGCGCTTTCCCGCCGGCAGGTTGGGAGAAAAGCCGGCTGTAGGGTTGTCCGAGACACTCGCACGGTTCGGTTTTTCGCTGGGGCGCCTGAAGACCGGGACGCCGCCGCGCCTCGATGGACGAACGATAGATTGGGACGGTTTGGAGAAACAGGAAGGGGACAGCCCGCCAGTGCCCTTCTCGACCATGACGCGCAGGATTACGACGCCGCAGGTTAATTGCGCTATTACGCACACCAGCGATCGCACTCACAGCATCATCCGGGCGAATCTGCATCGCGCGCCGATTTATTCGGGGCAGATCGAAAGTGTGGGCCCGCGCTATTGCCCATCGATCGAGGATAAAGTTGTTCGGTTCGCTGACAAGCATCATCATCAGATCTTTCTGGAACCTGAAGGGCTGGACGACCATACGGTTTATCCAAATGGTATCTCAACGTCTCTGCCGATGGAGGTTCAAGTTGCTCTTCTGGGCACAATTCCCGGGTTGGAACGGGCGGAGATACTGCAGCCAGGGTATGCGATAGAGTATGATTACGTTGACCCAAGGGAATTGATGCCGACCTTGGAAACGCGAAAGATTCCAGGGCTTTACCTGGCAGGACAGATCAATGGTACGACAGGTTATGAAGAGGCGGCGGCACAAGGTCTGATGGCTGGGATCAATGCGTCGCTCAATTGTGGCGGCGAACAACACGATGGTGCCGTGATTGACCGCGCGCAAGGCTATACGGGCGTGATGATTGACGATCTTGTGACCCGCGGTGTGACCGAGCCCTATAGGATGTTCACTAGCCGGGCGGAGTATCGGCTTCGGCTGCGTGCTGATAACGCGGACCAGCGACTCACGGATTTGGGCATTGCCTGGGGATGTGTAGGGACGGGGCGGCAAGCCGCCTGGTCGCAGAAGCAGCTGCGTTTGGCCGCGGGCCGTGCGTTGGTCGAGAGCTTGAAGGTGACTCCGGACGCGCTCGCGAAATATGGGATCGAAGTGAATCGTGACGGCCAGAGGCGCAGTGCTTTCGATCTGCTTCGCTATTCGGATATCACCCTGGAGCGATTGACGGCGGTTTGGCCGGAGCTGGGTGAGCTCAAAGGGGATGTCGCGGAACAGATCGAGATCGATGCCCACTATGCGGGCTATTTGGAACGGCAAGATGCCGACATCCGGTCGTTCCGCAAGGATGAATCCTTGGTTCTGCCGCAAGATCTGGACTTCCTGTCCATACCAAGTCTTTCCAAGGAAATTCAGCAGCTCTTATCCCGGGCCCGTCCGGCAACTTTGGGCGCCGCCTCCAGGCTGCCCGGCATGACGCCCGCCGCGGCCGTGGCTTTGCTGCGGTTTGTTCGTCGCAAGCAAACAGCGGCCTGAGGACGCGGGAAATGGCGCCCCCAATGACGCCGGAAGAATTTTCAGACCTTGCCGGTGTTTCACGTGAAACAATGGAAAAGCTGCAAACCTACTTGGATTTGCTGCAGCGGTGGAACAAAGCGATCAATCTTGTCGGTCGCGAGACCCTAAAGGATCCCTGGCGCCGCCATTTTCTGGATTCGGCGCAATTGTGGTCCCTGTTGCCGGGCGATGCGCCGTCGCAAAGAATTGTGGACCTGGGAAGCGGCGCCGGGTTTCCCGGGTTGGTGCTGTCGATCATGGGGGCAAGAGAGGTTCATCTGATTGAGGCCGACCAGCGAAAAGTAACTTTCATGCGGCATGTTTCACGTGAAACAGGCGCACCGACGGTCTTCCACAATGATCGCATCGAAGCGCTGACGCCCTTCACGGTGCCGGTTGTAACCGCCCGGGCCCTGGCACCCCTGCCGAAGCTTCTTGGCTATGCTGCACCATTTTTACAACAAGGCGGAATTTCTCTTTTTTTGAAGGGTCGCGAAGCAGAGCAGGAATTGACCGCGGCGGCAACAGAATGGAAGATGAAGGTCAAGCGCCATCGTAGCAAGAGCAGCGACGAGGCGATCATATTGGAAATAGGGGATCTTGCCCGTGTCTCGTGATCAGAAAACCATCGACCAGGATAAACGGGCACGGGTACTCGCCATAGCCAATCAGAAGGGTGGGGTCGGAAAGACGACGACCGCTGTAAATCTCGCAACCGCACTGGCTGCTTGCCACAAGAAGGTGCTCATCATCGACTTGGACCCACAGGGAAATGCCAGCACCGGACTGGGCATCGATCGCGCCCATCGGCAACGGGACATTTATCGCGTGCTGCTCGATGACATGGTAATGGCCGATGCCGTCACGCCGACGAAAGTGCCAAGGCTGTCGTTGGTGCCGTCGTCCTCGGATCTCTCCGGCGCTGAGTTGGAGTTGGTGGAGACCGAGAGACGCGTCTATCGACTGAAGGACGCCTTTCATAGCGTGTTAAGAGATTTCGATTATATTCTGATTGATTGCCCGCCGGCATTGGGTCTTCTTACGTTAAATGCATTGGTTGCGGCGGACGGTTTATTGGTTCCTTTGCAGGCCGAGTTCTACGCCCTGGAGGGGCTAAGCCACTTAATGCAAACCGTCGAGCGCGTGAAGCAGCTATACAATCCAGAGTTGAAACTGCACGGCATCGCCGTGACCATGTACGATCGTCGCAACAATCTATCGGATCAGGTTGCCGACGATGTACGTGAGTATTTCGGCGATCTTGTTTTCAAAACAGTTATACCGCGCAACGTGCGCATGTCGGAGGCGCCGTCTTTTGGCTTGCCGGCCCTGCTGTATGATTGGCGCTGCCAGGGATCACAAGCCTACATAAAGCTGGCCGCGGAGGTTTTGAAGCGGGATGGCGAGCGCTTCCGCAAGCCAGCGGCGGCACTGTAAAAAAGGGGGTGGTACGATGGCGCAGACACCGAAGAAACGCGGTTTAGGGCGTGGATTGGCAGCGCTCTTCAACGAGGAAGGCGCAGAGTCGGCCGTCCGCGAAGCCGAGGCGGCGGAACCCAAGAAAAGTAGCAAGAAAGGCGCCTCCGCAGCCCCGGCCTCAACGCCGCGCACAGGCCAGCTCGTTCCCGTTGAGCATCTGGAGGCCAGCCCGTTTCAGCCGCGCCACAATTTCGACGAAGATGCGCTGGATGCCCTGGCGCAGTCCATAAAAGAAAACGGCCTTTTACAGCCTATACTAGTACGACCGCACGCGACAAAGAAGAACCGCTTTGAGATCGTGGCGGGTGAGCGGCGCTGGCGGGCTGCGCAGCGCGCGCAGCTGCACGAGGTTCCGGTCATCCAGCGCGATTTCGACGATGCGCAAACCTTGGAAATTGCCATCGTAGAGAACGTCCAGCGTCAGGACCTCAATGCGATAGAAGAGGCGGAGGGTTACCGTCGCCTCCAGAGTGATTTCGGCAACAGTCAGGAAGCCATCGCCCGGGTGGTCGGGAAAAGCCGCAGCCACATCGCCAATGCCTTGCGGCTCTTGTCCCTGCCAAATGCGGTAAAAGGCATGATCGAAGAGGGGACCATCAGCGCGGGGCACGCACGCGCCTTGATCGGCGCTCCAGATCCGCTGGCGATTGCCAAGCGCATTGCGTCGCAGGGCCTGTCCGTGCGAGAGACGGAGCGGCTGGCACAAGCGATCAAGCAGCCCGGCAAGACGCTCAAGAAGGTACGCAGCGCGGTCGAAAAGGATGCCGACACGATTGAGTTGGAGCGGGAACTGCAGGCAGCGCTTGGTTTGAAGGTTTCAATCAATCACAAGGGCGAAGCCGGCGACTTGGTCCTGCACTACACGACATTGGAGCAACTCGACGACCTGATCGCTCGTCTGCAGCGCCCGGGGCGTTGACCTCGTCGGAATCGGCGGCTTGGAAGGAAAGCCGCACCCCCCGGTGGGAGTGCGGCAATTTTTCTCGTAATATCAAATAGTTACAATCACGCCGACTTGGCGAGGTTCCGGAGCACGTAGTGCAGGATCCCGCCGTTCGCGTAATATTCGACCTCGCCTGCAGTGTCGATCCGGCAGGTGAAGACAACCTCTTCCTTGCTGCCGTCGGGGCGATGCAGCGTGCAGGCGATATCCTGGCGTGGCGTGATGCCTCCTTCGATACCGGTGAAATCGAAAGTCTCCTCGCCGGTCAACTTCAAGGTATGGCGATTCTGGCCTTCCTTGAACTGCAGCGGCAAGACGCCCATGCCAACAAGGTTTGAGCGATGAATGCGCTCGAAGGATTCGGCGATGACAGCCTTGACGCCCAACAGGCGGGTGCCCTTTGCGGCCCAGTCTCGAGAGGACCCGGTGCCATACTCCTGTCCCGCGACGATCACCAGCGGCGTGCCTTCCTGGGCGTAATCCATGGCGGCATCGTAAATTGCCCGCTGCTCGCCGGTCGGCACGTACATGGTATAGCCGCCCTCGACACCCGGCACCATCTCATTGCGAATGCGGATATTCGCAAAGGTGCCGCGCATCATCACTTCATGGTTGCCGCGTCGGGCGCCATAGGAGTTGAACTCCGCCGGCCGAACCTGATTGGCCAAAAGATACTCGCCCGTAGGACCGTCCTTCTTGATGGAGCCCGCCGGTGAGATGTGGTCGGTCGTGACTGAATCGCCAAGAATGGCAAGGGGCCGCGCGCCCTTGATATCCTGGATCGGATCGGGGTCCGCACCCATGCCTTCAAAAAACGGCGGATAGGCGACATAGGTGCTGCCGGGATCCCAATCAAAGGTTTCGCCGGTCGAGGTGGCGATAGAACGCCACTGTTCGGGCCCCTCATAAACGTTGGCATAGCGGGATTCGAACATCTCGCGAGACAAGGATTTTTCCATCGTCTCGTGAATTTCCTTATTTGACGGCCAAATATCCTTCAGGAAGACGGGGTTGCCCTCCTTGTCCGTACCCAGCGGATCATTCAGAAGGTCCGCCTTCATTGAACCCGCGAGGGCATAGGCCACGACCAGGGGCGGCGACGCCAAATAGTTTGCCCGGCAGTGCGGGTTGATGCGCCCTTCGAAGTTCCGGTTGCCCGACAGAACCGAACAAACCGTCAAATCGCCCGCCTCGACAGCGGCGGAAATCTTCTCCGGCAAGGGCCCGGAGTTGCCGATGCAGGTGGTGCAGCCATAGCCGACCAGGTTGAATCCCAACCCATCGAGATCGGTCTGCAAACCGGCTTTCTCCAAGTAGTCGCTGACCACCTGAGATCCGGGCGCCAACGAGGTCTTCACCCAAGGCTTAACCTGGAGGCCCTTGGCCAAGGCCTTGCGTGCCAATAGACCCGCACCGACCATGACGCTTGGATTGGATGTATTCGTGCAGGAGGTGATGGCGGCGATGACCACGGCGCCGTCGTCCAGAGTGTAGGCTTCGTCCGCGACCGCTGAGCTTCGCCAGAAACCGTCAGCGGAATGCTCGGCCGCCGACGGGCTTTCAGCCGCGAAAGTTCCTTGCGCGCCGACGGGATCAACGCCGCGATCCTTCGCCACATACCGGGAAAAGGCCCCGGAGGCGGCCGAGAGCGCTATCCGGTCTTGTGGCCGCTTCGGTCCCGCCAGCGCGGGCTCCACGGTCGAGATATCCAAGCTTAGGCTATCGCTAAAGACAGGGTCGGGCGTGCTTTCGTCGTGCCACATTCCCTGCGCTTTGGCATAGGCCTCAACCAACTTTACCCGCGCCTTGTCGCGGCCGGTGAAATCAAGATACCGAAGCGTCTCGGCGTCGATCGGGAAGATAGCGCAGGTTGAACCAAACTCCGGCGACATGTTGCCAAGCGTGGCGCGGTCGGCCAGGGTCAAATGCTTGAGGCCGGGACCGTAGAACTCGACGAACTTACCGACGACGCCCTTTTTGCGCAGCATCTCCGTGCAGGTGAGCACTAGATCGGTGGCCGTTGTGCCTTCCTTCAACTCGCCGGACAGCTTGAAACCAACGACGTCGGGGATCAGCATGGTTACCGGCTGTCCGAGCATGGCGGCTTCTGCCTCGATACCACCGACGCCCCAGCCCAAGACACCCAGCCCGTTAACCATGGTCGTGTGGCTGTCCGTGCCCACCAGAGTATCGGGATAGGCGATATTCTTGCCGTCAATCTTACTCGTCCAGACGGCTTGCGCGATGTATTCGAGGTTCACCTGGTGGCAAATACCGGTGCCTGGGGGAACAACCGAGAAGTTATCGAAAGCTTTCTGGCCCCAGCGCAGGAACGCATACCGTTCCTGGTTTCGCTCGAACTCGCGTTCGACGTTCTTTTCAAAAGCGCCCGCACCGCCGAAATAATCAACCATCACAGAGTGGTCGATGACCAGATCGACCGGCGAAAGCGGGTTGATTTTTCGGGGGTCGCCACCCAGGCCCACCATCGCTTCGCGCATTGCCGCCAAGTCCACCACGGCGGGGACGCCGGTGAAGTCCTGCATCAACACGCGCGCCGGTCGGTAGGCGATTTCGCGATCATCCGGGCTGCCGCCCTGTACACGGGCAGCCAGCGCCTTGATGTCATCGACACTGACACTATCGCCATCCTCGAACCTCAAAAGGTTCTCAAGCAATACCTTGAGCGAATACGGCAAACGGGATAGGTCGCCAAGTCCAGCCTCGGCGGCCGCCGGAAGGCTGTAATATTCGTACGACTGTCCCTCGACCGAAAGATTGCGGCGGGTTTTGAGGCTATCCTGACCTAACTTCACGGAGGAAACTCCCTTCTCTTGGCTGCGTTCCAAGACGTGAGAGTGCCACGGGCTCTTGTAAAGAGAGGGACAGCACACGCACGCCAGGGTGGCGCGTCGGTTCATCTGCTCGATAACATACTTAAAAGCGCGCGCAAGTCCAGTTGCCGCGCTGCAGCATTCAAGAGGTTGTGCCGGATTCTTTAGCGATCCGGCGTCTTGCCGAAAGTCTTGTTCTCCCGCGAAACACTGGATCCTGAGTTGTTGCTGCTCTTGGCTCCCGCGGACCCGCCTCTCAGATCCTGTAGCAAACGGCCGATGAAACCGCCGACGCTTGAGTCGTCGGATTGGTCGTCCCGGGCGCTTGGCGCAGAAGGCGCAATAGCGATTTCGCTGCCCGGCAGTGCGCCGCCCGGCGCCCCCTCGGATGCGGGCCTCATAAAGGCTGCCCAGGTTGTCGCAGGCAGGCTGCCCCCTGAAACCCGCTTCATCGGCTTGCCGTCGTCGTTGCCGAACCAAACACCGGTCACGAGATCGCGCGTATAGCCGATGAACCAAGCGTCACGGAAATCCTGACTGGTCCCAGTTTTTCCGGCGACCGGTCGGTCTATCCGTGCGGCCTTGCCCGTACCCCATTCGACGGTTGCCCGCATGACATCGGCCGCTTTGGCTAAGGCTTGCTCGTCGATCAAGCGCTCGGTTGGTTGCTCATCATGCCTGAAAAGAACGTGGCCGTTTGTGTCACGCACCTCGACAATACCGTACGCCCACGCTCCAAACCCATTGTTTGCCAGCGCAGCATAGGCGCCTGTCAACTCGATAAGTGTTACCTCTGACGTTCCAAGCGCCAGTGACGCGTCGCTGGTCAAGGGTGTGGTTATGCCCATTTTCTGGGCCTGGGCAGCCACATTGCGCACGCCAACGGCCTGGGAAAGGCGGACGGTTGCCGTATTCAGCGACAAGGCATAGGCCTCTCTCAAGGTGATTTCGCCGCGATACCGCTCGTCGTAGTTCTCCGGCGACCATTTGCCGATGGTCACCGGCGCGTCGAGGATCTGCGCGTCCGGGTGCCACCCCTTCTCGAAGGCGGCAAGAAACACAAAGGTCTTAAAGGCAGACCCTGGCTGACGCAGGGCTTGGGTCGCTCGGTTGAACTGACTTTCCTGATAATCGCGGCCGCCAACCATTGCCCTGACGGCGCCATCTGGCGTCAGCGAAACCAATGCGGCCTGCTGGACCCCGCGATCACCACCAACTCCCTTTAAAGCACTCTCCACAGCGCGTTCCGCCAGGCCCTGTAGCCGTGGGTCCAGCGTCGTTTGCACGATCAGGTCGCGGTCGGGGAAACCAACAAAATTACGCACCTCGCCAATGACCCAATCGGTGAAATAGCGTGCGCGCAGACTTTGGCGTGAAAGTTTGCGGCTTTTGTTCTTGTGGGCTTCGACCGCTTCGGCCTGGGTGATGAACCCGGCCTCGACCATCGCATTCAGAACGACTTTTGTCCGAGCATCCGCCGCGCCGGCATCGCTGGTCGGCGACAATCGAGAGGGCGCTTTGAGTAGTCCCGCCAACATTGCCGACTCATAAAGCGTCACCTCGGTAGCGGATTTTCCGAAATAGCGGCGTGCGGCAGCGTCGACGCCATATGCGCTTGCGCCCAGGTACACGCGGTTCAGATAAAGCGTCAGAATCTGGTCCTTGGAAAACTTTCGTTCCAGCCAGAACGCGAGCATAAGCTCCTGTACCTTTCGCTTCAGGGAGCGCTCAGGTGAGAGAAACAGATTCTTGGCAAGCTGCTGGGAGATAGTGGAGCCGCCTTGAACAAGCCGCCCTGCCTGCAGGTTCGTCAACATTGCGCGCGCCAGCCCCAGAAGATCCAGGCCTGGATGTTCGTAAAATCGCCGGTCTTCGATCGCCAGTACGGCCTGAGGCAGGTGCGGAGGGAGTTCCTCGACCCGTAAAGCCTCGCCGGTCAATTGGCCGGAGGCCGCCAGGATGGAGCCGTCCCTTGCCAGCAGAGTGACGGCGGGCTGGCGCTCAAGCACGGCCATCCGCGACACGTCGGGAAGATCGTAAGCATAGTAAGCCAGCAACCCACCCAGGCCGACAGCGCACCAAACGCCCAGCACAACCAGCCAGCGCAGCGCCCGGCCAAGCGTCAAGCCGCGCTTTTGTTTGCTCTTCTTTCGCGGCTGACCGCGCTCAGAGGCTCGGGGCGCTCGACGCGACGTGGAACGTCCGCCGCCGGGCCGTTTAGTCCCGGTCGTTCGTCGCGTTTGGCGGCCCTTGCTCTTATCATCATCACGTCTTGCCATGCCATCAAGGTCTAGCGGAAAGGGGGCCAACAGGCCAGGGGCAAGAATAAGACGACAGAGGGAATCCTCGGCCTTTCAACCGGCGGTCTTTTGTTGCAAAGTCGCGCCATTGAATTTCATGGACCACAGGGAGAGTGGCAATGGCTGAGACCGTGACCTTAACAGCCGATCAGCGCGATCAGTTGACGCGCATTTCAACAGCGACCCTGACGACGGTTCTGCTCAAAAAAGGTTTGCGGAATAATTACCTGCGCGGCCCGTTGCCCTTGATGGAAGATCAAGGACGCATTGTCGGTGAGGCCTTCACGATGCGATTCGTGCCGATGCGCGAGGACTTGGCGACGCCGGAAAGCTGGTCGTCCCCGCGTTCGACCCGCGCCGCGATCGAAGAGATGCCGGACGGCGCCGTCGTGGTGATCGATGCCATGGGCGTCGACGATGCGGGCGTGTTTGGCGATATCCTCTGCGCGCGCATGGCCGTGCGCGGCGTCGCCGCGCTTGTGACAGACGGTGTACTTCGCGACGGCGAGGGCGTGGTCAGCAGCGGTTTGGCTGTCTGGTGCCGTGGCATTGCGGCGCCGCCTTCCATAGCGGGCCTGACCTTTGTTGGATGGCAGGAGCCGATAGCCTGTGGCGGTGTTGCGATCTTTCCGGGCGATGTGATCGTGGCTGATGGCGATGGCGCCGTGCTGATCCCCAAAGCAATGGTTGCCCAGGTTATCGAGGCCGGAGCGGAGCAGGAACTCTTGGAAGCCTGGTTGCTTTCCGAGGTTAAGGCTGGCGCCAAACTTCCCGGGCTTTATCCGCCGAACGAGGAAACCCGCAAGCGTTACGAGGCCTGGAAAGCAACACAGGAGTAAAGGCAAGAGATTGCGCCGGTTGTCGTGCGTTACTCGCCCGGTACGCCCTTGGTCGTTGAATACTCCCAATGCAGCTCTTCATCTGGATGAAGTTGGCTGCGGATTGCGTGAGCGGCCATAGCGGCTTCTGAGAATCCGCACAGGATCAATTTTAGCTTGCCAGGATAGTCGGCGATATCGCCGATGGCGTAGACGCCCTGCAAGTTGGTCTGGCAGGTTTCGGGCGTCACAGTGATGTGGCCGTGCTCCAGCGCCAGGCCCCAGTCGGCGATTGGGCCCAGGTTCATCGAGAGACCAAAGAAAGGCAGCAGGACATCCGCATCCAAGCGGCGTTCGTTGCCCGCCAAATCCGCGACGATCACGGCTTCCAGTAGACTGCCATCGCCCTGGAGCCCTCGGAGCTGATAGGGGATGACCATCTCAACCACTGACCCTTGTTCGGCGAGTTGGTTCAAACGGGCAACGCTCTCAGGCGCGGCCCGGAACTTTGGGCGGCGGTGGACGACATATACCTTCTCGGCCAGTTCGGCCAAGGAAAGTGCCCAGTCGACGGCCGAATCGCCGCCGCCGGCAATCACGATGCGCTTACCGCGATAGTTTTCGCGCTGGGTGACCATGTAGCGCACACCCAGTCCGGGCCCCGCGTTCTCGTAACACTCGATCCCCGCCAGTGGGGGGCGATTCGGCCCGAAAGCCCCGACGCCACCAGCGATCATGACGGCTTTGACAAGAAGCCGAGTCCCTTTGGAAGTTTCCAGGAGCCAGCGACCATCAGTCTGCTGCTCCAGGCCCACAACTTGCTGCCCATAATGATAAACGGGGGCGAAGGGTGTGGCCTGCTCGGTTAGCTTTCCGATCAGATCGGCAGCCATGATCTCCGGGTGGGCAGGAATATCGTAGATCGGTTTTTCCGGATACAGAGCGGAGCATTGGCCGCCAGGACCGTCCAAAGCATCGATCACATGCGCCGTGATCTTGAGCATTCCCAGTTCAAACACTGCGAAGAGGCCCACCGGTCCTGCGCCGATGATAGCGACTTCACCTTCCTGGACGTTGCTCATCCTGGCTGTTCCTTTGTTTCTGGTCGAAAGTCGATGCTGGTGATAGGCGATAGGCTAGGATGCGGAGCGATTCAGGGCTTTGCAAGTCTTGCGGCGACAGGTCGCGCTGTCACGGCGGCATCAACCGTGACTCTGTCGCCCTGGGCTTTCTTCCCTATTCATTGCAGGGGCCACCGATCAAGGGATAAAAGAGGCTATGATCGATCCGAGCGACACCGCAATCCATCAAGAGCAGCTACCCGACGAAGCGGCGACGGTTGCCTTTGCAAAGCGGTTGGCGCGCCTGGCGGCGCCTGGTGATGTCTTTGCGCTCTTCGGCGATCTGGGTGCGGGGAAAACGGCCCTGGCGCGTGCCTTTATCAATGCATTGCCCGACGAGTCCGGGCAACCCTGCGCAGAGGAGGTGCCGAGCCCGACCTTTACCCTTGTCCAGCAGTATCAGCGCAAGCCCGGACTTGTATGGCACTTTGACCTTTATCGGATCGAGGAGGCGGAAGAGGTCTGGGAGCTTGATTTTGAGGATGCGTTGGCCAGCGGTATCAGCCTCATCGAATGGCCTGAACGGTTGGCAGGATTGTTGCCAACGACGGCCCTTCGGATTCTGCTGGAGGTTGCGCCGTCCACGAGCGCTCCCGCCGGTCGGCGGATCAGCCTCTATGGGGCCAACACCTGGAAGGATCGCTGGGCCTCCCTCGATGAAGGCGCATGAACCGATAATGATAGAAAACACGAAGGAGATTGAGACTATGAGGCCTAAGCGCGCAATGGTTCTGGCGGCCGGGTACGGCCTACGCATGCGCCCTTTGACCGACAAAACTCCCAAACCGTTGCTGCCGGTTCAAGGTCGCAGTCTTTTGGAACGCATCCTCGACCGCCTTGCCGAAGCCGGTGTCGAAGAGGCCGTCATCAACCTCCACCACCTCGGAGAGCAAATCGAGCAACGTCTAAGCGATCGCAAGAAACCCAAGATTCGATTCTCTTGGGAGCGTGAAGAAGTCCTGGAAACCGGTGGCGGTGTCGCTAAGGCCCTGCCGCTATTGGGCGACGAGCCGTTTTTTGTGATCAATGGCGACGTGCTGTGGCTGAATGGTTATCAGCAAGCGCTGCACCGGTTGGCCGATGCCTGGGACGCTCGGCAAATGGACGCGCTGCTGCTTGTCCACTCGACACCTTATGCGGTCGGGTATGAGGGTAAGGGTGATTTCTTTCTTGCGGCTGACGGACGTCTTTTGCGCCGCTCGCCCGAGGAGGTGGCGCCGTTTGTTTTTGCAGGCATTCAAATTCTACACCCGCGCCTGTTCGAAGGTGCTCCTGAAGGACCCTTCTCGCTCAATCGAATCTATGATCGTGCGGCGGAGTCCGAGACGCTGTTTGGGCTGCGTCACGATGGCGAGTGGTTCCATATCGGCACACCTGGAAGTCTGAAGGAAACCGAGGAGCTGTTTGATTCCCGAGACTTTCCCATCGTTCTCAGATAGGGACGACATGAGCGACGAAAAAACGCGCCCCAATGTCTTCACGCTGCCGCCAGAACGGCCCTTTGCGGACACGCTGGCATTGGGGCTGAGCGCGCGCTTTGCGAAGCACCCCGAAAGGCTTGCCGATGTCTTGCTGCTGCTGCCGACACGCAGAGCCTGTCGAAGCTTGCAGGAAGCCTTTCTCCGGGTTTCCGAAAACCGGCCACGCTTACTTCCCCGCCTTTTGCCGCTGGGCGATCTCGATGAGGAGGAGTTGACCCTGACAGACCCGTTGGGTCTTGATCCAGAGGCGGAAACGACTTTACCACCGGCCATGTCGCCGTTGGCTAGACAGTTCCATTTGGCGCGGCTTGTTGCGCGTTGGCGTGCTGGTATCGCTGGTGGGGGCCAAAGCGGTGGAAGTGACGCGCAAGACCTAATGTTGGCCGCAGAACTTGGCCGCCTGCTGGATCAGGTTGAGACCGAAGGGCTCGATTTTTCGAGGTTGTCTCAATTGGTGCCGGAGGAGCATGCGGATCATTGGCAGGCGACCTTGCGGTTCCTGGAGATCGTAACCCAGTTCTGGCCGGAAATCGAAAAGGAAGCTGGTTCCATCGGGGCGGCGGCAAGAAGACGGCGCCTTCTTGAGTGGCAAGCCAAAACATGGCGCCGCAATCCACCCCGGCACCCCGTCATCGCAGCGGGTTCCACGGGAAGCATTCCCGCGACGGCCGATTTGCTGTCAGTGATCCAGGGCTTGCCGGAAGGTGAGGTCGTGCTGCCGGGTCTGGACATCGATTGTGAGGCCGAGACATGGGAGACCATATCCAAGGATCCAAGCCATCCGCAGTTTGGAATGGCCAAGCTTTTGAAAGGGCTGGGTGTTGCACGTACGGACGTACAGGTATGGAACGGTGCTTCCGTGGGTGGTGAGCCTTACGGGCGAAGCCAAGTCGTAAACCTGAGCCTCTCCCCTGCGGAACTGACCCACCGCTGGATTGACAAGGGAGTCCGCTTTGAAGCCGAGAATGTCGGACGCGCCTTCACGCGCGTCCAGCGCATCGACTGTCCCGGCCTTCGGGAAGAAGCGATAGTGGCAGCATTGGCTTTGCGTCAAGTGTTGGAGGAAGAGGGCCGTACGGCTGCGCTCGTGACGCCGGATCGTGATCTGGCACGGCGGGTGGCGGTGGAGCTGGATCGTTGGGGTATCAAGATCGATGATTCCGCAGGACGGCCGCTCGGCGGCACACCAGTCGGCGCTTACCTGCGGTTGGTCGGACGTCTGCTGGCAGAGGGGCCGTCGCCGCTTTTGCTTCTGGCGGTGCTGAAGCACCCCAGGGCCGCGGCGGGCATGGCACCGGCTGGATTTCGCAAACGCGTTCGCAGCTTCGAGAGGCTGGTGTTGCGCGGACCGCTCCCAGCGGCCAGCCTGCCGCAGCTAAAGGGTTTGCTCGATGATGCTCTCGCTCTGGCGATTGCCGAGGGCGGCGAAAAGGAGATTGCCGAGCTTCGCAAGCTAGAGACTTGGTTTGCCGGGCTCTGCAAACTTCTGGAGCCGATTCAACGGGTCCGCCCCGCCAAGCAGCCGCTTGAACTCCTGTTGAAGGATCACACGGCCTTGGCAGAGGCTTTGGCACGCAGCGACGACCTAAGCGGGCCGGATCAACTTTGGAAGGGCGATGACGGTGAGGTCGCCGCGACCTTCTTGCGCCAGATGCTGGAGGCCGCGCACCTCTACGGCGAGGTGCGCGTCAGGGACTATGCGGAGGTCTTCGATACACTGCTGCAGGGGCAGACTGTTCGTCCGCGTTACGGCCTGCACCCGCGATTGTTTATCTGGGGCCCGATGGAAGCGCGCCTGCAAAGGGCGGATCGGTTGATCCTGGGCGGCCTGAACGAGGGGACCTGGCCGGGGGATGCCGATCCGGGCCCCTGGATGAGCCGGCCCATGCGCGCAGCCTTCGGGTTACCGTCCGCCGACCAGTCGATCGGGCTATCCGCGCACGATTTCGCCCAGGCGATGAACGCCTCGGAAGTTTTTTTGACCCGCTCCGAGCGCGTCGGGGGGACGCCGACGGTTCCCTCGCGCTGGCTGCTGCGGTTGGATACCTTGCTGGCGGCTTTGGACGTACCTGCGGACCTATTGACCAGGGATGCTGCCCAATGGCTGAACTGGGCCGAGGCGTTGGACGCCCCAGAAAGCGTCACGCCAGCGCCGCCGCCGGCGCCGAGACCACCCGCCGAGCGCAGACCCCGCAAGGCTTCCGTTACGGCCATCGAACGATGGTTGCGCGACCCTTACGCCTTCTATGCGGGCTCTGTGCTGGGATTGCGCAAGCTCGACGACCTTGATGCGGAGCCGGGCGCCGCAGAACGCGGCACCTTGATTCACGAACTTCTTGAAGGCTTCACCAGAGATTATCCGAAGGCCCTTCCGGAGAATGTGGAAGCGGAATTGGAGCAGCGGATGGGATTGCTCCTCGACAAGTTGCAGCGCAGGCCGGCTTTGGCGGCCTACTGGGAACCGCGATTGCAACGCATCCTCGAATGGGTTGTTGAGCAGGAAAAGCAACGGCGGTCCGCAACCCTGGGGATTCATGCAGAGCTGCGAGGGAGCCTTGAACTCAAGGAAGCAGACGGTTTCTCGTTGTACGGCAAGGCCGACCGCATCGAGACGTTGAAAAACGGTTCCCTGGCGATTCTCGACTACAAGACTGGGACGCCACCGAACAAGAAAGAGGTCTTGGAGGGACGTGCACCGCAGCTTCTGTTGGAGGCGATTATGGCAGAGGCCGACGGTTTCGCGGGCTTGCAGGGCCAAAAGGTCGAAGAACTGGCCTATTGGCATCTGTCGGGCGGCGCGACGAAGGGAAGCGAGACATCGATCCCTATAGACGAAGCCCTGGTGGCCGAAACGCGCCAGCGCCTGGCCTCATTTGTGCTTGCATATGCTGATCCGGACAGCCCTTTTCTGGCCCGACCGCGGCCGGGCTTTGATCTGCGCTTCAACGATTATGCCCATCTAGCCCGCATCAAAGAGTGGGCCGCGGACGGTGGAGAAGGCTAGCATGAGCCAGTCACTCCAAGGCGCGACGAAAGCAGCCTACGACAAGACCAGCGCGAACCAGAAAGTGGGCGCTGACCCAAGTTTGTCGGTATGGGTTGGTGCCTCCGCCGGCAGTGGCAAGACCCAAGTTCTGAGTGATCGGGTCTTACGGCTATTGCTGGCTGGATCGTCGCCGACCCGCTTGCTTTGTCTAACCTTCACCAAGGCCGCCGCAGCGGAAATGGAAAAGCGCATCGCGGGTCGGCTTTCCTCCTGGACGGCAGCATCGCTGGGTGATCTTGAGCTGTCATTGGAGAAGCTTCTGGGCCGGTTTCCGCACCCGGAGGAAACGACCAGGGCGCGCAGTCTTTTTGCGCAGATGCTGGATGCCCCAGGCGGCCTTAAAATTCAGACCATCCATAGCTTTTGCCAGTCGATCCTGAGCCGTTTTCCGTTGGAGGCGGGGATTACGCCGAACTTCGAGGCGCTTGATGAACGCAGCGCCCAGGAACTGCTGGCGCGTGCGCGCGAGGAGGTGCTGGAGGCCGTTTATCGCGCCGCGCCCGCGTCTGAACCCTGGGCTTTTGACCTCCACCAAGCGCTGCATTACCTGGCGGGCGGGTTGGGTGAGGAGGATTTTGCCAAGCTGTTGTCGGGGGTGACATCCCATAAGGACCGGCTCCGCTTAATGGTGGAAGGCTTCGGCGGCCTGGAGCATGCCGTGGTCGAAATCTATCGGCGTCTCGACCTCACGCCTGATCTCACGCAAGAGGCGTTGGTGGCCGAGGCGGGCGCCGAGGGTAACTTTAACCGGGCGGGCTTGACCCGGCTCGCCGAAGCCTATGGCAGCGGCACTCCATCGGAGCAGACTCGGGGAGCTGCCCTTGCCGACTGGTTGGCCGGCGGGCATCTCGATCCGCAATCATTTGCCGGGTACTGCGCTCTTTTTCTCACCAAGGACGGAGAACCCAGGAAGAGTCTCCTGACCAAGGCGCTCCATGAAGCTCATCCGGAGCTGTTGGAGGTGGCGCAGACCGAAGCGGCTCGGCTGATAGCAGTCCGACAGCGGGCGGCAGCGTTGGGAGAAGCCGTGCAGACAGCGGCTTTGTTGAGGCTCGGCTGGCACATGACGGAAGCCTATCAGCGCGCCAAACGCGCAGCCGTTGCGCTGGACTATGACGACATGATCCTGCTGGTGCGCGACCTGCTTGATCGCCCTGGTGTCTCTTCCTGGGTTCATTACAAGCTGGACGGCGGCATTGATCATGTCTTGGTCGATGAAGCGCAGGATACCAGCCCGCCGCAGTGGCAGGTAATTGAGGGATTGATCGAAGAGTTCTTCACGGGCATGGGTGCTTCGGAAGATCGCAGCTCGGGTGAGCTCCCGCCGCGCAGCCTATTTGTCGTCGGCGATCCGAAGCAATCGATCTTCGGCTTTCAGGGGGCTGCGCCCAGATTGTTCTCCGAGAAGAACCGAACTTACGAGCAGCGTGCCCGTGAGGCGGAGCGACCGTTTGCGAGCCTGACGTTGGATATGTCCTTTCGCTCAACCCAACCGATCCTTGATGCGGTTGACGCCGTGTTCGACCGGGACGGTATGGAACAAGGCGTCAGTTTCGACGAAACATGGCGGCCTCATAAGGCCTATCGCGCGGGTCAAGCGGGAAGCGTCGAGCTCTGGCCACCTGTCGAACCCGAAGAGGAAACCCCCCTGGATCCCTGGGCTCCGCCTCTGGTGCCGCAGGAGCGCAGACTGCCCCGTACCCGCTTGGCCGAACTGATCGCGGCGAAGATCCACTATTGGACCCGCGACCCCGCTGGAAAATCGGATCCGGCTTGTCGGTTGGCAGCGCGCGATCGCCGACTACGCCCCGGCGACTTCATGGTTCTGGTCCAGCGGCGCAACGCTTTTGTTTCAGAGTTGGTTCGCGCCCTGAAATCCCGTGATGTGCCGGTGGCCGGTGTTGATCGAATGCGCCTCATGGAACAGCTGCCGATCATGGATCTCGTCGCTTTCGGCAACTTCCTCCTGTTGCCGGAGGACGATTTGACACTGGCGACGGTCTTGAAAGGCCCGTTAGTGAACTTTGACGAGCAACAGCTTGCCGAGCTTTGTTGGGCGCGTAAGGGCAGCCTATGGCGCGCGCTGGCGGCCCGCAAGGATGACGATCCGGCCTTTGCGGTCGCGTTCGAGTTTTTGTCCGAGCAATTAGGAAAGGTCGATCATCTCGATCCCTACGAACTCTATCAAGGCCTCTTGAGCGCGAATCAGGGGCGCCGACAGATTCTTGCGCGCCTTGGGCCAGAGGCTAATGACCCGCTGGACGAGTTTCTTGCGCTGGCTTTGGAGTACAGTCGCCAACACGCTCCCAGCTTACAGGGACTGCTGCACTGGCTGAACGCCGACGGGCGCGAAATCAAGCGCGATCTGGAACAGTCCCAAGGCGTCGTCAGAATCATGACCGTGCATGCGGCCAAGGGGCTGCAGGCGCCAGTGGTCTTCCTGCCGGACACCTTCGGGTCCGACAAGCATGATCGCAGCCTGCTTTGGTTGGAGGGAGCGACCAAGGGCGGTAATGAACCGCCACTTTGTCTATTGCCGGGCGCTAGCAAGCAACGCAGCGCCCTCAGCGCTGCACTCCTGGCGGAGAAAGAGACCGAATCCCTGGAGGAGCGTCGTCGCTTGCTTTACGTGGCAATGACCCGCGCCGAGGACAGGCTTATCGTTTGCGGCTACAAGGGCAAGCAGAACAATCGCCGAGAGCCCTGGTATGATCTTGTAAAAGCGGGCCTGGAGGCGATGGACCCGCCCGCAGTCCAACAGGAGTTCGATTTCTCTGAATTTCTGGGAGAGAATGGGTGGCGTGGTCCCGGGCTTGTGATCTCGTCGGACCAGCAGGGCGCGCCAAAGACAGACGCCGGTACCACTGTTAGAAGTCGTCCTGTTGCTTTACCAGATTGGGCGCTGCGGAAGCCTCAGAAGGAATCGAGTCCGTCACGGCCTTTGGCGCCCTCGCGTCCAAGCGAGATCGAACCGGCGGTAATCTCCCCGCTTGGCACAGACGAAACAAGTCGCTTCAAGCGCGGATTGCTGGTGCATAGGCTGTTGCAGACCTTGCCCGACTTGCCAGAAGAGCAACGCCGGGTGCGTGGACTGGCCTTCCTTCAACAACCGCTTCACGGGCTGTCGACGGAAGACGCCGAAGCGCTGCTGGCGGAGACGCTGGCGGTCATCGCCGCGCCGGCGTTTGCGGCGGTTTTTGGACCTGGCAGTCGTGCGGAGGTGCCGGTCACAGGCTGTATCGAAAAATCGGATGGCACGCATGATGTCATTTCCGCGCGGATCGATAGGCTGGTGGTGACGGATAGCGAAGTCTTGATCATCGACTATAAATCCAACCGGCCCGCCGCCAAGACCGAGGCCGACGTGCCGGGAGTTTACCTGCACCAGATGGCGAGCTACCGCGCATTGCTGCTAAAAATTTACCCGAGCAAGGATGTTCGCTGCGCGTTGCTTTGGACGGAAGGACCGCGTCTGATGCAATTAACGCAAGCCAGACTTCTCGAGCACGCTCCTTGACGCTCGTGGGTATGGATTTCTATATGGAAGGCGAGGCGGGTCGCTAACAAGGCCCGACAATAAGAAGAACGACCCACCAGAAAGGAGTGCCAGATGAGCACCACGAAGATTAGCGATACCAGTTTCGATCAGGACGTTCTGAAAGCAGAAGGTCCGGTGATCGTTGATTTCTGGGCCGAATGGTGCGGGCCTTGCAAATCGATTGGTCCGGCCCTCGAAGAGATCGCTGCAGAGAAGCAGGGCGCCGTGACGATTGCCAAGCTGAATATTGATGACAATCCGCAAACTCCGCAGAAGTACGGAGTCCGTGGGATTCCAACCTTGATGCTTTTCAAGAATGGTCAGGTTGCCGCCACCAAAGTCGGCGCGCTTCCCAAACAACAGTTGCTGGCTTGGGTCGAGGAAAACATCTGATCGAACCTAGTCTTTAACCATTCGACGAGATCCCCGGAGCAATTGTGTGCAATCTGTTGCTCCGGGGGCGCACTAGTCGGAGCAGTTCTTACTTTCTCTCTATTTGCTTTACGCAGCGTCTCTTTTCGGGTTTCTATTCGGTAGCTTTTCTAGCACTAGGCTGGATTGGCCGCTTAGAACCGCTCCCTTATTATCTGGGACCAGCGGCCAAGAAGTGTGTTCCCGGGAGAGGTTTTGTATTTTGTCTTTTTTTAAGAGTTTGAGTTGTGGGGGAGTGCGACCTAGCGTCCTCCTTACAGGCTTTTTCGTTATGTTCGCGGTGTTGCTTCTAAGCGCACCCGTCCACGCGCAGGTTCCTCCGGAAAAGCCGACGCCGCCCGCAATCAGTAAGCCCATGGCCGTTACCGTTTATGGGGGGCGGCTTTTGAACGGTAATTTCTCCCGGTTGTTCTACGACCCTTTCAGTGCGGATGCGTTGAACACGGGGTTGGTCGCAATAACAGGATCCTACCGAGTTCATCGTTTTGACTTCGGCCTCTCGTTTGAAGTCGAGGCGGGCGTTGCGCAGCGGTTTGGGGACGAGGACCTGACCGAAATCTGGGCGGCCGCCGTTGCACGCTGGGACCGCTTTCCGTGGAACGACTACGTTTATACGACGCTGGGCGTTGCCTTCTGGGGCCCGAACTATTCGACCAAGATTTCGGATCACGAGCAGAGCCGCAACAGCGGCAAGAAAACCCATTGGATGAACATGTTCTCGCCCGAAGTCACTTTCGCTCCGCCCGACCAGAAGGACCTCGAGCTGGTCCTCCGCCTACACCACCGGTCGGGCGTATTCGGTCTCTACAACGGAACCGACAGCGGCTCTACCTTCTGGACCGCCGGGGTGCGTTATCACTTTTAGGCCGAAAGGTCCGGCAATTCGTTCAGGGCCAGAACACGTCCGGCCAGATATAGGGATCCGCAGATAAGAACCCGGCCGGGCGGCTCGGAGCGGTTTGCTGCGGCCTTGGTGAGGGCCCGAAGCGCGTCCGGGACCGATGGGAAGGCCGTGGCGTCAAATCCCGCTTCCCTAGCGAAGGTGGCCGCTTCTTCAGCGCTCAACGAGTTTGGTTCGCCGGGAATCGCGACTGCTTGCAGGTTATGGGCGCTTTTTGCCAAAGGCGCTAGGAAGGCCCCGGCGGCCTTGGTGTTCAGCATTCCATAAATCAGGTGAAGCGGCTTGTCCGACCAGGCGCCCAGTGTTGCGGCCAAAGCTTTCCCGGCGCTTTCATTGTGTCCACCGTCAAGCCATAGCTCCCAGCCGTGAGGCAACAGCGAAGCCAAGGTCCCAGCCGTTATATGCTGCAGCCTTGCGGGCCACTCCGCTGAAACCAGCCCAAGTCCCCGTGCTGAAGCTGAAATCTCAAATCCCTGCTTTTCCAGCAACCGGGCAGCCATGAGCGCGACACCCGCATTCTCCGCCTGATGTGTACCGTAGAGGTTGGGCCGCGGTACGACCTCCTCAGTGCCATTGCAGGTAAAAACCAAGCCTTCGCCGTGAGACTCGATCTTCCAATCGGTACCGTAAGCATGCAGTGGGGCGGCGATAGTCTTTGCGTGGCGCGCGATGGTCTCCATCGCCAACGCGGGCTGTGGCCCAATCACGGCGGGAATGCCCGGCTTTAGGATACCGGCCTTCTCGAAGGCGATGCTTTCCAGTGTCGTACCCAGGTATTGCATATGGTCCAAGGATACCGGGGTAATGATGGAGAGCGCTGGCTGAGACACAACGTTGGTCGCATCCAACCGACCACCCAAGCCGACTTCCAGCAGGAGGATGTCTGCGGGCTCCTCCGAGAATGCGAGAAAGGCGGCTGCGGTCGTGATTTCAAAGAACGTAATCGGCTCACCGCCATTGGCTTGCTCGCAACGCTCCAAAAGGTCCGACAGCCGTGTCTCGTCGATCAGCTTTCCGGCCAGGCGAATACGCTCATGAAATCGAACGAGATGCGGAGAGCTATAAACATGGACACTCAGCCCCGCCGTCTCCGCCATGGCGCGTAGGTAGGCGATGCAGGAGCCCTTACCGTTCGTGCCGGCGACATGTACGACGGGAGGAAGCGACCGCTCAGGATTCCCCAGAAGCGTAAGTAAGCGCTCCAATCTGCCAAGCGATAGATCGATTATCTTCGGATGTAGATGGAGCAGCCGCTCAAGGATGACGTCACTTGGAATCGTCGTCGTCTTCAAGATCTGCCTCGCTGCGCGCCGCTTTATTGGAATCCTTCGTCTTCTTTTCCTCAGAAGACGACTTGCTCGCAGTTTTCTGACCTGACCCGGCACGTGACGCCTTTTCCGGCTTCATCAACAAAGAGAGGACGCGGCCCAAATCTTCCTTGAGCTCACGGCGATCCACGACCCGATCAACCATCCCGTGTTCCAAAAGATACTCGGCAGTCTGGAAATCGGGAGGCAGCTGCTCGCGGATGGTCTCTTCAATGACGCGCCGACCGGCAAAGCCGATAATGGCGCCTGGTTCCGAAAGCGTAATGTCGCCCAGCATCGCAAAGGAAGCGGAAACACCGCCAGTCGTTGGGTCGGTCAACAGCACGATATAGGGAAGCCCCGCCTCTTTCACCTGATCCAGTGCGATGATGCTTCTTGGCATCTGCATCAGGGATAAAATTCCCTCCTGCATGCGCGCGCCGCCCGATGCCGGTATCACCAGCAAAGCGGCTTTTCGCGAAACGGCCGTGCGCGCCGCGGTCAGCAATCCCTCGCCAACGGCCATACCCATCGAACCACCCATGAAGGAAAAGTCGAAACAAGCTATGACGGTCGGCAAGCCCGCGACCTCGCCGTGTGCAACGAGGATCGCATCCTGCTCACCCGTCTTGCTCTGCGATTCCTTCAGGCGGTCGCTATATTTCTTACGATCACGGAACTTCAACGGATCTATATTTATCTTAGGCAGATCAACCCGGGTGTAGTCGCCGTCATCAAACAACATCGCCAAGCGGTCTTTTGCCGCGAGCCGCAAATGATGATTGCAATGGGTGCAGACGCGAAGGTTCTTTTCCAGTTCCTTATGGAAGATCATCTGTCCGCAACTTGGACATTTATCCCAAAGATTGTCAGGAACCTCGCGGCTTTTCACCAGCGCGCGAATCTTTGGGCGAACGTAGTTGTTGATCCAGTTCATGCTACCCCTTAAAGCCTTTCCGACACCCGGCTTTGCGCTTTTTGTCTACGAACGGCCGGACCGAACGCCTGCGGCCAAACCTTTGACGAAGTCTAGCACAGTATTGATCGTAGCTGGCTGTGCCTTGCCGTCTTCGTCGAGCGTGGCCTTGAGGCAGTCCACCAACGCGGAACCGACAACCGCAGCATCGGCAACGCGGGCTATCTCCCGCGCCTGCTCGGCGGTTTTGATTCCAAAACCAACCGCGACCGGCAGGTCGCTATGCCGCTTCAACCTGGCGACCGCTTCGGCCACATCCGTGGCGGCGGCGGAGTGTGTTCCGGTAATCCCAAGGATCGAGACATAGTAAACAAACCCGCTGGTGTTCTGCATCACCTTTGGCAGGCGCTTCTCGTCGGTTGTCGGCGTTGCCAGCCGGATAAAATTCAAACCGGCTTTTAGCGCCGGAATACAAAGCTCGGCATCCTCTTCAGGAGGAAGGTCGACAATAATAAGACCGTCCACGCCGCTTTCTCTGGCTTCCTTCAAGAAGCGTTCGTTGCCGTAGGCGTAAATCGGATTGTAGTAGCCCATCAGGACCAAAGGCGTTTCCTGATCTTGCTTGCGAAACCCGCGAACCATTTCCAGGGTCTTGGCAAGCGTCATGCCGCCCTTGAGCGCACGCAGGCCGGCAGCCTGAATGGCGGGGCCATCTGCCATAGGATCCGAAAAGGGCATGCCTATTTCAATGACGTCGGCGCCTGCCGCAGGCAGGCCTGCAAGAATGGCAGACGCGGTGTGCAGGTCCGGGTCGCCGGCCGTCATGAACGTCACGAGTCCGCCTCGATTCTCCGCCGCCAGGCTGGCGAAACGTTTGGTCAGGCGTCCGGAATCGGCATGGCTTTCGATCATAGCTGTCTGGCCCCTTTCCTGCGCTCTAGAGCTTAACGCCAAGGTGTTCTGCGACACTGAAGATATCCTTGTCGCCGCGACCGCAGAGATTCATCACCATGATGTGGTCGTTGCTTAGGTCGGGGGCGAGCTTCGAAACCACGGCTAGGGCGTGTGCCGGCTCGAGAGCAGGCAGAATGCCCTCCAACGCAGAACATAGCTTGAAAGCCTCCAGCGCTTCCTGATCGGTGACGGCGAGGTATTTGACGCGCCCTTGTTCATGCAACCAGGAATGCTCGGGCCCGATGCCCGGATAGTCGAGCCCGGCGGAGATCGAATGTGCGTCGAGGATCTGTCCGTCTTCGCTTTGCAGCAAATAGGTTCGGTTGCCGTGCAGAACCCCGGGCCGTCCACCCGTCAGCGACGCGGCGTGCTTGTGCGTCTCCAATCCAAGGCCCGCCGCTTCCACGCCGAACATCTGAACACTCGGGTCGTCAAGGAAGGGATGAAACAGGCCCATGGCATTGGATCCGCCGCCGATCGCTGCGACCAGACTATCAGGCAAGCGGCCCTCACCTTCCTGTTCTTCCAACTGCCAGCGTACCTCCTGCCCGATCACGGACTGGAAATCACGGACCATCGCGGGATAGGGATGCGGACCGGCCACGGTGCCGATGATGTAGAATGTGTCCTCGACGTTTGCGACCCAATCCCGCAGCGCTTCGTTCATGGCATCCTTGAGGGTCCGGGTTCCCGATTTCACAGGAACGACTTCGGCCCCTAGCAACTTCATGCGAAAGACGTTGGGCGCCTGACGCTTGATGTCTTCCTCGCCCATGTAGACGACGCAGGGCAGATCGAAGCGCGCGCAAACGGTGGCCGTGGCCACGCCATGCTGCCCGGCACCGGTTTCAGCAATAATGCGCTTTTTGCCCATGCGCTTGGCGAGCAGCATTTGGCCCAGGCAGTTGTTGATCTTGTGCGCGCCGGTGTGATTGAGCTCATCGCGCTTGAAGTAGACCTTGGCGCCGCCCAGATGGTCGGTCAGTCGCTCGGCGAAATACAAAGGACTGGGCCGCCCGACATAATGCTTGAGGAAGTACTCGAACTCGGCCCAGAACCCGGCGTCGTCCTTGGCGGCCTGATAGGCCTTTTCGACCTCCAAGATCAACGGCATCAAAGTTTCGGCGACGAAACGCCCGCCGAAGATGCCAAAGCGCCCCTGTTCATCGGGGCCGGCGCGGAATGTATTGGGTGAATGAGACATGGTTCTCGAACTTTCCTAGATCACGCGGGCGCACTCTGCCGCAAGACGGTGACCGCTGCAAGACGCAGGCTACCGCCGGTTGCCGATCAAACGGCCGGATTCAAAGCGATCGGGCCTTTTGTAGGAAGAGGGCGATGCGCTCCGGATCCTTCTGCCCGGGTTTTACTTCAACCCCTGACGACACATCAACCGACCTTGCGCCGGAAACCTCAACTGCCTCGGCTAGGTTCTCCGGATTGATGCCGCCTGCCAGCATCCAGGGGCGCGACCAGCTTTTACCCGCCAGGATACGCCAGTCAAAGGCGACGGCATTGCCTCCCGGAAGCGCATCGGCCTTGCCTTTTGGCGCCTTAGCATCGAAGAGCAGCCTGTCGGCCACCGGCAGGTATGCCTCGACGCCCGCGAGGTCTTCGGGAACTGAGATCTTCAGGGCCTTCATGACGGGCCGGCCGTAACGCTCACGAATGTCGGCGACGCGGGCCGGCGATTCATCGCCATGCAATTGAATCATATCCAGCGGAACGGCGCGGGTAATGCTGGCGAGAGTATCATCGTCCGGATCCACAAACAGCCCTACGCAGCCCGCCCGACCCGCAGCATGGCGGGCCAATTCGGCAGCCGTTGCCGGTGTGATCGAGCGGGGGCTGGGTGGATAGAAGACGAAGCCGATGTAACGCGCGCCGCCCTTCAGCGCCGCGTTCACGGAAGCCGCATCCCTAAGACCGCAAATTTTTGCCTCTATAGCCATGGCGCATAGGTAATGCAGCAAACCCCATCCGTCCAGTGGTAGAGAGGGGTTCACAGGCTGATCGACCCAAGCATGGCCCTACTCTGGCGAGACCCAGCCACTGATCTGGCGGAAGGCGACGGAGAGCGTGGAGATGAAGGGCAGCACCATCAAGAGCTGGGCAAATGAAAAAAGTAGGATGACCGAAAGCGGCAAGCCATAAGGCTTGGCCGGATCGTGCCCCAGGGTATCGGCCAACATGGCCGCTACCATCAAGGTGACTAGAACGACGGGAACACTGGTCATCAGCGCCACGATGAAAATGCGGAGTGTCTGGCCTTTGGTCTGGCGCCAGGAATCGCCCAGACCGTAACGCTCGCCCAATGCGCTGGCTGGAAAGACGAAGCAAAGCCTCAAATAGACGGCCGCCGAGGCTGCGAATGCCAATGCCAGAATGATCGGGAAGGCGGCGTCGGCCAGCCCGGAATCGCCCAGCGCTGCGATCAGCAAGGATAGCGGCGTCGTCACCAGGAGTACGGACAGAAAGACGATAAGCCAGACGACCCAGAACCATATATAAAACGCCAAGTAGGGCCGCCCGACGCGCGGAAGCGATCCCGGCGCCTCGCCCAGCAACTGGAATCGGTGCCAAGTCACGGCGGCCAACGTCATCGGCAGAACGGCCAAGGGTAGTGCAAAAAACCGCGCGGGATCGTCGAGTGGCAGGTCTTTCTGCAGCACAGCCAGGAAGCTGGTCAGTAGCGCGGGCAGAAAAAGCGTCCGCAAGACCGCGCCGGGATGCTTGAAGATCGATGCGAAGACGGCCCGAACGGCTGCGCCGATATCCAGGTTTGCAACGGGGCCGGGCGGCGGTCCGGCATGACCTGAGGAACGACTTGAGGGAGCGCCGGGTGACAAACTCATACCGCTTCCAGTTCTGCGCGAATACGTTTGGCCGCGCTGGCGGGGTCGGGGTCACCGGTAATGGGACGCCCTATGACCAGATAATCGGCACCCGCTGCGACGGCTTCCGCCGGTGTCATGACCCTCTTTTGATCACCGCTCGCGGTCCAGGAGGGCCTTATTCCAGGGACGACCAATGCGAAATCCGGACCGCATGCCTTGCGCAGGATTGCGATCTCCTTGGGGCTGCAAACCACGCCGTCAAGACCACTTGCCTTGGCCAACTTGGCCAAGCGGACGACCACCTCCGCGGTGTTGCCTTGCTGACCGATCTCCGCCAGATCGGCATCGTCCAGGCTGGTCAGGACCGTCACGCCCAGCACCAGCGGTCGATCCATCTCCAAATCCTCTGCCGCTTCTCGGGCCGCTTCCGCGGCCGCCTCCATCATCGCGCGGCCCCCCGAGGCATGGACGTTCAGCATTTGCGGATGGAGGTGCAAGGCTGCCCGTACGGCGCTGGCAACCGTGTTCGGGATGTCATGGTATTTCAGGTCCAGAAACAAGGGATGGCTGCCAACGCAAGCGCGCACGCCGTCAGGTCCGTGGCTGGTGAAGAATTCCTTGCCAATCTTGAAACCGCCAACGCTCCCGCGAAGATCGCTGACTAGCGCCGCAGCGCGTTCAAGGTCTTGGGTGTCGAGTGCGACCAATACGCGCTCATGGGGCGTGAGACGGCTCATGCTACTTCTCCAGGCCGGTTGCAGAACTCAATGATGGCGCTTGGGACCCTGGCATGCCCGTCAGGGGAATTGCTGTCAAGCCTCCTCGAGTGTCTCCAGATAAGGCAGCAGCGGGCCGAGGTGCTTTTCGTAACGCTTCCACCGACCGCGGCTTGATTGATAGACGGGTTGGCGGACCTGCCAATGGCTGGCGGTCTTTACCTCGTGCGACGCCTCGTGGTGGCTCAAAACGGCCGGATCCCAGGGCAGATCTAGGAAAGTGAGCAAGCGTCTGGCTTCGCGTTCGGTGTCCTCCACCAATGCTTCGTAATCGAGGTCGAACATCGGCAGGGGCAGCACGTTCTTCCAGTGTGCCATGAGGCGCCGGTAATCCTGATAAGCCGCGCCTAATTCTTCAAGGTCATAGGCGAAGGGTAAGTAGCCACCGAACGACTGGAAAAAGATCGACAGGCAAGTGTCGGCTGGGTCCCGGCGGCAATGTATGATGCGCGCGCCCGGTAGCGCCAGCGCAATCAACCCCAACCTTTGGAAGTTGTGTGGCATCTTATCGATGATTCTCTCGGCCTCAGGTCCGGCCATGGCGACGACATGATCCAGATAAGCGGCGCCAAGCGCTTCGGCCTCCTGCGCCACGAGCGTCAAGGGGTCCTGGGGAGCATGTTTGGCGATCCGGCTCATGGCCCGGGCTTCCCCGACACCGACAACGGACGGATGGGCCGCCAGAATCTGCTCCGCCAAGGTCGTTCCCGAACGCGGCATTCCGACCACGAAGACCGGTCTGCGGTCCATTGCGCCGATACCCTGCTTCGCCTTGAAAAGGGCGGCATCGTAGCGTGCTATCAGTTCTTCGTTCTCGGCGCGCGCCTCATTTCGGTCGTACTGATACTCCGGCCGCCGGAGACGATTGCCCTCCGCATAGAACGCAAAGGCGGAATCATGGTTGCCACAATCGGCTTCTGCTTTACCGAGCGCAAAGGCCAGGGCATGTCTGTCGTCTCCCTCGGGACGCGCATCCTGCCAAAGGCGATGCATTTCCTTTAGCAGAGGATCATCGGCCTTAAATTTCTGTATGTGAGCAATCCGATTGATCGCCGGATAGGTGTGAGGATTAATCGCCAGCGCTTTGCGCAGCAATGTCCCGGCTTCTTCAAAGGCTCCGAACTGCTGGGCAAGGCCGCCGCATTTGGTCAGGAGGCGGGGGTTGTCGCCGAACCGGGCGACGGCTTCCTTGAGCAGCCTCCAGGCGGCTTCATCCTGATCAAGTTCGACCAGCACGTCTGCCAGGCCCTCCCAAGCCGTTGCCAGTGACGGGTCGCCCTGCAGCGCGGTGGTGAAGGCATCGCGGGCCTCCTGGAACTTCTGGAGCTTTAGCAGGCTGTTGCCGAGATTGTTGTTGAGAGCCGGGTGGGCCGGGAAATGCTCGAGGGCCGACCTGAACTGGCGGACGGCCTCTTCATGTTCGCCGCTCTTGCCCAGAAGCTCGCCTAGATTTGCGCGCGCGGCCACAAAGTTTGGGTCAAGGGCAATTGCTTTTTCAAGCTGAACGCGGGCCTTCCCCGTTTGGTCAAGAGCCAGCAGAATTTGCGCCAGGGAACGGCGAAAGGCAGCGTTGCTCGCCTGTACGGCAACGGCTTCCTCCAGAACTTTCAGGCCCTGTTTACTGCGCCCGGTCAGATGCAGAACGGTCCCCAGAAGATGCAGCGCGTCTGGATTTCGGCGGTCCAGCTTGAGCACCTGACGATAGAACCCTTCGGCTTTCTTCAAATCGCCGGCACGCTGTAGAGCCGCGCCCTTTTGTAAGAGGGTTCCAATCTTGCTCTGGTTCATCATGGGCGCAGTTTTAGGCTCCGGATCACGAATGGCGGGTTCTGTTCGGGCGTTGCGGGGAAGCGCCTTCGATCAGGCGCGCAGGCTCGTAGCTTGGGCTTTGGGAAGGGCAGCCGTCGCCGTGGCAGCTGCGGGGCCGGTCGTATCTTGCTCTTGTTCCCGCTTCAGGCGGGCGACCTCGGCATTCAGTGACCGGACTTGCCGCTCTGCTTGGCGCGCCCTTTTACGGCTGGCGCCTGACGAAACCCACATCGCCCCTGCGCCAACCACAAACCCAAGAATAAGCGCCAGTATCATGACCAGATACAGTGGACCGGATAACGATAACTCAAGCGGCCAGACATCGATCTCTACGACCTGACGGTTCGATAGCACAAAGACCACGATAAGTATCGTGACCGGAATGGTTATGATCCAGGATATCCGCTTCACCCTAGGCTTTCCCGCTTCAACTCAATGACGCCCAAAGCTAGCAGGCGAGCAGCGTCTTGGGTAGAGCCCTTACCAGAAACCGCTTTTACTAATCGTTCAAAAGTTCGCGGAGCTGTTTGCCTGTCTTGAAGTAGGGCACGGCCTTGGCATCGACCTTAACCTTGTCTCCGGTGCGCGGGTTGCGGCCAATACGTGAGTCACGTTGCTTGATCGAGAACGCCCCGAATCCTCGCAATTCGACGCGGTCGCCGCGTGTCAAAGCTTGGGTGATTTCCTCGAAAATAGTATTGACGATGCGCTCAACGTCGCGGTGGTACAAATGCGGGTTCATTTCCGCGATACGCTGAATCAGTTCCGATTTCGTCATGCTGGCGTCTCCCCTGCCAGGTGCCGCCCGATGACGGGCGTGCCTCCCTTGATTCCCTTATTATCGGCTTATCTGGAACGGCCCCCAAAATCCGCTCCAACAAAGCTTATTCAGCGACGCTGCCAGAGCGGAGCCGCACAGTCAACCCTAAGTACTTCTTTTGGAAGGATTTTCCCAAAATACAACGTTGTTTCTCCGATATCGTGGCTCCTATGGAACAGGTAAAGAAAAGGCCCCGTTCCATCGCTGGAAGGGGGCCTGATCTTCAACGGTACATCACAGCGCCGGATGTAACCCGGTCGCCGTATGCCTTAGGCGTCGTTCTCGTCCTCGCCTTCGGCTTTCTCATCAGCCTTATCGTCAGCTGCGTCATCGGCCTTCTTGGCCTTCGTTGCGGCTTTCTTCGGCTTTGCGGCGGCCTTCTTCGGCTCTGCCTTTTCTTCGGCACCCTGCTTGGCCTGTGACAGAGCGGCCCCGAGGATTTCGCCCAGGGAAGCGCCGGAATCGCTGGACCCGTAGGTGTCCATCGCTTCCTTCTCTTCCTCAATCTCACGCGCTTTGATCGACAGCGAGAGCTTGCGGCTCTTGCGGTCCACGTTGGTGATCTTGGCATCGACCTTCTCGCCAACGGCGAAGCGGTCGGGGCGCTGATCGCTACGGTCGCGTGCCAGGTCGGCCTTACGGATGAAGCCGACGGCTCCATCTGCGATGGCAACCTCGACACCGGCGTCGTTCACTTCGGTAACCGTGCAGGTGACGACATCGCCTTTCTTGACGCCTTCGACGGCGCTTGCGAAAGGATCGCTCTCAAGCTGCTTGATTCCGAGGCTGATCCGCTCCTTGGTGACGTCGACGTCCAGGATCTTGACCTTGACCATTTCTGCCTTGGTGAAGTCCTGAATGGCGTCTTCGCCGGACTTTTCCCATGACAGATCGGAAAGGTGCACCATGCCGTCGATGTCGCCGGGAAGGCCCACGAACAAACCGAACTCGGTGATGTTCTTGATCTCGCCTTCGAGTTCCGTGCCGACCGGGAAGTTGTCCTGGAAGGACTCCCATGGATTGTCCATGGTTTGCTTCAGGCCAAGGCTGATACGGCGCTTCTGCTCGTCCACGTCAAGCACCATCACTTCGACCTCCTGTGAGGTGGAAACGATCTTGCCTGGGTGGATATTCTTCTTGGTCCAGCTCATCTCGGAGACGTGCACAAGACCTTCGATTCCGGGCTCCAGCTCCACAAAGGCACCGTAGTCGGTGATGTTCGTGACGCGGCCGACGAACTTCGTTCCGACCGGGTACTTCGCGGCAACGCCTTCCCAGGGATCAGCCTCAAGCTGCTTCATGCCCAAGCTGATACGCTGTGTTTCGGAATTGAAGCGAATGACCTGAACATCGACGGACTGGCCGATGGCCAGGACCTCGGAAGGATGGTTGATACGCTTCCAGGAAATATCCGTGACGTGCAACAGACCGTCGACGCCGCCCAGATCAACGAAGGCGCCGTAGTCGGTGATGTTCTTGACCACGCCCTGCAGGACCTGGCCTTCCTGAAGATTGGAAACAACCTCGGCGCGCTGCTCGGCGCGGGTCTCTTCCAACACGGCGCGGCGTGACACGACGATATTGCCGCGGCTGCGGTCCATCTTGAGAATCTGGAACGGTTGCGGCGTGCCCATTAGGGGGCCGACATCGCGCACCGGGCGGATATCAACTTGGCTGCCAGGCAAAAAGGCCACGGCGCCGCCCAGGTCGACGGTGAAACCGCCCTTGACCCGGCCAAAGATTGCGCCGGTGACGCGCTCGGCGGCCTCAAAAGCCTTCTCGAGTTGGTTCCATGACTCTTCCCGGCGGGCCTTCTCACGACTCAGCATGGCTTCGCCGTTGCGGTTTTCCATGCGTTCGAGATAAACCTCGACCTCGTCGCCAGGCTTTAACTCGGCCTGCTTTCCGGGGCTGCTGAATTCCTTGAGCGCGACCCGGCCTTCCGATTTCAGGCCGACGTCAACCAGAACGTCGTCGCCTTCAATGGAAATGACGGTCCCGCGCAGCACGCTGCCTTCCAGGCGCTCGGTCTCACCGAGGCTCTCGTTGAGCAGTGCTGCAAAATCTTCTTTTTTGGAGGTGTCGCTTGCAGTGTTGGCCATTGTGAAATGGCTCCTTTTGGAACAAATCGCAACTATTCGGGCCTACCGGTTTTTCCGGCGGTCTTCCCGGCTTCGTTCCCGCAAAGGCTTTTGCGGGGGGAACGGTCGGGCGGTCGATCGAACAGCTAACGCGTTACGGAACCCTTTCCTATGTCCTTCGTGCCGGCTCGCGGGGTTCCATGCGCGAGAGCACAACAGCAAGAGCCTTTTCAAAAACGGCCTCTATGCTGAGATCGGTCGTATCGAGAAGAACGGCATCTTCGGCTGCGACAAGCGGAGCAGCGGATCTTTCGCTATCCCGGCGGTCGCGTTCACGCATTTCTTCCAGAACGCGGGCGTATATAGCCTTCTCGCCGCGATCTAGCAACTCTTTATGGCGTCGGCGCGCACGTTCTTCTGCGCTCGCCGTCAGGAAAAGCTTGGCTTCGGCCTCCGGGCAGACCACCGTGCCAATGTCCCGGCCATCTAAAACCGCACCTTCCTTATTCCCTGGCGGCAGGGTGGCGAAGCTTCGTTGAAAGTCGAGCAGAGCTTGGCGCACGGGAATAAGAGCCGCGACTTTACTGGCGCCTTGCGACGTGGTTTCGCTGCGTAGGTCCGCGCGTGCCATGTCCGCGGGAACCAAAGCACGAGCGACGGCCGTAGCGGTCTTCTCGTCTGCTGGATTGCCACCTTCGCTCAACACACGCGAAGCGACGGCGCGATAGAGCGCGCCGGTATCGAGATAGGCAAAGTTCAATCGTTCGGCAAGCCGCCGCGCCAAGGTGCCCTTGCCCGCACCGGACGGACCATCAACCGCGACGATCATCAAGGGGCTCCCGTGGTGATCCGGGCACCGAGATTGTTCATCAGATCAACGAACCCGGGAAAGGAGGTGTCGATTGGCGATCCATCGTCGATACGGACCCCTTTTTCACTAATTGACCCAAGCACGAGAAAGCTCATGGCGATACGGTGATCGAGTTCCGCTTCGATAAGGGCGCCGCCGGTCACGGACCCACCGGTCCCGACGACCGTGAGCCAATCCTCGCCCTCTTCCGTCGTAACGCCGCAGGCCTCCAGGCCTCGCGCCATGACAGCCAGGCGGTCGCTTTCCTTGACCCGCAGTTCGCCCAGCCCCTGCATCTCCGTACGCCCCTCGGCGGCAGCGGCGGCAACTGCCAGGATAGGGTACTCGTCAATCATGGACGCGGCCCTTTCGGCAGGAACGCAAATTCCTTGTAGCTTGGAGGCGCGGACCAGCAGGTCGGCCACCGGCTCTCCAGCCGCATCACGCAGATTCTCGATAGTGATGTCGCCGCCCATTTCACGAAGAACCTCGATCAGGCCGATGCGCTGCGGATTCATGCCGACGTTCGGCAGCCGCACTTCCGACCCTGGGAGTAAAAGTGCTGCCACCAAAGGAAAGGCGGCGGAGGAAGGATCCGCAGGCACCGCCACAGAACAGCCTTTCAACTCCGCCTGACCGACGAGCGTGATTCGGGTCCCGTTATCACCTGGCTCAACGGTAAGCTCGGCGCCGAAGGCGCGCAGCATACGCTCGCTGTGATCGCGCGTCGGCGTGGTTTCGATGACGCTGGTGTTACCTGCAGTATTCAGACCCGCGAACAAAATTGCCGATTTGACTTGTGCCGAGGGTACGGGAAGCGTGTATTCCACCGGAATCAAGGCGTCGCTACCGATCACCGTCATCGGCAGTCTGCCGCCTTCGCGCGTTTGGAATTCGCCGCCCATAGCCCGCAGCGGCTCGATGACGCGCCCCATGGGCCGCTTGCAAAGAGAAGCGTCGCCGGTGACGACGGCGGTCAGTGGATGGCTTGCAAGGATGCCGGATAACAACCGCGCCGACGTGCCTGAATTACCGAGATCCAACACACTCGAAGGCTCACGCAGGGATCCCACGCCCCTACCCAGAATGCGCCAGCTACCATCGGCTTGCCGCTCGACAATCGCACCCAGTTCACGCATGGCCGCCGCTGTCGCCATGACGTCCTCGCCTTCGAGCAGGCCTGTCACCGTGGTTTCCCCCAGAGCCAAGCCACCCAGCATTAGCGCCCGGTGTGATATTGATTTGTCACCCGGCACACGTGCGTCACCCTTCAAAGCTCCTGCAGGCGCCGCGTTCAACATCGTCATTTCCCGTCAAGCCTTCCTGGCAGGCGTCCCCGCCGCATTCATGGAAAGGATGGGCCGTCTAAAGCCTTGATTTAAGCGCTACCACGCTCCCGACCTCTGGCCGGCAAGCTGTACCCGGAAAACGCCAATCCGACAAGCTGCCCGCGACAGGTTGTGCGGAAGGATGGATTTATCTTTTGACAGCCGACGGAGATCATGGCAATTGGCCAAACTATCCGGGGCGTAAAACCGCTGGCAGCGATTGCCGGCCAAGCCGTGTCGGGAGCGTTCAAAAGAGACTGAGTTAAGGAGGGTATCCTCGTGGCGAAAGCAGATTGGGGAACCAAGCGAGTGTGTCAGTCGTGTGGCACCAAATACTACGACTTCAGCAAGACGCCAATCGTCTGCCCCAAATGTGAAACGGAGTTTGATCCCGACGCGTTCTTGCGCGCGCGCAGAGTCAAGCCGTCGACACCCCCGAAACCGAAGGTAAAACCGAAGGTGAAGGATCTCGACGACGAAGAATCGGATGAGATCGATGATCTCGAGGATGACGAGGACGAAGGCGACCTTTCTTTGGATGAGCTCGCGGAAGAAGAGCTCGACGACGATATCGCGGACGAGGACGAGGATGATGTCGAGGGCGGCGGTAAGTTGAAACCGACCCTGGACGCCGAAGATCCGGTCGATGACGAAGACGACGAGCTGGATGATGGCGATCTCGACGACGACGACGACCTCTTGGCCGACGCCGACGAGCTCGACGACGGCGACCTCGAAGATGATCTGGACATCGATCTGGATGATGAGAAAGAGGAACGATGAGCCCGCAGACGCTCGCCGGAATTTTTTCGCTTGAAGTGCGGCCTCACGCCCACTAGTTTCCGTTTCTCCCAACCTGCGGACCCCCGGTTCGCAGGCGTGAACCATAGGGGGCTGTAGCTCAGTTGGGAGAGCGCTACAATGGCATTGTAGAGGTCGTCGGTTCGATCCCGTCCAGCTCCACCATCAAAACCCCCGGGCCAAACCCGGGGGTTTTGTTGTCTCTGAAACGCTCCGGGCGCACGGCCGGATTGCTCGGTGGGTTATGGCAATGCCAACTTGCCGGACGTTGGAGGCGTCGAACCTCGCGTATCCCGGCCATCGGATTCTATGATTTCGTCATCACTGCTTTGCTCATCACTCTGATCTGCGGCGCCAGTATCCTGTGACGAGGGCGGTTCAAGTTCTTTGCTCTTGGACAGATGCCGGCTGCGACGAAGCAAAGCCGAGGCTTCGCGTTGACACAGCCCAGCGATCGTCACTGCAAGGATGATCAGGGCGTAGGTGTCGAATGCCGGATAGCCGAACCACTGGATCAGGCTGTCGTTGTTTTCAGCGCGCAGCACGGGATAAGGCATCGCACAAAGTATCCAGGCAAGCAGGATACGCTCTCGCCAGCGCCAATCGCGCGGTCGGCGGGCGCAGGCCTCCAAACCGATACAGAAAGCCGGTAGCAGGAGAACGAAATTATGGAGCCATCCGAGCGGCGACAACAAAAGCGCCAAAGGTAGGCACAGCGCGAAACCCTGGTCGAAGATAGGTACCGCGCGCTCCGTACCAAGTTTCTGTTCGATCGAAGTGACCATGCGACCGAACTTCCACAAGGCCCGAACGGCAAAGATTGTTGCGGCGAGAATCAGTAATGGCGTCAACCAGGCGACCTCAATCAGCGGCGCGTTGGCGGAGTTTCCAAATAGGGGTGCTAGAAAGCCCACCAAGGACCCGTTCCAACCCGCCCCAAACCAATTCACCGCACCGAGTGCCGTAAAATAACCCTGCAGCACGGCGATATCGATGATGACAGCAGGGATAAACAGCCCAACAAGCGTGGCCAGTATCGCGGTTGCCAGGATGCGCAGGCGACCTAGTGAAAGCAGATAGAATGCAAGGACAATGAGTGCGGGCATTAGCGATACGGCTAGACCGAGCGCAAATCCAGCACGCTCGTCGCGGCCATCGCGGGCCCAGCCCCAACCCAGCGTCAAGAACAGCAGGGTGACGAAACCAGTTTGTCCGATGACCAGGGATACCCACGTTGGATAGAAGAAAATCGTCGCCGAGAGCAACAACGCAAAGCGGTGCGGCCCGGCTTGTAGGTTGGTATCGGTATGAAATCCCCCGAGACGCTCTTCAATCAGCAATAAGCTCGCTATGCCCGCCAGAACGGAAATGGCGACCCAGATCAGGAATGCCGTCGCCGCCTCAAGGTGTACGAAAGGCGCTAGGAGCAGGAGCACCGTTGGAGATTCCAAGGTCTCATGCCGACCGGCTGTCGTGCGCGAAATGCTGGTGATTTGTTGGAGGTACTCTGCTTCGGCCAGGGGCGCGCTGTAAGGGTCCTGACCGGCAAGCATCTGTGTGCTGGCCAGGGTAAGGCGCATAAAGTCCGTGGTCCAAGGGGCCTGCAGGCTCGATTGCAGCGACGCGACGTAACCCCAGGCCGCAATTACCGTAAACATACCTACGATCAGGTAAAGAAATGGCCGTCGCGCGGTGGCCACTTCCGCCATCCGGGCTCGCTTACGGCTATCCTGACGTCCAGTAAGCACGATCACGGCTTGTTCTGGCTCCTCCATTTGCCGGCCCCCACCCCCTAATTCTGATGGGTTTTTGCCGATCTATAGAATTAGTCCAAGATTTCTAACAAAAGCTTAACAATGCCAATTTGAGGGCAATCGGATCGGACCTTGACCCGTTTAACCGGCTTCACCATCTCTTATTAGTCACCGCCGGTATGGGGTGACAATCGGTTGCTGCGTAGCGGACGTTGGTGCGTCGCCATAATCGTCAGAGCCGATCGGACCCACATCCTTGCTCATGCGGAGGAGGATTTTAGACTATGTCGCGCTTATCCTTATTTAATAGCCCGTTGTTGCTGGGATTCGACGAGTTCGAGCGCACACTGGACCGCATCAGCAAGGCGGCCGGGGACGGGTATCCGCCCTACAACGTAGAACAGGTTGGCGAACATCGACTTCGCATAACGCTGGCCGTTGCCGGATTCCAGCCGGATGAACTGTCAGTCCAGATAGAGGACAAACAGCTTGTGATCCGTGGAAAGCAATCAGATGACCAGGAGCGCATCTATCTGCATCGCGGAATTGCCGCTAGGCAGTTCCAACGCAATTTTGTTCTGGCCGAGGGGATAGAGGTTACGGGCGCCACGCTCGATAGCGGGTTGTTGCACGTAGAACTGTTGCGCCCATTGAGCGAGCCCGAGGTCAAAACCATCGAAATCAAGTCGAATCCGAAGACCAAGCCGCAGACGATCACCGGCAAGGCAGCGGAATGAGCGAGCGCTCACGAAGACGGCTAAAAAAGGAGCGTGAGATATGAGAATGCAATCGGAAGCCAAGCCAACCATGTCGCAGCACGAGCTTGCCACCCTTGGGCTTGAGTTTATTGCTTACATGAAGCCGGTGGTGGTCGAAGGGCAGCCGTTGGTTGCCATTCACTCCGCCAATGGGGAAATGGTTGGTCTTGTACCCACGCGCGAAGCGGCGTCCTTGGCAATTCGGGAGAACGAACTGGAGCCGGTTAGCGTTCACTGACTGGATCGAGAAAGGATCCCAGTCCGGTAAGCTTCGGCAATCCCAGGCGCTTGTGAAAATAGATTTGCCGCGCCAGCCAAACGAACGGCGGCGTTTCGAGCAGCAGATTCTGCGCCAGATCAGGCGGTGCCCGGTCTGCGATGAGACGCAAAAGGCGTTTGAAGGTAAAATTGGATAGGCGCCGCGCCATTATGCGTGACGGCTCGAGCCCTCCATCTTCGAGGTAATCGGCGACCGCCATTCCGGCTTGCCGCCCGCTGTCTAAGGCGAGATGTATGCCGCCTCCCGTGAGCGGCGACACCCAGCCCGCCGCGTCGCCGATCAGCATGACTTGTTTTGCCGCGAAAGGCGAAATGGGGCCGCCAGTTGGAATGATACCGGCGCGGCGGCCCACGGTCTTGGCTTGTGAAACATCGGCAAGGCTCTCAAGTTTTCTCATGATAAGACCCCAACGGTCTCGCGGCCGTTGCCCCCGTGGATCGCGAAAGGCCATTCCCACTTGCGTGACGCCGCCTACACCAGGTACGGCCCAGGCGATGTATCCTGGTGCTAGCCGGCGGTCCAGAAAGCAATGGAGAGCATCATCACCGATGCCGCTCAGGCCAGAAACATGAAGCTCCATGCCGGTGAGCCAGCGGCGGTTCCGAGCGAGGCCGAAGGCTTTGGCAACCTGCGAGCGGGCGCCGTCGGCCCCCAAAAGATAACGGCAGGTGAGCGGTATCTCGCCTTCAACAAGCAGGCCGCCGCCTTGGTATCGCGCTGTTTCGAACACGCGGCCGGGAATAATATCAACCCCGCCGTCCCGGGTGCGCTGGGCCATCCAGCGTAACAGGGCGCCGGTTTCGGTGGTCAGAAAGTAGTAGCCCGGTGCCGATAGCGCCAGTCGCTTCATGTTGGGGGCATAGAGAAGAACGTCGTGAATCTTATGAACCAGTTGTGCGGGCGGGCACAGCAGTTCAGCGGCCTCCTTCACCAGAATTCCGGTGGTGTGAGGTCGCGCACCCGGTTCTTTCTGCTTTTCGAGAACGGCTACCTGCAGTCCACGTTGAGCCAACGCCCGGGCGGCCGAAAGCCCGGCGAAGCTGGCGCCAACAACAATCACATCATAGTCTCGACGTCTTTTCATGGATAAACCTGCCTCGCGTCCTTTGGAAAGGGCGCAAGGTTGGCAGGTGTGTGTGTCGTCAAGAAGGTCGGCTTATGGCTAAACCGGGACGCGATCTTTTCGTGCTGCTACCGGCGTTGACGAAGCTAGGCGGCTTCGCTGCCTTCGGGCTGTGACAGGATCGCGAAAAGGCCATCACTGGAATCGGCTCCACGCATCTTCTCGCAAGTGCCCCTGTCGCGTAAGATCCGGCTGACCCTGGCGAGGGCCTTCAAGTGATCGGCGCCAGCGGTTTCCGGTGCGAGCAACACACAGATCAGATCGACAGGCTGTTCATCGATCGAATCAAAGTCGATCGGCTGCTCCAATCTGGCGAACAAAGCGTAAAGACGATCGAGATCGGGAAGCTTGCCATGCGGGATGGCAATGCCGTTTCCGACGCCCGTTGTCCCTAAGCGCTCGCGCTCTGTCAAAACTTCAAAAATCGCCCGTTCGGGGCGCCCTGTAAGCTGTGCCGCGCGTTTTGCAAGCTCTTGCAGGGCTTGCTTTTTGCTGCTCACGCGCAGGTTGCAGATTACACTATCGGGGCCAATCAGCTCAGTGAGCTCCATGGTTCGCGCCTTTGCTATAAAGGTTATTTCGAGCCATTTCCCTGTGGGTCGATCCATCCGATGTTTCCGTCTTCACGGCGGTGGACCATATTCAGACCCCCATGGCTGCTGTTGCGGAATAAAAGAGCGCCCAAATCACCCAGATCCAAACGCATTACCGCCTGACTCACGGTCAAGGTCGGAACTTCCGTCGTCATTTCGGCGACAACCAGCGGCAAATCCTCTGCCACCTCGTCGCTACCGTTCGTTCCGATAGACTCCTCGGCCTCGTCGCCAAGAAGAATGTAGTGCTGCGCCTGCAGCGTTTCCGTTGCTTCGCGATCCGTTCGACGATGGTCGCGCAGCCGCCGTTTGTGGCGCCGCAGGCGTTTGGCCAAGTGCTCAGCCGCCGCATCGAAGGCGGCGTAAGGCTGATCAGCCTCGGCCGTACCGATCGCATCGACCTCGTGACCAATATGCGCGGAGATGGTCACCTTGAAGAGGTGTGCCTCGCGGGAGATGGTCACCGCAGCTTCGATTGCGTCACCGAAGTACTTGTCGAGAATAGTGTCTAGCGCCTCCTCGACGTGCTTGCGAAAAGCATCGCTCACATCGACATGACGGCCCTGTACAGAGACTTGCATGACGTTTCCGGATTGTGGTGTTTGGCTCTCAGCAAATGAGGGTTCCAATGCTCCCCCTCCAAACGAGGCCGCGAACATAGGGGCGACCTTTCGATGAGTCAATACTAAGCGCTGACTGACCCCTCTGGTCAAGCCACAGTGCTCGATTCTTTACGATTGAGTTGTTCTCATCCTCTTCTCCCTTCGCCGCTGGGGCGCGCTTGGAATCCGCAGTAACTCTCGATATTTGGCAACGGTACGCCGTGAGATCAAGATACCGTCAGCACACAAGTGCTCGGTGATGGCGGCATCAGAAAGAACGCCATCGGGTCGTTCTTCCTCGACCAATCGCCGTAGCCGCGCCCGGACTGCTGTCGCTGAGATCGTCTCACCCTCGCTTTTTAGCCGTGCGGAGAAAAAGAAGCGGAGATCGAACAATCCCTGCGGTGTCTCAACGGTTTTGTCGGCGACGGAGCGGCTGACGGTTGATTCGTGAAGCGCGAGGACACCGGCAATCTCCTTCAAGGTCAAGGGTTGGAGGACCTCAGGGCCTTGATCCAGGAAGAGGGCTTGCCGTTGGAAGATAGCTTCCGCGACGCGCATCAGCGTCCGCATTCGCTGATCCAGCGCGCGGGTCAGCCATCGGGCATGGCGCAAGCGCTCGGCTAGATAGTCCTTGTCCCGGCGTCGCTGCGCCGCGCTTCTGATCTCGCGTACGTAGCTTTCGTCAAGCAGCACGCGCGGCAATACGGCGTCATTCACCCTGATCTGCCAAACTCCGTTGAGCCGTTCGACCAATAGATCAGGCGGCGGCGTAAAGCGCTGCGGCGGCTCAAAATCACTCAAGGGTTTCGGGTTCAAGCGCCGAAGCGCCGTGATGAGTGGCTTCAGCGCCGAAGTATCGAGGCCGCAAGTTTTTTCCAGGGCCTCGTAATCGCGTTTCGCCAGGAGGGAAAGGTTATCCAGCAATCTATCGGCGGCTGGCGACCAGTCGTCTCGCTCCTGCCATTGAAGGCGTAGGCACTCACCCAGATCGCGCGCGAAAACACCGGTGGGTTCTAGTTTTTGCAGGCGGCTCAATACACTTTCTACGTGCTTTGGCGTGCAAGAAAGATGGGTCGATGTGGCTCGCCAGTCCGGCATCAGGTACCCGCGTTCATCCAGGAGCGTCATAAGGTGAAACGCTATGGCGCTATCCCGTGATTCGCTGAACGAAAGCCTGATCTGTTGGGTCAGGTGGCCGTAGAGCGTAGGCGTGTCGGCAGCATTATCTTGCCAGTTGGAGGTATCTTGCGTCTGCCCGCCCCACGATTCCCGACGTGTGCCGCCGCCGCTTGATCGTTTTGGCAGAGCCTGGCGGAGAAAGGGGTTCCCCTCAACTTGGGCCGCGACAAAACCGGCGATCTCGAGGTTGTTCATGCGCAGCAACTCGACCGATTGGCGCATGCGGGGCGTCATTGCAAGCTGCTGACGCTGGCCTTGGGTGAGTGAAAGGGATTGGCGCGTCGCCATTCCGGTCAGAGGCTGAAGCGGTCACCCAGGTAGACGCGTCGCACATCCTCGTGTGCCACGATCTCCTCGGGCGCGCCTTCCATCAGGACCTGCCCTTCGTGGATGATGTAGGCCCGGTCGACCGTGCCGAGTGTTTCCCGGACATTATGATCGGTAATCAGGACGCCGATACCGCGGTCTTTGAGATGCAGCACAAGCTCTCGTATATCGTTGACCGCGATGGGGTCGATGCCCGCAAGGGGTTCGTCGAGCAGAATGAACTCCGGGTTGGACGCCAGCGCGCGAGCGATCTCAACGCGGCGTCGCTCACCGCCCGAGAGGGCCAGCGCGGAGGTCCGACGCAAATGAGTGATCGAGAATTCGGCAAGCAACTCCTCCAACCTAGCCTCCCGAAGGTCGCGGCTGGGTTCGACGACTTCAAGCACCGACCGGATGTTCTGCTCTACCGTCAGGCCACGGAAAATAGACGCCTCCTGAGGCAGGTAGCCCACGCCTAGCCGGGCGCGGCGATACATCGGCAAGGTGCTGATATCCAAGCCGTCCAACATCACCCAGCCACTGTCCGCCGTGATCAATCCGGTGATGATGTAAAAACATGTTGTCTTGCCGGCGCCGTTTGGGCCCAGCAGGCCAACCGCCTCGCCGCGGCGCAGCGAAACGGAAACGTCGCGTAGAACGGGGCGTTTCTTGTAGCTTTTTCCGATGTTGACGGCTTCGAGGCCGGACCCGACCTCCGATCCAACCCGCGATCCAATCTCTGCGGCGCGCGCTTCTGGTGCCTCCGCGCCGTTGCCGGCCTTGCCTGCGGGACTCTCGTGCCTGTCCGTCATTCGTTATCCCGTTCTTTTTTACCCGGCCCGCCGGGCCAATTTTATAACCTCAAGGGCACAGGCAAGCACAGGGTGCCCGGCCGGCGCTCAGTTTACTGAGTCCCGCTGGGGGCGGAACCCGGAATCAACAGACCCCGAACCTGGCCGGAGCCACTGGCCGAGCCTTTGAGTTTGCTTACCCCGGTTGCCAGATTGACCTCGGCGAAGCCCCCGTTCAACTGGTTGCCGTCGCTGGTAATCCGAACATTCCCCTCGAGTGTGGCAAGCTCATTGCGCGCGTAATATACGCCGCTATCGCCGCGCGCGAAATCCTTCGGTGTAGAGACTCTGACGTCGCCCTCTGCCTCTACACGGTCGATCACCAGATCCTTGCCTTCCTTGCCATGCTCGCTGGCTTCGACCAGGAAAGCCCGTAACAGGTCCGCGGCGACCCGCTGATCTCCCCTCACCACTGTTGCGTCGCCACGAGCAACGGCAATTTTGTTTGCCTCGTCGTATTCCAGGCTCTTCGTGGCCGTGATCAACTCGCTCTCTGTTTTCAGGGAAACGTCCGACCCGGATATGATGATGCTGTCCTTCTTTAGGTCGTAGACGGCTCTGTCGCCCTTGACCTGTTCGCGGTCCGTCGTAATACGCACGTTGCCGCGCGCCTCGATACGATAGATCTGGCTCGCGACCTGAACCGTTTTATCATCGCTCGCTTGATAGTAGGCGATCAGTTCGTCGGCTCGAACCTCGGTGCTGCCTTGCGCCGCGCGCGCGTTGCCGCGGGCGATATACTGCTTTTGGTCGCGATTCCACTCAATGCCTTGATCGGCGGTGATTTCCAGAGGGCCGCTCTGGCCGCCCAGCCCAAAGCTCTGTGCAACGGCATCGCCGGCTGTCAGGAGCAACAGGCCTATCAAAAGTCCCCAGGCAGTCCGAAGTGGGCCAGTCATTTTTTCTCGCTCTCCCCCGTGTCATAGAGAATCACACGGCTCTTCCCCAGCAGGAAAATGCGCGCGCCCTCATCCAGCAGTCTAAACCCCTCTCCCGTCAAGTTACCATCCGGGCCATGGCCTTCCACGGGCGAGTTACTAAAAGCTGTACCAGCTTTGATCCCAACCGACACCTCCTCGGTCGTCATGACGAAATCGTCTTCGTGGTTGAGATTTACCCGGCCTTTGAGATCCATGGTTTGCCGGCTTTGGTTGTAGACACCGCTTTGCGCATCAATGGTGACCCACTTGCCGTTCTCAAGCATCAGCTCCGCTTTGGGATTGTCGAGGTCGACAACCTCGTCGTTATCCGGCTTCTGGGTTGCCAAATCCGCGGTGACACTGAAGGGTCGATTTTCCTTGTCGAAGCCCTGGTACTGCGGATTGATCATCTGGCGGCTATTGAGATCGTCCGCGGTTATCCTTATCGACGGAAGGGTAAAGCGAGAATCGGAATCCCAGAACTGTGGCCAGACAACAATGAGCAAAACCAGGCCGACGGCGACGATCGGCAGGGCCAGCTTCATGAAGATGACGAAAGAGCTGTAACGGTTGCCGGGCGCATGGCGTCGCGGCGCCGAGTGCGCGTCCGACTGGTTCGCGCCAATCCGGCTATTAACAGGAATTCTGTTGGCGGTTTCGGCCAAGTCTCGCTGATGCTCCTTACTATGAACCACCGGGCTTTGAGTGGCGGCTTAGCTGTCAGGCGACGCCTGCGCGCAAGCAGTCATGCATGCGCACGATACCGATGGGACGATCGTCGCCCACCACGAACAGGCTGGTAATCAATCCGCGATTCATCACGCCCAGCGCCTCTGCGGCTAGCGCCTCCTTGCGGATGGTCTTGGGTGCGGCTGTCATCACCGCACCGGCAGCTTGCGATAACAGCGCATCGCCCATATGGCGGCGCAGGTCGCCGTCGGTAATGATACCTGTGAGACGCCCGGCATCGTCGACGACGCCGATACAGCCAAAAGTCTTCGTGGTCATGGTCACGATCGCCTCGCTCATGGGGGTGTCGCGGTTGCAAAGCGGCAACTCTTCGGGACCATGCATGATGTCGACGACACGCACCAACTTACGGCCCAGGCTTCCGCCCGGATGCAGAACATGGAAGTCATCCGCTGAGAAACCCCGTCGGTCAAGTAGCGCGACCGCCAAGGCATCGCCCAGCGCCAGCATCAAGGTTGTCGATGTCGTCGGCGCCAATCCCATCGGGCAGGCTTCGGCTGTCTTGGGAAGCAGCAAACAGGTATCCGACTGTTCGGCAAGCTGGGAATCGGCGCGCGCGGTCATGCCGATTAATGGAATGCCGAACCGTCGCGTAAAGGCGATAATGTCAGTGAGCTCCGCCGTGTTGCCCGAATTGGACAGCGCCAGGACCGCGTCACCCTGGGTTATCATGCCAAGATCGCCGTGGCTGGCTTCGCCGGGGTGTACAAACAGCGCCGGTGTCCCCGTGGAGGCCAGGGTGGCGGCAATCTTGCGTCCGATATGGCCGCTCTTACCCATGCCGGTCACCACCAGGCGACCGCTCAGTTTATGCAGAAGATCCACGGCGTCCGAAAAATGACTATCCAGGGAATCGGCAAGGGCGCGCAGTCCGTCGCATTCCGTGTGTAACACGCGGCGGGCTACTTCCAGATCGCCCTCGCGTGCGGCCGTATCACCGTTGTCCGCTTGATTGTGCGGCTCACTGTTCATGTTGGTTCCGTTCGTCATATTGTTTTTGCGCATTCGGATGTCCGTGACGCCACGTTGCCCGTTGCGCAGTTCTGGCGCCAGCTTACTCCAAGCACGGCGACTAGGCGAGATTTAGGCCGTTGGCCGTAGATTCCAATGCTTGATTGCAAAAACGAGGGGTCGTGAAGTCGGTTTCTCGGTAATCCAATGCCGTTCAAGCGTGCGCAAAAACATCCACGTCGGGCCAACCGGCAAGATCAAGCTCAGCGCGCCAGGGGAGGAAATCGAAGCAGGCTTGCGCGAGCGCCGCGCGGTCGTCGCGCCGCAACATCGCGTCCAGGTGTTCCCGCAAGGCATGCAAATGCAGGACGTCAGAGGCCGCATAGGCGACTTGGGCGTCATTCAGTTCGGCAGCGCCCCAGTCAGATGACTGCTGTTGCTTGGAGATCTCCACGCCAAGAATATCGCGGCAAAGATCGCGCAGGCCATGACGGTCCGTGAAAGTACGCACGAGCTTAGAGGCAACTTTGGTGCAGTAGACCGGTCGGCAGGTCACCCCCAGGTCGCGACGCAGAACGGCAAGATCAAAGCGCGCAAAGTGGAAAATCTTGGTTACGCCGGGGTCGCCCAGCAGTTTTTTGAGATTCGGAGCGTCGTATCGTGGCTCGGGAAAATGCACAAGGTGCGCTGTCCCATCGCCCGAAGACAACTGTACGACACACAGTCTGTCACGATTGAGGTTCAAGCCCAGGGTTTCCGTATCCACCGCCAGGCTGTTTCCGAAGTCTAGCCCTTCCGGGATATCGAAGCTGTGAACAGTGACCGACATGGGCGGGTTTTCCCCTCGACAAAGCCCCAACAAGGTCAAGAGACTAACATTCGCAGCGAGATAGCGAAATGAAAACGCCCCTCAATCGGGCTATCCTGAAGGGGCGTGACGAACTCTTGTAATTGGTGCCCAGGAGAAGACTCGAACTTCCACGACCTTTCGGCCACAGGTACCTGAAACCTGCGCGTCTACCAATTCCGCCACCTGGGCATCTAGCGAGGCAGGAAGATGTTCAAGGGCGGCGCTTCTGTCAAGCCTTGTTTCGGTAAATAAGCGCGCCGCCTCGCCGGTTGCTGCGCCTAGGGCCTTTTCCTAACCCGAACGGCTGTTGTATACCCACCGCACGGAATTGGTTTGCCAGAGACAGCGAACCGAAGGGTTATCCGGGCACTGTTTGGACAGGGAGTACAGGAATGGGCACGCGGCAGGTAACGGTCTTCGGCGGATCGGGCTTCATCGGCCGCTATGTCGTCGAGCGCTTGGCCGACCAGGGTTGGGTTGTCCGGGTTGCCGTACGCAATCCGCGTCGCGCCGATTTCCTGAAGCCTTTGGGAAATGTTGGGCAGATCGTCCCGATGCGGGCTCCTCTTCAAGATGGCAATGCCGTGCAGGCCGCCGTTGAGGGCGCCGACGCCGTCATCAACCTCACAGGCATTCTCTATCAGCAAGGTGCTCAAACCTTTGCGGCCGTGCAGGCTGAAGGTGCAAAGCTCATTGCCGACGCGGCGGTGGCGGCGGGCGTGGGCACTTTCGTCCATGTTTCCGCGATAGGGGCTGATGCGCAATCGGCCTCCGCTTATGCCCGGACCAAGGCGGCGGGCGAGCAGGCGGTGCGGGATGCCTTTCCTGAAGCGACGATTCTACGGCCCTCGATCGTCTATGGCCCAGAGGACGATTTTTTCAACCGCTTCGCTGTGATGGCGCGGTTGTCTCCGGCGCTACCCTTAATCGGCGGCGGCAGAACGCGCTTTCAGCCGGTTTATGTTTGTGATGTGGCAGATGCTGTCGTGACGGCGCTGACGTTGCCGGCGGCGCGGGGAAATCTCTACGAGTTAGGGGGGCCGAAAACCTACAGCTTCAAGGAGCTGTTGGCCTATATTCTGGAGGTTACAGGACGGCGTTGTTGTCTTGTGACCCTGCCGCGCAACATGGCGCTGCTCAAGGCGAGCGTGCTTGAGAGGCTTCCGGGCGCTCCCTTGCTGACCCGGGATCAGGTCAAGCTGCTCGACCACGACAATGTTGTCAGCGAAGGTGCGGCAGGTTTGACGGACCTAGGGATCACGCCGACGGCGCTAGAAGGTATTGTTCCCGAGTATCTCTTGCGCTACCGCAAAGGCGGTCGCCTGACGGCCGACGCCGCCTAGCCTGGCGGTGCTCTACTACACTGGCAATAGCCCGCTGTTGCCATAGACCAGCCAGAACAACAGGCCCGCGAGGCCAAGGCGATACCAGACAAAAGGTGTAAAGCTGAAGCGCTTCAGCCAAGCCATCATCGCCGCAATTGCAATGAGAGCCATAACGAAAGAAAGGCCCGCGGCGATCAAGGCATCGGCGGTTAGTTGCGCATCTTCGGCTTTGGCAAGATCCAGGCCTGCGAGTGTGCCGGCCCCCAAGATTGTCGGGATGGACAGCAAGAGGGAGAAGCGCGCTGCCTCTTGCCGTTCGTAGCCCAGAAATCGTGCGGCGGTCATCGTGATTCCAGATCGGCTGGTCCCGGGAACCAGCGCCAACACCTGCGCGAGTCCGATGATCAGGGCTTGCACTACGGTGATGTGCTCCAACCGCCTGACCGTCAGACCGATGCGGTCGGCGAAGTACAAAAGCAGGCCGAACCCGAAAGTCGTCCAGGCGATGATCTCTATGCTCCGTAGGCTATTGGCAACGAGGTCCTTGGCGACGAAACCGACCACCACGACCGGCAGGGTGCCTATGATAAGCGCCAGCGCCAAACGCGGCATCGGCCCGCGCCCCCCTGCAATCAGCTTGAAGAACCCCGCTATCGCGCCCGATAGGTCGCGCCAGAAGTAAAGGCAAACGGCACCCAGGGTGCCAACGTGGACCGCTATGTCGATGACGAGGCGATGTGCGTCGCTCTGAGACAGTCCGGGAAGGCCTTCGGCATCGAAGACGGCCCAGGCCAGGATTAAATGGCCTGAAGACGATATTGGCAAAAACTCTGTGATTCCTTGAACGAGCGCCAGGATCAGGAGATGCAGAATAGGCAAAAGATCACCTTTCGCTTCCTTGTAAAAATATACCGAGACCGCGGATGAAGCCCCCTTGCTGTCCCCAGGATCGGGCTCCGAGTCGCTATTCGGTCATTCGATTACACCACCTCCAAAGGCTTCGCTAGGCGGAAGAAAGTACCAAAGCGGGACTAATAGGGTAAATTTTCGTCAGTCGACCCGCTGAAGTCGATGATGACGGGGTGCGGCCAACAACAATTAGTCAACAATCATGACCTATTAAGGGATTTCTCCTGGATTTGACCACTTTCTTCCCTTATAGAAAGGCAGAGCGCCTGATTTGAGGCCACAAAGTTACGGATAACTCGAGGGCGGCGAACTCAAGCTCGCAAAGGGCTCAGATGCAGAGTTCGTGATGGCTCCGTTGACGCGCCGACAGCGTGTAGACCACCGCCGACAAAAAGGGGAAGGCCAAGAATGGCAAACAAGATGCTGCGCTTCGTTGATCTCGAAAAATCCATGCCCGACAAGCGCGAGGCCGATAGTCGCAGGCAGGATTTCGATGAAATCTATGAAGATTACATGCCCGCCGCCGCGGCAGAGCAGGCTGCCCGCTGTTCCCAGTGCGGTGTACCTTATTGTCAGGTTCATTGCCCGCTCCACAACAACATTCCCGATTGGTTGAAGTTGACGGCGGAAGGCCGGGTTCAGGAAGCCTACGAACTTAGTCAGCAGACTAACAACTTTCCCGAAATCTGTGGCCGCATATGCCCCCAGGACCGCTTGTGCGAGGGAAATTGCGTGATCGAAAAGGCTGGGCACGGGACGGTCACCATCGGATCAATCGAGAAGTACATTACCGATACGGCTTGGGAAGAAGGTTGGGTCAAACCAGTCCGCCCATTGGCAGAAAAGCCGCAGTCCGTCGGAATCATCGGTGCGGGACCGGCCGGGCTGGCTGCTGCCGAGGAGTTGCGACGCCAGGGTTACAAAGTAGAAGTATATGATCGCTACGACCGCATCGGCGGGTTGATGGTCTACGGCATTCCAAGCTTCAAACTTGAAAAGGATGTGGTCGCCCGCCGCGCGAAGCTGATCGCCGATGCCGGGGTGATCTATCACACAGATTGCGCTGTCGGGGAGACGCTCGCGTTCGAAGAGCTTCGCGAGAAACACGACGCCATTTTGGTAGCAACTGGTGTTTACAAGGCGCGGGACATGAAGGCGCCAGGTATTGGTCTGGACAATATCGTCCCGGCATTGGATTACCTGATCGCCTCGAACCGCAAGGGTTTGGGTGACGCGGTGCAGGCTTTTGATGACGGTAGCCTCAATGCTGCTGGCAAGCGGGTTGTTGTTATCGGCGGTGGCGATACGGCGATGGATTGCGTGCGTACCGCCGTGCGTCAAGGCGCCGAAGCGGTCAGCTGTCTTTACCGACGTGATCGGGCCAACATGCCCGGATCGCAGCGCGAGGTCGCCAATGCTGAGGATGAGGGTATTGATTTCCAGTGGCTGTCGGCACCCGAGGCCTTTCTGGGCGAGAGCGAAGTTTCCGCCGTGCGGGCGCTGAAGGTACGGTTGGGCGCGGCCGACGCGACCGGACGTCAGACTCCGCAGCTTGTTGAAGGGTCACAGTTCACGATCAAGGCGGACCTCGTGATCAAGGCGTTGGGTTTTGACCCGGAGGACCTCCCAAAGATGTTTGACGTTCCCGAATTGCAGGTCACCAAATGGGGCACGCTCAAGGCGGATTTCAGGACTTTCGAAACGAGCCTGGAAGGCGTTTTCGCCGCAGGCGATATTCTTCGCGGGGCATCGCTCGTGGTCTGGGCCGTGCGTGATGGGCGTGATGCGGCGGAACAGATTCAAAAGTTCCTGGAACGGAAGGCCAGCCGTCGCGAAGTGGTTGCGGCGTGAGGAACCAGGAAGGGATGGGATAGCAATGTATCGTCTCTACGACGACCCGATCTCAGGCAACGGTTACAAGGTGCGTCTGGCGCTGGCGCAGTTGCGCATCGACTATCGGTATCACGCTCTGGATGTCCTAAGGGGCGAGACCCGGCAGCCGACATTTTTGACCAAGAACCCGCTCGGCAAAATTCCGGTCCTTGAAACACCCGACGGCCGCTTTCTTTCAGAATCTAACGCGATCCTGTGGTATCTGGCAGGCGCCCATCCAGCCGGCCGGTCATTCGGCCCGGCGACGCCGGATGAAGAATATGAAACGCTGCGCTGGATGTTTTTCGAGCAATACAGCCACGAGCCGAATATCGCCGTTGCCCGCTTCTGGCGTCATCTCCCGGAGATGAGCGAGTTGCAGCGCAAGATGCTGCCCGAGCGTTTGGAAAAGGGCTACCAAGCCCTAGCGGTAATGGAGAAGCACCTAGCCGGCGCGGATTACTTCGTGGGGAACAGATACGGCATCGCAGATATCGCGCTTTATGCCTACAGCCATGTCGCCGAAGAGGGCGGGTTCGACCTTTCAGTCTATCCGGCGCTTGGCGCCTGGCTGAAACGAGTTGCCCGTCAGCCAAACCACGTCGCCATTACAGATGTACCAGCCGCCGCCGGAACCGCGGCTTAGTGTCCGGGAGGGACCAGAAGAGATGGAACAGAGCCAGGAAGTGAACCGGCCGATGGAACAAGGATCGCAGTTTGTCCAGCAATGGAAAAAGAATGCCACGGTATTGTCCGAGCAGGGCCTTTATGACCCTGCCGAGGAGCACGATGCCTGTGGCGTTGGCCTGGTTGCCGCCATTGACGGAAAGCCCCGCCGCGAGGTCGTTCAGGCTGCCATTGATGCGCTGAAGGCCGTTTGGCACCGGGGCGCGGTGGATGCGGACGGCAAGACGGGCGACGGCGCCGGCATTCATATCCAGATTCCGCAAGATTTCTTCCGTGAGCACATTTCCCGGACAGGACACGAGCATCATGGCGAAACCATCGGTGTGGGCATGGTTTTCCTACCGCGCACGGATCAGGCTGCGCAGGAGCGCTGCCGTGTGATCGTGGAGCGTGAAATTCTCAATTACGGCTACAAGATTTACGGCTGGCGTCAGGTGCCGGTGAACACCGATGTGATTGGCGACAAGGCGAATGCCACGCGCCCCGAGATCGAGCAGGTCATGATCTCGAACCGCAAGGGGGCACTGGACAGTCAGTTCGATATCGACCTCTATGTGATTCGGCGCCGGATCGAGCGGGCAATGAGCCATGAATCGATCAAGGAGTGTTATATCTGTTCGCTGTCCTGCCGCTCGATCATCTACAAGGGCATGTTCCTTGCCGAACAACTCGACACCTTCTATCCCGATCTTCGAGATGCCCGGTTCAAATCGAACTTTGCAATATTCCACCAGCGCTATTCGACCAACACTTTCCCGACTTGGTGGCTGGCGCAGCCCTTCCGCGTACTTGCCCACAACGGCGAGATCAACACGCTCAAGGGCAACGTCAACTGGATGAAGGCCCACGAATGCCGCATCGCCGCGCCGGCCTTTGCGGATACCATTGATGACCTGAAACCGGTCGTCCAACCGGGTAGTTCCGATTCAGCCGCGCTGGATGCCGTTTTCGAGTTGATGGTCAGGGCTGGCCGTGACCTGCCGATGGTCAAGACGATGATGATCCCGGAAGCCCTGCGACCGGACGATTCCATGCCGCAGGTGCACAAGGATTTGCTCAGTTACTGCAATGCGGTCATGGAACCATGGGACGGCCCGGCGGCGATCTGCGGATATGGCGGACGGTGGGCGATAGCCGGAATGGACCGCAACGGGTTGCGGCCTTTGCGCTACACGCTCACCGGCGATGGGCTGCTTTTTGCGGGCTCTGAAACCGGTATGGTTCGCATTGACGAGGCGACGGTAATCGAAAAGGGCCGTATTGGGCCCGGCGAGATGCTGGCGATTGATTTGAAACTGGGCAAGCTTTATCGGGAAGGCGACATCAAAGCCTATCTCGCGAGGCAAAGACCCTTCGGCGAGTGGACCAAGAACACGACGGCGCTCGATGACTTGGTGCGCCGCGCCGCAAAGGGTGAAAGTGCGGAATTGAGTCGCGAAGAGCTGCGCCGCCGCCAACTATCCTTCGGTCTCACCATGGAGGACATGGAGTTGATTCTTCATCCCTTGGTGGAGGACGCCAAGGAGGCGGTAGGCTCTATGGGCGACGATACGCCGCTTGCGGTTTTGTCGGATCGTTACAGGGGGCTGCACCACTTCTTCCGGCAGAACTTCAGCCAGGTGACCAACCCACCTATCGATTCTCTGCGCGAGCGGGCGGTGATGACGCTCAAGACCCGGCTTGGCAACCTCGGCAACATCTTGGACGAGGACGAAACCCAGTGTCGGCTGCTGCAGCTCGACACGCCGGTGCTGACCAATGCCGAGTTTGAGGCCATGCGCGGCTACATGGCCGAAACCGCCGCTGAGATCGACTGCACCTTCGACCCGAAAGAGGGCGAACATGCGTTGCCGGACGCCTTGGCGCGCATCCGCAAGGAAGCCGAGGATGCGGTGCGGGCGGGCAAGGAGCATGTCATTCTTTCCGACAAAACGATGAATGCCGAGCGCGCAGCCCTGCCGATGATCCTGGCGACTGGAGCGGTGCATACGCACCTGCTGCGCCAGCAATTGCGCACTTTCACCTCGCTCAATGTGCGTTCGGGCGAGTGCCTTGACGTGCATTACGTCGCCGTCTTGATCGGTGTCGGCGCCACAACGGTGAATGCCTACCTCGCACAAGAGGCGATCGCGGACCGTTTGAGCCGCGGTCTGTTCGGCGAGATGACTCTGAGCGATGCTCTGCAGCGCTATAAGAAGGCGATGGACGAAGGTCTGCTGAAGATCATGTCCAAAATGGGAATATCCGTTCTTTCATCGTATCGCGGCGGCTGTAATTTCGAAGCCGTTGGTCTGTCTCGTACCCTGGCGGACGAATACTTTCCGGGTATGACCAGCCGCATTTCCGGCATCGGCCTGACGGGCATTCAGCAGAAGGTCGCGGAGATGCACGCCCTGGCCTTCCGCAAGGATGTGGTCACGTTGCCGGTGGGAGGCTTCTACCGCTATCGCCGGGGCGGCGAGGCGCACGGCTGGCAGGGAAAGCTGATGCATACCCTGCAAAGCGCGGTGGCGAGCGATTCCTACACCGTCTTCAAGCGTTTCTCGGAGGGTCTGCGGGAACTGCCGCCGACGTCGCTACGCGACTTGCTTGATTTCAAGAATGAAGGTCGTCAACCCGTGCCGCTGGAGGAGGTGGAGTCCGTCACGTCCATTCGCAAGCGTTTCGTTACGCCGGGCATGTCGCTGGGCGCCCTGTCACCCGAGGCGCACGGTGTTTTGAACATTGCGATGAACCGCATCGGGGCGAAGTCCGATTCCGGTGAAGGCGGCGAAGACCCGGCGCGCTTCAAGCCGCACCCTAACGGTGACAACGAAAACTCTGCGATCAAGCAGGTAGCCTCAGGTCGTTTTGGCGTAACTGCCGAGTATCTGAACCAGTGCCGTGAGATCGAGATCAAGGTCGCCCAAGGTGCCAAGCCCGGTGAAGGCGGCCAGCTTCCCGGTTTCAAGGTTACCGAGATGATCGCCAAACTCCGTCATGCGACGCCGGGCGTCATGCTGATTTCGCCACCACCGCACCACGATATCTATTCGATCGAGGATCTGGCGCAGCTTATTTACGATCTGAAGCAGATAAATCCGGATGCGCGGGTCTGCGTAAAACTGGTCGCGCGTTCGGGCATCGGAACGATTGCGGCCGGCGTTGCCAAGGCAAAGGCAGACGTAATCCTCATTTCCGGGCATAACGGCGGCACCGGTGCCAGCCCGCAAACCTCGATCAAGTACGCCGGAATCCCCTGGGAGATGGGGCTTTCGGAGGTACACCAGGTGCTCACACTCAATCGTTTGCGCAATACCGTGCGCCTGCGTACGGACGGTGGCATCAAGACCGGGCGCGATGTCGTTATTGCCGCTTTGTTGGGCGCCGAAGAGTATGGTGTCGGCACGGCTTCCCTGATCGCCATGGGCTGCATCATGGTGCGTCAGTGCCATTCCAACACCTGTCCGGTTGGCGTCTGCACTCAGGATCCGCGCTTGCGCGAACGCTTCAGCGGCTCCCCCGAGAAGGTGGTGAACCTCTTCTCCTTTATCGCCGAGGAAGTGCGCGAAATCCTCTCATCCCTGGGTGCGCGGTCTCTCGACGAGATTGTTGGGCGAACCGATCTGCTCAAGCAGGTGAGCCGGGGCGCGGAGCACCTGGACGATCTGGATCTCAATCCTCTGTTGGTAACGGCGGAATCGCACGATCTGCCGGTGACCTGCACGATGGAGGGCCGCAACGAGGTCCCCGACACCCTGGACGCGCAGATTCTCAACGATGCGCAGCAACTCTTCCGGGATGGCGAGAAGACCCAATTGCAATACAACATCCGCAATGTTCAGCGGGCCATCGGGACCAGGCTTTCCGCCCACATCACCCGCAGGTTCGGCATGACCGGACTGCAACCCGGCCACGTGACACTGCGGCTGCGCGGTTCCGCAGGCCAGTCACTCGGAGCCTGGGCCGTTCAGGGCCTGAAGCTGGAAGTACTCGGCGACGCCAACGATTACGTGGGCAAGGGGTTGTCCGGCGGCACTATCGTAGTGCGACCGTTGGCCTCCAGCCCATTGGAGACCGAGCGCAACACGATCATCGGCAACACGGTTCTTTACGGCGCCTCGGCCGGGGAGCTCTTCGCTGCCGGTCAGGCCGGAGAACGTTTCTGCGTCCGCAACTCCGGCGCGACGGCGGTGATCGAGGGTTGCGGCTCCAACGGCTGCGAATACATGACCGGCGGTATGGCCGTGATCCTGGGTTCGGTCGGCTACAACTTCGCAGCCGGGATGACCGGCGGTATGGCCTTCGTCTATGACCGCGACAACGTCCTGCCGGTCCGCATAAACGATGAGAGTGTCATCATGCAGCGCATCGAGGTTCCGCATTACGAAGCGGTGCTAAAGGGATTGGTCGAACGCCACGCCACCGAAACTCAGTCGCGCTATGCCGAGCGCTTGTTGATAGACTGGGAGGCCGAGGTCGGGCATTTCTGGCAGATCGTGCCTAAGGAAATGCTGTCCCGGTTGGAAAAACCGGTGCGGGCCAGCGAGGTTGGCGAAGCGCGCGCCTGAACAAAAGCGTCCGGTGGTGAACCGCCGGACCTAAGGGAGGTGTTGCCATGAAGCTACAAGGGTCCTGCCACTGCGGCGCGGTGCATTTCCGCCTGCGATCTGCGCATCCCTATCCTTTCAATCGCTGTTATTGCTCGATCTGCCGCAAAACCCAGGGGGGTGGTGGCTATGCGATTAACCTCTCCGGACAGGCGGCCAGCCTAAGGGTCGAGGGTGAAGAGTTCATCTCGGTTTATCAGGCTCAGGTCGGCGTTGCCGCCGATGGGTCACCCGAGATAAGTTCTGCCGAGCGTCGCTTCTGCAAGCGTTGTGGAAGTGGTCTTTGGCTTTGGGACCCGCGGTGGCCGGACCTGATCCATCCCTTTGCTTCGGCCATCGACACCGAGCTGCCCGCCGCGCCGGAACACACACACTTGATGCTGGGCTCCAAGCCGGAATGGGTGCCCCTGGACAGCCGGCCCCAAGACCGCTGTTTCCAGGAGTACCCGGAAGAATCAATTGCCGACTGGCATCGGCGCCTGGGGCTGGAAGTGGAAGTCGGTTCCGGCAGCCAGTAGGTTTCCGAAAGCGGATTTCAGGCCAGTCCTCGCGCCAGGGCATCGGAGAGTCGACGGGCGAACTTCGCCGGATCGGGCAGGCTCTCGCCTTCCAGGATACGCGCTTGGTCGAGCAACAGCCAAGCGGCCTCCTCGACAGCGGCGCCGGCACCTTCGCCGCTGTCGCTGGCCACACGAGCGGCCAGACGCTCAATCACCGGGTGCTTGGCGTTGATCTCCAGAATCCGCTTGCTCACCTGATCCAACTGCTTGTGCTGGCGCAACAAGCGTTCCAAATGCATATCCATATCGCCTTCGTCGGCGACCAGACATACGGCTGACGACTCCAGCCTCTCGGAGGCACGAACGTCCTTAACCGCGTCCTTCAAGGTCAGCTTCAGGAATGCCAGAAGAGCGTCGAAGCCCTCGGGTGTCGCCGATTTTTCATCCGCCTCGTTCTCTTTCTCCTCACCGGCGATGCCGGAGAGGTCCGCACCGCCGCGGGTGACGGATTTTAGCGGCAGGCCCAAAACCTCACCGACGGCGGTCACCCAGAACTCGTCCACCGGGTCAGCCATCAACAGGACCTCCACGTCCTTGGCGGCAAAGCCTTCCAGCTGCGGGCTCTGACGGAGCGTCTCCACCGAATCTCCTGTGATGAAGTAAAAGGCTTTCTGGCCTTCCTTCATACGGGCCTTTACCTCGGCGAGGCTGGTCCAGCCATCGCCCTGGGTCGAGCGGAAGCGGGCGAGGTTCAACAGCCGCTCCCGGTTGGCGTGATCTTCGTAGAGTCCTTCCTTCAGGACGCCGCCGAAGGTCTCCCAGAAAGAGCTGTAGCTATCCGGTTCTTTTTCGGCCTTCTCTTCAAGGGCATCGAGCACACGCTTGGTGACGCTCCCGCGAATCTTGGACAGCACGGGCGAATGTTGAAGCATCTCCCGCGAGATGTTGAGAGGCAGGTCCTCGCAATCAATTATGCCGCGCAGGAAGCGGAGATAAGGTGGCAGCAAAGCCTCGTTATCATCTGTTATGAAGACGCGTTTCACGTAAAGTTTGACGTGCTGGCGGCGTTCGGGATGGAAAAGATCCATTGGCGGTTGGCTGGGAATGAACAGCAATCCGGCGTACGACAGCAGCCCCTCGACCTGGAAATGCAGCTTCATCCAGGGATCGTCGAAGGCGTGCGCGGTGTGGTGGTAGAACTCGCGGTATTGGTCGTCCGTGATTTCACTCTTGGGTCGCGTCCAGAGCGCCGAGGCGCTGTTTAGTTGACGCGGTTCCTCCTTGCCAGGCTCCCGCAAATGGATCGGCACGGCGATGTGATCGGAGTAGGCGCGAACGATGCGCTCCAGACGCAAGGGGTCGAGATACTCCTTTTCCTCGTCTTTCAGGTGCAGTGTGATGGTCGTGCCACGTTCGGGAGACACGTCGCTTTCGGCAACGGTAAAGCCACCCTTGCCGTCGGATTCCCAGCGCCATCCTTGCGCGTCACCGGCCTTTCGGCTCTCCACGACGACACGGTCCGCTACCATGAAGCTGGAATAGAAACCAACGCCGAACTGGCCGATCAGATTGACGGCTCCCTGGCCGTTCTCCTTCTTGGCCTGTTCCAGCCCGGCCATGAAGGCTGCGGTGCCGGAACGCGCGATGGTGCCCAGGTTGGCAACCAGGTCATCATGATTCATGCCGATGCCGTTGTCTGAGATCTTGAGCGAGCCGGCCGCACTGTCGGGATGTATTTCAATAGCCAGCGGATCGCTCCCCGCCGTCAACTCCGGCTGGGTCAGCGCTGCGTAACGCAGACGATCGCAGGCGTCGGAGGCGTTCGAGATCAACTCGCGCAGGAAGATCTCTTTGTTCGAGTAGAGCGCCCCGGCGACAATCTCCAGAAGTCGGGAAACTTCAGCCTGAAAGGCAAGCTTTTCCTCGCTCATGTTTTCCTTTCCCTCAAAGCGTTATGGTTGTCGAGCAATACGGTTGTTGGATAGAGGCTGATATGTGCGGTCTGTGCCGCGCATGCAAGGAGGGAGTTTTGAGATCGGTGGCCTTTTCCCAGCGTCGTGGCGAACGGGAAGCCCTACTGGCCGAGATAGAGGGCGATGTGCGGGAAACCGCCCGACAGACTGGCCTTAGTCGCTTGCCCGATGTTGTGCGCACTGCGATCGCAAGGGTGCCGCGGCACTGTTTTGTTCGGCCGAGCGATGATGCTCACGCCTATGAAAACCGGGCGCTACCCATCGACCACGGTCAAACCATTTCTCAGCCCTATATTGTTGCTGTAATGACAGCGCTCTGCGGCGCGGGGCCCGGCAAGCGTATCCTGGAGATTGGCACGGGCTGCGGCTATCAGGCAGCCGTGTTGGCGGAAACCGGGGCTGTCGTTTATTCGATTGAGGTCGTGCCACCGCTTGCGAGGTCTGCCGCGCAAACGCTCGAAGCGCTTGGCTATGGATCGCCCGATGTTGTGTTAAGGGAGGGCGACGGTCGTCAGGGGTGGCCGGAAGCAGCGCCGTTCGATGCGATCCTCGTCGCCGCCGCGGCGGAAAGAATGCCGTCTGCATTGGGCGAACAGTTGGCTGTTGGGGGGACGCTTGTGTTTCCGATGGGGCCTGCCTACCCGCGGCGGTCTTTTCCGAGCGGTCAGACTCTGTGCGCGGTAGACAAGCAATCGGATGGAAGCTTCCGAACGCGCAAGCTGATTCCGGTCGCGTTCGTTCCTCTCGTAGCGCCGGGACGCATAAGTTGATCTGCCTTACGACAAGGCTTGCGATCTAAGCGAGAAGTCTTGATCCTTTGGGCGTTATGACAGAATCCGAGCCCTCAAACCTTTCCCCAGGCGGTCGCGGTATTACCGCATTGCTTGGCCCCACCAACACCGGAAAGACTCATCTAGCCATCGAACGCATGCTGGCGCATCGATCCGGAATGATTGGGTTTCCTCTGCGTTTGCTGGCGCGGGAGAACTATGATCGCGCGGTCAGGTTGCGTGGGGCGCACCAAGTGGCGTTGATTACGGGTGAGGAGAAGATCTTGCCGCCGGGCGCCCGGTATTTCTTCTGCACCGTCGAATCAATGCCGACGGATCGGCAGGTCGAGTTTCTTGCAGTCGATGAAATCCAACTCTGCGGCGACCCGGAGCGCGGTCACATCTTCACCGAACGTCTGCTTCATGCGCGCGGTATTGCGGAGACGATGTTTCTGGGCGCATCGACGATAAAGCCGTTGCTTCAGCGTTTGGTTCCTGAAGCCGAAGTCGTTTCGCGGCCGCGCTTTTCAACGCTGTCCTATGCGGGTGAGCGCAAGCTGACCCGCCTGCCGCCGCGATCGGCGATCGTCGCCTTTTCGGCCGCCGATGTTTACCAGATTGCCGAACTGATACGCCGCCAGAGGGGTGGTGCGGCTGTGGTGCTCGGCGCCCTTAGTCCGCGCACCCGAAACGCGCAGGTTGCTCTCTTCGAAGCGGGGGAGGTCGACTATCTGGTAGCAACCGATGCGATAGGCATGGGTCTCAATCTGCACCTTGACCACGTCGCCTTTGCCCGGCTTGGTAAGTTCGACGGTCGCGAAATGCGGCGCTTGACACCGGCGGAGATTGGGCAGATTGCCGGCCGCGCCGGCCGCCACATGAGTGACGGCACTTTTGGAACAACGGCTGAGCTGGGCGGCTTGGACCCGGCGCTGGTGGAGGCTGTCGAGAGCCATCGCTTCGACCCATTGCGCTCTTTGGCTTGGCGCAATCGCAGCCTCGATTTTTCCAGTGTGACCAGGCTTTTGAGCAGCCTCGAGGCGCTGCCGGGTCGTGCGGGTCTTTACCGAGCGCGCGAGGCGGAAGATCAATTGCACCTCGCCGCCCTGCTCAAGGACCCGGCGGTTGTCAGCCTGCTTTCCGATGAGGCGACCATAGTGTTGCTGTGGGACGTCTGCCAGATTCCGGATTTCCAGAAAACCCTGACGGATCAGCACAATCGCCTGCTTGCGAGAATCTTTCAGACGCTGCTGAAGGGCGCGGGGCGCCTGCCGGAGGACTGGATCGCGGGCCAGCTCAAGGCGATCGACCGCACGGACGGGGAAATCGATAGCCTAACGGCACGCATTGCCCGGGGACGGGTCTGGACCTTCATTACACACCGGGGCGACTGGCTGGATGATAGTCAGGGTTGGCAGGATCGGGCCCGGGCTGTCGAGGACCGCCTTTCCGACGCCCTTCACCAACGCTTGACCCAACGGTTTGTGGACCGAAAGGGGACGGCTCTGCTGCGGCGTCAAAGGAAGGCGTCGGCGTTACTCGCAGGTGTACGAAAGGATGGCGAGGTCGTTCTAGAAGGGGAAGTGATAGGCCGTCTTGTGGGCTTTACTTTTCAACCGGCTGAGGACCTGGAGCCGGATAACCGTAAGGCTGCTGAATCCGCGGCGCGCCGCGTTTTGGCAGACGAAGTGCCGCGCCGTGTTCAACAGCTCGAGCAGGATGACAATGGTTCATTCCTGCTGGACGGCGAAACGCGCCTCACTTGGCGCGGACATGTGGTCGGCCGTTTGGTCAAAGGCAGGGACAGGCTGCATCCGGCAGTGCAAATCGACGAAGGCGATCTGTTGGATGGGGGTATGCGCGAGCGGATGCGACAGCGGCTGGAAAGCTGGGTTGGGGTGTTCCTGCGGAACCGGCTTGGTCCGCTGTTTGATCTGGCGGAGGCGGATGTGAAGGGGAACGCGCGCGGCCTCGCCTACCAGCTTGTCGAATCGCTGGGTTGCCTGCCGCGCCGCACGGTCGCGTCGCAGGTTCGAAAGCTTGTTCGAGGCGAGCGCCAGACCTTGCAAGCCGCTGGATTGCGCATTGGCGCGGAATCATTGTTCCTACCTGCGCTGTTGAAGCCAGAGTCGCAATCCCTCAAGGCGCTTCTTTGGAGTTTGTGGGGGGGAGTGCCGTTGCCACCACTTCCTGCGCCCTCTGAGATCTTGTCCGACTCGCCGGCGGCCGAATCGCTGCTCTTGGCCTGTGGCTGGCGCAGAATTGCCGGTCGCCGTTGGACTTTGGCCGTGCGTGTGGACGTGCTTGAGCGTCTAAGCGCCGCACTTTACCGAATGAAGCCGGAAGGTTTGTTCTGTCCAACACCAGCGTTGACGGAAATCGTCGGCAATGATCGAGAGGCGCTTTCCCGCCTGCTTCCTGCATTGTCCTTTCAGATGTCTGGGGATCCGTCACGGGGTTTGGAAACGCTGGCCTTCGCCCCCAAAGGGCATCGTGGGGTCAAGCGCAAAGCCCGACAGGCGGGCAAGATAACACCCGCCGCGCCCGGTGCTGGCGGGAACGAAAAGAGTCCCCAGCGATCCAGAAAAAGCGATGGCAGCCAAAGCCTTCGAAAAAGGGATTCAACGCCCAAGGGGTCGCAGCAAGGGATCAATCCGGACTCTCCCTTTGCGAAGCTGGCAGAACTCTACAAACGCTGAGACGTGATCAAATGACGATACAAAGCCAACGCTTGGATAAATGGCTCTGGGGAGCTCGCTTCTTCAAAACCAGAAGTTTGGCGACGAAGCAGTGCCATGCTGGCGGGATGCGCGTCGACGGAACCTTAACTCTAAAAGCGCATCACCTGTTAAGGGGCGGCGAGGTGCTGACCTTCCGTCAGGGCGACCATATTCGGGTGATTAGGGTGCTGGCCTTAGCGGAGCGCCGAGGTCCGGCCAGCGAAGCACAAATGCTTTATGAAGACTTGTCGCCGCCCGAGACTCAAACACGCCTCCCGGCAGACAGGGCCTTGGCCAGTGGCGCACGGGACCGTGGCAGCGGGCGGCCCACAAAGAAAGATCGCCGACAGATCAGCAAACTAAAGGAAGATTTGTAGCGGACCCTAATCTAGGACACTCAGGACGCCGGAAAGGGCTGACTGGAGTTCGGACTTGGAGGCGCCAGCCCGCACCATGCTGCGAAGCCCCAGGAACGCGGCAAGCATCCCGCGCGCAAGCATCGCTGGCTTCTGCTTGTTTCCAATCTCGTTCTTTGCTTGCGCTTCCGAGATTTTCCGAGCCAGAAATTTCTCGGCCTCTTCAAACCCCCGCCGGACCACGGCGGCAACCTCCGGGTCATGCGGCGCCCGTTCAAGCGCCGTGTTGGCCAGGAAACATCCACGGCGGTCCTTGTCGCTGAGGTAGGCATCGATTGCGTGCTGAAACAGCAACTCCACCGCCTTCCGCGGAGAGGGCTCAAGGTCCAGCTGCGCGAGTTGTGCCGACTGGCGTTGTTGGCAGTAACGTTCAAGGGCTAGCAAGAACAACTGCTGTTTATCACCAAAGGCGTTGTAAAGGCTGGTCGCTGTGATACCCAACTCAGCTGTCAGGTCTCGAATCGACGTAGCTTCGAATCCGCGGTTCCAGAACAGACCTACGGCCTGGTCCAGAGCCTCATCCTTGTTGAAGGCCATAGGGCGTGCCATCGGACGACCGTCTCTCCCAATCGGTTTCCGTGTCGCTTACTAACCAGCCTTTTTCCAGGTGCGTTGTGTAAAGGCCGCATCCACCGGAGTTTGGGCTAGATGATTTGCATAGTTGGAGATGGACTTGTGCGCAACGAAAAGTATGATCTCCAGGACTTGTGATTTCTCAAAACCAGCTGCAATGAAGCGTTCAGCCGCATCATCTCCCACCCACCCGCGCGTGGCAACCATCCTTGTGGAAAATTGTCTCAATGCCTCCAGGCGGGGGTCGTCGATCGCGGTTTCATTGCGGATCGCAGCAATGACGTCTTCTTTGACCTTTGCTTTTGCCGCGCCGGTGGAATGTGCCGCCACACAGTAGTGACAATCGTTCGCGCGGCTGATGGTCAACCACAGAATCTGCTGCTCGGCGGGCGAAAAGCTGGAGCCGTCTGCAAGCATCTGACCAAGCGTGAAGTACCCCTTCAGGACAAGCGGCGATTCCGCCATCATGCCGACCAGATTTGGCACAAAGCCGAACCTACCGGCAGCGCCCTCCAGCAGAGGTTTGGCATCGTCAGGCGCTGTTTCTTGCGTATGAACCTTGAACTCGACCATTTGATCCCCGCGATTCGACGGAGTGTACCTGAACGCGTAAGTTTTGGAACAATCGTTAATTTAACGAGTGTCGCTCGCAGGCCGAGCACCGTTAATTCACGTTTTCGTGATCTCGGAGGCGTGGGCGCGCGTGACCAGGGGGCATGGGGCCAGGGACAATGGGTCGAGCGCCCACGAGATTGCTCAGGTTCTGGTGAAAACCAACGAGAGGTTGTTTGCCGGCATCTCAATGACGTCACGCAATTCCAATCCGGCTAGGCTCGCCTTCGAAGTCACGGCCTCCAGATCGCGAACGCCCCAGGCGGCGTTTTCTTCCCGCAGCTGTCGATCGAAGGCGGCATTGCTGGGCGCGGTGTGTTCCCCGCTCCGCTTGAAAGGTCCATAGATAACCAGCAGCCCACCGGGGGACAACGTCCGTGCAGCACCGTTCATCAAGGCTTCACAAGCAGTCCAAGGTGCGATGTGGAGGAGGTTGCAGCAGAACAACGCATCGGCGCGCGATAGCGGCCACAGATCGCTGTGAACCTCCAAGTTCAACGGCGGCATGATGTTCGGGCTATTGGCTTCCTCGCTATGGGCTGCAATGGACGCTCGCATCGCCGGGTCGGCGTCGCTGGGCTGCCACACAAGAGGAAGCAGTTGAGGCGCCATCCAGGCAGCATGCTCGCCGGTGCCGCTGGCCACTTCCAGCAGAATGCCCTCGTGCGGCAGGACCTGGCGCAAAACCTCCAAGATTGCATCCCTGTTCCGCCTCGTGGCGGGCGCGTGCAGCTTCACGTTACCGCTGTCCTCACCTGATCGATCTTGAAAATGTCGAGCCATGAAAACCGACCCTAGGCGGTCCTTTATTGCCGTGCAAGACACTAGAGGCTACCTCTTGGGTCAGAGATGACATGAACAGACATGGCATGAGTAAGCCAAGAGGTGAGATGCACGATGATCCAGAAGCTGAAGAAGATTTTTGCGAGCGCCCCCGTTAGTGAGCCGGAGAATGCGTTTGAGCCGACGGAGCTGGCCTGTGCCTGCTTGTTGACCCATGCGGCCCTGCAGGACGGCACCTTGGAGCCGCAGGAACAGGAGGCCATGGCGCGGCTATTGGGTCAGCGATTCAAGCTGGACAACGTGAAAGCAGAGGCGCTTCTGGAAACCGCGCGGGGACATGTGGCGCAAAGCGTTGAAATGTATGGCATCACCCGCGATATCAAGGATGCGCTCGCCCATGATGAGCGCCTTGGATTGATGGAAATGCTCTGGCAGGTCGTTTATGCCGATGGTGAGTTGCACGACTATGAGGCGAACTTGATGCGCCGCATTGCCGGCCTCATTTATGTATCTGACCGTGAAAGTGGTGAGGCGCGTAAGCGTGCGTTGCGCGCATTGGGCATCTTGGAATAGCCAAGGCAATGTTCTAGAAGGATCAGGTTCTACGGAATGCAAACAGCGGCGTGAGGGTTGATCCCGAACGCTCCAACAGCCGAAACCGAGGGTAAGGGAATGACCTATATCGTCACGGAAGCCTGCATTAAGTGCAAATACATGGATTGCGTCGAGGTTTGTCCCGTCGACTGCTTCTATGAGGGAGCCAATATGCTGGTGATCCACCCCGATGAGTGCATCGACTGCGGCGTCTGTGAGCCCGAATGCCCGCCGGAGGCAATCTTGCCGGATAGCGATCCTGAAGCCGAGAAATGGTTGGAGCTCAACAAGGACTACAGCGAGTCCTGGCCCAACATCACGCGTAAAGGCGAAGTGCCGACGGACGCGGATGACTATCGGGACGCCAAGGATAAGTTCGAGAAGTTTTTCAGCGCCGACCCCGGGCAGGGCAGTTGAAGTAGCCAGCCCCCACGCATCAATCGACATAGCGCTGGGGATTAGTCCCGGCAGGTGCGGAGCCCCAGCCGTCGCGCCATTGGATGCTGCGCCGCAGCATCAGTTGAAATCCGGCGCGTTTACGGGTATGATGGTTTAGTGACAAACCGGAAGTATGGCCCTCCGTCCGTTCGGGCTGGCGAACCGGTCCCTGGGCAGCGCAAGCGCATAGAGGAACAGCGGTTGCGTATCATTCATCGTGTTTATTCGGACCGGCGCCGTCCTTAAATGGGGGGCGCCATAAAGGTCTGGTGACGCGTTAATCGGCAGCAAAAGCCGTTGCGTCATCGCTGTAGGTTGACCGAAACCAATTCGGTCCGGATAGAACTGAGGGACGAAAGAGACCCCGCATTATGAGCAATGAAATGGAATTTTCCGCCGGTGATTACGTGGTTTACCCGACTCACGGCGTCGGTCGGGTTACCTGCGTGCAGACCCAAGAAATTTCAGGCGTTTCGCTTGAACTCATCGTGATCAAGTTCGACAAGGACCGGATGACGCTTCGGGTCCCTGTAACGAAGGCGCAGAACTCTGGCTTGCGTAAGCTTTCCAGCCGCAAGCTGATGGATGCCGCTCTGCAGACCCTGAAGGGCCGCAGCCGCGTGAAGCGGACCATGTGGAGCCGTCGCGCGCAGGAGTATGAAGCCAAGATCAACTCGGGTGATCCGGTGGCCATCGCCGAAGTCGTGCGTGATTTGCACCGTGGCGACGATCAGCCGGAGCAGTCTTATAGCGAACGTCAGATGTATCAGGCTGCAGTCGAGCGTCTTGCCCGCGAATTGGCGGCGCTGGAGAAGATCGACGAGATCAAGGCAGCAGAAAAACTGGAAAAGCTGCTGTCAGCCGCCTAAACGGCGCTTGATCGCAGCGCAAGGGTCCGTAGGCTAGAGGGACCCGATGGATTCGGGCCGGATGGGAGAAAACTCCATCCGGCTCTTTTCGTTCGATCAGGAGCGCTCGTTGGTCGAAGTTAACCCTACAAAGGCTGTAACAACAAACCGGCAGAAGTTTGCCGTGCTCAAGGGCGGTCGCCGCGTGTGGGCGGTCGGTAGCGTCCACGGCGAGGCAACGCGCCTGATGGCACTCCACGACATCCTGGCGGACAAGCTGCAGCCGGGCGATCAGTTGGTTTATCTGGGCAACCTGATCGGCCGCGGATCGCAAGTCAGCGAGACCTTGGACGAAGCGATCTCGTTTCGCCGTCTTTTTCTTTCGCGCCCGGGCGCTTTGGTCTGCGATCTAGCCTATCTGCGCGGCAGTCAGGAGGAGATGTGGCAAAAGATGTTGCAACTCCAATTCGCAACCGACCCCAGGTCGGTGTTGGCATGGATGTTGCAGCAGGGCGTCGGGGCGACCATTGAGGCTTACGCAAGCACGCGCGCCGAAGCCGAACGCGCCGCCAGTGGCGGTGTCATTAGCATCACGCGGTGGTCCGGCCAGCTTCGCCAGCAAATGCAGAAGCACCCGGGGCACTACCAGTTTTTCGCCGCCCTTCGGCGCGCTGCCTTCACCGACGACGGCGCCCTATTATTCGTCCATGCCGGCATTGCGCCCGAGCGTCCGCTGGACGCCCAGAAGGACACCTTCTGGTGGGGCGGTCAGGGTTTTCAGCGCATCTCCGAGCCCTATGGGAATTATCGTCGGGTTGTTCGGGGTTTCGCCGCCGATCATCCGGGCTTATTGCTGGAAGACCATCGCGCAACACTCGATGCGGGCTGCGGCTTTGGCGGGCCGCTCATCGCCGCCTGCCTGGATAGCGAAGGCGCGCTGCAGGATTCCATTGACGTTTGATCGCCGTCTATTATTCGGCGATCAGCTTGATCTTTTGCCCGACGAGAAGTGGCTCGCCCGCGGCTAGACCGTTTAGCACGCGTAACCGGTCTTCCCTGTGGTCTGGAAATGGAAGCGTTGCGGCCAGTCCGGACAGGGTTTCTCCTTTGCTAACCTCATGAATACGGATGCGGTAGGGCTGGATTGCCGCGGCTTCGGCTTCGCTCAACCTGCGGAAGCTGTAGGTCGTTTCTCTTAGGTCATTCGCCAACGCGGCGGTCTGCGCGGTGGGCGTGAAGAAAAGGAACCGGTAAATGCTATCACTGTCCAAGCGGACAGCCAGAAGCCGCAGGTCCCGTGGGCCTTGGCGCGTGTTGATCCGGCTGGTCGCGGTTGCCGCGGCCAGACCGTTTATGGTTATGCGCTCAAAATCCTTCAAATTGAGTTTGGCGGCCCACACCCGGGATAGGTAATTTCCAACCTCGGTGTTCTGCGCTTCCTTCTTTGATGCGTTGTCAAAGGCGATCGCTGCGCCGTCCGGGTGCCTTGCAATTACTGAGGACGGCGTATTGGTCAGCCGGAACCCTGCGGGGACCTCGAAGGCGAAACGTAGCTCCGGGTGGATAAAGCGCTGCCCTCTGACCAGGCCCTGCGCCCGGCTGTCGCCGTAAACCATACCGTCGATCTTTGCGTAATAAATGTCGCGGGCTTGGATCGGGTCTTGAACTTTGATGCCGCCAGCCCTGGCTGCCGCCTCGCGTATCCGGTCGGCGGTGCGCGGATGGGTTTGCAAGAGGTTGAAATTGTCGGCGGCTTCCGGCTTGCCGGACAGCGCGGCCTCCAATCGGTCGTTTGCCTGCAAATTCTCCAAGAATCCCGCCATCGCATCCGGGTCGTAGACCGCGCGCGACATGTAGCGGATACCGAGCTCGTCGGCCTCGGATTCCTGCCCGCGCGAATAGCTGGAGAGCGCGAGTTGGGCTGCCGTGCCGCCGGCGTTGGCGGCGGCGCCGCTGCCGGTCAAGATGCCGACTGCGGCAACGCCCACACTGGCCAGCACCGTCGAGCCATAACGCTCGGCACTGTGTCGGGCCGTGACATGACCGATCTCATGCGCCAGCACACCGGCAAGCTGGGCCTCGTTTTCCGCCAGCCCGACGAGCCCTCGCGTCACATAGACATAACCGCCCGGCAGCGCGAAGGCGTTGACGATCGGCGAATCAAGCAGAGTGAAAGTGAAGGTGGCGTTCGGTGTCTCGGAGGTTTTGACCAGAAGCTGCCCGATGCTGTCGATGTAGGCCTGCAGAGCGGGATCGTCGTAACGCCCGCCGAATGCGCCGACCATCTTCGGATGTTCCTGCGCCCCCAGATTAAGCTCATCTTCCGAGGACATGCCGCCGGTAAAGATGCTGCGACCCGTGCCGGGCGCGGTACTGCAAGCGGCCAGCGTTATCAGCAGCAACCCGGTTGCGAGCAGTTTGGAGAAAGAAGGGCTCATACGGGACATCATCAATCTAGAATCTCCAGCTGTTCAGGGTGGTCAACCTTCAATGACGGGCCATTATAGGCGCTCAACCACCCGCGTACACGCACCAGCTTGCCCGCCAGTGCCGTCAAGTCGATGCCCGCGTCGCGAAAGGCGCGCCGGTCGGCCGAGGCGATGCGAAGACTGAAGTCGCTACGCCAGTCCTCACCAAAATTGATATAGGTCGCCGACTTGGCTTCGTGAACCGCTGCCACGCGGCCCGCGATGATTTGAAAGGAATCGATCAGAGGCCAGAGGGCGTCGTGATCGTTGGCCTTGCGCAACCCGTAAAAAGGGTGGCTCCAGATACCCCGGCCGCTGGCCCGCGCCGCCCGCTCGATGCTTAGCATCTGCGCCACGCCGGCGCGGTTGTCCGAAAAGCTGTAGACCCGGGCCAATCCCATCTCCAGCAAGCGACCCTGAATCCAGAGACCTTCGCGCGTTACCAGATGGGCCAACCTGCGGTCGTGTCGGTCACGTGTGGCTCCGTCGCCTTCAGCCAGCCCGACCTCGCGTCCCAAGGTCAAGACTTCCAGCGCGACCTTTGCTTCGGGCGCCAGCGGCCAGGCGGTGAACCCGCCCCGCCCCAGTGGCAGCTTGGGGGCCTGAATCCCGACCAACCGCACCTGCTTCCCGGTCGCCAGGACCAGGGTATCCCCGTCGATCACCTCGATCACGCGTCCCCATTCAGCGACAGACAGGTCTGATGGAAGTGTGAGTTCATCCTCAGGGTTCTGTGCGGCGCTTTTCATACTGGAAGCCTGTGCCAGGGCGACGACAAACAAAAGGGTCAGCAGCCGTCTTGTCACCAAAGCAGGATTTTTCCAATAGCCTCTCCACTGCAAGGGTGCAAAAGCCCTACGGCCCCGATATGCTTTGCCAACGCTATGAGGCAAGCTTCGATGAGGGATGCAAACAAGGTGCAACAAGACCTCTTTCCGTCGATTGAGCCCTATGACCAGGGATATATGCCGGTCGACACCCACCACTCTATCTACTGGGAAGTTTGCGGCAACCCGAAGGGTAAGCCGGTCATCTTCCTGCATGGGGGCCCGGGGGCCGGTTGCGGGCCCGAACACCGGCGTTTCTTCGACCCGGCACACTACCGGATCGTGCTGTTCGATCAGCGCGGCGCCGGTCGGTCACGACCTTATGCCGAGATCAAGGACAACACGACACAGCACCTGATCGCCGACATCGAGCTGCTGCGCGAGACGCTGGGGATTGAACGCTGGATGGTGTTCGGCGGTTCCTGGGGCTCGACCCTGGCGCTGGCCTACGCCCAGGCGCAGCCCGCGCGGGTGAGCGAACTGGTGCTGCGCGGCATCTTCCTGGGTCGCGCGCCCGAGATCGATTGGTTCCTGACTGGAATCCAGCAGATTTTCCCCGAGGCCTGGGCCGATTTCACGGCCCCCCTGGAAGGGGCTGAGCGGAGCGATATCCTGGCCAGTTACTATCGCCGCCTGAACGACCCTGACCCGGCTGTCCACCTTCCCGCCGCCCGGGCCTGGGCCCAGTACGAGGGGCGCTGCGTCACCTTGCTACCCTCCGCCGATACCGTTACCGCCTTTGCCAGTGCGTCCAAGGCGCTGGCCCTGGCCCGTCTGGAGGCCCACTATTTCATAAATGGCATTTTCCTGGAGCCTAACCAGTTGCTGGACCGGATCGGCGCCATTCGCGATATTCCCGCTGTGATCGTCCAGGGTCGTTACGACATCGTCTGTCCGGCCACCTCGGCCCACGACCTGAAGACCGCCTGGCCCGAGGCGCGGCTGGAGATTATCCACGATGCGGGTCATTCCGCCTTGGAGCCGGGGATCCGCCGCGCGCTGGTCGGCGCGACCGAATCCTTCAAAACCCGGTTGTGAAGGCACCTCGGGTTCAGTAGGGTTTTGAGCGCAACCAATAACAACGAGGAGCCTAGGGGGAAGATGGGACACTTTAAGAATCTGACCATTGCGACGGCCCTGGCGGGCCTGCTGGGTGTAACCGGCCTTGCGGGACCGGCGACGGCGCAGGAGTCCGATCCCTCCCTCCTTGCGCTGGGCGTGGGTTGGTACGACTTCAATCTGGGCGACGACGAGGCGGCCGATTTCCGGATCGAATATCGTCACGGGCAAGGCTTCTTTGACATCTTGAAGCCCTTCGCGGGCCTGGAAGTAACCAGTGACGGTTCGGTGTGGGCGGGCGCCGGTCTGGCGCTTGACTTCAAGCTTGGGAACCATGTGGCGCTTACCTTGAGCTCGGGACCCGGCTATTACAGCGAAGGCGACGGCAAGGACCTCGGCAGCGAGCTTGAGTTCCGCTCCCAGGCCGAGCTTTCCTATATCTTCGACGACAAGGCGCGGTTGGGCGTTGCCGTCAGCCACCTCTCGAACGCCGGTATCGGCGATCGCAATCCTGGCACCGAGGTCCTCAGCCTCTATTACATGGTGCCGCTGCACAGCCTGACCGGCAACTGACGGCGCGGGGCGGCCTGACCTGGGCAATCCATGAGCGGTCGCCGAGGAAGAATGCCGCACCAGAAGGCTCGACGCGGCGGGCCGCCTTCTTGTATAACCGCCGCCATCCGGCTGCTGTCCCCGTAGCTCAGCAGGATAGAGCATCAGATTCCTAATCTGAGGGTCGCAGGTTCGAATCCTGCCGGGGACGCCAATTTTTTCAATGAGTTATAAAGAAACGACCAAAGCCGATTTTAGCTTATGGAAGCAATATGGAAGCACTTGACGGTCGTTAGGTAATTGGGAGTGGCTTCTCAAGCTCATAGATAAGAGGGAAGTTTAGACTTCCATTCGCTCATAAGGATGAGCGTACATTCAACGGCCACACCATCATTTTGAATGAGCTCCAATTCACCTGCCGGTGTTGATTCATCCCAAGCAAAGTTTTCAGAAAGAAATGCCAGAACATTTCGTTTGTAGGCAGTATCTAGATTGTCGAGCTGATCGCCCTTGGTTTCCAGGACCCGGATGCGCTTGGCCTCTCCCTCCCCCTGAACTGCAAAGATGAAATCGGGATAAATTTTGGCTTTTTTCCACCCCTGAATACCGTATTGCGACCGCGCCACATTCCGGTGCCACCATGAGAGAGCTTGTTCCCCGTCCAGATAGACCGCGACATCGCGCTCGTCGCCATTCAACTCGTTCTCATAGACCGGGGTAAAAAGGCTCTTCTCAAGCGCTCCGCCTGATCTACTCAGAAGTTGGCGGGCATTCTCGGGTTCAGTCGTTTCCATAGCAAATGGCATGCGCCAATTGCGTCCGTCCAGGCGCAAGCGAAATTGAATCCGCCCCGCCGTCACTTCTTCCTTGAATAGGGCTTCAGCCCGCACCGCGCGTTCGGAATCGAGCCCTTTGCGCAGCTCTTCGACGATCAGGCTTGCAAGCCTACCAAGTTTGGCGTCATCGAACCCGCGCGACGTCAAGGCGGCCAAGAGGCTACCAACTATTTCCCGCCCGACAAAAGGATTGGGAACTATATCTGATATCATCCTGACGGCATGGGCCGGTTGGAAAGTCAGTGTTTCGGAATTTTCTGAGACCGTTTCGCCGACGAGCAGTTCGTCTCCGTCATCGCCTAATTTGATACGTTGAAGCTGACTCTCGGCGGCCTGCGCATTCTCGGGTATTCTGGCGGCAATAGTCGTCGGATCAAAGCCACGCCAATCTATGCAGGACAAAATATCCGTCTCATAGTCCAATTCGCGCGCGTCGCCGCTGTCCGCGATCATAACCTTGGGCAAATAGATTTCCGTTGAAGCGAAGGCTGGGCGGCGGTCAATATTTCGGGCTACCTTGCCCCCCATCGGCGAATCGCCCTGTGAAACCTGCAAGACAAAGTCGCCAAGACCGTCCTTTTCCAGGCCGTCCTTGATCGCCTCAACTACGGTTGCGGTATCGGCGCGATGTGTAATGACGTGGCATTCATCCAGCGCCGCGATATCCGTCTTGATCGCCCCGGGCTGGCGCAATATGCGCCCGACTAGCTGCGTCATCGCATTCAAATTGGAGTTAGCCGCAAGAGCGCATAGGACATAAGCAAACGGGCAGTCCCAACCTTCTTGAAGCGCCTGCTTGGTGATAATCGCTCGGACGCGGTTTGTCGGAGCGAGAAGGTCGAGATTCTCGGGCTGGTTTAGGTCGTTTTGCTCTGCTGTCTTGATGGCAATTGCCGCTTCATCAAAGCCCGCAGTCAAAAGCCATTCTTTGACGTCATCTGCGTGAATATGACCGCTTTCGCGTTGATCGGCACCTGTGCGCTCAACCTGAATCAGCATGATTGGCCGGATATAGCGCCCTGTATCGGCTTGAAGCTTTTTGGCTTCTTTATCCAGATCAGTAATTTTAGCAACGGCGGCGTTCAAGGTAGCCTTCCAGTCGTTCCCTTGCCGGGGATCGAGATTGAGCGGCATCTTGATCATGCCTTCCCGGTCCAGCTCCCGTCCTGTCACTTCGACCAGGACGTTGGCGTAGCGCCCCTCGCGAGGATTTCTTCCGCCGCGCGGCTGAACGTCCTGCGGGGTGGCGGTAAGTTCCAGAACGAAACAGGGATTGAAGCCATAGAGAGTAGCAAAGGCCAAATCCGACACAGCGCGGTGACCTTCATCCATGACGACGACGGGCCTGATAGTACGCAAGGCATTGCCCAAGGACTCTTTGATCATTGGCCAGGGGGTATCAGCGAAATATGCAGAAAGGTTTGGAATATGGTCCAGTGCAGCTTTATGGGCTTGCTGCTCTCCTTCGGGCGGAAAGAAGCCGTGTACGTCGCCACGATCTTGAAACATCTTCAGCGTATCTTGGTTCTCGCGATTCGACGATTGCAGCATGAGGATCATGATGCACAGATGGGTTTCAACATCTCGGGCATCGAGGCGGTCGGATTTTTCCATAATCCGCACCCGCCCGGCGGCAGCGCGGTCTAGCGCTTGCCGATAAGGGTGTTCCCGGTCTTTCAAGTGTTTCAGGGTCTGGGTGTAAATCGCCTCGTTAGGCACGATCCAGAGAATGAAGCCAGCGTTGCGATCAAGATAGCGGCTCATGATTTTTGAGACAGCGGAGACTGCCAGCCAAGTCTTACCACCACCTGTTGGTACCTTCAGCACCGTATTAGGCACGGGGCGGTTACATCCGTCCATTCGGGGTGAAAATGGAATAGCGGCGCGGGATGCGGGGAGCTTGCCATCTACCTTCAGTGCTTCCCAAGCTTCCTTCGCAAAATCGGGTATGGTCAAGCCAAGATCGGGGTTTTGAATCGCAAGAGCGGCGATCTTGTCCGCTTGAGTCTTCTTTCCCTTTAGAAAATCAAGATAGTCGTCGAGCGTAGTCAGCACGCGATCTTGATAGTCGAGCTGGCGAAACATGGCGCTCAGCTCCGGTCAATGCGATAAAGTGCGAAGGGTAGCGGGACGAATTCCACCGGCACATTCTGCTCTGCCAGCATTTTTTGGCTGACATAGCGAGCGGGAGCGAAAACAAGATGGCGGCTGTCCGGATCGGTCGCAGCAAACGCCTTTGCCCGCGAAAGCGTCAGCGCGGATTCGGGTGTCTTCAGCCAGTCAATATCGGGTTTATAGATCAACCAAACATGCTGCCCTTCGGTATTCCCGAGATAGAAATCATCCGGGCGCATAGCGCTTGGGTCAAAGGCCCGTGCAGTGGCCATGTGGAAGAGAATGGAACCGATACCGTCGAATGACGGCAAAGTTTCACCGCTCAGTATTCTGTCCAGCTCGACCGGCTCACCAAGTGTACAATAGGTGAATGTTCCCCCAAGACCCTCGGCGCGCTCGGCCACGGTTTTTTCTCCCGTCACGATCAGTTCGCTGTCCTTCACTTCTTTCTTGATACGGTCGTACTCGTGGCCGTGAAGGTTTTCAATGGCTTCGACCTTGTGGGCCAACTCCCCGGCATTGCTGATTGTGCGCCAAATCAGCCGCTCCCGAAGTAGCTCGGTTCGTAGCGTGCCCTTGAAGTCATAACCATTAATCACCCGGCGCATGCGCTCCGCCGTCAACCGGTCAGCATAGTCTTCCATTTCTACTAGTATAAAACGGCGGTTGCCCCCGTCGCGCCGGTTGGCTTCAAGCACAGCGTGAGCCGTGGTGCCGGAGCCAGCAAAGGAGTCAAGTATAAGCGCGTCTTTGCTGCTCGCGATTTGTAGAACCCGCAACAATAGTTCAAGTGGCTTTGGAGTCTGAAATACATCATCAAGTTCGGGAAACAATTTCTTTAGGAACTGCTTTGCCCCTTGATTATGACCAACCTCATGATGCCGCCATAAGGTCTGCGGGACTACGCCGTCTTGTACTTCAGAAAGAAATCGTTTGAACCGCGGAACGTCATTCAATCCCGCCTCACCCCACCATACACGACCTTCCGCGACATTCTTCTTGTGTTGAGTGCGAGAGTATCGCCAGACAGCAGTGGGCGAAGGCCAAATCTCTTTTCCATCATAAGGTCGCGTGATCGGGAACCAGCTATTCGGACGCTCATTCTTCGATTTATTGGAGACATAGTTGTCGGAAGCCCAGTCTCCACGTGCGTCCCCATCAGGGTTTGAATACAATTCCAGCTGCTCTCGAGTTCGGGGAATTAGCCCTCGTGCCCAAACCTCCTTTTCTTTGGCGTATACAAGTAAGTAATCATGAGTTGTCGATATAAACTTCTCGTCGTTGGATGGGGAGAAGCGTTTCTGCCAAATGCATGTTGCAACGAAACCATCGAGACCAAAAACCTCATCCAGCAGTTGCTTCGCGCGATGCATTTCATTGTCGTCAAGCGTTATCCAGAGGCTTCCTGTATCGGAAAGAAGCTCGTGCAAGAGCCGCAGCCTGGGCCACATCATGGCGCACCACTTATCATGGCGCAGGCCGTCCTCTATCCCTATCGGATTAGATTCAAGCCATTCTTTGATCATCGGGGCATTGACGTTGTCGTTATAGGCCCAGCCTTCATTGCCGGTGTTGTAGGGTGGATCGATAAAGATGCAATCCACCTTCCCCGCATAGAGGGGCAAGAGTGCCTTCAGGGCATGTAGATTATCACCTTGGATGATCAAGTTACCGTCCAGTGCGACGGGACCTATGCCTTTGCTCTCATCTGGCATTAACGGTCGAAATGGGACAGCTAGGTGATGATTGTAGACGAACTCCTTGCCTTTAAAGTTCAGCTCGGTCACGTCGAATCCTCTAAAAAATGAAAAGCAATGTTTCGTAAGATCATTGCCAGCTTGCAATGCCTAATGTCCAGCCGCAAACCGTAATTCGATTGTAACCCTTTGCATCATTAAACTGATGGTTTGCTGGTTTCACGCACTAAAGCGCAACCGCGCCCTCATCCTACCTATTGCCCTTTCATGGCGGTGTTTGTCCTCATGCAACCGTATCTCCGCCCACTCGGCAGCGAGTGAGGGTAGGTTGGCCTCTATTTCCGCATCATCCATACTCAAGCTAACAGCTAGGCCGAGTGCACCGCTGTAGGCCATTGCTGCGTAGCGCTCCCTGGCAAGGTCTAGCTCATAGGCTTTGACCTGTCCCGGTGTGAGACCGGCGCGCAAGGCCAGTAGATTGCGATTGGCTACCTCCTGGGCTGCGGTCCAGAGCGGGTGTAGGGCTTGCCGCGTCACGTTGCTGTCTGACTGCCAATCATCCAGATAGCGCACCTCATCCAATGAGTTGACGATTACATCGCCTATGGCCGTCTCGAAGTCATGGAAGGTTCGTATCAGGTACTTGTCTTTGAGCTCTTTCTTACCGGCGCGCACCTCGACCCGCCATACTTCCAAGTCCGGGTTATGGCGATCTTCGCCCCAAGCTTTAAACCAGAAGTACTTTTGCTTCTCGGTCGCTTCGCGCCGCTTGTCATAGACGATGATTTGGCGACCTGGCTGTTTGCCTATGGTGACCGATTCCAAACGGCGGCCGCGTAGGACAGCGCTCGGCTGCGAGCGATCCTTGTAGTCTTGCTTCTCTCCCCAATGGGGCGAGACCTTGGTGTGCGAATGGGCGACAAACTGATCTTGATGCAGTTCAAAGCCCTTGGTGCGGAAGTCCATGGCGAAATCGACCCGGTTGATGCTGTGATTGGTGACCTTGGCGCCCATGGCTTCTAGCTCGGCATAGAGCTTATAGCGGGTGCCTTGATAGCCGTGACTGAGGAGCAAAGTTGCGCGGGGAGAGGCAAAAAGGTTCCACTGGTGGGTATCGTTGTTCTTCTTCACCTTCCAGATGATACCAGTGGGGCCAGTGTCCATCACATAGGCATAGCCACCCTTGGAGCCATAGCCTTTGACATGCATGTCGAGCTTACCGGGGCCAAGCGTTAGCAAGCTGTCTTCTTGGCTCTCCTGGGCTTTCAGGTGGGCCTGCTCCAGTTCTTCCAGGGCTTCTATCGGCAGGGCTCCGGCAAAGGCCACATCGAGGGTGTCAAACCCGGCATAGAGAAGATGATACATTTCGTACGCTCCACTACGTTGGAGTAATTGAAGGGAGGGGTGTTACAAGGACCCCTCCTTACAGGCGTCGCCTGTCGTGCTGATCTAGCTTTTTTGGTAAGAGAAGCGCCCTTGCGGGCGCTTTATTTCGACCCTATCGGGTCGAGGTCGCATTAAGTTTTAGGGGTGGGTAGGAAAGGGCGAGGGCGGGTAGGTTCCCGCCCTCGCTTTTGAGTGAGTTTGGATCGGTTGGAGCAAGCTGTACGCCTCTCTTTGCCGGTCCGCTCCCACCCCCAAAATCCCTAGCAGAGCGACCAACCCTGCCAGGGCAAAACAGGTAAGGGCGTTACGCCGCGTCGGTGGTTGTGCGGCACCGGCGCGCATCGGCCCAGGCGATCAGGTCTCGCCGTTGATAACGGATTGCGCGACTGGAGCTGCGGATGAATTCAGGTCCGCCACCGCGAACACGCCAATTCTGCAATGCGCGCACTGTGAAGCCCAAAAATTCTGCCGCTTCTCGCTCTTTCAAGAGCTGATCGTAGTAAGCCTGCGAAGCAACCTGGTTTAGTTCTGTAGGTGTCATTTCTCATACCTCGAATTGTTTACGACCACGCAACCAAATCTGAGAGAGAGCTTGATGAATGACCAGCGATTGGAAGGTCAGAATTACCCCATTCGGTGGGGCTATTTTGGTTTCAGAGCGCGAACAATTCGTTTCCCGAGAGCCGCGTTTGTTGCAGATTTCTCGGGCAAGCCTAAGCGAAGAGCTTCTTCGACTATGCGGAAAAACGACCCGTCATAAAGCCGTGCATGACGGTCATAGGAAATCCCGCTGCGGGCAGGCTCTCCAACAAACCGCTCATAGGCGTTGGCTAACCCTTCGATGAGAGTATCAAGCCCATCGTCGCTTTTTCGACCGGCGCGACCGGCCTTCAACTGATCACCGGACAATAGCCCCTGGATCGCGGTTTGAAGGGTACTCGAGGAGGTAAGGAGGCGACCCATTACGAGAGACATTATCGTGTGCTGCAAAGTGGGGACGTTTTTCTTCATCGGATCGGGCTTTGGCAGAGGGTCTCTGTCGCTTGCATAAGGGGTCTCATAGAGAGCCCGCTCCAAATGCATGATGGATTCTGTGTCGAGGTCTGCAAAGGCTTGTTCAACAGATTGTAGCCGCTTCGATAGCCGAGTGAGTGCCGATCGGATTTCAGCCATTGAAGGCGGTGGGCTCATTCCCGCGTCAAACTGTGCTTCCATCACACAGTGTTCGAGCTCGTCTTCAATCTCATCGAGTGATGCGCCGGACTTCCCGCGAAACATGCGGGCAAGGTGTCTGAGCTCGTCAGCAGCCAGCCCGTCCTGTTTTCCGGTCAGCTCTGGGCGCCATTTCTTCTTGGGTTTTGCTCTAACCACCAGATCATTCCTGCTTCATTCGGTATTACACCAACGCCTATAGCCAATAGCGAACGGCACCTCAATCCAGCGTTTATATACCGGCGCTCTATAATACAGGGTTGTGCGTCGAGTATGGCGGTCAGCGCAGACGGAGAGTAATAGGCTGAGAGTCACTTGTGACCCCCTGGGAGTCGAATGGCAGGGTTCACCTATAATAGCTACTGAGGGAAAGGCGGTTTAATAGCAAACAGTACAGCAGCGCATCATTGCCCTATTGCCGCCGCTCCACCGCTCGCATGGTGTGAGGAAAGAACGAAAGGATTCTGCTATGCAACAACAAATCTCTGTAATCACACTCGGCATCGCAGACCTTGAGAGGTCAAAGCAGTTTTATAGCGATGGCTTTGGCTGGAAGCCAATTTTCGAGAATGAAGAAATTGCATTTTACCAAATGAACGGGTTTGTTTTCGGAACATGGCTTGGCAGTGAGTTGGCGAAAGATACTCAACGCGATTCGCTCAATAGCCCTGCTGCATTCTCGCTCGCCCATAATGTTAGCTCTCGTGAAGACGTAGAGCTTACGATGCAGAGACTTGTTGATGCTGGTGGCAAATTGCTTCGCCCCGCCGATGAGCCGCCACAGGGCGGGTTTAGAGGCTACGTTGCAGACCCAGACGATCACGCATGGGAAATAGCCTATAACCCCACATGGCCGATTGACGAAAATGGACACGTCACATTCGCTGCTTAGGTTATGTCGTAAAACGATGGCCTTAACGACAAACCATGCCCCGATTAGCAAGCTCTATTGAAAAAGACCGAGACCGTATTTAGCAGCAAAAAACGCAACCACTGGACTAACAAAGGCCATCGACGAAAACACATCTGAGCTCCCGTCCATCTTGCCAGTCAATGCCCTTGTTAGGCCGGCCGCCAACAAAGCTAACCCACCGCCAATCACGATGGAGGCGAAAAACATGCCACCAATCACGAGCACGGCATGCGCCCAAATCGGCATGCTTGTTGGGTCAGAAGCAAGCCAGTTGTAATAGGAAAGTCCGGCAAACCATCCGATTATTGCGAGTCCTGCCGAGGAGGAGTTGATTCTTTCGATGTCCATATGCCCACTTCTTTGAAATCCAAGCGACCTTTCGAGTTCAATACATCTGAACTCAAACTATCGCTTTTTCAAAACCAATCCATTGCACGATGTTCCGTTTTAGCATGTACAAAATATAAATGACCTTGAACTTGGTGATACCTAACGGCCCAAAAAGTTTCTCGGCATGTGTTGGGTCTCACTGCGCAACTAAGAGTTTCGCTGCGATCTCGGAAGAGACGCGACTGGCTGCGGCCTTCATTCGGTCGTCTGCCAGGTGCGCGTAGCGCGCTGTGGTTTGCGGCTGGGTGTGTCCTAAAAGCTTCCCTAGCATGGGTAAGCTCTCGCCTATACCAACTGCGCTAGACGCAAAGGAGTGGCGCAGGTCATGGATGCGAACATCTACCAAACCTGCTTTGGCTCGGATACGTCGCCAGGGCTTCTGTAGGTTGATGAGGTGGGAGCCCGGTTTAATCCCTGTAATTACATAAGGGTTGTCAGGTAGCCGTTCGATTTGTTCCAAGACTTCTAACGTTGCTGGGCCAAGGTAGACCTTCTTTGCGCCCGTCTTTGAGTCTGGAAGCCAGATGGCGTCTTCCCGAATATAGTCCCATTGCAGGGTCAAGACTTCTCCCAGGCGACAGCCAGTCAGGATCAAGAGCCGAATGGCATTGATGGAAGCTAACGACTCCTCTCCCGACGCTTCCAGTTCTTGCAGTGTCGCGCCCAGCCTACTCAACTCAGCATCGGTCAAATAGCGTTCCCGCTGTTTCTCCGGATACTTTCGGATATGACGACAAGGGTTGGAGCCATCGGGGCGTAGCCCCCAAAGTTCTGCCCGATTGAACATGACCGATAGTACAGCCAGGTTCCGATTTGCCTGATACGGCCTATCGTGGAACCGTTGATGTAGTTCTGAGACTTGGGCCCGCGTCACTTCTTCAATCTTATATTTGCCAAGAGCGGGTTTGATGAAGCGATCGATGTTGCGTCGATACTCATTTTGGGTGCTCGGTTTGCAGCGATGGGCGACATGCTCGGACATGAAGCGCTCACATAACGCAGCGATATCAGGCGCGATCGCCTTCTTGCGCTTCTCTTCCGCCGGGTTACTTCCCTGTGTTATGGCAGCCAGTTGGGCGCGGGCTTCCGTTCGCGCCTCATCAGCTGTAACCACACCATGCTTGCCGAGCCCCTTGCGGCGGGTACGCCGCCCAGCGTCGCGATACTGAATGAGATAGCTCTTGCGACCCGAAGGCATGACCCGAACCCCGAAGCCAGGGAGTTCACTATCCCATAGAAAGAAGTCCTTCTCAGTTGCCTGCAGGGCATCAACGGTACGCTTAGTGAGCTTCGGCATATTGCGTCCTTAAATCGAATCTGGAAGCAATATGGAAGCAACTGACAGCGAAATGCAAGAGTCTTACGGGTTGGATTGGCGTAAGAGAAAAATATGTTCTATCAATGAAAACAATCTAATACAGGGTATCAGCGTAAACTATGCGGCTTTGTTCATAACCTCAGAATAAAATTCCTAATCTGAGGGTCGCAGGTTCGAATCCTGCCGGGGACGCCAATCTTCATTCCTGCTGGCCTGCCTTTAAGCGCCATATCGCACAGACTTCCTCCAGAGTAGAATGCTCTCACTACTGGCGGAGGGTGCGATGCAGGACTTTCTGCTCTTCGTCGCGGTCGGTTTCTTGGCCCAGCTCGTGGACGGCGCCATCGGCATGGCCTATGGCCTGACCAGTATGAGCGTGCTGCTGGGTCTGGGGGTGGGACCAGCCACGGCCAGCGCCAGCGTCCATGTGGCAGAGGTATTCACCACTAGCGCTTCCGCTCTCTCACACTGGCGGCTCGGCAACATCCGTCCGCGCCTTGTTGCTGCACTCGCCTTCTCTGGCATGCTTGGCGGCGCGACCGGGGCCTACGTCCTTGTGATATCTCCCGGTGACGTGATCATGCTGACGGTTAGTGCCTACCTTCTGGTGATGGGCTGCATTATCCTGATCAAAGCGCTGCGGCCACGTCGGAGCGACAGTGGGCAGCCGATGCGTCACATGGTTTTTTTGGGTGCTATCGGCGGGTTCCTGGATGCGGCTGGTGGCGGCGGATGGGGGCCGATCGTCACTTCAACACTGGTCGGGCGGGGACTAACACCGCGCCTTGCCATAGGTTCCTCCAACGCGGCCGAGTTTTTCGTCGCATCCGTTGTTTCGGTCACGTTCCTTGGTACCATAGGTCTACAGCCCTGGCCGATCATCGGAGGTCTCATTGTGGGCGGTGTCCTGGCCGCTCCGGTCGCTGCCTATGCCGCCCGGTATCTGCCAGAGCGCTTGATCATGACCCTGGTCGGCGGCGTCATCGTTCTCTTGAGTTTCCGTCAGGTCGTCACGACATCTTCTTGGCCCTGATACAGGGTGTAAGCCGTCTCATCGAGCGTGCGCTACAGAGCGGAAGATTTCCAAGGGAGGATTCTTTGGTTTGGCTGGAACTGACGGCGGGCCTATTGCTGCTCCTGGGCGGCGGCGAAGCCTTGGTGAAGGGAGCCGTTGAGGCGGCGCAACGGCTCAACGTCTCGCCCCTTCTGATCGGGCTGACACTCGTCGGTTTCGGAACTTCAACCCCGGAACTCGTAGCCAGCCTGGAGGCCGCTTTCATCGGTGCCCCGGGAATCGCGGTCGGCAACATCGTCGGCAGCAACATCGCCAACATTCTGCTGATCCTGGGAGTCTCCGCCGTAATCCTGCCGCTCTCGATAACACCGGCGGCGTTCCATCGTGACGGCACGGTGCTGGTCGGGGCGAGCCTACTGCTCGTGGCGGTCAGCATTCTGGGCACGCTGTCCAGCCTAATTGGGATTGTCTTCCTCGGCCTGCTAGCGGCTTACACGGTTTGGACCTTCTTGGCGGAACGCAGGCGAGAGGACGCCTCCGCCCGCATGCATTTGGCCGAGGGAGAGGTTTTGGCGCCACGAAAACCGGGAGGCATGGCTCTGCCTTTTGCCCTACTGGTCGCCTTTGGGGGAATTGCGGCCGTAGTGGTGGGTGCCAACCTACTGGTCGGTTCCGCTGTTGTTTTGTCACGGGAATTCGGCGTGTCGGAGAGCGTAATCGGCCTGACTCTCGTCGCCGTGGGCACCTCCTTGCCGGAATTGGCGGTTTCGGTGCTAGCGGCCATCCGCCGCCAGGGCGATGTGGCGCTCGGTAACATCGTCGGCAGCAATATCTTCAACATCCTTGGAATCGCAGGCGTGACGGCAACCGTCGCATCGGTTCCCGTGCCGCCGGAGATCAAGGCCTTCGACATCTGGGTCATGCTGGCGACCGCCCTGCTGCTGGTGTGCTTTGCCGTCACGGGCTGGCGTATTAGCCGCCTCGAAGGCGCCACCTTCTTGGCTGGCTATGGGATCTATCTCTGGATCCTGATCTAGGCGGCCGGGTAATGATGTCCCCGACTTCCCGGCAGTTGATTGAGGGTCAGGACAAATTTCTTGAATCCAAGGATGGTTCGCTAAACTCACATAGCGAGCCCCGATGGTTAATTGCAGAGCATCGAAAATTCGTTGTTAGAGCCCTGGTAACCTTCGCCGCCTTTTCTGCAGAACGATGATCCGCTTTTTGCGTTAGTGGCAGTGTACGATGCCGACTTTCCGGTCCATGTGGCAGCATTTTCCGGGCGGCGAGCTTTTCCGACATCCCCCGCCATGTTCTAGAACTTTGCTCTGAAGCACGGGCGTTGACATCTTGCCTGCGTTGACGTGGTTCGGCCCAAGGCTGAAGACCGCAACTAAGGCCGCAAACAGAATCCCTCTCATACAACCCTCCTTGCCTTGAAATCAGAACAATGCTGGTACTATAAGTTGTGCAATTTAGGAAGAAAATATCGTTATGAGAAAGAGATAAAAGGGCAACTGAAAACACCTTGACCACTTCTCATCCCTCACCCCCCGCAATACATTCCGGCTAGCGAATTGACAGAGGAGCGGCATTTCATCCAAGGCGGGGCTTTCCCTACCTTTGCTCATCAGGTTGCCCGCGTCGTTTTTCAGGCCGCGCGCGTGGCGGTGACGAGGAAGGTTTCGCAGGGGATAGCGTACCCGCCCGGCACTTTGAAATCTTTGAGGTCTCCGGCGACCTGATTGACGAGAGCGGCTTTCTTGTCGGCGGCAATTGCCGCCACTTCGCCTGCGTAGGGCATGCCTGCGATGTCGGCTAGAATTGACTCCTCGGCCGGTCCCATCCGCCTCAGAATCGTAAAGCATTCCGACTTCACGTCCATGAATCCCGCCTGACCCGCCAGGACGGCAATTTCGTCCGTCTCATCGAATGAAAAGGGCGCCAGAGCGCGCTCTCCTGCGCGGCGGCTGACAAATCTGGTGAGAGCCCTCGAAAGCGCCGCGCCATAGGGACTGACTGACTTCCAGACGGTTAGCGCCAGGCGGCCACGAGGAGTCAGCACACGCGCCATCTCGCGCAATGCCCCGGCCCTGTCCGGAAAAAACTGTAATCCCTGTTGGCAAAAGACCAGATCGAAGCTTGCGGACGCGAAGGGCATGGCGCAGACATCGCATTGCCGCCAGTCTATGACCAATCCCGTTTGTTCGGCCACCGCCGCAGCAACGCGGAGCATCCCCGCGTTCTGGTCGATACCGGCGACGATACTGCCCGGCGGCATTGCCGCAGCGGCAAGACGGGCCACAATCCCCGTTCCACAAGCGACGTCGAGCACGCGCGCACCAGCAGTGACACCAGCGCGTTCGAGCGTCGCTTCGGCAAGCGCCGTGAAGATTGCGGGAACCTTTTCAGCCTCGTAGAGGCGCGGCGCATCGCCCTCCAGCTGGAAGTTTTCCTCTTTGGCCATCATTCACATCCTCCCAAACATGCCGCCCTGGCGAGAGGGCCCTGTCTTTTTTCTTCCCACCATACATTCCGGTTATCGAAATGACAGGGGAACGGCATTTCACGCGAGGCGGAGCCTTCCCTACCTTTGCTCATCAGGTTGCCCGCGTCCGGCGCAACCGGCTTTGAGCAAAGGAGTTTACTGCCATGACCCACTTCGCTATCGGCCGCGGTTCGCGGTTTCTTGTCGCCGGGCTGCTGCTCGGCGCGACGGCCCTGCTTTCGCCCGGCGCTTCCGCCGGAGAATGTCCGGCCGACCAGGTTAAACAGGGCGTTCGCCAGTCCGGCGAGACCGAACCCAAGGGCGTTTCCGACACGGTGCTGAGCCATATCGACCTGGCGACCCAGGCGGTAAAACTGGAAGACACGCAGTTCCGTATGCGCCGTCTGGTTGTCGAGCCCGGCGGTGTCGTGCCTTGGCATTCGCACGGCGAGCGTCCGGCGCTGATCTACATCGTGTCCGGCGCCATCACTGAATACTCCAGCAACTGTGCGGTGCCGATCGAGCACAAGGCCGGCGACGCGGCCAAGGAGTCCGTCGGGCTGGCGCACTGGTGGAAGAACAACAGCAACGAACCTGTGGTGCTGATCTCCAGTGACATCCTTCACGTCAAGAAGGACGACGCGAAGGTCATGTAATCGGTGGTGACATCAGGACCGCGACTCAGCCGTCGCCTCGGGTTCCTGCGTCATCCCCATCTAATCGTCCGTTGTTTAGCGTCCGTGGCGCTCTTGGTCCTAGCAACTTCGGTTCTTGCGACTGGGCGCCACGCCGCTTCTTGTTGCAAGGAATTGCGCCATGTCCAGCATAACCCCCGTTTCCACGCTTCCCCCGACCGTCAGAGGCAGCCAAGCGACTGCACGCCGCATCCGGGCGCTTGTGATCGGCGTAATCAGTTTCTTGACCTTGATCGATCTTTTCGCCGCCCAGGCAATCCTGCCGAGCCTGGCGGCGGCCTACGATGCGACGCCGGCGGAGATGGGGGTCGCCGTCAACGCCAGCACGTTCGGTATGGCGGTCTCCGGGTTGCTGGTGGCGCTCTTTAGCCGCCGCATCAATCGCCGCAAGGGTATCTGGGTGAGCCTTTCGCTCCTGGCGGTCCCGACGCTGCTGCTGGCCACCATGCCCGATCTGGCGACCTTCACGGTTCTTCGTGTCCTGCAGGGCGTCTTCATGTCGGCCTCCTTCACGCTGACGGTCGCCTATCTGGCGGAGCAATGCAGCGCCGAGGAGAAAGCGGGCGCCCTGGCCGCCTATGTGACCGGCAACGTCGCCAGTAACTTCCTGGGTCGATTGATGTCGGCGGCCATTGCCGATCATCTTGGGCTTTCAGCCAACTTCGCGATCCTTGCGGGACTTAATCTGGCGGGTGCTCTGCTGGTCTTCTATAGCCTGCGTGGAGTCACCCCTATGATGGCGGATGCCGGACCGCGCCCGCCGATTTTCGCGGCCTGGGCCGAGCATCTGCGCAACCCTCTGTTGCGCCCGGCCTTTCTGCTGGGATTCTTGATCCTGTTCGTTTTCATCGGCGCCTTCACCTATGTAAATTTCCTGCTGGTCGCCGAACCGCTGGCGCTCGATGCCATGCAGCTTGGGTTTGTCTACTTCGTCTTTCTACCCTCTATCATAACCACCCCCCTGGCCGGTCGCGCCGTACAGCGTTTCGGGTCGCGGCCGACCTTCCTGGGTGCGCTGGCGCTGGCGCTTTTCAGCTTGCCGCTTTTGCTCTTGCCAAGCTTATCTGCGGTCCTGTTGGGGCTTGTGCTGGTCGCCGTCGGCACCTTCTTCGCCCAGGCGGCTGCAACCGGATACGTCAGCAGCGCCGCAACCGGTGACCGCGGGGCGGCTAGCGGGCTCTATCTGGCGTCCTATTACTGCGGAGGTCTTTTCGGTAGCGCTGTCCTGGGTCAGCTCTTCAGTTTGTTCGGCTGGCCGGCAACCGTTGCGGGATTGGTTGTCGCGTTGCTGCTGGCGCTGGTATGCGCGACGCGGCTGGCAACGCCCCGCGGTCACCGTTGAGGGTTATCGATTCGGATTCAAGCGGCGCTTAGCCGCGCGCCACTCGCGGGCGGCGCCCACTTATAGGATTTGACCGCCTGCACGAAGGCGGCGACCGCAGGCGAGAAACGGCGCCCGGAAACGGTCACCAGCGAAATTTCCCGCCAGACATCCGGCTCGACGACGGGGCGCGTCTTGATGCCAGGGAGGACGGCGCTGTACTCGGGGATGAAACAGATTCCCAGACCGCCGGCGACCATGTTCTGAATCCAGTCCTCACGCTCGCTGGCGTAAGCCAGATGCAAGCCCACATGCTGCACCTGGCAGAGCGAAAGCAGGTTGTCGCGGTACTCGCAATTCAATCGCCGAAGGTAATTCTCGCCGTGGATTGCGGCGACCGGGATCTCGCTCATGGCTGCAAAACGGTGTCCGAAGGGAAAGGCCAGAACGAAGCGTTCCCTGTAAAGGGTATGGCTGTTGAAACGCTCGGGAAAGCCGTCTGGGTCGCTCATGATCGCGACGTCCAGCTCGCCTGCGCCAAGCTGCTCGCAGAGCGCCCCAGGCATTCCCTCGATCAACTTCAACTCTATACCGGGATGCCGGGCCTGAAAGTCGGCCAGCAGGCCGGTGAAACGGGTAGGGCCGACGGTACACATGATACCCAAAGTCACACTTGCCTGCTCCAAGGTCAGGAAACGCTTAGCATCGTGTTTCGCGCCTTCGGCGCTTTCCAGGATCTGTGCCAATCGCGGCCGGAGCAGCGCGCCGAGGTCGGTAATGTGAGTGAGACCCCTTTCGCGGCGCAGAAGCAGGCCGCCGATCTCGTCTTCGAGCTGTTGAATGGCGCGGCTGAGCGCCGGTTGAGTAACGTTGCACTTCTCCGCAGCCCGCGTGAAATTCAATGTTTCGCAGACCGCGAGGAAGTATCGGATGTGATGCATCTCCATGGCGCTAAGTCCTTTCGAGGTGCCATTTTCACCGCAACTTTCCAATCTTGGACCAACGAGCCAATCTTTATCCAATACTCCCTGGCTATCGAAATCATATCACGGCGGCATTTCACCAGCGAGCCGGATAAGCGCATCGTCCTCCTATCGGCCTGCCCCTTCAGACAGGCATACAGTTTTCAAAGGAGGTAAAAAATGTACGACACCAGTTTCGCCACTCGCCCCTCCGCACGCCGCCGGCGCGCTCTGGAAGGCCGGGTTGCGATCGTGACCGGTTCCACCAGCGGCATTGGGCTAGGCATAGCGCGAACGCTTGCAGAGAACGGTGCCGCAGTGTTGCTGAACGGCTTCGGCGACGCCGAGGAGATTGAGCGGATTCGCGGCGAGCTCTCCCTGCAGAATGATGTCGACGTGGCATACGACGGCGCCGACATGTCCAGTCCTGAACAGATCGCGCGCATGGTCGCGCACGCCAACGATGCCCTCGGGCCGGTCGATATTCTGGTCAACAACGCAGGTATTCAGCACGTATCGCCCGTCGAGAGCTTCCCGCCGCACAAGTGGGATGCGGTCATCGCCATCAACCTGTCCTCGGCTTTCCATATGACCCGGTTGGTCTTCGCCGGCATGAAACAACGTGGCTGGGGGCGGATCGTGAATGTTTCCTCCGCTCACGGGTTGATCGCCTCACCGTTCAAAGCAGCCTACGTGGCGGCCAAGCACGGCATTATCGGCTTGACCAAATGCGTCGCTCTTGAAGGCGCGGAGGCGGGCGTCACCTGCAATGCCATTTGTCCCGGTTACGTCTGGACTCCTCTGGTGGAAAAGCAGATCGAGGACCAAGCCAAGAATCACGGCATTCCGCGCGAGGAGGTTATTCGTCAGATCCTCCTGGCTCAGCAGCCCAACAAGCGTTTTGCGACCGTCGAGGAAATCGGCGCGCTTGCCGCATTCCTTTGCGCCGATGGCGGCGCGTCGATCACCGGCGCGGCCCTGCCGGTCGACGGCGGCTGGACGGCGCATTAACCCCCGATGCCGAGAGGCCGGAGAAGGAGAAAAGCGATGAACGTTCAGACATCCAGATCGCCGCAATCCGGGACCAAAATGCCGGACCACGGTGTTTGCGGCTGCGTTCCTGGAACCAAGACCTTGAACCTGGCTCTTCAGGGCGGCGGAGCCCATGGAGCGTTCACGTGGGGCGTACTCGACCGTTTGCTGGAAGATGACCGCCTCTCATTCGAAGGCATTGCCGCCACCAGCGCCGGCGCCATGAACGCCGTTGTTCTGGCCTATGGTTTGGCCGCGGGCGGGCGGGAAGGCGCGAAGAAGGCGCTTGCGAACTTCTGGCGTCGGATCAGCCACGCGGCGGCCTTCGGTATACTACAGCCATCGGAGTTTGACCGCGCGATGAAGGATTGGTCGCTGGACCATTCCCCCATGTTTCTCTGGTTCGACGTGGTCTCGCGATTGTTTTCGCCCTACCAGTTCAACCCCTACAACGTGAACCCGTTGCGCCGGGTGCTGGAGCAGTCGGTCGATTTCGACGTGCTTCGGAATGCCGCCTGTCCAGTACAGGTGTTCCTGGGGGCCACGAACGTACGTACAGGTAAGATCAAGGTGTTCGACAATGCCCAGCTAACAAGCGATGCCGTGCTGGCCTCCGCCTGTCTTCCGTTCTTGTTCCAGGCGGTCGAGATCGACGGCGAGTCCTACTGGGATGGTGGCTATATGGGGAATCCGGTGATCTTCCCCCTGATCTATAGCTGTGCGACCAGGGATGTTCTGATCGTGCATATCAACCCGCTGGAAAGAAAAGAAGTGCCCCGCACTTCGAGCGAGATAATGAGTCGCATCAACGAAATCAGCTTCAACTCGTCGCTCATGCGCGAAATGAGGGCGATCGCCTTCGTCAGCGACCTGATCGATAAGGATGTTGATAACAAGCTTGATTTGAAGCGCATGCTGATACACGGGATCGCTGCCGACGATGTGATGCTGGAACTGGGCGCCCGCAGCAAACTCAACGCCGACTGGGCTTTTCTCACCATGCTGCGTGATACGGGCCGCGAGCGGGCCGGGCTCTGGCTCCAGGAAAACTTTGAGAACATCGGCAAGGAAACCACGATCGATATCCAGGCGCGGTTCCTCTAGCCCACAAGCTATTCACGTCCCTCCCTGCACCTTTCGGACTGTTTGCCGGAGCCTCCCGAGAAATCGGGAGGTTTTTTTTCATCGCCTTCGATGCCCGATACGTCAGCTCTATCGAAACCATCACTGATTGGCATTTCAGATTCAAACGGCAGCGGACGACATTGGTTGCAGGGCAGGCAACCGCCTTGCCTCCGATGAACCTACGCAATGCGCAACCTTTAATGAGGAGACTTCCAATGATCAACACGAAGCACCTGGTTCTTTCCGCCGTCGCCGCCGCCGCCACTTTGGCGGCAGCTACCGCCAGCGCTCAGACCGGTCCGGCGCCGAAGCCGGATTTCAAGTTCGAGAAGTGCTACGGCGTCGTCAGCGCAGGCAAGAACGACTGCCAGACGGCAAACAGCTCCTGTGCCGGCACGTCCAAGACCGACCAGCAGGCCGATGCCTGGATTTATCTGCCAGCCGGAGCGTGCGGCAAAATTGCGGGCGGCTCAACCGAACCCAAGAACAGCTGAGCCTGCAAGCAAGTAATGCCGAAGATCCGCCACGCCGACCGATGGAGACTATAATGACCGCATTCGCTCAAGTATCTTGCCTCCCCGCCAACGCGGGCATAGGCCTGCGTCACCCCCACATCGCGGAGATGCTTGAGCGGCGGCCATCGGTCGGCTGGCTGGAGGTTCATGCAGAGAACTTCATGAATGACAGCGCCGCCGCCGATGATCTGGAGACGCTTCGGAGCGCCTACCCGATTTCCCTTCATGGTGTCGGGCTTTCACTTGGTTCTGCCGAGGGTATTTGCGAGACGCATCTATCGCGCTTGCAGGCCGTGGTCGAACGCTATCAGCCTGCCCAGGTATCCGAGCACCTTTCCTGGTCGGTCCATGACGGCGCATACCTCAACAACCTGCTACCCTTGCCGCTTACCGAAGAAGCGCTCTCGGTTGTCGCACGGAATGTCGAGCGCTTGCAGGAACGGCTTCAGCGTCGAGTTCTGATCGAGAATCCCTCCGCCTATCTGGATTTCAAACACGCGACAATGAGTGAGCCTGAGTTCCTGTCCGCCTTGGTTCGGCGCACCGGTTGCGGTCTGCTTCTCGACGTCAACAACGTTTATGTTACGGCCCACAATCTCGGTTTGGACGCTCTGGCATACCTCCGGGCATTGCCCGCCACCGCTGTTGGCGAAATACACTTGGCCGGTCATCGCCGGATCGACGGCGAAGGTGGCCCCCTGCTCATTGACGATCACGGATCTCGCGTGGACCGCCCGGTTTGGGCGCTCTACCGTGCGGCCCTGCACATGGCCGGGCCGCAGCCGACCTTGATTGAATGGGATTCCGCTCTTCCGCCCTTGACGGTTCTGCTGGAAGAGGCAGCGCGGGCCGATCTGCTTGCGGACAGCGTGGCGTCAAGCAACGCAGCCGATCGGGATGAAACGACCCCGGCACGGACACCGGCGAACTGCACCACCGAATGTGACAGAAGTGTACGTTCATCCCCTAGGACCCAAACAACACAACCGCACGTACAAGCGCTCAATCTGAAGGAGGTTCGCGATGTCTTCGCTTGATTGCATTCAAGGGCGCTTGAGCGATGTCGTCCTCGGCCGCAAAGAACCTGCGGGATTAACCGAAACCATTCAGGATGATGCGGTGATCGGCAATAAGGCGATCCAGGATCGGATTGCCGTTTATCGGGACACCACGTTGTTGACGCTGACAGCTGCTTTGAAGGCGACCTTCCCTGTCACGGTCAGGTTGGTGGACGACCGCTTCTTTGCCTATCTCGCCGATGGTTTCATTCGTTCAAATCCGCCGAGCGAGCCTCGGCTTACCCACTACGGCGCGGCGCTTCCGGACTACATCGCTCGTTTCCCGGCGTGCCGGGAGTATCGCTATTTAGCGGATGTCGCGCGCCTGGAGTGGGCTTTTGCGCAAGCGGCGCTGGAACGCGCGTGCGGCGCGCTGGAACCGCAGGTGCTGTTCAAGCTTCTGAAGGAGGGCGCGGATGTCCGTCTGCTTTTGCAGCCGTCGCTTCAATTCCTCGTTTTGCGCTGGTCGGTCTTGCCATTGTGGGAAGAGCTTCGAGAGCCTGCCGATCCCAGCGCGCCGCCGGTGCCGCTCCGCGAAACGACCTACAACATTCTCAAGCGGGATGCGCGGAATGTCCGCCTCCAGAAACAGGGCCGTGCAACCTTCGCCTTTCGCCACGCTCTGGCCCATGGGTACAGCATCGAGCAGTCCGCCCGGGTCGCGCTGAACCGTGATCGGTTCTTCGATCTGGCGGTCGAGCTTTTGGATCTTTTCGGAGAGGGGCTCGTCACCGGCATATCCCTCAATGCCAACCATCAATAGGAAAGGAAGTGTGTTATGAACTCACAAACTCTATCCCTTCGGTCCATCGCCGATATGGCGGCCCCTCGTGCGCTACGACGGGTCGTCGAGGCGGTTGAACGCGTACCGTTGTCGCTCGTCCAAGTCATGGGTCGGGTGGCGCTGGCCAGTCTGTTCTGGAAATCGGCGCAGTCGAAGCTCGCGAGTTGGGAGATCACCCAGCAGCTTTTTGCCTATGAATATCAGGTTCCCCTGCTGTCGCCGGAGCTTGCCGCCGTGCTTGGCACGGCTGCCGAGCTGGGCGGCGCGGTCCTGTTGTTCTTTGGCTTGATGACCCGGTTTGGGGCCCTGGCCCTGCTTGGGGTAACGGCGACGATCCAGCTTTTCGTCTTCCCAGGTAACTGGGGCGAGCATCTGCTCTGGGCGTCGCTTCTCATTCTCTTGATCGCGCGAGGCGGCGGGGTTCTCTCCTGTGATTATCTGCTGACTCGTTTACTGACCGCAGGGAGGTAGGATCGTGGCTGTGTCTGGCAGCAAGGAAAACGGCGGTCGATTGCCGGAAGTGGTGATTATTGGTGCTGGCTTCGGGGGTCTTTCGGCCGCAAGGGCTCTTGCAGGGCTTCCGCTGCGAGTCACGGTGATCGACCGGCGCAACTATCACCTGTTTCAACCGCTGCTCTATCAGGTTGCGACAGCGGGCCTGTCACCGGCGCAAATAGCAGCGCCAATCCGGCGAATTCTGCGCGGGCAGAAGAACACACGCTCCGTCATGGACCGTGTTGTCGGCATCGACCGCGACCGCCGCGTGGTGACGACGGAAACGCAGACCTTCGCGTTCGACTACCTCATTGTGGCCACGGGAGCGCGGCACAACTATTACGGCAACGACCAGTGGGAGGAAACGGCGCCCGGCCTCAAGAAGATTGACGACGCAACCTTGATCCGCCGTCGCGTGTTGCTCGCGTTTGAGCAAGCGGAGAACGCCACCAGTGACGCGGAGGTGCAGCGGTTGCTGACTTTCGTCGTAGTGGGCGGCGGCCCGACGGGCGTCGAGATGGCGGGCGCCATCGCCGAGTTGGCCCGCAAGGCATTGGCCGAGGACTTCCGCCGAATCGATCCGGGCACCGCCCGCGTGATCCTTGTGGAGGCCGGTCCGCGTTTGCTGCCAACCTTCTCCGAGCCGTCGTCGCTTGCTGCACGCAAGCAGCTTGAAGCACTGGGGGTCGAGGTTATCGCCGGCGTTGCAGTGGCCGCTTTTGATGCCGGGGTCGTCAAGCTTGCCGACGGAAGTACGATCGAAAGCAACTGTGCTGTTTGGAGCGCCGGCGTCATGGCGTCTCCTGCCGCGCGCTGGCTTAACAGCAACCGGGATGCCGCAGGAAGAGTGCTGGTTTCCGGAACCCTGACCTTGCCTGACGATCCGCGCATTTATGTCGTTGGAGATACGGCGTCGCTTGTCGATGCGCGGTCCGTGGCCGTGCCGGGAGTGGCGCCTGCGGCGAAGCAGATGGGCCGCTACGCAGCACGATCGATCGCACGCCATATTCATACCCAGTCTCCACTGCCGCCGTTTCGCTACCGCAACTACGGCAACCTAGCGACGCTCGGCCGCAAAGCCGCGGTTGCCGAGTTTGGGCCTCTGCGATTGAGCGGATTTCCCGCGTGGCTGCTGTGGAGCTTGATCCACATTTACTTTTTGATTGGCCACAGGAACCGGCTGGGGGTGATCTTAGACTGGGCTTGGGCCTATGCTACCTACGATCGCGGCGCTCGCTTGATCACAGGATCGAGCGAGTAATCGCCGAGTTCCTCCTCTTAAGCAAGGCATAGGCACGTCTTTGCGGTATCAGCCATGAGCTTCGCTACGCCAGCCCCAACGGGCCTGCCAGGCTTTGATGGGGCTGAAGGGGCGAACGACATAGGATTGGGAGAGTCGTAGGGCGGCCTGCCATTCTCGAAAAGCAAGCGAGGCCTCCTCTCGCGTCAGCAGCCGCGTCGAAAGATCGGCATGGGAAATGTGTTTTGCGAGGGGGGAACGAACAAGGCCCTCCTCGATACCAATCACCCGCCAGCCTTCTCCCTCGGGTTGCAGGCGCAGGATCCCGGTCCGTCCATCACTGTCACGATACAAGGCGAAGTCGCGGTCCATGACACCTCCTTGGACCCCGCAGACCGGCGGAGTCCCTCCGCTAGCAGCCTTCCCCTTCAATAATACATCATTCAACAGCAAATTCCTTAATAGAGCCTTATTAAGGGTGCAAACAATCTATTACAAACAGCTAATAAGAGTAAAATTGAGTCTATCAATGCGCATTGATTGGGCGTCTCCGCCTGTCTAACCTGTTTGAAGTTGGGGGGCGATGGGTATGGATCTGAAAGAAGAAGAAATACTGGGCGCAGCCATTGTTGACCATTGGTACTACCGGTCCAAGGGAGCCGCGCTCCGTTCTTTGCTGAAGGGATTGCCTGCACGACGTCTCGTGGATGTAGGCGCCGGGTCCGGGATTTTTTCCAAACAGCTCTTGGAACATGGCTTGGCAGCCGAAGCTTACTGCATCGACCCTTACTACAGCGAGGAACGGGATGAAACGCACGCTGGGCGGCCACTGAGCTTTCGGCGCGTGCTGGAGCCCTCCGGCCGCGCCGACTTGGTCTTGATGATGGATGTACTGGAGCACGTGGACGATGATCTGGCGCTTTTGACCCAGTACAGCAATGATTTAGCACCCGGTGCCCGCGTTGCTATTACAGTGCCAGCCTTCACATTTCTTTGGTCTGGCCACGATGTCTTCCTGGAGCATAGGCGGCGGTACAGCCTGGCCGAGTTGGAAGATCTCGTCCGGCGCGCAGGCTTGGAGATCGAGCGAGGCCGGTACTTCTTCGGCCTTATCTTCCCTTTGGTCGCGGTTCTTCGGCTACTTGAGAGTAGACGGGTAAAGCGCGGGGACCTGCAACCGGCAAGTTCCCTCAGAAAAGCTCCGGAACCCTTGAATAGCCTCCTTGTGGCAGCTCATGCCCTGGAGCGAATCCTCCTGTTTCCAATAAATCGCATGGCTGGTCTGACGGCCTTTTGCCTTGCCAGAAAGCCCTGAGCGGCGTCATTCTCCGCAGCGTTCCGTTTGAAAGCGGAGCGCGCAAGCGCTTACGGGTTCAAAGGTTAGGTACCCATGCCATCCTTAAGACCGACCTTCTTCGTGCTGGGTATACTGCTCCTGGCATTGGCAATGGCCATGCTGTTGCCGCTTGTAGCCGACCTGACGGTCAATAATCCAGACTGGAGTTCCTTTGCGCTGGCCGGTGCCTTCACGACCTTCGTCGGCGGCCTTTTGGCGCTGTCGAACCGACCAGGCGAGCGCTTCTCACTTGGCCTGCGCGAAGCCTTCCTCCTGACAACTCTTTCCTGGTTGGTCCTGCCGTTGTTTGCGGCATTCCCCTTTCTTTTCTTTTCAGACCGGCTCGACCTTGCCGATGCTTTTTTTGAAGCGGCTTCCGGGCTCACCACCACGGGCTCGACGGTTCTCGTAGGTTTGGACGCAATGCCTCCGGGGATCCTTCTATGGCGCTCGGCTTTGCAGTGGATGGGGGGTGTCGGGATCGTCGTCATGGCAATTATTATCCTGCCGTTCCTGCGGGTCGGTGGGATGCAGTTGTTTCATGCGGAAAGCTCCGACAGATCCGAGAAAATAGTGGCACGGCCGGCGGAGTTGGTCGGTTTCATCGTGTCTATCTATGGCGTTTTGACCCTGGCCTGTTTTCTTGCTTACAGAGTTGCCGGTATGAACGCGTTCGACGCCTTGAACCATGCCATGACAACCCTCTCGACGGGCGGATACTCGACGCACGATGCGTCTATGGCGCACTTTCAACAGCCTGCGATCCACTGGATTGCCACAGTCTTCATGCTGGCAGGCGCATTACCTTTCGTGGCTTACGTGAAAGCCCTGCGGGGAGACCGGTCGGCGCTTTGGAAGGATAGCCAGATCATCACGCTTTTGTCGCTGGTGGCGCTTGTTGCCCTGTCGCTTGGCGTCTGGCTTTCAATGGCGCGCGCCATGCCTGTGGCGGAGGCTATGCGGCACGCCTTCTTCAACGTGGCCTCAATAGTAACGACGACCGGTTTTGCTAGCGATGACTACAGCCTGTGGGGGACGTTTGCCGTGGGAATATTCTTTTTCCTGACTTTTGTCGGTGGTTGCACCGGCTCGACAAGCGGCGCGATCAAGATCTTTCGGTTCCAAATCCTTTTGCTTGTCGCGCGCCGCCAATTGCGGAGCCTTTATGCTCCACACGCGGTGGTGCGCATGACCTACAACGGCCGCCCGGTGCCTGAGGATGTGCCGCAGTCCGTTCTCGCTTTCCTGGCTTTTTTCGGCCTCGCGTTTGCTTGCGTCACGCTTGCTTTGACAGCTTTGGGGCTCGACCTCGTGACGGCGATCAGCGGGGCGGCTCAGGCGATATCGAACGTCGGTCCGGGATTGGGTGATATCATTGGCCCGTCGGGTAATTTCTCCGGTCTTGGGGATGCTGAAAAAATGGTCCTCAGCGGGGCAATGATACTTGGCCGCCTGGAGCTATTCACCTTACTGGTGTTGCTGGATAGTGGGTTCTGGCGCTGGTAGCCGCTAGCCTTGTTGCTGCTCGGCGTTGCCGGTCTCCAACGTCCAGATCACCAATTCCTTCAAGACCTGATTGAGCGCTTCATCGTAGGCCTCGATGATGGCTCCAATCTTATCTTCAGCCGCCGCTACCTTGGCGCCGAAGAGGCGACCCTGCAGAATTCGTCGATCCAGGGCACGCACCAGCTTGGCGTTGATGCGCACATGCGCGATCGGCACTCCACCATCGAAATACTCGACTTGGAACTCGCGCAGCTCGGTCTTTAGAAGGAAGTCCGCACGCAGCCCCAGCGCCTCCGGCCCCACCGCGCCGATGGCGTTTGTATTCTCGAAAGATTCCGAAATCAGCCCTTGCACCATGCGTGTCGCGCGGTCTGTCCAGGCCGCCTTGGCGTAGTACTCCAACGTGACCGGTGAGCGCATCAATGCGATGCGTGGCACGTCGATACCGGCCCCTGATGTCGGCCTGTCGATCAGCAGCGCCCAGGACACTTGTGGCAAGTCTTTGCGAAAGGTTGATTTCGGCGTCAGGCGATAGAGTTGCGGCGGCTCGCCGCGCGGGCCTACCAGTCCCGCGCAACCGCTGAGAATGGGCAGGGCTAAAGTGAGCGCCAGGCCTCCTGTCCCCTGGACCAGGGTGCGGCGCGTTCGATCAATCCGGGGTGCCAGCGTCATAACCCTCCGAGCGGTTGCCAAAAATGAAGTTGCCGGGATCGCGTTCGATTTGCCCCAGCAACCTGTTCACGTTAGTCACGAGGTCTCGAGCCTCACTGAAAAAGGCGACAACCTCGAAAAGACCGCTGGAGGTGAATTCCGCGAGTTGCCCCCGGTTCTCCTCCAGAATCTTGTTCATTGTACCACCCAGCACCTCGAAGCGCTCCGCCGAAGCACGGATCGCCTGCAGGCTACCGCGCAGATCGCCCCCGAGGTTGTCCGCGCTTCCCTCGACCGAGCGGGCGGTGTCCTCGAAGGCCTTGAGCGTTGCGCCGGCTTGACTCGCCAGCTGTTTCGACTCGCTCTCGAAACCAGCTATCAGTTCCTGAAAGGATTGTGTGGTCGTGCCGACAGTCTTTGCGGTTCGACCGATCTCCTCGATGGTCACGCGCGATGTATCCATCAACTCCGGCAAACCGGTTGCTCCCTCCTTAAGTGTTGCGAGCAGCTGCGACAAGTTGATGAGCGCCTGTTCAAACTCCTTACGGTTTTCGGGCCGCAGGAGGTCATTGGCGCGTTTGAGGACTAGATTGGCCTCGGAAAGAACCGACGGCGCGCTATCCAACAGCTCCTGCAGGCCGGAAGCTTTTGAGGCGATTACGGCCGCCCTCTGTCCCGGCTGCGGGACCAGGGGCGCCGCCGACTGACTGCCGCCGGAAAGCAACACATAACTACCGCCCGCCAAACCCTGAATCGCCAATGTCGCAACGGTATCGCTGCGGATCGGTGTGTCAGCGCGCACCTCGATCGTGACAACAATCCGTTCAAGGTTTTCGGGATCTATGCGAATGGCCTTAACTTCGCCGACGTTGATGCCGCGATAGCTGACACTGGCGCCTTCACGCAAGCCCGATACGCTATCCTCGAAGTGAATCTCATAGGAGGTGATGCTGGCATCGACATTGACCTTGGCGAGCCAGACGACAAAGCCGATCCCGCCGACGAACAGCGAGATCACGAACAACCCGACCAGAAGATAGTTCGCACGGGTTTCCATAATTCCTGGCCTAGCCCTCTCCCATGGCGGCGCGTGCGCGCGGCCCGTTGAAGTATTCCTGAATCCAGGGATGCGGGTCGCGCCGCAATCGATCCAACGTGTCCACCTTAACACGCTTGTCGACAAGCACGGCAATGCGATCGGCAACGGCGACCAGGGAATCCAGATCATGGGTAACCATGATGACCGTCAGGCCGAGCGCGCCTTGCAACGTGCGCAGCAGCGTATCGAAATTGCTCGCACCGATAGGATCCAGGCCTGCTGTCGGCTCATCCAGAAGCAAGATGTCCGGGTCCAAGGCCAAGGCCCGCGCAAGACCGGCGCGTTTTCGCATGCCGCCGGATAGTTCGGAGGGGTACTTGTCGGCAGCGCCCGGCGGCAGCCCCGTCATGGCGATCTTCAACAAGGCTATCTCCCGGCGCAACGCCGGTTTCAGACGCAGGTGCTCGCGCAGCGGTACTTCGATGTTCTGCGCGACCGTCAGCGACGAAAACAGCGCGCCGTCTTGAAACAGCATCCCCCAGTGGCGCTTGAAGCTGTGGCGTTCGACCGGCGTCATGCCCGTCATGTCCCGCCCCAGAACCTCGACCTCTCCCGCGGCGGGGGTCATCAGGCCGATAATGTTGCGCAGCAACACCGATTTTCCAGTACCTGAGCCGCCGACCAGCGCCAGAATCTCGCCGCGCCGCACAGTTAGGTCGACACCATCATGGATGACATTCCTACCGAAGCGGGTAACCAAGCCTTTGACCTCGATAGCGCTTTTTGCGGTTTCCGGCATGGCACTAGATCCCGACGATGGAAAAGAAGATGGAGAAGATGGCGTCCAGAACGATCACGATGAAAATCGATTGCACAACCGCTCGTGTGGTTTGTTGGCCCACCGATTCGGCGCTGCGGGAAACCCGCATTCCCTGGAAACAGCCGACCAGGGCAATCACAAAAGCAAAGATCGGCGCTTTGCCGATACCGACGAAAAAATTGTCGATGGGCACGGCGCCGTGGAACTGCGTGATAAACTGCGAAGGCGTAATATCCAAGGCGATCATGGACATCACCGCGCCACCCAGCACACCCATGATATCGGCGTAGAAAGTCAGCAACGGCAAGACCAGGATAAGGGCAATTACGCGGGGCAGGACCAGCACGTCCACCGGGTCCAGGCCGATTGTTTCAAGGGCATCGATCTCCTCGTTCACTTGCATGGTGCCGATCTGAGCCGTAAAGGCGGATCCGGACCGCCCCGCGACGATGATGGCGGTGATCAATATGCCCATCTCGCGAAGGACGCCGATGCCAACCAGATTGACGGTGAAAATCTCAGCCCCGAAACGGCGCAGTTGGTCTGCGCCCTGGTAGGCCAGTACGACACCGATTAGGAAGGATAGCAGGCCGACGATCGGCAAAGCGTCAAAACCGGTGCGTTCCATGTGAGTGAAGATGGCCGCGAAACGCAGCCGGCGGGGCCGCAGTATCGCCCGAGTCATCGCGATGACCGTCATCCCCATGAAATTGATCAGATCGCGGGCCTGAAGCAGAAACCATATCGACGCGCGGCCACAACGTTCTATCAAGGCAATCAGCAGCGTTGGGCGCGCTTCCCGGGGCGGCTCCAGATCGCCTAAAGCGCCAACATTGTCGAGCAGCGCCTGCTTATCGTCACTGATACCGGTAAACTGAACGGTCACGCCTTCGGACTGCCACCGGGCTACATGGCGGCAAAGTTGCCAAGCGGCGGCGCTATCCAGGCGCCCGACGGTTTCCAGACTTACTTCCAGGGAGAGGGGGCTCTCCGGCTTCAGCGCAGTGAGTTGCTGGGCAAGCTGCTCAAGATTGGCGGTGACCCAATCTCCGCCGCAATGCAAGATGGCGGCCTCGGGCGCCGCGCCTTGTTGATGCTCCAGCTTTACGCTCGCCGGGGTGCCTTCCCAAGACGCCATCGTGCGTTCCCTCGTCAGCCCGAATGATCAATCCAAGGTGACGGCATGCCGTGCCACTGGCAAGCCCTTTGGCAATTTACCCCAGTAGGCAAGTCAGGGTCGGCGAGTCAGGGTCGTTGTACGAGGTTGAGATATCTAAAGCAGACAATCACCTTCGCCCCAATAGGCGCAGGCCATTTCCACCTCTTCCTGATGATACTCGATCGCAGCGGTTCCGTGGTCCGGGCCATCGTAGAGGCCCAACTCGGAGATGAGCTGAAAAAACCCCTTGCCGGGAAGCCCTGGCTGGGATCGGCTAACGACGAGCGCCGCCAACAAAGGCCGTCCGGCGGCGGCGTCCTCCCGGATCATCTGCTCCAAGGCGACGGTGATGCTGTGGATAGCGCAGGGCGACGGAACATTCGCGACAATAGCCAGGTCGCGGTACGTGATCGTGCGACGGCAGCGGGCCAGCCCCATCAAAGTTTCGCGTAGTGAAGTGTTCAACCCGTCACGTGGCATTTTGTCACCTATTGGTCTCCGAACCATAAAAAGGTGTGCTTTGCCAAGATTGCAAGGGCGGCCTCGACGGACAGGTGCAATTGCGTTATGACCAAGTTGAAATTTCCAGGGATATTTGTAAGGAGAAAAGTTCGATGGCGACGAAGATCCACCATTTCATCGGTGGCGTGAGAGTTGAGAGCAATAGCACGCGGTTTTCCCCGGTATTTGACCCTTCTACCGGAGAGCAGGCCGCCGAGGTTGCGCTGGCGACGATTGGTGAGGTGGATGCCGCTATCGAGTCCTCCCGACAGGCGCTAGCAACCTGGTCCGCGACCACGCCGTTGAACCGCGCTCGAGTGCTTTTCAAGTACAAGGAGCTTCTGGAGAACAACCGTGAAGCGCTTGCAACCCTGATCTCCAAGGAGCATGGCAAGGTTCTGAGTGACGCCATGGGAGAAGTTACGCGCGGCATTGAGGTGGTGGAGTTCGCCACGGGCATTCCGCATCTTCTCAAAGGCGAGTTCAGCGAGAACGTCGGAACCAACGTCGATAGCCATTCAATGCGTCAGCCGCTTGGTGTGGTTGCCGGAATCACGCCCTTCAACTTCCCGGCCATGGTGCCGATGTGGATGTTCCCGGTCGCGCTCGCCTGTGGAAACACTTTTGTCCTCAAGCCTTCTGAGAAAGACCCTTCCGCGCCATTACTGCTTGCCGAATTGATGATGGAGGCAGGCGCGCCTGCAGGCGTTTTGAACGTCGTGAACGGCGACAAGGAGGCGGTAGACCGCATTCTGTCGCATCCCGATATCGCCGCTGTCAGTTTTGTAGGTTCGACACCGATTGCCGAGTACGTCTATCACACCGGCACGGCCCACAATAAGCGTGTTCAAGCGCTGGGCGGTGCCAAGAATCACATGGTGATCATGCCGGATGCGGATATGGATCTAGCAACCGACGCCTTGATGGGCGCGGGGTATGGTTCGGCCGGCGAACGATGCATGGCGATTTCTGTGGCAGTCGCCGTCGGGGACGCAGGCGATGCTCTGCTTGAGCGTCTGGAGCCGCGTGTCCGCGGTATGAAGATCGGCCCCTGGAACGATCCGGAAGCGGAAATGGGCCCGCTGGTCAGCAAGCAACACCTGGACAAGGTCCGCAGCTATGTGGATCTGGGCGTTCAGGAGGGGGCGAAGTTGGTCGTCGATGGCCGCGATACCAGCCTGCAGGGATACGAAAACGGTTACTTCCTGGGCGGCTGTCTGTTCGACGAAGTTCAGCCAGACATGCGTATTTGCAAAGAGGAGATCTTTGGTCCGGTTCTTTCCGTCGTCCGCGTACCCGACTATGCGAAGGCTGTTGAGATGATCGACGCCCATGAGTATGGAAACGGAACCGCTATCTTCACCCGTGACGGAGACGCGGCGCGCAACTTCGCAAGCCGTATTCAGGTGGGCATGGTAGGGATCAACGTACCGATTCCCGTCCCCATGGCCTTTCATTCCTTTGGCGGCTGGAAGCGTTCCCTGTTCGGCGACCATCATATGCATGGCCCCGAGGGTGTGCGCTTTTACACCAAAATGAAGACGATCACCTCGCGTTGGCCGACAGGTATCCGGGCAGGGGCCGAGTTTGTCATGCCGACGATGAAATAGGCTGCGCCGTTAGCCCGTTTGATCCGAGAGATGCGAACGGAGCGCCTGAGTCACATGAACGGCTTGGGCTTCCGTTCGTAGCGACCCGTTCATGGAAAGCGGCGGGCCGATTAACTGCGGAACGGTAAAAGCGCCGCGCCGATGATCGGTCCGGTTTCGTTGCTTTGCAGGAGCACCGCGCAGCCGTCGCGCCCGTCGGCGATCGCCGCTTCCATGTTGAGGTCCATCGTTACCGCGGCCCCATTCCATTCGCCGATTTTCACCAGTTTTCGGACTACATGCGCGTTGGTTATCTTGCGGCCGTTGTTCTCTCCCGCGCGAACCTCGGTCTCATGCTTCTGATCGAAAAAGGCCATCCAGATCGTCGCACCGCCATCTGGTGCATGCCCTGCTGGAATGGTAAGGCGCTGCTGTTCCAGTATGATCGGAATCTTTGGCGTTCCTCGGGCCTTCTCAATAGCTTCCAGCACCTGATTCCGGCGCGATCCGACCACATCCCAACGTCCGTCGACGATAATCTGCGGCGTGTAGATGAAACGGTTTGATAAGCTTGCCAGGTACGCGCGCTGTCGATCGGTGTAGAGCGGATCGGAGAAGGGGTCCTGCCATCCGATGTAATCCCAATAATCCACGTGCAGGGAGAGTGCCACGATCGTTTCGTCGGTTGCCAGTTCAGCCAGCAATTGATCGGCAGGCGGGCAAGAACTGCACCCTTGAGATGTGTACAACTCGACGACAACGGGTGTTTTCGCGGCCGGATCCGCTGCGTTTACCGGATGCCCTCCGCCAAGCAGATACGCGCCTAGAACAAGAGTGAAAACCCAAACGGCGAGAAGTCTGGTGGTCATGGTGGGGTCGGCGGTGGTGCGTACTGTTCTCATGCCGTCAATGTAAGGCCAGCGTCTCATCACCGGCCAATCACTTACGGGTGAAGGCCGGTCGCCGGTTCTGCGGGCCACGGCACCGTTCTGCGATCGGTGTGTGGTGAGCCTCAGCCGCGACCGCCTCTCGATTTCGGTGCGCGCGCCGTCAGTTCAAACAACGCGCGCGAAGTGATCATCTCGGAGGGAGCGCCGGTCCTCTTACAGTCCATCTCCGCATCTAACAGCCGGTTGATCGCGGTTCCCAGGGCCACGGCGCCCCAGCGGCCGAGCTGCCGTTTGAACCGGTCTTTCGTTTTGAAAAAAACCGGCGGCCGAAGTTTCGCAACGGCCTGATCGGATGACTGTCCCTGATCAAGATGGCCCCGCGCGGTCTGGAGGCGAATGAAATGCCCGGACACGGCGCGCAACAAAGGCACTGCATGCAGACCTTCGGCAAAGGCTTTGGTAAGCGACCTTTCGACCTGAGCCAAGTCACCGTCGCCAACAGCGAAGCTCAGATCATCAAGTGTCAGGTGGGCGCTGTCTCCGACGCAGGCGAGGACATCATCCATATCAATGCTGGAATGCCCATCTTCAACGGGACCCTTGTAAAGCATCAGCTTTTCAAGTTCCTGACGGGTCATAAGGCGATTGGTTCCCAAATGATCGCGGAGGAAAGCAATGGCCTCCGGGGTCGCGCGATAACCCGCCTGCGCGAAGGTCTCGCGGATCAAGGATTCCAGCGTGCCTTCCTCGTCCCGGTAGCACGGCAAGGCAGCGCTTGATTTCTCCTTTTCGAAGAGCCCGCGCAGCTTGGATCTTGGCGGCAGGTCACCGGCTTCCAAGACCACTAGAGTATCGCCACCGGGGGGGTCGGCCAGGAAGGACGCAAAAAGCGGCGCCAGGGAGTCCTCCGAACTGCGCAGCCGGACAACCCGGCGGCCGCCGCCAAAGGCCATGGCGGCGACTTCGTCGATCAGACGCGCGGGATCGTCCTTGAGAGCTCCAACACTCAACTCGGCGACTCGGAACGGGTCACGAGGGTCTTCAACGACACTCGCCGTCAGCGTGTCCGCTCGTTCTTTGACCAAGCCATCATCGGGGCCGTAGACAAGGACCGCGCGGATATCCGGGTAAGGTTTTGCGGCAAATCGGTCGGCAGAGCGGGCATCGATCTTCATGATTGCCTTCCGATTACTTTCCGTCCGGGGTTACTATCACCCCTCGTCGCGTGACAGGAACACTGCCAAGCGTTGGGAAATTTCGTCGGCGACAACCGTGAGCGCCCGCCGTCGAGCATCACGCTCGGCCACGAGGGTGCCATACTCTTCCTCTAGGGCCAGAATGCTGTAGCCGCTGGTTGCTTGGCTGTTCCCGCGGTAAATGACATTGCGTCCGGATTTGTCATAGAGGGCAAAGCGAGCGCGGACGATCAGGTTGGCGCGACGGGCCGTTTCGTCTTTCCGCAGGGCTAGCTCTTGAGTCGATTCACGCAGATCGACGCGCAGGATGTACTCGGGGTCGCCGGGTTGTCCCTGAGGATTAATGCGATCGCGCAGGAAATTGTGCAGCATTTGGCCGTTGCGGTCGCTCAGCGGATCTATGCCCACTGATGCCAGACGGTCGTTGACGCTGGATCCGTCTGAGCCACGCTTGGCGTGGAGCGGCGTGAAACCGCAAGCCGACAAAAGCGGGAGCGCGGCGAGCGCCCCTATCGTCAGGATCGCACCACGCCTGGATCGCTTAACCAAACTCCTCGGCCCAGTTTTCTCAGACAACAACATTCACCACCCTGTTGGGCACCACGATGACTTTCCTCGGCGCCTTGCCCTCCAATGCCCGCACAACACCATCGGCACTCAGTGCGGTTTTTTCCGCCAGACCCTTGTCGCAGTCCTTAGGCAAAAGGATCGTGGCCTTGAGCTTACCATTAACCTGAATTGCAACGGTAACTTCGTTTTCATGCAACAGGTCGGACTCCGGTTCCGGCCAGGCCTGGTTTGCCAGCAAACCCTCTCGCCCGAGGCGCTGCCACAATTCTTCTGCCAAATGCGGCATCATGGGGCCGATCAAACGGGTCAGGATCTCAAGCGTCTCGCGCAGCACCCAGGCGTCCGAATCGGCGCCGGGTTTAAAGCTCTGCAAGTCGTTTGACAATTCATAGACCCGCGCGACCGCCTTGTTGAAGCGGAACTGTTCGACATCTTCGGACACATCCCGCACGGCACGGTGCGCCCGGCGCCTGAGCGCAATCCCTTGATCGCTGAAGCTGGCAGGCTTTGCGGTCTCGACGGGCGGTAAGGTCTCTATCGCCTCGTTCGCCTGCCGCCAAAGGCGTTGAGTGAAGCGCCAGGCTCCGGCGATACCGGCATCGGTCCATTCCATATCACGGTCGGGCGGGCTGTCGGACAACATGAACCAGCGCGCCGTATCGGCGCCGTAGTCGCGGATGATGATCTCCGGATCGACAGTGTTGCGCTTGGACTTGCTCATCTTCTCGACACGGCCGATCGTGACGGGCTTACCGTCGGGCCCGACGGGCCGATCACCGTCGCGAGACACCTCGTCCGGGGAAAGCCAGTCACCGTCGGCGTTGCGGTAGGTCTCGTGCCCGATCATGCCTTGGGTAAAAAGACCGGCAAAGGGCTCCTTAATGTCCAGGTAGCCGCAATCCTTGAGCGCACGGGTGAAAAAACGCGCGTAGAGCAAGTGAAGAACGGCATGCTCGATTCCACCGATATACTGGTCGACGGGCAACCAGTAATCGACGTCCTCTCGGGTCATCGGCAGGTCGGCGCGCGGGCTGCAAAAACGCGCAAAATACCAGGAGGAATCGACAAAGGTATCCATCGTGTCGGTATCGCGCCTGGCGGCTGCTCCGCAGGACGGGCAGGGCACAGCCTTCCAGGTTGGGTGCCGCTCCAAAGGATTGCCGGGTTGACCAAACTCGATGTCCTCGGGCAGTTGCACCGGCAGCTGGTCCTCGGGCACCGCGACAGGGCCGCAAGAATCGCAGTGGATAATTGGGATCGGGCAGCCCCAATAGCGCTGTCGGGAAACGCCCCAATCGCGCAGGCGGTATTGAATCACGCCCTCCGCACAGCCAAGCGATTCCAAGTGGTCGATCGCTTTTTCGACCGCCTCTACTGGTGTAACCTTCGGGTCGGTGAGGAACGAAGCGCGCGTGTAGAACACCCTCTCATCGGCGGATTTATCCGCAAAGGCCGTCTTGCTGATATGGAAAATCAGCGCCTTGCCGCTCGGCCCGGAGACTGCCAGGAGCGGGTTCTCTGCCAACTTCGATGCAAACGCCTCGAACTCAGCCCCGGTCGGGTCGCGAGCGTCGAGCGGTCGATAGGTCTCGATGACCGGAAGGCCGTACTTGTTTGCAAAATCAATGTCGCGTTGATCGTGGGCCGGGCAACCGAATATCGCCCCGGTTCCGTAGTCCATGAGCACGAAATTGGCGACGTAGATCGGAAGTTCACGATCACCAAGATGGCCAAGCGTTCCTTTCAGCCCGGTGTCGTAGCCCAGCTTCTCCGCCGCTTCAATTGCCGCTTCGCTAGTACCCAAGTGGTCGCACTTGGCGATAAAGGCGCGCAGGCCAGCATCCTTCTCCGCCAGCTCCTGGGTCAGGGGGTGGTGTGGTGAAACCGCCAGGAAGGAAGCGCCCTCGATGGTGTCGGGACGGGTCGTAAAGACTTCAAGAGGTTCGCTGCGACCTTGAACGGAAAAGCGGACCCGGGCACCACGAGACCGGCCAATCCAATTTTCCTGCATCAACCGAACCTTATCGGGCCAGCGATCCAGGCTCTCCAGGCCTTCGAGCAAATCGTCGGCATAACTGGTGATCTTAAAGAACCACTGCGGCAGCTTACGTCGCTCCACAGGAGCGCCGGAACGCCAACCGCAGCCGTCGATAACCTGTTCGTTGGCGAGCACCGTGTGATCCACGGGGTCCCAGTTCACCCAGGACTCCTTACGGTAGACCAGAGCGTTCTTGAAGAAATCCAGGAACAGCCGCTGTTGATGCCGGTAGTAACCCGGGTGACAGGTCGCCACCTCCCGGCTCCAATCGATGGAAAGGCCCATCGATTGCAATTGCTCGCGCATTGTCGCGATGTTCTCGAAGGTCCAGCGCGACGGGTGCACACCCTTCTGCATCGCGGCGTTCTCGGCCGGCAGGCCAAAAGCATCCCAACCCATCGGATGCAGGACATTGAAACCGCGGGCGCGCTTGTAGCGTGCGATCACGTCCCCAATCGTGTAGTTACGGACGTGGCCCATATGAATCCGCCCCGAAGGGTAGGGAAACATTTCGAGCACATAGTATTTGGGTTTGGTTTTATCGTCCCGAACCGCAAAACACTGGGATTCCGTCCAGGCTTTCTGCCATTTGATTTCGGTCGATTTGGAATTGTAACGGCTCATGGACGTCCTGAACTCTTAGCTGTGCCGCGGCAACCCCCCGATTGCCGGTCAGATCCTGTTAGCGCATGCCCCTAAGCCGCAGCCCAATCAGCAAACCGCAGACCGCTGCGCTCGATGCGCGCTGGCTTTACTGAATGGATGCGATCCGTAACTGGCGCGCGCGCGTGAGAATTGCATTCTCAAGGTCGACCGCCGTCTGCTTCTCCACCGCAGCATCCGTCCACACGCCGTTCTGCAGATTTTGCTTGAAGACGGAAGCCCGCAAGCCATCCGCACGAAGCTGCCGGGTAAGGATGAAGACGTTCACCTTGAAACGCTCACCGGGCGAATCGCTCGGCTGATACCAGTCAGTGATGATAACGCCGCCAAAGGGGTCGGCCGAAGCAAGCGGCATGAAGGAGACAGTATCCAGAGAGGCCCGCCACAGGAAGGTGTTGACCGCTATGCCAGAGCCACTCTCGAGTTGAGTCTCCTTGTCCGAACCGCCAAAGAGCACGAGGCCGTCTTGACCGAATATGCTTTCCTGCTCTTCGTAACCCGGCTTCGAACCCTGCCGTTTGCCCGGGTATACGGCCTCGGTGTTCTGCCCGCCGCAAGCCGCCAAGAAGGCCAGCAACAGCGTAGAAATCACCAAACGGCTTGCGAAGAAGCTGTCTCTGTTTTGACCCATAATCTTCATGCTTCCCGTCTCAAGAAGTCCCACCTATCAGGCGTCACGACCCCGGACGCCGCGCGGCGTATTTCGCGCTCTTTAGACCACGGTGGCGCACCGGAGGTCAAGAAAGCAAGCGTTCCACTTGTCAGCTATGTCACTCTTGTAATGTCGTTTGACCTTCCGCGCGCCTTATTAACCGAACAGTTAATTGTAATTATTCTTTGAAAACGCATGGGTTCAGTCGGAAACAGGGGGTTTCTTCAGTTCATTTCCGCATTACTGTTTGTAAGCCTTTGAGAATCCAACGACGTTAACGAACTGTGTCCTTGATGCAACAGTATGGTGCGAAGGTCACAAAAAACATTCAATTACGTTGACCGGCGCGGCGCTCTGCATAAAGTGTTGATGCTGCTCGGGGGCGAGGAATCCGGGCAATAAAAGTACGGGGGGCGCCCAGCGCTCCATTTGCGAGGAATGATGAACCGGTTTCTTAAATTACCGGTTCGCAATAGAAAGGGTGAAAACCATGAAAAAAGTGCTTCTCGGCACGACCGCCCTTGCCGTTGCCAGCTTCGTCGGGGCCCAGCAGGCCAAGGCGCAGTTCGAGGTTACGGTTGGCGGTTACACGGAGCAGAAGTTCGGCTATTCGAGCGTTGACATCGACGGCACGACGGCCGACTTCGACGGCTTCGACCTGAAGTCCGACTCGGAAATCCACTTCAAGGCGAAGCAGACTCTCGAGAACGGCCTGACCTTCGGCGTTCAGATCGAACTCGAAGGTGAGACCAACACGGGCGACCAGATCGACGAGTCCTATGTCTTCATCCAGGGCTCCTTCGGTCAGTTGCTGCTCGGCTCCGAGAACTCGGCTGGTTACAAGATGACCTATGCCGCTCCGGACGTCAGCTTCGCGAACGTCAACTCGGGCGACCAGACCAACTGGCTGCCTTCCTTCGGTCTCGGTTCCACGCAGGCTGGCTACTTCCGCCGCGTGCTCGGCACGACCTACCTTGAGTTGGACGGCGTCAACGACTCCCAGCGCGTGACCTACTTCACGCCGCGTTGGAGCGGTTTCCAGCTTGGTGTTTCCTACACGCCCGATGGCGCGCAGGACAACAACTCGCAGCTGACCGAAACCCGCGCCTTCAAGAACGCCTTCGACATCGCGGCCAACTACGTCAACTCCTTCGATGGCTTTGACGTTGCTCTGTCCGGTCGTTATGGCTTCGCTGAAGACGAAGTGAACGCCAACAGCGATCCGGAAGTCTGGAGCGTCGGTCTGAACCTCGGTTATGGTGGTTTCACCATCGGTGGTTCTTATGCCGATGCCAACGACCAGGGTGCCAACACGGGTGAGGCCTACGATGCTGGCGTGTCCTACACGACCGGTCCTTGGGGCGCTTCCTTCACCTACTTCCACGGTGAAGCAGAAGGTTCAGTCCTCGCCGGTGACGAAGAGCAGGATGCATTCCAGTTCGCCGTCTCCTACGCGATGGGCCCGGGCGTGACGCTCGAAGGCAACATCACCCACGTCAAGTTCGAAGACGACGACGGTGGCGCCAACTTCGACGACAAGGCGACTTACGGCATTCTCGGCGTGAAGCTGAGCTTCTAAGCTCAAGCATCACGGCATCTGCCGAATTGGGAAGGGGGCGGTTTACCGCCCCCTTTTCTTTTGTCTCTTCATGGCCTTTCGTTGTCTGCACCGCCCGATGTTTGGCTAGAGAACAGGGCGCTCATCTCTCCCGGCCTCACAACCGCTTTCCTCGCGACCCCAATGCCGCAGCCTGCCGCCTGTGATCAATATGCAACAGTCGTTACATTATTGTAGCGATCTGGCGGACCTCATCTTGTGCCCAAAGAGTAATAAAGTACTGTTCGTTACAGAACGAATCCACAAGTGCGTGGACCGTTCGTTCCTGGGGCATAGGGCAATTCCTCTCCCAGCCTACATTTGAACCAGGAACCGTGGGGCAATATCTCGATAGCGGGAGGCCCCATGGTTCGCGACAGAAAGGGTAGTATCATGAAGAAGGTGCTTCTCGGCACGACCGCCCTTGCCGTTGCCAGCTTCGTCGGGGCCCAGCAGGCCAAGGCGCAGTTCGAGGTGACGGTTGGCGGTTACACAGAGCAGAAGTTTGGTTACGCCAGCGTTGACGTTGACGGCAACAATGGTGACTTCGACGGCTTCGATGTGAAGTCCGACTCTGAAATTCATTTCAAGGCCGCACAGACGCTTGAGAATGGCCTGACCTTCGGTTTCGAAGTCCAGCTTGAAGCGGAAAGCAACACCGGCGACCAGATCGATGAATCCTTCCTCTTCGTTCAGGGGTCCTTCGGTCAGCTTCTCGTCGGCTCGGAAAACACCGCCGGTTACAAGATGACCTACGCCGCGCCCGACGTAGGCTTCGTTAACGTCAACTCCGGCGACCAGACCAACTGGCAGCCCTTCATTGGTCTGAATGCCGGCTTCTTCCGTCGCGTATTCGGCACGACCTTCATCGAATTGGACGGCAACAACGATGCCCAGCGGTTGACCTACTTCACGCCGCGTTGGAACGGTCTGCAGATCGGCGCTTCCTACACGCCGGACAGTGCGCAGGACAACCAAAGCCAGTTCGCTGAAACCCGCGATTTCAAGAACGGCTTCGACATCGGCGCCAACTACGTCAACACCTTCAGTGGTGTCGATGTAGCAATCTCTGGCCGTTATGGCATTGCCGATGACGACAGCTCTAGTGGTGCGGCGACCGTGCCCGGCTCGCCCGGCGACGTGGACACCGATTCCCCAGAGTTGTGGTCGGTGGGTCTGAACCTTGGCTACGCTGGCGTCACCATCGGTGGCTCCTACGCCGAGGCTGATGCCCAGGGCGTCAACACAGGTCGCTCCTATGACGCGGGTATCTCTTACGAAACCGGCCCTTGGGGTGCCTCCTTCACCTATTTCCACGGTGAAGCGAGGGGCAGCTTGGTCAATCCGGGTGATGACGAGCAGGACTCCTACCAGTTCTCCGTCACCTACGCGATGGGCCCGGGCGTCCTGATCGAAGGTAACGTGACTCGTAGTGAGTTCGACGACGATGGCGGCATCGACGAGGATGTCACCTACGGTCTAGTGGGCGTTAAGCTGAGCTTCTAAGGCTCTGCCAACCTCACGGCGAAGACGGGAAGGGGGCGGTTTCCGCCCCCTTTTTGTATATCTGGGCGCCTGTCGCAGGGGCTACTCACTGTTGCGGTTTTGCAACAGGTGTCACAAACGTATAGTCCAAAACAGAAACACGTCTTGATTGAAAGGTGGCTTGCCATAGGCTGCGCATCGGATCGATTCAGATAAAACAAACGCGAATCGACCACCTAGGGGGCCCCGGGACAACCTGTCCCGGCTCATAAAAACAAGGAACCGCCGCAAGGTTTCCCGCAAAGGACCAAAAGCGGTTCGCGAATGAAAGGGTGATTACCATGAAGAAAGTGCTTCTTGGCACGACGGCGCTTGCCGTTGCCAGCTTCGTCGGGGCCCAGCAGGCCAAGGCGCAGTTCGAGGTGACGGTTGGCGGTTATATGGAGCAGAAGTTCGGTTACTCGAGCGTTGACATCGACGGCACGACGGCTGATTTCGACGGCTTTGATGTCAAACCGGACTCGGAAATTCACTTTAAGGCCAAGCAGACTCTGGAAAACGGCCTGACTTTCGGCGTCGATGTTCAGCTCGAGGCGGAAACCAACACCTTTGACCAGATCGACGAATCCTACCTCTTCATCCAGGGTTCCTTCGGTCAGATCCTGCTCGGTTCCGAGAACTCGGCCGGCTACAAGATGACCTATGCCGCGCCGGACGTCAGCTTCGCCAACGTCAACTCGGGCGACCAGACTAACTGGCTGCCCTCCTTCGGTCTCGCCACCACTGCGGCTGGTTATTTCCGCCGCGTGCTCGGCACGACCTATCTTGAACTGGACGGTGTCAACGATTCCAACCGCGTCACCTACTTCACACCGCGTTGGAATGGTCTGCAGCTTGGTGCTTCCTTCACGCCGGACGGCGCGCAGGACAGCCTGACCCAGTTCTCCGAAACCCGCGCCTTCAAGAACGGCTTCGACATTGCGGCCAACTACGTCAACTCCTTCGACGGATTTGATGTTGCTGTGTCCGGCCGCTACGGCTTCGCCGACGATGATTCCGGGGCAACCGACAGCAGTCCGGAATTGTGGAGCGTTGGTCTGAACCTCGGTTATGGTGGTTTCACCATCGGTGGTTCTTACGCCGAAGCCAACGACCAGGGCGTGAACACGGGTGAGTCCTACGATGCCGGCGTGTCCTACACGACCGGTCCTTGGGGTGCGTCCTTCACCTACTTCCACGGCGAAGCAGAAGGGACTGTCGGTCTTGCCGGTGACGAAGAGCAGGATGCGTTCCAGTTCGCCGTCTCCTATGCGATGGGCCCGGGCGTGACGCTCGAAGGCAACATCACCCACGTCGAGTTCGACGACGATGACGGTGGCGCCGGCTTCGATGACCACGCGACTTACGGCATTCTCGGTGTGAAGCTGAGCTTCTAAGCTCAAGGCATCACGGCGTTTGCCAATATGAGAAGGGGGCGGTTTACCGCCCCCTTTTTGTCGCGAGGTCGGCTACCCCTTCAATCGGCTCGGCAAACAGGCTATTCATGCCTGCCATGAAGAAGAACCTCGTTTGGCTGGCCTCCTACATAAAATCCGGGAATACCTGGATGCGCTTCCTGCTGGTGAACTATCTGCTGGATAGGGAAGAGCCGTTGCCGATCAGCGAGATCGGCCGTTATACCTATGGCGATATGGCCGCGCGCGCGTTTCAGCGGGTTGCCGGGCGTCCCTTGACTGACCTCAGCTTGCGGGAGATCCATGACCTCCGCCCCGCGGTGCAGCGACTTTATGCTGAAGCCCGCGATGATATCGTGCTGGTGAAAACCCATTCGTTGGCGGGAACGATCTATGGAACGGCGACGGTGCAACCGGCGCTTACGCGCTGTTCCCTCTACATCGTCCGCAATCCTCTCGACGTCGCCGTGTCGCGGATTCACCATCTGGGTCAGGATACCGAGGAATCCGTCGCGGCCATGGGCGATCCCTCCAACATGTTCATGGGCGACAACAAGGCAACCGTGTTTCAACCGGCGGGCACCTGGAGCCAGCACGTGCTGAGTTGGATCGACTCCAAACCCTTGAAAACATTGATGGTGCGGTACGAGGACTTGTTGGAGGACGCGGAACGCGAGCTCACGCGCGCGCTGCAGCATATGGGCATGCCTGTGGATTCCGGGCGTGTGCGCAAGGCCGTGGCCTTCAGCAGTTTTGATGAGTTATCTCGGCAGGAAAAGGAAAGTGGATTTCAAGAGGCCTCGCCCAAGAGCGCAGCGTTTTTCCGACGCGGCAGCAGCGGCGAAGGCGGGACGCGCTTGACGCAAGAGTCCCTCGCGCGTCTATATCGGGACCACAAGGCTGTCATAGAGCGGTTGGGCTATGCTAAGAGCTTTCATGACCTTGGCCTGCGTTAGTAGGACCGGCCCAAAAGGCGGTAAAGCAGAAGAGGAATGAAATGACGACCGGATTGAGCTTTCGCGCACTTCTTGCGTCGGAGACCCCCGAGGAGTTCCTCGCCAAAACCTACACACGCAAGCCGCTCTTCATTAAGGGTGATGCGGCAAAGGCCGAAGCCGTATTCTCCTGGGGACAGCTCAACGAGATGCTTCAGGTTGCCAACCTTTGGAGCGAGGCCTCGATGGACCTTGCACTGAACGGCAAGCTGATACCGCCGCAGAAGTTTTGCTATGCCTCGGTAGACCGGGAAGGCCGACCCTGCCAGCGACCTGACCCGCGCAGCGTGCAGCAGGCTTTGAAGCAGGGTGCCACCCTGGCGCTGGCTTTTGCGGACACGCTCTCTCCAGGAGTCAGGGCGACCTCTTTGGCAGTTGGGGCCAACGTTTCGGCGCCGGTGAACACCTCGATTTTCGCCTCCCACAAAGGCATTCAGGGTTACAACGAGCACTTCGATACGCAGAATGTCTTTGCGCTCCAGATTTCCGGCGAGAAAACCTGGCGCGTCTACGAGAACAGGATACCCTCGGTTGCTGCAATACCGGGATTTGATAGCGAAAGCCTGACGCCCGACCAGGTGAAGGAACGGATGGGCAAGGTCCTGTTGGAAGTGACGGCCAAACCGGGCGACTTGCTCTACATTCCGCATGGTTTCGTCCATGCCGCGACAGCCTCTAGCGAGGATTGCCTGCACGTATCGTTCGGCGCCTGTCACTTTGTCCTGCAGGATTACATGAACCTGCTGATGCGCGAGTTGCCGCAGGAAGTGCTGTTCCGGCAGTATCTGCCGCACTTTGAGGACAAGAAGAGCTACGAGACACTGCTTCAAGAGGCGGCGGCAAAGCTCACGGAGATCATGAAGCGTCCGAACCAGGCGCAGGCGATGGCGGACTACGTGCGGCAGAAGACGTTCGAGATTTATGCTTCCTACAATCTGCCGCTCCGCGAGTCCATGGACCTGTTCCGGGTTCGCAATCTAGGCGTGAAGCTGGTGCGGCGCGGTAGCGGCTTTCAGGTCAAGCGGGGTGACCAGAAGCTTGATTTGGATGAGACGCAGAGCCGCGTTGCCGAATGGCTCCTGGATCGGGACTTCGCCGCACGCCACGAGATCGAAGGAGCGTTCCAGGATATCGAGAAGCCGAGAATGCACGGCGTATTGCAAGGATTGTTGGCCGCTGGCGTCCTGGAAGCACTCTAGGCGAGGAGGGACCGGTGCGCAGGAATCTCGTCTGGCTCGCGTCCTTCCTAAAATCGGGAAACACCTGGCTGCGATTTCTTTTGGTTAACTACCTGCTGAACCGTGACAAGCCGGTAGGGCTGGACGAAATCGGCCGCTACAGCTTTTCCGATACTGGCGTGCGCGCTTTCACCAAGGTCGCGGGACGGCCTGCCGGCACTCTAAGCGATGCCGAGATCATGGCTTTGAGGCCATCGGTTCAGCGCTTTTACGCGCAAAATCCGGCCGACGTCGTCTTCGTCAAGACCCATAGCATGGTGGCCGACGTCGAGGGCACGCCCACCATTGATTCTGCGGTTACCAGAAACACCTTGCATGTCGTGCGCAATCCGATGGATGTCGCGGTGTCCTTCGCCAATCATTACGGCTGTTCATTGGACAAGGCCGTCGAGTCACTCTGCCGCGATACGCTTGTGCTGCGCGGCAATCCCAAGCGAAACCTGCTCAGCGTGGTGGGAAGCTGGAGCGCGAACAATGCAAGCTGGATCAACAGCAAGGCGCTAAAGGTGCTGACTTTGCGATATGAGGATATGCAGGCCGACACGACAGCCGCACTGGACAAGGCCTTGGTTCATATCGGTCTCGAACCAGATGCGAGCCGTATCGCGGCTGCTGTAGGATTCTCCAGTTTTGAGCGGCTCTCCCGACAGGAGGCTGAGACAGGGTTCTCCGAGGCCGCGCGTGACGGCGGCCGTTTCTTTCGAGCAGGCAAATGTGGCGAAGGCGCGCGCAAGCTGGGGCCGGACCTGATAGCCCGCCTGTGGGATAAACATGAAGCGATGATCACCCACTTTGGTTACAAACCAGATTTTGAGCGGGCCCTGAAAGCGGGCGTGAGAAGCGACCCCGAAGCGTCGGGAGTGCAACGTGGGTAAGAATCTGTTCTGGCTGGCCTCTTATCCTAAGTCCGGAAACACCTGGGTGCGGCTTTTCCTTGCCAACTATCTGGCCCGGACAGAGCAACCCTTTCCGATCAATCAGCTGGGAAAGATGGGATACGGCGACGTGATCGGCGAGGCTTATGGCAAGATCGCAGGAAGACCGCACACGACCCTGACCGAAGCCGCTGTGAATCGTTTGCGACCGGCGTTGCAACGCGCTCTGGCGCGCAATCCCTCCGATGTTCTGTTTGTTAAAACCCATAACGCCAACATCCGACGTGACGGCGAGAGGCTGATTTCGCCCGAAGTAACCCGCGGCGCGCTCTATATTGTGCGCAACCCTTTGGACATGGTTCCTTCCTATGCGGATCACTACGGAATTACGCCGGAAGCCGCTTCAATTGCCATCGGTCAAAAGACCAACCAGATTCTCGCCAATCAAACCAATGTCGCCCAGTACATCGGAAGCTGGAGCGACCACGTGCTCTCGTGGGCCGATGACCGCAAGCTCGGTGTGCTGGTTCTGCGCTATGAAGACCTGCAGGCCGACCCGCGGACGGCTTTTGTCAAACTGTTGCGGCACATCGGCCTGGAGCCGGAGGACGGGCGGCTGAAGAAGGCCATAGAGTTCTCCAGCTTCAAGGAAGCCCGCCGACAGGAAGACGAGCACACCTTTGTCGAGCGCTCGCGCAACTCGAAATCCTTCTTTCGCTCCGGCAAGGTCGGCGCGGGTCGCGCAGAGCTATCGCCGCTTATTCAGCAACGAATTACGGCCGACCATGGAGATGTCATGCGCCGCTTTGGTTATCTGGAGGACTGAAGCATGGGACGCATCATATGGCTGGCCTCTTATCCGAAGTCGGGGAACACTTGGCTCCGGGCTTTTCTGGCCAATCTGGTGCTTGATCGAAAGGAGCCCTTGCCGATCAACGATCTAAAAGCCTTCACCCTTTCAGATACGCGGCCGCGCTTTTATGCAGCGGCCTCGGGGCAGGCCCTTGAGGCCTTGGACCTCAACGATGCCGAGGTCGTTGCGTTGCGACCGAAGGTTCAGGAGATGATCGCCGCCGAACGTCCGCACGATCATTTCGTCAAGACCCATAGCATTTATGGAAAGGTCGGCGGCCATCCGCTTTTTGCACCGACGCTTTCCGCTGGCGTGGTTTACGTCGCTCGCAATCCGCTGGATGTCATCCCTTCCTATGCGGCACATTTCAATCTGAGCTTGGACCAGGCGATCCTGGCGCTTGAAAGCCGTGAAAACTGCAGCCCGACAGCGGGAGCTTCCATCGGCTACGTCATGGGGCGCTGGTGTGACCACGTGGAAAGCTGGATGTCGAACAAGCAGATTCCCTGCATTGTCTTGCGTTATGAAGATCTGGCGACAAGGCCTTTGCAGGTTTTCGGGCATCTGGCCAAGACACTCGGCATTGCAGGCGATCCAGAGCGTTTGCAGCGCGCGATCGATTTTTCTTCTTTCAAGGAGCTGTCGCGCCAGGAACGGGAATCGGACTTCAGCGAACGGCCGCCCCATGCGGATCGCTTTTTCCGATCCGGCAAGGTTGGCGCTGGAGCCGATCTCTTGAGCGCGGCCCAACGTGACCGGGTGATAAAAGTACAGGGACCAATGATGCGGCGATTGGGGTATCTCGACGACGCAGGAAAGTTGACCAAACAGGTGACGGCATGAGCAGAGAAGACAGTGTTGCCAAAACGGCATCCGAGCGTTTGCAGATGGTTCGAGACGCTATTGGTGTCGCGGCGCGGGAGGCCGGGCGGTCGCCGGATGCGGTAACGCTCGTGGCGGTCAGCAAGACCCATGACGCCGCTGCAGTGGTCGAACTTTTGGGCTGTGGTCATCGCGTGTTTGGAGAGAATCGGGTCCAGGAGGCTCAGGGAAAGTTTCCCGATCTGAAGGTTTCTTACGCCGACCTCGAACTGCATCTCATCGGGCCGCTGCAGACCAACAAGGCGGGTGACGCGGTCGCGCTGTTCGATGTCATCCAGACTGTGGATCGCCCCAAGCTGGCGCGCAGCCTTGCTAAGGAGATGGATAAGCAGGGTCGACGACCCCGCTGCTTCATCCAGGTCAATACCGGTGAGGAGGCGCAAAAGGGAGGCGTGTTGCCGGCGGATCTCGAGGCGCTGGTGACGCTTGCCCGCGACCTCGACCTGCCGCTCGAGGGATTGATGTGCATACCGCCGGTCGAGGAAGATCCGGCGATTCACTTCGCCTTTCTACGGGAGTTGGCGCGCCGTCACGGTTTGTCGGAGCTCTCTATGGGAATGAGCGGGGACTTCGACGTGGCCGTCACGTTCGGAGCGACCTTCGTTCGCGTCGGCACCGCACTCTTTGGGGCACGCGACTACAGCCAACAGGGTTAAGCTGCGGGCCCGGGTGCCAGCACCTCGATAACGTCGCCCTGCCCGATCAGTGGCAGGAGCGCCAGCAGATCGGTCTTACTCAACGCGACACAGCCCTCGGTGGGGGCATAGTTTTCGCGCGCGACATGAAAGAAGATGGCGCTTCCTTTCCCGGCAACCGGAGGTGCGTCATTGTAGCCCATGGGGATGATGAGGTCATAAACGCCGTCGTCACGCCAAAGCGTTTCATGCCCGGCGGCGTAGGGCAGAAGCACCGGCTTGTTATAGGCTGAATCGGTTGGATCGTCGCACCATCCGTCATTCGGCCGCAAGGCTCTGGCGGGAAGACCGCAGGCCGGCAAATTCAGACGATCCGGTCGATAGAGCAGTTCTCGAAGGGGCCAAAGCCCGATGGGTGTGGCGCCGTCACCTTCCAGTTTGTCGTGCTTTAGACCGCCTCTGCCGACGGCGCAGCGCCAACGGCGACCGCCCAACCGCAACCAGAACTGCGGTCCGTCCTGTTCCACCAGGAAGCGTTTGCCGGTCATGGCATTCCTTTCCGGTCAGTTGCTTGCCCTTCCGGCCTCGTCGGGCTATAGCCGAGTCTGCAAGGTATTATGCAGTGAGTCGCGAAGGAAAGGTAAGTCGATGGCCGTCATTCTGTATCACAACCCGCGTTGTAGTAAATCCCGCCAGACGCTGGCGATTTTGCAGGATAGGGGCGTTGAGCCCCAGGTCATCGAGTATTTGAAGATGCCGCCGGATGCAGCCACTCTGTCGGACATTCTGGATAAGTTGAGCATGGCGCCGCGCGATCTCATGCGCCGCAAAGAGGCTGTGTATGGCGAGTTGGGGTTGGATAATCCGGAACTCGGTCGAGACGCCTTGATACAAGCAATGGTCGAGAACCCAATTCTCATCGAGCGTCCGATTCTCGTAGTAGATGGCCGAAAAGCCGCCCTTGGCCGTCCGCCGGAGCAAGTCCTCGGTATCCTTTGAACCGACAAGTCGAATTCACTCGGTCCGACTTAGAAGAGGTGTCCGAACTTGCGGACCTTGGTATCAAGATAGGCTTCGTTGTGGCGGTTCGAGGGAAAGGCATGCGGCACACGGGAGATGACTTCGATCCCGCAACGCTCCAAGGCTTCGACTTTTTCCGGATTGTTTGTCAGCAGGTTGACCTGATGAAAACCGAGATCGCGTAACATCGCCGCCGCCGGCAAATAAACGCGCTCGTCGGCGTCAAACCCGAGCTGTTCGTTGGCTTCAAGAGTGTCGGCGCCGCGGTCCTGCAGGCTGTAAGCACGCAGTTTGTTGACCAAGCCAATGCCACGGCCTTCTTGCGCCAGATACAGCAGGACACCGGCGCCGAGCGCGCCGATCGCTTGGATGGCGCCCCGAAGCTGATCGCCGCAATCGCACCGCAAAGACCCTAGCAGGTCGCCGGTGAAGCACTCTGAATGTAAGCGGGCAAGGAGCGGGCTGTCGGCCTTTGGCTCGCCAATCACAATGGCTAGGTGCTCAACGCCACCATCGGGAGGGCGGTAAGCGATGACGCGCGCGTTTTCCGCGCCCTCCAAAGGCACCTTCGCTTCGCCGACCCGCGACAAGGTACGCGATGCCGCAAGCCTGTAGGCCGTCACCTCCTCGGTTTCCAGAAGCAGCAAATCATCATTTTCAAGGAGCTCGGCGCTTTCTCCATCGACCATCGCCAACAATGCCGCTGGCAGCAACCGCGCCAGCTTCATCAAGTCGACGGACGCCGGGGCCAGATCGGCCGGCGCATCGGCGACAAGCGGGCGCTCCACACTGCGCGCACGTGGCAGGCTTGGGTCGGTCAGTTCAAGCACCCGCGTCGCGGAGCGGTCAAGCAGCCGGAGCGCCACGGGATCGGCACCCTTGCGGGCGCTCTTGCCTTCTTCCAAACCAAGCGCCAAGGCCCGCCTGGCGGTGATGATCAGAAGGGGTTCTGCTTTGGCCTTCTTGCGCAGAATTGCCAAGCAGGGATCATCCACCGTCTCGGCACTGAGCACCAACGCGACACGTCCGTCCGGCGCCCGCAGGAGCACGGGCGTACCGCGCCGCAACTCACCGAGTACACGGTCAACGTGGCGCAGAGCGGGTTCCGCTTTCATTTCAACAGAGGCGAGTTTCTCGTGCATTCCAGTTCCCAGGCCGGGCCTTTCTTCTTGAGCGACCGTTCTTATGTAGGTTGGGGTGTCGTCGTTTTCATCTTCAAGGTCCCGACGCATGCCCTGCCAGCGGCAATAAAGCACGGGCTGCGGTCTCTTTCCAGTCTGCAGGTCTGCGGCTAATCTTGCAGCGTTGAAAGTAGAGGAGAATTCATGAGCGCCATCGTTCACCGTAGCTATACACGCGAGCAACTGGATGCCCAGCTAAACAACCGGCTGTTGGTTCCCGACCATCCGGAATACTTCCGACGCTGGTCGGAAGACAGCCAGGCCGCAGTGAAGACGTACGCATGTCGCCAGAATTTGGCCTATGGGTCGTCCCAGGGCGAGCGGTTGGACCTGTTTCCCATTTCTCACGGCGCCGCAGAGCGCGCACCGCTTCTCGCGTTCATACATGGCGGTTGGTGGCAGTCACTCGACAAGTCTGACTTCAACTACCTAGCCCCACCGTATCTGGAGGCAGGCGTGGCTTTTGCCTCAATCAACTATGATCTCGCGCCCAAAGCCACGATCCCGCAGATCACGGATCAGGTGCGCCGGGCCATCGCCTGGTTGCATGACAACGCACAACGCTACGGAATTGACGAACGCCAGATCTACGTTGCCGGGCATTCGGCAGGCGGGCATCTTGCCGCAATGTGTTTTGGGACCGACTGGTCAGCCTATGGAGTTGAGCAGAATCCCATCGCGGGTGGTGTTTCTGTTTCCGGCGTCTATGACTTGTCACCGCTGATACACAGCTATCAGCAACCGGTCTTGCGCTTGACCGAGCAGGCAATCCAAAGTTACAGCCCTTTGGCACTACGGCCATTGAGCCAGCAACCGCTCATATGCGCGGTCGGTGCGGATGAAAGTCAGGAATTCCTTGATCAGCAGGAGGATTTTCTGGCGGCCTGGATACCGCAAGGAGCAAACCTTAAGACGATTGATTTGCCGGGTTGCAACCATTTCTCGGCTGTAGATTGCCTTGGCAAGCCGGGTCATCCTCTTTTGCGGGCGACGCTTGATCTCATCAAGGCTGCGTGAACAGGAGCGCGAGGGGCTACTGTTGAGCGGATTAGTTATATATCTAGGCAGTGACGATCGTATAGGCTCTAGGGATAAGACCCACGGCTTTTGGGTAAGAGAGCGCGATCAGGGTGAAGTATTTCGGGAGAGGTCGCTTTCAGATCATGAATAAAAACGCCACGGGTAAGAAAGTATTGCTCGTCGACGACGACGAGGCTCTGCGCACATCCTTGAGCGAACAGCTTCAACTGCATGAGGAGTTTCTCACAGTCGAAGCCGGGAGCGCGAAGGAAGCGCTGGAGCTCGCCAAAGGCGAGTATTATGACGCCATACTGCTAGATGTCGGGCTTCCCGACGGCGATGGGCGTGACCTCTGCAGGGTCATGCGACGCAATGGCGTTAAGGCACCGATCATCATGCTGACGGCGCATGAATCCGACGCAGATCAGATTCTGGGCCTGGATGCAGGGGCAAATGACTATGTGGCCAAACCCTTCAAGCTTGGCGTGCTGCTGGCGCGCCTGCGGGCGCAGCTGCGTACCCACGAACAGAGTGAAGATGCAGTTTTTACCATTGGGCCCTACACCTTCCGTCCCAGTGCGAAGATGCTGATTCACAACGACAGCCAGCAAAAGGTCCGACTCACCGAGAAGGAGACTGCGATCCTGAAGTACCTCTACCGCAGCGGCGAAAAGACCATTGGCCGGGAAACGCTGTTGGGCGAGGTATGGGGCTATAACGCGGGGGTCACGACCCACACGCTGGAAACGCACGTTTACCGTCTGCGGCAGAAGATCGAACCCGACCCTGCCAACGTGCAAATTCTTGTCACGGAGCCGGGCGGTTACAAACTGGTCCCGTAGGATCAGCGAGCCGCACGCTCGCGGTTGCGCCGCATCAGCATTACGACAAGGAGGCCGAGCCCGAAGGCAACGATAACGATTGTGCCAAAGGTCGGCGCCGCCCCTTGCCAGTCCCCGGAGCGCGCCAGCAGCCAGGGCAGGAGCATCGGTCCGACGAGAACGCCGACATTACGGCCCGTCATGATGATTCCGAAAGCATTGCCCGAAGCGCGCATCTGCCCGACCAGCAAGGCCGGCAGCGCCCACAGAACGGTGGGCACGACGCCGGCGGTGGCACCGTAGATGATCAGGGAAAGGACTCCTGTCCAGTCGGCCCCGATCCACGGCAGAGTCCACCAGCACAATGCCTGCAGCAGCAAGCCCCCCAGAAACAGCGGCGGCAAGGGCACGCCTGCCTTGAGCAGGCTTCCCGTTACGGCATTGAAAACGATGAGCGTGACGACCGGGAGGGCATAACCGAGCATGGCATTGTCAAAAGATAGCCCCATTGCCTCTACCAGAAACTGCGGCAGCCAGGTCATGTAGGCGAAGTACTGGCCCGACCAAAGCAGAAAAATGGCGCTCACCAGCACGAGCGATGCTATCTCCATTTGGGCCAAAGGCGCGCCTTCGTCCACATGGCTGGAATGTCTTGGGCCCGGCAACAATCCCGGCCGTCTGCGCTCAAGTGTGAGCATCCAGATATACAGCACGACGGTCAGTGCGAGCGCCATGTACCAGAGCCAATGCCAGTCGCCATAACGAAGCGCCGGTTGCGCCGTGACGATGGCGACCAACTGCCCGATGGGCACCCAAGAGGCCATGGCGCCCGCGATCAGGGGCATGTGGCGCGCGCTTGCGTAACGGGTAGCGAGCATCTGACCGACAAGGGCGCAAGCGGCGAAGGCAATTCCCTCCAGGCCGCGACCGATCAGCACGACCAGACCGTCAGAGGGCCAAGCGAGAATCAATAGATTGCCCGCCAGAGAGACGAGAAGCGCCAAAGTCAGGGCACGGCGCACGCCCTGTCCATCCACCAACCGGCCGATTGCGAACGAGAGAAGCAAGCCGACGAAGGCATAAACCGACATGAAACCGCCAGCCAACAGCTTCTCGTACGCGTACAAATCGAGCAGCCGCGGCATGACCGGTGGCAGTTTAAACTGTTGATAGGCCGCGTAGGAAGAAAGACTGAGGCCGAATAGAACCGCAGCCCAGATGGTTTTTTCCCGCGCCGTCATGTGGCCAGTCTCTTTCTCATTGTCTATGTTCTGCCGTGAGGTGGTTATCACCACCGTTCGAGAAACAGCGGCGCAGCATGACGGGCAAGTGCGTCTGCGGCAACCTGAAACAAGTGCTAGATTTCTTTTGCTCCCGCGACCGCTGGCGTCCAACATAGGGCAAGAGCAATTCCTTGCCGGGGAGAAGTGCGCGTGGCGCAAGGTAAGCTGACGGTGAAGTTCTGGGGCGTGCGAGGCTCTATCGCCTGCTCGGGCCCACAGTACGTCAAGTATGGCGGTAACACCTCCTGTCTGGAGATTGAGTACGGCCAGGGCGGTTTGGCGATTCTGGACGCGGGCACCGGGCTTCGCGAGCTTGGTGCGCGGTTGTGTGAGCAGGGTTTACAAGATGCCGATATCTTTTTGACCCACACACATATGGACCACATAGCCGGCATCCCTTTCTTCCAGCCTTTCTTTCGTAAGGGCAGTACCTTTCGCCTGCATGCCGGGCACCTCTTGCCGGACCAAACCCTGGAAGCAGTCATCTGCCATTTCATGAAGGCCCCGTTGTTTCCCATACCGCCTGCCATTTTCAACGCCGATCTCGCCTTCGTCGATTTCAAGGCCGGGGAAACACTGAGGACAAAAGATGGGCTTACGCTGAAGACCGCGCCATTGAACCATCCCAATGGGGCGACCGGTTACAGGATCGAGTATGCCGGAAAATCCATCTGCTACGTTACCGACACGGAGCACACCCCGGGCAGGCGCGATCAAACGATCATCGATTTGGTTCGGGGTGCCGACATCATGATCTACGATTGCAGTTATACCGACGACGAGTATCCGCGGTTCAGTTCATGGGGGCATTCGACTTGGCAGGAAGGCGTGCGTCTTTGTGAGGCCGCTGATGTGGGGCAACTCGCGATCTTCCACCATGACCCCAGCCACGATGATGCCTTCATGGACAGGATCGCCAAGGAGGCGGAGGCCCTGCGCCCGGGGACGATCGTCGCTCGAGAAGGCATGGTGCTGACGCCGTGAGTGCCACGAGGGCGCGGTTGCGCCGCCTGGCCTTCGGTTTGCGGACACTCCTGGGCTTAGGTCGGCGTGGTTACTTCATTCCCTATCGGTATGCCGAAACGGTGCCGCAGTCTGGTGACTTGCCGACTTATGGCGCACTGGAGAAGCTTTTCGATCAGGCGCGCCCGGAGATGTTGGATGTCCTCGCGCGCATTGCGGCACGGCTGCCCGCTTTGCAGGCGATTGACGTGGACGCCTTGCCACCGCAACCGCGCTGGAATCAAAGTTGGTACCCAGGCCTTGATGCCGCCGCCGCTTATACTCTGGTTTGCGAGACCAAACCGGCTCGTATTCTGGAAGTAGGGTCCGGCCATTCTACGCGTTTCCTGGCGCGCGCGGTTGCCGACAGCGGGTTGGATTGTCAGGTGACAGCCATTGATCCGGCGCCGCGCGCGGATTTGGGCAATCTTCCCGTGGAATTGCTCCGAATGACACTGCAAGAAGCAGGCACGGCACCCTTCGCTGCACTTCGAGGCGGCGATATCATGCTAATCGACTCCAGCCACATTTTGATGCCCGGAAGCGACGTCGATTTTCTCCTTGGGCGTGTCTTGCCAGACCTGCCGATAGGAACCAGGGTCGCATTCCATGATATCTTTCTACCTGACGACTACCCGGCGTCGTGGTCATGGCGCGGTTACAACGAGCAGCAGGGTCTCATGGGTCTGTTGCAGGGCGGCGGCTGGCGTATTCTGTTTTCCAGCCATTTTGCCAGAACCAGGTTAGCGGATAAGGTTTCCAAGAGCGCGGTGGATTCACTTATGTGTCCTGGCGAGGCTCACGAAACCGTGCTCTGGATACAACGCGTTTCACGGGAATATGACGTGGGGTGATTGGTTCTTCGCCTAATATGTGCGGGGACTTTTGCGGGCCACTCCGGGCTGCGCTTTAAGGAAGCGACGCGATGGAAAAGAAGCCGTTCCTACCTGATTTAAAGCAATGGATTGCCAAAGGCCCTTCGGAGGCGGAGTTGCCTCAGCGCGTCAGAAGCGCCATAAGCAAGCAGCAGGATCAGGCGGAAATGATGGTCGGTTGGATCCAGCTTTCCGTGGTGCTGATATTTGGCACGCTTTATCTAATATCCCCCAAGACCTTCAACGAGGATGCCAGCTTCGAGCCGGTTCCCTGGGCATTGTCGATCTACTTCGTGCTTACGGTGATCCGCTTGATCTGGGGGCATCTGCGACGGTTGCCGGACTGGTCGCTGGTCATATCGATTTGTTTCGATATGGGCTTGCTGATGGTGCTGATCTGGTCTTTCCATATTCAGTATGGGCAACCGCCTTCCTTCTACCTCAAGGCGCCCACGCTACTTTATGTGTTCATTTTCATCGCCATGCGGGCCTTGCGGTTTGAGTCCTGGTTGGTCATGGCGGCAGGAGGGATTGCTGCCGCGGGTTGGGGAACAATGATCCTCTACGTGATCACCGCCGATCCGTTGAACACCATGATCACCCGGGATTACGTGACCTACATGACCTCCAACGCCATTCTCCTCGGCGCGGAGTTCGACAAGATCATATCGATCCTGTTGGTAACGGGAATCATGGCCTTGGCATTGCGGCGCGGGCGCGCACTTTTGGTGCGCTCGGTTATCGAGCAACAGGCCGCCCAGCGGTTGTCCCGATTTTTTGATAAAGGGGTCGCGAGGCAGATCGCGGGCGGTGAGGAGCACCTCGTCGCCGGTCAGGGCCAATCGCGCGAAGCCGCGATACTCAATCTCGACATGCGGGGCTTCACGCGGTTGGCCGAACAGCGCGACCCCGACGAAGTGATGGAACTGCTTGCGGAATACCAGCAGCGGATGGTTCCGGTGCTGCAGCGCCACGGCGGTTCGATCGACAAATTCATGGGTGATGGAATTATGGCCACGTTCGGCGCGGCGCAACCTTCGCAAAGCTATGCTGCCGATGCTCTGGCGGCCTTGTGCGAAGCGTTAGGCGAAGCGGACGTCTGGAGCCGGGAACGGCAAGAGCGCGGTCTGGATACACCGCAGGTGAATGGCGCGGTTACCCATGGGCGCATTGTCTTCGGTGCTGTCGGCGATGAAAACCGCCTGGAGATCACCGTGATCGGCGATGCCGTCAATCTCTCGGCGAAGTTGGAGAAACACAACAAGAATGAAGGCGCCAGAGGCTTGGCGCTGGCTTCTACCTACGAGATAGCCTGCCAACAGGGCTTTGCACCCGAGGCCGAGATCGTCAAGTTGCAAAACCGACAGGTGGCAGGCGTCGCCGGAACGACCGACCTTGTAAAACTCGCCTGAAGAGTAGTCCTACTTGTAAGGGTCGGCGGCGTCGCGGAGCCCATCGCCCAGGAAGTTGAAGGCCAGCACCACCAGAATCACAGGAATGACTGGGACCATGAGCCAGGGATAAAGCTCCACCGCGTTGATGTTCTGCGCTTCCGATAGAAGTACGCCCCACGAGGTGATCGGGGGCCTGAGACCGAGTCCCAGGAAGGATAATGCCGTTTCGCCGAGGATCATCGTTGGGACGGCCAGTGTGATGGAGGCGATCAAGTGGCTTGCGAAGCTCGGCAAGAGGTGGCGGAAAATGATGCGCGGCGGAGATGCGCCCATCAACTGCGCCGCCACCGTGAAATCTTCCTCACGTAGGCTCAAGAGTTTCGAACGAACTGCACGGGCGAGGCCGGGCCAGTCTAGCAGCCCCAAGATGATCGTTATTCCGAAATAGACCCACAAGGGGCTCCAGGTAACCGGCAGGATCGCGGCCAGTGCCATCCACAGGGGCAGTTCGGGGAAGGAGCGGAAGATCTCGATCAGACGCTGTACGGCGGCATCGACCCATCCGCCGTAGTATCCCGCAACGCCGCCGATCGAGACGCCGAGAAGAAACGATATCGCAATACCGATCAAACCGATGGTTAGGGAAATACGAGCGCCGTAGATCACGCGGCTGAATATGTCGCGCCCCAGGCGGTCGGTTCCAAGCAGAAAAAAGGTTCCGGATTCCGCTGGACAAACCAGATGCGCACGCGCTTCAAAAGCACCCCAAAACCTGTATTTATCACCTTGGCAAAAGAACCGCAGTTTCTCGATCTTGGCCGGGTTGGGCGTGTACTCTCGCTTGAGGTTTTCCATGTTTAGCTTGTAGTCGTACCCATAGACGAAGGGCCCGACATAGCTGCCCTGGTCAAAGAAGTGCACGCTTTGCGGCGGCGCATAGATGTAATCGGTATGCCGGGCATGCAGATCGTAGGGCGCGATAAGCTCGCTGACGAGGATCGAAAGGTAGAGCAGCAGCAGGAACAGGCCCGATATGACGGCAACCCGGTGGCGCCTGAATTTCATCCAGATGAGCTTCCACTGCGGCGCGCGATAGTAGGCTTCTTGCTCCGGCGTGAGTTGCTCGATCGAATAAGGATCGAAGGGTTCTTGATCGACGTAATGCTGGGTCATTTCGTGACCCCTCCACCGAGCCGTATCCGTGGATCAAGCGCAGCCAACGCCAGATCGGACAGGAACATGCCGACGACAGTCAACATGGATAGGAACATGAGAAACGACCCGGCGAGATACATGTCCTGGGCCTGTAGAGCACGAATTAACATCGGTCCGGTGGTTGGCAATCCCAATACTATAGAAACGATCGCCGCGCCCGACACGATCTGGGGCAAAGTACTCCCAATATCGGCGATGAAGGGATTGAGGGCTATGCGCAAGGGGTACTTGACCAGCGCGCGTCCCGAGGACAATCCCTTCGCGCGGGCGGTGACCAGATACTGCTTTTGCAGCTCGTCGAGCAGGTTGGCCCGAAGACGGCGAATCATCCCGGCGGTGCCCGACGTGCCAATCACGACGACGGGGACCCAGAGATGTTCCAAGACATTGACGAACTTACCCAATGTCCAGGGCGCATCGATGTAGTCGTCGTCCATCAAACCGCCGATCTGGGTGCCGAAGTAATTGTTCGCCAGATAGAGCAGAATCAAGGCCAGGAGAAAGTTCGGGGTCGCAAGGCCCAGAAAGCCGATGAAACTGGCGATGTAGTCTCCCGCACTATACTGCCGGACCGCGGAATACACGCCGATCGGAAAAGATACGATCCAGGTGAAGATAATAGTCGAAAACGAGACCAGCATTGTCAGGTAGAGCCGATCGCCCACCACGTCGCGCACGGGGAGCTGATACTCGAACGAGTAACCGTAGTCGCCCTGTAGCAAGCCCGCCGCCCAGACCACGTACTGTTCCATGAAGGGCCTGTCCAGGCCGTACTGCTGTCGCAGAAATTCTATTTTCTGCGGATCGATGGCTTCGCCCTGGGCTTGTAGTTCCGCGATGTAGGTCTCCAGGTAATCACCCGGTGGCAGCTGGATGATCACGAAGATTATGAAGGATATGACCGCGAGCGTGGGAACCATGATCATGATGCGGCGGGCAATATAGATCAGCATCGTTTCAAACCTCCGCCATCATACGCGTCGTCGACAGCAGTTGGGACGCGCTGGTCCGGTTTGGGTTTGCGCGTACCATATGGCCGTCCCCGAGGTCGATCAGACTGGATGTTTCCCCCTCGGCAAGCTGAAATGCGTCCGGCCAGTCCTCGGGTCCGCTCGATTTGTTGGCGTGCAGATGTTCGAAGTCGAGGAGCCTGGAGAGGTCGGGCTCCGGTACGGCTTTTAGGAGCGTTTGCGTGTATGGGTGCACCGGCCCCTCAAACAACCGGCGATTCGGGGCAAGCTCGACGATGCGACCGCGATACATGACCGCAATGCGATCGGCCACATAGTTGACCACCGCCAGATTATGACTGATGAACAAGTAGGTGAGACCCAATGCGGCGCGCAGATCGCGCAATAGGTTGAGCACCTGCGCCTGAATTGAGACATCGAGCGCGGACACCGGCTCGTCCAGGATCAACAATTCCGGGTCCAGCGCTAACGCACGCGCTATGCCTATACGCTGCCGTTGGCCGCCGGAAAAACTATGGGGATAACGCTGTAGGTGTCGCCGCCCCAACCCTACGAGCTCCAGCAGTTCTTCGACCCTGGCGTTCCGCTCTTCCGGCTTGCCGATACGGTGAATGTCCAGGGGCTCGCAAAGAATCTCGCCAACGCGCATACGCGGATTCAAGGACGAAAAGGGATCTTGGAACACATACTGTACACGTCGCCGGAAGGCGTTGAGTTCGACCCCTTTGAGCCCAAGAATGTCGATGTTGCCGCCTTTGGCATGGTAATTGATTTGGCCGCTATCCGGCGTCACCGCCCGCATGATGACTTTAGACAGGGTAGATTTGCCACAGCCGCTTTCACCGACCAGCCCCAGGCATTCGCCGTGCCTGATTGACAGGGTGATACCGTCTAGCGCACGAACCTTGTCGCTTTTGGAACCGATCCAACCCGACTTGCGAATGCGGAAGCTTTTTGAAACATCCATCATGGACAGTAGATGCTCGCCCGAGGCGGCATCGCCCTTGTGGCCCATTTTCTGGCTCAGGGCTTCGGCCTTTTCCTTGGCGCCGATCTCGCGCAAGGGTTCCAGGCGCTCTCCGGCATCCATGTTGAACCGGGGGACGGCGTGCAGGAGTGCTTTCAGGTATGGGTGCTGGGGGTTATGGAAGATTTCCTCCAGGTTCCCGCTTTCCATGATTTGGCCGTGGTACATGACGACGACGTCCTCGGCCACATTGGCGACGACACCGAGATCGTGTGTGATCATCAGGACGGCCATGCCCAACTCGGCCTGTAGGTCCTTGATAAGCTTTAAGATTTGGGCCTGAATTGTGACATCCAAGGCCGTCGTTGGTTCATCGGCAATCAAGAGGGCTGGTCGGCAAACCAGCGCCATGGCGATCATGGCGCGTTGACGCAGTCCGCCCGAAAGTTCGAAGGGATAGGTCTTTAGCGCTCGGGCAGGGTCTGGAAAACCCGTCAGCCGAAGCATTTCCTCGACCAAACGAAGCCCTTCAGCCTTGCTTACCGGGCTGTGTAGCGCAAGCGCCTCGCCGACTTGATCTCCGACGGTATGTACGGGCGATAACGAGGTCATGGGTTCCTGAAAAATGATCGACATACGGCCGCCGCGCAGATCCCGATAACGGCTGCTCTCGGGATTCAGTTGGGCCAGATTGATTGCCTGATCGGAATTCTTGGGGTCGCGGAACAGAATCTCTCCGCCACTGATCCGAGCGACACGGGGGAGAATTCCCATGATCGCCTGACTGATGACCGATTTGCCGGAGCCGCTCTCACCGACCAGCGCCACCGTGCCGCCCCGCGCAATCGAAAAGGAAGCGCCTCGGACCGCTTCAAGCACGCCCTCCGGAAGTTGGAAGGAAACCCGGAGATCCTTAATCTCCAGAAGTGGGTTGACGAGCGTGCTCTGTTGCTGCGCTACTGTCATGATTCCTAATGTTCCTCTGCTTGAACGGCTGCGATTGGCTGGGCGGCCTCTATACCCAGATCAAGCAGGTACTCTTGCGAGGCGGCATCGATTTCAAGGTGCTTCGCCTGGGCGGCCGCAGCGGCACGTTCGACAATATCGCTGAACCCCTCGAGGCTGGATTCAAGGGCGATCTTACTTCCAGGGCCGGCCAGAGTGAGGACCATGAAACCGCCTTGTTTGTTGCGGTGCTCGCGGCGCGTTCCATAAAAGCGCAGCTTGAGCGATGCCAAATCGTCCCAGGAGATTCGCTTTTCGGTAATGTCCCTGCAGGCGATGCCATCCGATATCAACGCGATTTCCGTACGGCTGCGTCGAATGGTGCGCCAGAGGAACCAGCCGAACAGAACGATGAAAAACAGGCTGATCACAACAACGACGCTGGAAGACGGCGCCAGGACGAGTCCAGCCAAACCGGCGGCCAGCCCCCCGCCTGAGCGCAAAAAATCACCAATGAGGCTGCTTCGCGGATAGCGAAAAATCGGCATGTTTACGGCTCGTCTCCCCTTTTGGTTTCGCAGAATAGCGGTATTGCCCCCTTCCAGGAAACAACCTCGTGCTGTTCCAGGTGCGAAAAGAGAGACTTTAGGAACCGCCAACTCTCGGGATCATGCGCTTGATGATGCGTCAAGATGCCGCAAGGTTCTTCAGAGCCCGGTGTATCTTCCAGGCGTCGTGTCCTCAGGGCGGTCGTAAGTTGGGTGAGCAAGGCCGCCTCCCCAAGAAAGTGGGCGGCCGGTTTCCATTGCAGGATGTCCAGATGACTGTTGACCACGGTCAGCCCCATGAAGGCGTCGCGTCTGCGCCCGTGGATCGAAAGCCCCTGAAATCCCAAAGCCGCTAAATGCGGAACGATCCGATCTTCGATTCGGTTCCACGGGGGCACTAGGACGGGAAGCCAACCTCGTCCGAACACGGCCTCTCCAATACTCTTGCCGGCCTCCAGAGCCGCTAGGATTTCTTCCGTGGAACGGGTGCCGCCCAATTCGATCTTCTTCATCCCGGGCGTTGCGTGGTTTTCATGCCGATACCCATGCTGCAACAGTGAAAGGCCTTGGCGATCGCCTAGGGCCTTTTCCAGGCTGTCTTCCACCAGGCCGGGTACCACAGCCAAGGAAAGCGGCAGATCCGATGCCGCGCGCAGTTCCAACAAAAGTGAGAGACCATCGCTTGCCCGCGCAGCATCGTCGTCGCGCCACCAGAATACCGGCTTTCGGCCCGCTTCCTGCCAGGCTGCCAGTTCCTCGTCCAAATTACGCCAAGTTGTCATCGGTCGGGTTGCTGCCTTTTTGCGTCCAAAGCCTGCCGGATTAGGCTGGCGCTATGGGCGGCGCCTTCCAAATCAAGATCGAATGCTGTTTCGATTCGCGGGCGCCTTAGCTCCATCTCGATACCAGCGGCCAGCGTGGTCCCGCTCAAGCCGCGCTCCTCGACGACTGTGAGCAGGCCCTGCTTCGCCAATAACGCGGCGCGCAGGCTCTGTTCACCCTCCTCCCCTGCGGCATAGGGGACAAGCACTGCCCGGGGCCCTGCGGCGAGAACCTCGAGCGTGGTGTTATAACCGGCCTGACTGATGGAGAGCAGACAGTTGGCCAGCAGTTGTTGAAAATCGGGTCTGGCGCGCTCCAGGATCACGCCGCCTGCAGTTTTCAGCGCCTGCTTACGCAGTCTTTGAAATGATTCCTCCGGAAAATTGCGGCCCGCCAACAGCCGCCATGGTGCCGAGGCAATAGAAGTCAGCGGTCGCGCCGCCAACGCAGCTTCTAGCAGCGGCCCGGCGACCGCGCCGCCGCCGGTCGAAACCAACACCTCGCCTCGCCCGGCTCCGGTTGGCGAGCCAGCCGCCGTCGTTGTTGTCACATAGCCGGTATAGAGAAGCTTCGATTCCAGAAGGTGGGTTGCCGGGAAGGTCGCGTCGAAGGGAATGAAAGAGCGGTCGCCGTGCACGAGGACGCCGTCAAAGTACTTGCCGAGGACATCCACAATCCACGTCTGCCGCTCAGGGCTGGGTATCTTCGAGAGGATGTCGCGGACCGAACAGAACACAAGGGGGGATGGGTCTTGTTCCCGGGCCGCTTCCAGCAGCGGCAACAGTTCAAAGCGCATCTGTCGGCGCCCAAAGGGGAAAAGCTCCACCAACAAGGCATCGGGCCGGGCTTCTTGCAGAATCGAAAGCAAATGATCGCGGCGCCGCTGTTGCCAGTCGGCGCTGACCGGCTGACCGGTTTCGTCGAGCAATTGGAAACTCTCGTCGCGCACATGACAGGGCGCAAGCTGTATTGGTTCCGCGGCTCCGAGATCCAGACCGCTGTGGGGTTCGCCTCCAGAGACGAAGACAACGTGGAACCCCGCATCCGTCATGCCGCGGGCCAGCAGAGCGGCGCGCTTTAGGTGGCCGATGCCCAAAAGGTGCTGTACGTAAAGAAGGACCTTTGGCTTCATATCCTGACCTCCCCGCCGCGCAGACTCTCATTCATGCGGACGACCGCTGGGATGCCTTCGTTGGAAATGGCAAAGCGATGCAAGCAGGCTTCTTTCAGCCGATCCGGCGGTTTGCCGGTCATGTCCCATCCGCTCGCTAAGGCGTAAAGGGCACGGATCACGCCGCGATGGCAGACCGCCGCCGTGGGCCTGCGCTCTTGGCCGATCTCTTCTAACAGCGGTTTCAAGCGCTCTTGCAGATCACGCGGGCTCTCGCCGTCGGGGGGTTGAAAATCCAGACCCTTCGCTTCGTTCCGGGTCATAGCCGTTCCCAAGGCGAGCCTGAGGTCGGCGATGCGCTGCCCTTCCCACTCGCCCCAATTCATCTCGATCAGCCGCGGTTCGATCCGGGCCTGCTCCAACCCGAGTATCCTGGCCGTTTCTCGCGCGCGTTCCAGGGGGCTGACCAACCAATTGTAGTCTTGTAGGTCCGGCGGCAAGTGCCAGCTTGCAACCTCGGCGCGGCCCTTGCGCGACAGAGGGATATCGCTTCGTCCTTGTAAGCGGCGATCCCGGTTCCACTCCGTGGGACCGTGGCGCAGCAACACGAAGGGCGTCGCATATGATCCCGTTTCGGTCATGGCGTTCTGCATCGCTCCAGAAAGGTGGTGATCTTACGTGCCGAGATATCCAGATTCTGGGTTCGAGAAACCCGCTCGGCGGCCTTTCGGCCCATCTCCCCACGCAGATCGGGATCCGCAATAAGTCGCGACACCGCCGCGGCAAAGGCACGACAGTCGCCCGGCGGGGTCAGGAGGCCACTTGCTTGGTCGTCGACCACGGCTGGGACACCTCCTTCGCGCCCGGCCACCACAGCAAGCCCGCCAGCTTGGGCTTCGAGCAAGGCCATACCATACGCCTCGCGAATGGCGGGCCAGACAAAGAGGTCGGCTGCGGCATAGATTGTCGGCAGCATTTCGCCCGGCAGCGCTCCGGCCCAGCGCAAGGGCATTTGATCGTTCGCAAACCCCTGGAAAGCCTCACGCACTTCGCCTGATGCGGTACCGTCGCCGACCACCAATATTTCCCAATCTGTCGTGGCCAATGTTTTCAAGGCCTCTGCGAGCAGGCGATAGCTCGCCAGTTTGTCGCCCGGCCGCATCATGGCGACGGTAAGCAGCCAGGTTTTTTCGGTGTCCATGCCGAACCGATCGGCCACGGTCTTGCGATGGGCCGATCGCATGCCGCGAGCGGCCTCGTAGGGCTGCGGATCTAGGAACGGCGGCAGCATCAATTGCGGCAAAGCAGGGTCGAGACAGCCAGCATCCGCCGGGTTGAGCGTGATTGCGCCCTTCGCTGCGCCTAGAGCGCTCAATACAGCTCTGTGCCCCAGGTCCCAAGGACCGCCAGCGCGCTTTGGGGCCACTGAGGCCTCGGCCACCACATAAGGAATACCCAAAGCCTTGGATACTTTGGGGCCAAGGTGGTCGGGCGCCTTATAGTAGAGATGATAGGTCAGCCAGAGTTCGGGCAGCTGGTCTCGCGGCGCCCGGGCATAGCGCCGCAAAAGGCGCTCTGCCAGTTCGCTTCCCAGTCGCTGCAGGCGCGCTTGCCGAAGGGCGTCTCCTCGACCGTCGCGACTAACCAGACGGCTTGCCAGGGTTACGTCGTGACCGCTTCTTTCCAGCGCGGAAATCAATAGGCGAGCCATATGGCGGTCGCCGGAAGGCACTGGGTGGTCAGGTGGCTTCATCGGTGCGTAGAAGGCGACCTTCATTACGCCGCCTCCCTCGCCTTCACACCCAACAGGCCCAAGAGCGTTCCGATATTCTGCTCCAATCCAAACTCTGCCCGCAGTCGCGCTTCGCCAGCTTTGCCAAGCCGCAGCCGCTGCTGCGGATCACGGATCAGCCTTTCCAGTGCCTCTGTCAGGGCCGGGACGTCATCAGGGGGCACCAACAAGCCGGTTACCCCCGGTAGAATGAGCTCCGGTATGGCCGAAATTTCGGTTGAAATGCAAGCCAGCCTCTGACTTTGGGCCTCCATCAGTACGTTTGGCAAACCGTCTCGATCACCGTTCTTGGTAATGCGGCTGGGCAATACGAAGATATCGGACTCCTTCAATGCCTTCAGTACCCGTTCTTGAGGCTCCGCACCGCGCCAATCGATGCGGTTCGCCAGACCCAAATCCCGCGCTTTTCCTGCCAAGGTATTCATTAAATCGCCGCCGCCGATATGCGTGAACCGCCAATGGAGATCCGGTGGGAGTGCGGCAAGCGCGGCGATCAGAAGATCATACCCTTTCTTCTCGACGAGTCTGCCGACAGACAAAATTTCCACCGCGGCGGAGGCGCTGCGCCCATCGCCGGAAATCTGCCGGTCAGGCGGTGCGGGAAAACGCCGAAAGTCCAACCCATGGTAAACCAGATGTACGCGGGAAGGGTCCCCGGCCAGGGATTTCAGGTGATCGCGTCCGCTGCCGGTACAGGTGACCAACCAGTCGAGGTCCGCCAGTTTCTCGCGCTTTTCCCAGTCCGGCGTCGTCCAGATGTCTTTGGCGTGCGCGGAGCAACTCCACGGCAGTGTGCGGATCAGGGCGGCATAGCGGGCAACGGATGCCGGGGTGTGAAGGAAATGGGCGTAAATGCGGGTGGTTTCCGGTGCCATCTCCGCCGCCAGGACGCAAGCCTGGCCAAAGCGCCTAATTCGATTGCGGGTTAGATCCCGCCGCAAGTCCCGCAGGAATGCAGCGAAGGCCGCTTTGTACCCCGGTAGCTGTCGGGCCCGCCACCAAGCCTTGATAACTCGGGCTGGCTGATCGTGCAGATACTCAGGCAGGTAATTGACCGGTGCCGTAATCTCGCGGTGGATCGGGTGAATTTCCCGATCCGTGGGATGCCTGAGGGATTGCAAGGTGATGTTCATGCCACGCTGCTGCAGTGCCAGCAGTTCCTGGGCAATAAAAGTCTCCGAGAGGCGCGGGTAGCCTTTCAGGACAATGGCCAGATGTTCGATTCCGGCGTCACTTATGAGGGGTTCCTTCATGCTTGACCTTGACGCCTCAACCCAAGATTTCGCGGAACTTCTTTACCACGTTGCCGCATCGCGCGTCGCCGCCGCCAGTTTCACTGTTGTTGCTGGGCGGCGAGGGAAAGCTGCGGGCGGCCGGTTCTGGCAAACCACTGCCGGGCCAGCTTCGTGACGTTCTCCGGCCCATCGAGCAGGCCGGGGATGACGCTCTCCGACGGAAGCGGCTGCTGGGGCAAGTTTCGAATGGCCGTCGCCATATCTGCGGCATCGCGCGCGCCGTCGTCGAGCAGCATGCGTGACAAACCCAAATCCTGCGCTCGCTTGGCGCGGATGTACTGCTCAAGCCGTGGTTCTGTGCGTGGTACGATGACGGCGCGTTTATCAAAGGAAAGTAGTTCGCAAAAGGTATTGTAGCCGCCCATGCAAATCACGCCGGCAGCTTCGGCCATCAGACTTTCCATGTGCGCATCGAAGGTGATCACTTCGACCTTGTCCAAACGCCCCGCGCGCTGCTGAAACTCATTCTGGTGTTCGCCGCCCATGAAGGGCCCCAGCACCAGCAGCGAGGGGTAGGGGATCGTTGCATCCTGCTCGTAGGCGCGCAGCACCCAGTCGATGATCGCTTCGCCATCACCGCCGCCACCGACCGTCACCAGAATGTATGGAGAGGGTATCGCCTCGGGCAATGCACTGCTGGCGACCTGGGGCAAGGTCCGGCGGAGATATCCGGTAAAAGTGATTCTCTTGACCACGGAATCCGGTAGATCAATCCCTTCCAGCGGGTTGCAGATCTGCGGCAGGCCGTAGACCCAAATTTGATCGTAGTAAGATTCGAGAGCGGGGACGGCTTGCTTCCGCAGCCATTCCGCCGCAAGCAGTTCAGGGCCATCCATGACATCGCGCAGGCCCAGAATGCAAGGTACGCCCTTCTCGCTCAGATAACGCAAGGTACCTTCCACCTCGCCACGCAGCCCAAGCGGCTCCTTGTCGACCAGAAAGATGTCAGGTTCAAAAATCTCCGCGGTGTGTTCAATGATCGAGGCGCGGAGCGCTACCGTCTGCTCCACGGCGATCGGCAGGTTGAGTGACGTGTACTCACCATTGCGCAGCTTGATCACACCTGGAATGCGGATGAAATCGACGCGGCTCCGAAAATCGAAGGACCCTATAATAGGCGAGCCGGAGATTATAAGAACCGAAAGGTCGCTCTCCCCCTGCACCAAATGGTGCGCAATCTCTCGGCATCGACGTAAGTGACCCAGGCCAAAACTGTCATGGCTATAGATCAGAACGCGGGTGTCCCGCTGTCGTGCACCGGCCATCCTTTAGAGACTCCCCTGGCCGGCTCCCGTCTCTACCCTGCGGTCGAGCGGCCTCTTCCTGCAAGAACAGGGGGAACTGTGCCACAGCAATCAATCAACGGAAAGGCTTGAATAACCAACACGGTGACCAGTAGCCAAAGCAACCATGTTGAATTAAACACTTGGTCACTACAGAAAAATATACAGGCATGCAGCCTTTGTGCGACGTGATTGATGACGGCAGTCGCGGCGATGGTTACTCTGCAGCACTGGAAAGCCTTCCTGGGGGATGTGGCACAGCCGATGGATCAAAACCTGTTTCGCTATATCTGGCGGCACAGCAAGCACTATCAGATTAGGGTGCTTTGCCTCGTGCTGTTGTCGATGCCCTTCTATTACGTCTCGCTTGATCTTCCCAAGCAGATCGTGAACCAGGGCATCGAGGGTCAAGGCTTCACCGGCCCGGATGATACGCAGCCCTATTTCAGTATTCACATTCCATACAGCCAGGAGATTTTCGGCCAGACCGTCACGATGTTCGACGGGCTGGAACTGGGGCAGATGGACGCGCTGCTTGTGCTTTCGTTTGTTTTTCTGGGCCTTGTGATCGTCAACGGCTACTTCAAGTATGTCATCAATACCCGGAAGGGGCAGATGGGCGAGCGTATGCTGCGCCGTCTGCGTTACCAGTTAAGCGACCGCTTGTTGCGCTTCCCTTTGCCCTACATGCGCAAGGTCAAGCAGGCCGAAGTCGCCACCATGATCAAGGACGAGGTTGAGCCGCTCGGCGGCTTCATTGGCGAAGCCTTCGTGAACCCGGTGTTCCTGGGCGGACAGGCCTTGACAGCGATGGCCTTCATTTTGGCCCAAAGCTGGATTCTGGGCAGTGTTGCGGCTGCCGTTGTAATTTTCCAGGCGGCGCTGATTCCGAAGTTGCGTATTCCGATCCTCAGGCTCGGTCGTCAGCGTCAACTGACAGCCCGAGAGCTAGCGGGGCGTCTGGGCGAGACCATTGCCGGTGCTACCGAGGTGCATGCTCATGATACCTCGAACTACGAGCGGGCCGAACTGGTTAGCCGTCTGGCGCGCATATACGATATCCGATACGAGATTTATCGCCGGAAGTTTTTTGTCAAATTTCTCAACAACTTCCTGGCTCAGGTCACACCTTTTATTTTCTATGTTGTGGGCGGCGTACTAGCGATAGCCGGTGAGCTCGACATCGGCGCGCTGGTGGCGGTAATCGCCGCCTACAAAGATTTGCCTTCGCCGATCAAGGAACTAATTGACTGGGACCAGCGCCGCCAGGATGTCCAGATCAAGTACGAGCAGGTGATCGAGCAGTTTGCACCGCCGGTGTTGATCGACCCGCAGCGCCAGGACCCCGACGCCGAGGGGCCGGCGAAACTGGAGGGCCAGATCGAGCTGCGTGGGGTGGCGGTGGTCGACGACAGCGATCGCAGGCTGCTCGATGCGATTTCCTTTACCGCTGCCCTTACCGAGCACGTGGCAGTCGTCGGTCCGGGTGGCGGCGGGAAGGAATATCTGCCGCTTGTTGTGGCAGGTTTGGAGCCGATCAGTACGGGCCATGCCTCGATTGGCGGCCACGAACTTGGTGCGTTACCGCAGGCGGTAACCGGGAGACGTTTGGGCTACGTGGCCGCCGACGCGCATTTCTTTGCAGGCTCGCTGCGCAGAAATCTGCTGTACGGCCTGCTGCACAAGCCCTTGCGCCCGCCTGAGCGTGAACCGGCGGCTCAGCGAGCCGCAGAGGCAGATCGCCTTGAAGCCCAACGCGCGGGTAATCCTTATTTTGACTTTGAGGCCGACTGGGTGGACTACGAGGCGGCGGGCGCGCGCGACGCACAAGAGCTCGATCAGCGGTTGCTTGAGGCGATCCAGACGGTGGAATTGGAAGAAGACCTGTACCGTTTCGGTTTGTTGGCCAGGTTTAACCCCGAGGAGCACACCGACCTTGCCGATCAAATCCTCTCCGCACGGCAGGCGCTGGCCGAGAGTCTCCACGCGGATGGGCATGATGATTTGATTGTGCGTTTCGACCCCGGTTCCTTCAATCCGAACGCGTCGCTAGCCGAAAACCTGTTGTTCGGCTCGCCGCTCGATGCGCGCTTTGAACCGGATCAACTGCTCGCCCAAGCGAGCATGAAAGAAGCGGTCGAGGCCGAGGCCTTGGAGGGTGATCTAGAGGCGGTTGGGTTGGAGATTGCCCGGACTATGGTGGAAATCTTCGCCGATTTGCCGCCGGGCCACCCGTTCTTCGAACAGTTCAGTTTCATTGATGCCGAGGAGTTGCCGGAGTTCCGCAGCTTGGTCGGGCGCCAGGAGAAAGGCGGCATGGGAGGCCTTACCCCTGAGGATCGTGGGCGATTGATGCGCATTGCTCTCGATTACGTAGAGGCGCGGCATCGCCTGGGGTTGATATCGCCGGAGCGGGCGGAACGAATCGTGCGCACGCGCAAGCGGTTTGCCGATTTGCTTGCGAAGGACAACGGCCTGGGCGTCGCATTCTATGAGCCCGGCACCTATAACCCGGCGGCGACGTTGCAGGACAATGTCCTGTTTGGACGCCTGGCCTTCGGACAGGCGCAAGGCGAAGAGACTGTTCAGGATGCGATCATCAAGGTCCTTGATGATCAGGGTTTGCGCGAGCGCGTCATCGAACTGGGAATGACCTATGACGTCGGCGTCGCGGGCAAGCGCCTGAACAATGGGCAAAAACAGAAGGCCGCCTTGGCGCGTTCACTTGTCAAGCGCCCGGACTTGCTGGTTCTCAACGAGGCCCTGGCAGCCCTGGACAGCGCCTCGCAACGCCGAATTCTTGAACGCGTCTTGGAAACCCGGAAGGGCCAGGGTGTTTTCTGGAGCCTCTATCGACCGGATTTTGCTGATGCCTTTGATAAAATCCTGGTTCTGGAAGAGGGACGATTGGTTGAACAGGGGTCGTTCGCAGACTTGAACAAGGACGGACAAAAATTGCGCCTGCTCCTTGAAACATCGGGCGCAGCATAAGAAATCTAAGAGCAAGGAGATTGTCATGAGCCTGGATCAGGAAGTGGAGGCCCTTCGCAAGGTTCCCTTCTTTGCAAACATTGATCCCGCCCGGTTGAAGTTGATGGCTTTCGCGAGCGAGCGATTGACCTTTAAGCCCGGCCAAATGCTTTGCAAGCAAGGTGATGTCGGTGATTCCGCCTACATTATTCTCGAAGGTGATGCCGAGGTTTTCTTCAACGGCGGCGAGAAACGGGTCATAGCCAGACTTGGCGTCAACGACATCGTCGGTGAGATCGCCATCCTTTGCGACGTGCCGCGGACCGCCAATGTCGAGGCCGGTGCGAAAGGTGCCGTTGCCTTGAAGCTGACCAAGGAGTTGTTCTTACGCATGGCTCACGAATTCCCGGATATGGCGCTGGAGGTGATGCGTGTTCTGGCTCACCGCATGGAAGGAATGATTAAGGCCATGCGCGATGTCCAGGGCGCCAAGCAGTGAGCCGGCTTGATAGTGCGATTCGTCGGCTTGAGGCCCAGCGGTCCTGTCTTGACGCAGCCGTCACTCTGATAGAGGCCGAGTCCGTGGCCGGGCCGGTCATGGAACTCGGCTTGGGGAATGGCCGGACCTACGACCATATTCGTGAGGCTTTGCCGGAACGGGAGATTTTTGTGTTCGAGCGCAAGGTTGCGGCGCACCCGGATTGCATACCCGATCAAGAGCATCTTTTCTTGGGCGATGTGTTCGAGACGCTACCTCTGGCGTTGGCCAGATTCGACGGCATGGCCGCGCTTATTCACGCGGATATCGGTAGCGGTGATGAGGCCGCCAACGCCAAGCTCGCGGCCGGCTTGGCCCCTTACCTTGGACGGTTGCTGGCCCCCGGTGGAATTTTGGTATCAGACCAGAACATTCCAATAGCAGGCGCTATTGACCTCGCTTTGCCGGAATCCGTTCGCCCTGGTCGTTATCACATGCGGCGCCGTCCCCGTCTGTAGGAAGGCGCCGCACGTCGTGGGTCAATCGGGCTTTCGGGCCACACCAACACGCGCGGGCCGCAGCAGACGGTCACCCAGCCGATAACCGACTTCTACGACCTGAACCACGGTCCCGACCTCTTGCGTTGGATCAGGAACCTCGAAGAGAGCTTCGTGCCAATGAGGATCAAGCTTCTGTCCCATCGGCTCAATAGCTTCTATGCCGTTTTTCCCAAAGGCCTGCATTAGCTCCTTTGCGGTCAGATCCAATCCCGAAATCAAACCTTCGGCGCGGGCGTCGCTGCGTAAGTCATCGGGAATGGCCTCCAGCGCGCGCCGCAGATTGTCCGCCACCGGCAATAGCGCCTTGGCCAGAGGTGCAGGGGCATAACGCACGGCATCTTCCTTCTCGCGCTGAGCGCGGCGGCGCAGGTTCTCGGTCTCAGCCACCGCACGGAGTAGCTGGTCCTTCAACTGTGCGACCTCGGCTTCGAGCGCTGCGGCCGCATCAACGGCGGGCTCGGCAGCGTCAGCTTCAGCCTGCTCGGCGGCGTCTGTTGCAGCGGGCTCGGCTGCATCAGCTTCAGCGGGATTGGCTTCCTCGGGTGTTTCAGCCCTCTCGACGTCCTCAACCGCTATCTGCGGTTCGTCGATTGAGTCCTCAGCCTTCTTGGCTTTTTTGCGCTCCTCGGTGTTCATCACTGGGATGCTTCCTTCTGTATTTCGATTCAAGGGATCAAGCGCACTTTATGGGGAGGCGTGGGGCGGAATTCAACCGATCAAACGACCGATCACCTTTGCAGTGTAGTCCACCAAAGGGATGATGCGCCCATAGTCCATCCGCGATGGACCTATCACACCGATTGCGCCGACGATCTGTTGCTGACTGTTCTGATAGGGGGCCACAACCATCGAGCAACCGGCCACGCCGAAGAGTTCGTTCTCCGCACCGATAAAGATCTGTACGCCTTCGGCCATCTCCGTGAGATCGAGCAGCTTGAGCAGAGTTTCACGGGCCTCGAGAGCAGCAAAAAGCTGTCGAACCCGCTCCAGATCTTCGATCGCGGTGATCTCGTCGAGAAGCTGTGCCTGCCCGCGGACGATCAGGGCGCCACCACGCGCGTTAGGGCTCCAGGTGGCCAATCCCGCTTCAACCAAGCGCGTTGTGATTTCGTCCAGTTGTGCCTGTTGCTCTTCCAGTTCCTGCTTCACGGTTTTCTGCGCTTCGCCGAGCGTGCGACCGACAAGTCGCGCAGTCAGGAAGTTTGAGGCCTGGACCAGCGACGACGGCGGCAGACCTATCGGCACGTCGATCACACGATTCTCGACCTTGCCGGAATTAGTGACCATGACCACCAAGGCTCGCCCCGGTCCCAAGGACACGAATTCGATATGTTTAAGCGCCTCATCGACTTTCGGTGCGACCACGAGACCGGCACAGCGTGATAGCTGCGATAGGGTGGCGCCCGCCTCCTCCAGCGCCTCGCTGTAGCTGCGCCCTTGCGCGTGGCATTGGGCCTCTATTCGCTGGCGTTCTTCGATCCCAATATTGCCGTGCTCAAGCAGCCCGTGGACGAACATACTCAGGCCAAGGTCGGTCGGCAGGCGCCCGGCCGACGTGTGAGGTGCAAACAGCAAGCCTAACTCTTCCAGGTCGGCCATTACGTTGCGGATGGTGGCTGGCGACAGGTCCAGTCCCAGGCGTCGGGACAAGGTGCGTGAACCGATCGGCGCGCCGGTTTCCACGTAAGCCTCGACGATATGACGGAATATCTCGCGTGATCGCTCGTTGAGATCATCGAGCAACGGGCGTTTCAATCCCTTGAATGAAAGTGGCTGCGCCATCCTTGTTTAGAATCCGCTCCTCTATGGGACCTTGAATCTAGTGAGGCCTGCCCTGCTGGTCAACGCCGGGCACTATTTCGTACCGGTCCTACTGACCAGCGGGGTCCGCCGAGAATCCGTGCTGTGGCTGGACCTGATTGCTGGCTTGCGTTAGCGTGCGCGCCGCGTCTGCGCCGTCGTTTGTCTTAAAGGCTTGCGATGCCGGGCGGAAGAACAAGCTTTGAACCGAGAAAAAGAAGGAAACCTCATGCGCCACTCAGGCCGTGCCGCCAATGAACTGCGCCCCATCACACTGGAAACCGACGTAAACCGCTACGCCGAGGGATCATGCCTTGCCAAGTTCGGGAACACCCACGTTCTCTGCACGGCAACCATCGAAGAGTCGGTGCCCGGTTGGATGAAGGGCAGCGGTCGCGGTTGGATTACGGCGGAGTATGGCATGTTGCCGCGGTCGACCCAAAGCCGGATGGGACGGGAAGCAGCCCGTGGAAAGCAATCGGGCAGGACTCAGGAAATTCAGCGTTTGATTGGCCGTTCGCTTCGCGCGGTGATCGACCTGCAAGGATTCGGCGAACGGCAGATACGCATAGACTGCGACGTTTTGCAGGCTGATGGGGGAACCCGCACAGCAGCTATTACGGGGTCCTATGTTGCGCTCTATCAGGCGTTTCAGTTGATGCAGGAAATGAAAGCCATCGAAACCATACCTTTTGTTCGGCAGGTGGCGGCCATATCCTGTGGTATTCATAAGGGGCAGGCGATCATTGATCTGGATTATGAAGAGGATTCGGCGGCTGAAACCGACGCCAACTTCGTTCTGACTGATGATGGCCAAGTGGTGGAAGTGCAGGCTACGGCCGAGGAAAAGCCTTTCTCCCGAGTTGAATTCGACGCGCTCATGGACCTTGCAATACAGGGTGTCAGCGAATTGGCGATTGCTCAGCGCAATGCACTGGGTTTGGAGGATTAGGACGAGGTATGTCACTGCCGCCTTTGGGGGACAAGATCGTTATCGCCAGCCACAACAATGGCAAGGTTGGTGAAATCGGGGCGCTGTTGGCGCCCTGGGGAATTATGGTTCGCTCCGCAGCTCAGCTAGGGCTTGTGGAACCCGAGGAAACCGCATCGACCTTTGCCGGGAACGCCGAATTGAAGGCGCGCGCGGCGGCGCGCGCGACCGGTTTGCCGGCACTGGCCGACGATTCAGGCTTGGCGGTGACGGCGCTGGGCGGCAATCCCGGAATTTACTCGGCGCGTTGGGCAGGACCCGAGAAAGACTTTGGCTTGGCGATGGAAAAGGTGAACGCCGCGCTGGGCAAGTCATCGGATCGGTCGGCGGTATTTATCTGCGTGCTGTGTCTTGCCTGGCCCGACGGCAACACCGCCTGTTTTGAGGGTCGCGTGGCGGGTAATCTTGTCTGGCCGCCACGTGGGAAACGAGGTTTCGGCTACGACCCCATGTTCGTGCCGAAAGGCCATGAGTTGAGCTTTGGGGAGATGGAACCCGCGCGTAAGCACGCGATGAGTCACCGGGCCCAAGCGTTCTCTAAATTGGTCGCCGCGATTGCGCCGAACGGGGGGAAGGCGAAGAGAGAGGAAACGGATGATGCTATCCGCCGCACCCATCCCGAGCGATGATTCCGCGGCACTGACGCAGGATCCGGGATTTGGTCTCTATGTTCACTGGCCCTTTTGTCTGGCTAAGTGTCCCTACTGCGATTTCAACAGCCATGTCCGCGAAGCGGTCGACCAGAATCGCTGGCGCAAGGCCCTGCTTGCCGAGATGGAGCACTATGCGGCGCAAACTGCAGGGCGGCATCTGACATCCATTTTTTTGGGCGGCGGAACGCCTTCTCTCATGGCGCCGGAGACTGTCTCAGCGGTTGTTGGGCAGGCCAAGCGCCTATGGCCGACTGATTCTGATCTTGAGGTGACGTTGGAGGCCAACCCAACCTCGTCTGAAGGCGCAAAGTTCGAAGCTTTCGCCGCAGCAGGCGTCAACCGCTTGTCGATTGGTGTGCAGTCACTGGACGACACGGCGCTGGCATTCCTGGGGCGCAAGCACAGTGCGGCGGAAGCCTTGACGGCGATCGATCTTGCGCGACGTTGCCTGCCGCGCTTCTCGTTCGATCTTATCTACGCGCGACCAGACCAGAAGCTCTCCGATTGGGAGCGTGAATTGGAGCAAGCACTGGGTGAAGGACCTGAACACATCTCGCTCTATCAGCTGACGATCGAGGAAAACACGGTCTTCCACGGTGCCTGGCGGCGGGGTGAGTTGCGTGTTCCGGACGAGAATACGGCAGGGCGGTTCTACGAGCGAACCCAGGAAATCCTCACGGAGAACGGCCTCCCAGCCTATGAGATATCAAACCACGCTCGGCCTGGATCGGCTTGCCGGCACAACCTCACCTACTGGCGTTACGGCGATTACATCGGCATCGGTCCGGGTGCGCATGGTCGCCTGACCCTGGGGGGCACCAAGTTAGCGACCCGCCAGCACCGGGCGCCGGAAGCCTGGTTGACCGCGGTCGAGAGTGCGGGGCACGCAACGCGAACCCGCACGGAGTTGAGCGGGCAAGAGCGCCTGGAAGAGATGCTCATGATGGGTTTGCGTCTGACGGAAGGGATAACCCGCGCCGCCTTTAGGCGCGAATTGGGGGCCGAGCCGGAAAGCTTGCTCTCGCTGGCACGGCTTGAGGCGGCCAGCCGTGAAGGCTTGGTGACCCTAAACGGCGAGCGCATCCGCGCCACCGACGAAGGCCGTCAGCGGTTGAATGCTCTACTCGGTTATCTCCTTACCTGAAATCAGCGATCTCAGAAGGTTGCAATCTGGAAGGATTGCGGCGCGGCCTCGATTATCTGGAACCCTTCCGGCGAAACCTCAATAATCGCAAGGCCGCGTTCGACGCTGCCATCCTCTCGCAAACGGAAGATACCGTTCACGCCAAAGAAACCCTGAGCCTGCGTCAGAGCTGCAGGGCCGAATGCTTCCGCCTGTTGGAACGCTTGCGGTTGCAGATCGCGGGCCAGGACCGTGGCGACGGCTGCCGCGTCGTATCCAAGCGACGCAACGCGCGGGGGTTGCTTGCCGAAGAGCGCGGTGTAGCGTTTGTTGAAGTCCTCCCAGATCGCTGGGTCCGGCGCTGCGAACCAGCCGCCCTTGAGGGTGTCTTCTCGCAACAGGCTGGCATCGGCCCAAAGTGCGGTGCCCAGGAAACGAACATCGGGCAGTGCAATATCGTAATAGGGTAAATAGGGTGCCACGCCCAGCAGCCGCTGGCCGCCGTCCGGTAACAACACGGCATCGATCGATTCGGGGCCGATTGATGCGAAGGCCTTTGCAGACTCGTTCAACGAGCGTGCCGTTTGATCGTAGTAAGCCACACGTTCCACGCTGAGCGGCCCGCGCGTTGCGGCTTGCTGGAGAGCAACCACAGCGACGCGGCCGTAGGGTGTATCCGGCGCAAAAGCCGCGAACCGAAGCAGCCCCTGGCGCGACGAGAATTCGACGATACGGTCAACTTCGCTGGCAGGGTCAAATCCCAGTGTATAAACACCTTGGCCCGCGATCGAGCGGTCATTCGAGAAGGTCAGCAGTGGGACGCCCGCCGCGGCCAAAACAGGGGCGGCGGCCCGTGCAGAAGCCGAAAAGAGTGGGCCAACAACGATCCCGGCGCCCTGGTCCAGCAAGCGTTGCGCGGCTGCCGCCGCCCCTTGCGGATTGCCGCCAGTATCCTCCACCAACAGGGCCAGATCGGCCCCGGCATTGTCGAGGAAAGCAATCTGCGCGGCCTGCAACAAGGCTTGACCGACCGCGGCCTCCGATCCGGTAAGCGGCGCCAGGAACCCGATGCCGATCTTGCCGTCGTCAGTTAACCCTACGGGCCTAAGGGCCGTCGTATCGGGCGCTTCCACAGTTGGTTGTGTCGGTTGTATAGTTGTTCTTGTATCATCGGTACGCGGGCTGCCACAGGCAGCCAGCAGCAGGATGAACAACATTGACGCCAGACGAAAAGCGGTTCGCTTGAAGGCCCTTGAAGGCTGTTGAGCCGCTCCCGATTCAATGGAACGGCGTTCTTGACGTGCAGTCATCTGCTTCTCCCTCGCTAGGGGTGTGTCGCCCGACCCCTAATCCGGTCAAGATAGCGGGGCCGGCGAATGCCGTAAACCGGGCTGAATCACGATGGGAGGAATGCATGCCCGGCAAGACAAAGAAGCGGGGTCCCGGCACCGCTCCGATAGCGCAAGGCGCCCGCCGCCGGGCTTGGCGTTCAGGGCGTCGTGCCGAATGGTGGGCGCTGCTCTGGCTGCGTTTGCGCGGGTATCGCCTCTTGCGGCACGGTTACCGTTGCGCCCAGGGCGAGGTGGATCTGATCTTGCGTCGCGGTGGGTTGCTCGCTTTTGTCGAGGTAAAGCGCCGTGCGACCTTAAGTGCTGCAGCGGAGGCTATTCGTCCTGCACAGCAACGCCGTATTGCTGCTGCCGCAGCGCATTTCCTGCAGCGTCACGAGCGTTACGCGTCCTTTGCGTTGCGCTATGACGCTTTGTTGCTGGCGCCCGGCCGCTTGCCTTGCCACATAACTGGGGCTTGGCGTGACTCCAAGTAAAACGTTATGAGAATCATAGGATCGACACGGGAGAGATGGCTTCCCGGGGGTCGCCCCATCATCTGATTGGGAACCTGAAAGGTAAGGATGCAGAAGTACAGTCAACTCCTTTCGATGGAATGGGCAGGGTTTCGCGGCGGCATTTCAGGCGCGTTGCTGGCTTTGCTACTGGTTATGACCGCTTGTTCTCCTGCGGGAACTGCGGTCGGTGTCGGCGCCGGCGTCGGCGTCATGGCGTCCCAGGAACGTGGCCTGGGTCAAGGGGTCGAGGATCAGAGAATACGCCTCGAGATCAATAGCAAGTGGTTGCAGCATGATGAAAAGATGTACCGGCTTTTGTCGCTACAGGTGCAAGAAGCGCGTGTGTTGCTGACGGGTGCGCTGCCGAGCCAGGAAATGCGGCTCGCCGCGGTGCGCTTGGCTTGGGAAGTCGATGGCGTCAAGGAGGTCATCAACGAGATCACGATTACGGACGAAGGCGGGTTGGGGACCTATGCGCGCGATACCTGGATATCCACGCAGATCAAAACCAAGCTGATCTTCGATGTGGAGGTTTCCTCGATCAATTACTCCATCGAAACCGTGCATGGCGTGGTCTATCTGATGGGTATTGCCAAGGACGATACCGAGCTGTCCAGAGTGATCAACCACGCGCGCAATGTATCCTATGTCGAGCGCGTTGTGAGTTATGTGCGACGGCTTGATGATCAGGGGCCCGGCAAACCGCAGGTACAGGGATAAGCTGGAGTGAGTGATCGCTGGCAGAGTGCCTTGGCCGTTCCCGCGCGAAGTGAACTTGAAGCGCGTTTGAGACAGCTGACGTCAGGTCAAATGCCGATTGATCGCATTGCCGAGGCGGCGCTGCTAATGGCGGGCCTCGATAGGCCTGGCAAGGCGATGGTGCACTACCTGGATCATTTGGAGGAGTTGGCACGCGACACGGCCGCTGCCGCCGCCGACCTGGGGGCCAATCGGGCCGACATTTGGACTCCCGACCTGCGCTTGGAAGCGTTACGTGGAGTATTTGCGGTGCGGCATGGCTATTGCGGTGATCATGAATCTTACGACGATCCGCAGAATGCCAATCTTATGTCGGTAATGGAACGTCGTCGGGGTTTGCCGGTCTCGCTGGGCATTCTGACCTTGCAGGTCGCGCGCGCTCAGGGCTGGCATATGAATGGAGTCAGTTTTCCGGGCCATTTTCTCATCAGCATGGATACCGGCGGTGCGAGAGTCATCATCGACCCCTTCAACGGTTGGCGCCAACTTGCAGCTAGCGACATTCGCGAGTTGCTTAAAGCCATCACGGGATTGGGCGCGGAGCTATCGCCTGCCCATTACGCAGCGGTTGATGACCGTCACGTGCTTTTGCGGTTGCAGAACAACGTCAAGCTGCGGGCGGTTCAGGCGGGTCGCTTGAATGATGGATTGGCTAGCCTGGAAATTATGCTGATGATTGCGCCCGACAGCGCTGAGCTCTGGCGCGAGGCGGCGCTTCTTCATATCAACACCGACAACCTGCGTGCTGCGATACTGGCGCTTGAGCGGTTTATCAAATTGGCCCCGAGTGATCCGCGAGCCGATGAAGCCTTTGCGCTGATACGCGATCTACGGCATCGATTGAACTGAGATACACGAAACCGCGCCCGCTTGCAGGCGGCGATCCTGTCGTTATAGTGCCGTTTTGAGTAGCAACGGCCCAGCCCGGGTACCCCCGGGCACTATCGCCTGCGCAGTAACCCGGCTGGAGAAGAAACAAGATGAGCCTGGCTGTAGCCATCCAGATGGACCCGATCGATGTGGTAGACATCGACGCCGATAGCTCTTTCGCCTTGGCGTTGGAGGCCCAGAATCGCGGCCACAGATTGTTTCATTACCTGCCGCGGGACCTGACCTTTCGCCACCATCGCGTGATGGCGCGCGCCCGGTCTTTGTCCGTGCGACGCAAGGCCGGCGACCATTTCACACTTGGCGATCCCGAGATAGTGGACCTGCAGATCATGGACGTTGTCTTGATGCGTCAAGATCCGCCCTTTGATATGTCTTACATCACCGCGACCCATCTTCTGGAACACATCCATCCGCGTACATTGGTGGTGAATGACCCCGCCGCCGTGCGCAATGCGCCGGAGAAGCTGTTCGTAACGCACTTTCCGGACCTGATGCCGCCGACCTTGATTTCCTCGAACAAGGAGGAGATCAAGGCTTTCCGCAAGGAGCATGGAGATATTATCGTCAAGCCGCTGTTTGGGAACGGCGGGGCCGACGTTTTCCATATCCGGCCCGAGGACGACAATCTAAATGCGCTGCTTGAGATGTTCACCCGTATTTACCGTGAGCCAATCATGGTGCAGCGCTACATTCCCGAGGTACGCAAGGGCGACAAACGGATTATTCTGGTGGATGGCGAGCCGTTGGGCGCACTCAATCGGGTGCCGCCAGAAGGTGAGTCGCGCGCCAACCTGCACGTGGGCGGCAGGGCGGAAAAGGTTGGACTTACCGACCGGGAGCGCGAAATCTGTGCGGCAATAGGGCCGACGTTGCGCGATCAAGGGCTGATCTTCGTCGGCATCGACGTGATCGGTGACTACCTGACCGAGATCAACGTGACCTCACCGACCGGGTTGCAGGAGATTGGCCGCTTCGACGGCATTAATCTTGAAGGCCGCATCTGGGACGTGATCGAAGCGCGGGTCGCCCGGCGCCGGGACGCCTGAGGCGAATGACCTGGGGCGCAGCCTTGCTTCTGGCTTTGGTTGTGGCCGGTGCAAGCTGGGCAGCCGTCGGGATGCTGCAAAAGGGATTGCACCGGGCAGGCGTGCTCGATCATCCAAACGCGCGTTCCAGCCATCTTGTGCCGACGCCGCGCGGTGCGGGCATTGTTCTGATCCCAATCGTTCTTCTGGCCTGGGCTTTTGCGGGCCAACTCGGGCCCGCCACTCTGCCGGTTGCTGTGGTGCTGGGTGCGCTTTTGCTTGCCGCAGTATCCTGGGTCGACGACCTGCGCGGGCTTGGCGCCTTGCCGCGCCTGCTGGCGCAGTTTCTTGCCATCGGCCTGGGCCTATACGCGCTTGGTCCCGAGGGCAGCGTTTCCGGAGGTTTTCTGCCATTCTGGCTTGATCGCTTGCTTCTGGGTTTGGCCTGGCTCTGGTTCGTCAACCTATTCAATTTCATGGACGGTATCGACGGCATATCTGCCGTTGAGGGACTTTGCCTGTGCGCCGGTCTTCTGCTCTTGTCTTTTGTTTCGAGCCTGCCTTTTTCACCGGAGCCCCTGTTACTTGCCGCGGCTCTGCTGGGCTTTGCTTACTGGAATCGCCCGCCGGCGAGGATTTTTCTGGGTGACGTGGGGAGCGTGCCTCTCGGATTCCTTTTCGGCTTTCTTCTCGCGGAGGCGGCTTTGGCCGGGTATGCCTACGCGGCCATCATCATTCCGGCATATTATTGGGCGGATTCGACACTGACATTGTTGCGCCGGCTCTATCGTCGGCAGGTGATCTGGCAAGGCCACAGAGAACACTGGTATCAGCGCGCCGCCGCGCGGCTGGGGCATGGTCCGGTCGTTCTGCGCATTCTATGTTTCAATATCTTTCTGCTTCTGCTGCTGGTTCCAGTCGCCCTTGCTGAACCCTGGCTCAATCCCTGGGTTGCAATGTCGCTGGCAGGTTTTGCGACGCTGGTTTTCCTGACCGTCATTGGGCGCCCATTTGATGCCTGACGCGGCGCTGTCGATCTGCAACCGCTTGTGGTAAGTCTTTGACCTGAAAGGGGCTGTCGAAGATGCGCTATTTGCGGTTTTTCCTGCGGGCGGGCATGGCGTTCGTGCACGACACGGGCATGGCGGCCCTATCGTTCGTCCTGTCGCTTTATCTGCGCCTTGGAGAAAGCTTCGCCGCACGCTTCGATGATGCCCTTTTGCTGGCTACCGGCGTCTTTACGTTGGTCGCCGCCGCCAGTTTTTATGCGGTCGGTCTCTATCGCGGCATCTGGCGGTATGCATCACTCAGCGATCTAACGGCCATTACCAGAGCCGTGACACTGGCCTTGCTCGTGTTTCTGGCCGTGACCTTCTTCCTGACCCGCCTGGAGGCTGTGCCGCGCGGCGCCTTGATCATCAACTGGTTTGTGCTGATCGCGCTGCTTGGCGCTCCGAGGATGATTTACCGTGTACTCAAGGACAAGGGCTTCGAGCACCTGCTTGAGCGCCGCAGGCCTGGTATCCCGGTTCTTTTGGTCGGCGCAAACGATGCGGCGGAACTGTTCTTGCGCGAATACAAGCGAAACCCGAACTTCGCCTATGAACCCCTGTCCATGGTCGGTATTACCGGCAAGCGCACCGGGCGAATGATCCACGGCCTGAAGGTCGAGGGTGCGGTTGACGACATCCCGCGCATAATCGAGCGCTTGTCGGATAACGGGAGACCGCCGCAGCGGCTTATATTGACGCGTGACGTGGACCGGCCCGTGCTGGAGAAATTGCTGGAGATCGCCGACAGCAATGGAATCAGTCTAGCGCGATTACCCAAGCTATCGCAGTTACGGGCGGGCAGCACGCCGGATGGCTCCGGTTCGGGCGTGGAGATTCAGCCAATCCCCCTTGAGGATCTGTTGGGCCGTAAGGCAGTGCGCTTGGATCGTGGAGCGATGGACCGCCTCGTCCGTGCTAAACGTGTCCTTGTGACCGGCGCGGGCGGTTCCATCGGCGCAGAGTTGGTGCGCCAGCTGCTTGCCTTCGAGCCCAGCGAGTTGTTGCTGTTCGATATCAGCGAATACAACCTCTATAGCCTGACCCAAGAGCTTTCCGGCAGCCAGGTGAAGACGCCCTGGCGTTCTTTCCTGGGCGATGTGCGGAATCGTGAAAAACTCAACCGGCTGCTGGGCGAACTGCGTCCGGAGATTGTTTTCCACGCGGCCGCGTTGAAGCACGTCCCCCTGGCGGAAGACAATATCGGCGAGGCGATCCTGACCAACGTCGTGGGGACCAAGAACCTGGCGGATGCGGCGCGCGCCGCCGGGGCCGCCGCGGTCGTTATGGTATCGACGGACAAAGCCGTCCACCCAGTCAACGCCATGGGTGCCACCAAGCGCTTGGCTGAGAGCTATTGCCAGGCGCTTGACCTTGAGAGTGACGGAACCCGGTTCATAACGGTGCGCTTCGGCAACGTCCTGGGCTCTACGGGTTCCGTGGTCCCGTTGTTCCAGCGCCAGCTTTCCGAAGGGGGACCGCTGACCGTTACCGATCCTCACATGGTGCGTTACTTCATGTCCGTGGAAGAAGCCGTCCAGTTGATCCTCCAGGCCGCAGCCATGGAATTGGGTTCGGAAAAACACGAGAACAGCGGCCGGATTTACGTGTTGGAAATGGGAGAGCCCATCGCCATCGTCGATCTTGCGCGCCAGATGATCCGTCTTGCCGGTCTGCGTCCCGACAAGGACGTTCAGATCGTCTTCACGGGCCCACGGCCTGGCGAGAAGCTTCGCGAACGTTTGTTTCATGAAGCCGAAGAGATGTTGCCTACAGATCATCCCTCCTTGCACCTCGCTTCTCCACGAACGGCCGATCTTCGTTTGCTGATGCGTGGCATAGATGACCTAGAGGCCCTGAGTCGTCGAGGCGAGGACGTTGACGCCCAAACATTGCTGGGCCGGTTGGTTCCAGAATATGGCCAAACCGCAATAACGGAGTCCGCCGCCAAGGCCTAGGTTTGATTTCTCACCGCTACTCGGTGCGCTGCCGCTTGACCCTTGTCGCCTCGGCCTCTATTCAAAGGCGATCGCCTTCCCGCCCCCGGAATTGAGACGGAGTGAGCCCCATGACCGACGACCGCAGGACGCCGATACGGCGTGCTTTGCTTTCCGTTTCCGACAAGAGCGGCCTTGTCGAACTGGGTCATGCCTTGATCGCGGCAGGTGCGGAGATTCTGTCGACTGGCGGTTCAGCGCGGGCGCTGGCCGATGCCGGCATTGCGGTTACCGAAGTCTCGTCCCATACCGGATTCCCGGAAATCATGGATGGCCGCGTCAAAACACTGCACCCCAAAATCCACGGGGGTATTTTGGCGCGCCGGGATTTGGAAAACCACACGGCGGCCATGACCGAGCACGGCATCGCTCCTATCGATTTGGTGGCGGTCAACCTCTATCCCTTCCGGGAAACGGTCTTGAGCGGCGCGGATGCCGAGACCTGCGTGGAGAACATCGACATCGGTGGACCCGCCATGGTCCGTGCGGCGGCCAAGAACCACGCCGATGTCACGATTCTCACCGATCCTGGCGACTATGAACTCGTTATCTCTTCTCTGACGTTGGGTGGCCCCGACTTGGCATTGCGGCGGCGTCTTGCTGCCAAGGCCTATGCCCATACCGGAGCCTATGACGCAGCGATTGCCGGGTGGATGAGCGAACAACAGGGCGAGGCGTTTCCGGTTGAAGGCAGCTTGCCGGGCCGCTTGAAGCAAGTTCTACGCTATGGCGAGAACCCGCATCAAATCGCGGCTCTCTACCTGGATAGCTCTGCGCGACCGACGCGCCCGGGTATTGCCTCGGCTCAGCAGCTGCAGGGCAAGGAACTGAGCTACAACAACCTTAACGATACCGACGCGGCTTTTGAGTTGGTGGCGGAGTTCGATGAAACCCCGGCGGTCGCCATCATCAAGCATGCCAATCCTTGCGGCGTCGCTCAGGGGGCGGATCTACGGACCGCCTATCTACAGGCACAAGCGTGCGATCCCACCAGCGCATTTGGTGGTATCGTCGCCTTCAACCGTCCCCTGAACGCTGCTGTGGCGAAGGAGCTGGTGAAGACTTTCCTGGAGGTTATCATCGCTCCGGAGGTTGATGCCGAGGCTAGGGAAATTCTCTCGAGCAAACAGAACCTGCGAGTCTTGGTTACGGGCGGGCTCCCCGATCCGTTGGAAGCCGGGATGACCTTTAAGTCTATCGCCGGAGGGTTCTTGCTACAGAGTCGTGACGCCGGAAGGATCGGGCGGGCTGACCTGAAGCTCGTCACTCGTCGTGCGCCCAGCGAAGCGGAGTTGGCCGATCTCCTGTTTGCCTTCAGGGTCGGCAAGCACGTCAAGTCCAACACTATCGTTTATGCCAAGGAAGGCCGGACGGTTGGCATTGGCGCTGGTCAAATGAGTCGCGTTGATGCCGCCAGAATTGCGGCAATCAAGGCGCGTGAGGCGGGCGAGGCGGAAGGAGAGAAGACCTTACGGACGGCGGGTTGCGTCGTTGCCTCTGATGCCTTTTTCCCTTTTGCTGATGGATTGATGACAGCGGTCGAGGCTGGGGCGACGGCGGTTATTCAACCGGGCGGGTCGATGCGCGATGACGAAGTCATCGAGGCCGCCGACGCCGCCGGGATCGCCATGGTGTTTACGGGAATGCGGCACTTCCGCCACTAGACCTCGGCCACGGACCACCATTCCTGACCATGGGCGAAGCGGTCAACCAGAAGATCGAGGAATGTTCTTACCTTTGGCGAGAGATGCCTAGAGTGGGGGTAAAGCGCAAAAATCTCACCCTCCGGGGCGTGCAGATGCGGTAGGAGTTGTTCCAGCCTGCCGGCTTCCAACTCCGATGCGACGAGCCAGACCGGTAGCTGCGCAACACCGAGGCCCGATCGAGCCGCGGCCATGACCGCCTCCACGTCATTAACCTCGAACCGCCCCGAGACGGTGACGGCGGTTTCGTTCTCGTTCTCATCCAGAAAGCGCCAGTAGTAGCGATCACTGCGTACGGTATGGACGATGCAGTCGTGGTCAACCAATTCCTCGGGTCTCGTTGGACGGCCATATTTCTCAAGGTAGGCGGGGCTCGCAACGACCAACCTGCGATTGGTTGAAAGTCGCCTGGCCACCAGCGAGGAATCACGCATCGTGCCGGTGCGAACGACAAGGTCGACGCCCTCCGCCACAAGGTCGACAATGCGGTCGTTGAGCCGCAAGTCGAGAGTCACGTCCGGATTCTGCTTCAGGAACTTCTCACACAGCGGCACGATCCAGCGCCGCCCGAATATCACAGGGACTTCGACGGTCAAGCGACCGCTCGGGCGCTTTCTAAGGTCGCGAACGGCGTCCTCGGCTTCGGCGAGATCGGCCACCAACTGCCGGGCGCGCTGATGAAAAGCGCGCCCCTCATCGGTCAAGGACAATCGCCGTGTCGTACGATGGAACAGGCGTGCGCCCAAACGATCCTCAAGATGTGCGATCTGCTTGCTGACCGCAGAGGGGGTGACGTTCAGTTTCCGCGCGGCGGCGGAGAGCGAACCCGCGTCGGCGACTTCAACAAACAATGCAAGCTGTGCGAAGGAATCCATTTGTGCCTACAAGGAATAAATTATGTGCTAGAAAGCCATATTATAATTCATATGGAAAGTCCACATCTTTACCTGCAAGGCGTGACGGCTGTCGCCGGCACCGTGATTTGCAAGTGAGAGGAAAGATGATGGACTGGCATGTAGAAAGGCGCACCGCGCGGATTTCTGAGGCCATGCTCGCTGAGGCACAGCTTTCTGGCGGGGCCATAACCCGGACGTTGAACGAAGCCCAGCAAAGGCGAGCCGAGAGTCTGCTGGCATTGGTACGGCGCCTTGGTAGCGCCTTGCGTTCAGTTGGCCGCATGCCGCGTCCGGCAGCCCGCTTTGCCACAAGAACGATCGGCGATGGCGATTGCCCGGCCTGCGGTTAAACGGGCGCCTGTTTCAGGACTCGCTCTTTAGAGGTGCGAGGATCAGGAAACCGACGACGAAGAATGCGACGATCGATGCCATCCCGGCACGCTGGCTATCGAAAGCCAAGGTCAACCAACCGACCAGGAATGGCCCCATGAATGCCGTCGCTTTACCGGATAAAGCGTAGAGACCGAACATCTCTGTACGTTCATCAGGCTTTGCCAGTCGCGCCATCAGGCTGCGGCTCGCGGCTTGGGCCGGGCCAATGAAAATACCGATCGCGCAACCCAAGACGTAAAACATGAGCTTGTCGCTCACCAGGAGCACGGCCCCGCTGAGAAGTGTGAGTGCGCCCAATGCAATCAGGATCGTAGGTTTCGGCCCAATCCAGTCGTCGACCCAGGCAAAGCCAAGCGCGCCCAGGCCGGATGTGACATTCAACAGGATCGCAAAAACCAGGATCTCCTGAAAGCTCATGCCGAAAGTGCCAGCGGCGTAGATTCCGCCGAAGGCGAACAATGTGTTCAGTCCATCGGTGTAAAGCATGTGGGCTATCAAGAAACGGCTGATCCGGCGGCGCTGAGGGAGGCGCTTGAGGCTATGCTTGAGGGAGACGAAGCCGCGCCGAACCGCCTGGACAACGCCGATCTGACTGGCCGGGCGGTCCGGAACCAGAAAGAAGAGCGGTAAGCCGAACAGCAAGAACCAAAGGCCAATCAGCGGACCGCTCATTCGAACGGGTTCGGCCTTACTTGCATCCAGACCAAAGGGCGGCGTTTCGGGCTGAATGAAAACCACCAGGCAAACCACGAGCGCCGCCAAGCCTCCCGCATAGCCGATGCCCCAGGCCCAGCCGGATATGCGCCCCAGTTTCTCCGGCGGCGCCACCTCGGGCAGCATTGCGTTGTAGAACACCGTTCCGAGTTCGAAACTCGCAGATCCGGCACCAGCTAGAAGAAGGGCCAGAAGCAGGAACGAAGGGTTCGGCTCCACGAACCACAGGCCGAAAGCCGTGGCGATGGTGATTGCGCTGAGCACGCCAAGCCAGGGCTTGCGCGGTCCTCCCTGATCGGCGATGGCGCCCAGGATGGGCGCCAGGACCGCCACCGACAGCCCGGACAGGCTCATGGCGTTTCCCCAGGCTGCGGTGCCGCTCTCCGGATCGGTCGCTACGCCTGTCGTTACGTAGGCCGCGACAATGAAGGTGACGACCACCGTGGGATAGGCCGAATTGGCCCAATCGAAGAGGCACCACGCCCAAAGGCTGCGTTTGTGCCTGGGGTTGCTGTGATCTCCTGTCGAAAGGGTCGCGTTTTCCCCAGAGGCAGCCGGTCCGGTCATCAGAGTTCCTGGCAATGCGTAATAAAATTTTGCAAAAAGATCGCTAGCAGCTTTGTCGCGTGCGAGCAAGCAGGTCGCTGATATTCAAGAGACTTTCGGCAATATGTGGATAATTCTGTGTAAAGAACGTGCAAGATATGTGCGAGAAATCCGCTTTTTTGCACAGATTTTTGCGTTTGGGCGGTTCTGTAATGCTTGTCAGCGAGCCGCTTTGGCGTAACCCTTAAGTCACGTGAAAGCGTCGGGTTCGAAGATCCGGCGGCCCGGCCAGAGGATCACGGTTCAGGCTTCAAGCCCACCGCCTTATGGCAGCGGCGTCGCGATCATAGAACCTTCCCGGTAAAGTCGGCCTTTCGGGGTCGAAGGTGCCGGGCGGTTGGAAGACGGGTCCTTCGGGACAGGTTTTCCGATTGGGGAGCCTCGGTGGACCGGTAACCACTTGCTTCCTTTGCCGCCTCTCAGTCCATCCCTGCGCGGGCTGATTGGCGGATTGCCCACCCCCTCTTCGGGGGGGTGTGCCAGGACCCTTCGGGGACCAGGTGCCGGGCGGCTTCCTTCGGGAACCGCACGCGGTGGGCGCGGAAGTAGGAAAGGTGCCGCGAAGATTTGAGGTTTCCGATGTGGGGCCGTGGACCCGGTTCGCCGGGGAAGCCGTTCTCGCCGCTGCCGCTGACGGGGTCGCCAGGTCCGATCGACGGCGCGCGATGAAACGAAAAAAACCTCCCGCTTTTACGCGGGTTCCCCCTAAAAAGGGTTCCCGAGGCGCCGGGCCAACGGTTCACCCCGTGGCCCGGCGCTTCTCGTTTGTGCGGCCTATGCCGCGCTGTTTGGAAGCCGCGCGGCTTAGCGGCGCGGCATCAAGACCCAGTAATCCAGCTCCAGCACCGTTGCCGGGTCGATGCGGCCTTCGCTATCGGCGAAGGGATGGTCTTGGCAGGGTCTATTTTTCGTGGCCACGGTCCGCAGACGCAGTGCACCGATATCATTGCGAGCCGGAATCGCAGCTGAATCCAGCACTTCGCTCCAGGCATAGATCGTGTCCCCGCCAAAGGTCGGGTTGCAGTGACGGCCGCCGTTGATGGCCGCGACGTTCAACGCATTGGCCAGTCCGTTGAAACTGAGCGCACGGGCTATCGAAATGACGTGACCGCCATAAACAATGCGCTTGCCGAAGCGGCCGCCGCTTTCGGCGTGCTGATTGAAATGTACCCGGGCGGTGTTGTGATAGAGGCGGGTCGCGAGCTGGTGCTCCGCTTCTTCAATCGTCATCCCGTCGACGTGGTCTATTTTCTCGCCAGCGCTGTAGCCTTCCCAGAGATGCGGCGAGCCGGAAAGCGTCGTGTCGTAGTCTTTGCCCACCATGTTCTCCGGCACGATAAGCTGGTCCGCAGAGATCGCGTCGGGAAGGCTGGGTACGACCGGTTCGGGCGCGGCGCTGCCCGCATCTCGTTTGTGCACCATGACCCAACGGGTATAGCGCAGAACTGCTTCTCCACGCTGATTGTGTCCGGTCGTCTCGACATAGACGGTGCCCGTCTTACCGCTGGAGTTTTCCTTACGGCCTATGACTTTAGAGACGGCGGTCAGGCTGTCACCCGGAAAGACGGGCAAAAGGAAGCGCCCATCGGCGTAGCCTAGATTGGCAACCGCATTGAGGGAGATATCCGGTACCGATTTTCCGAAAACCAGATGGAAGACCAATAGGTCATCCAGTGGCGCGCGCGCCAACCCCAAACCCTGTGCGAAGCTGTCGGCGCTGTTGAGTGCGAAGCGGCTGCCATAGAGCGCCGTATAGAGCGCCTGGTCGCCGCTAGTCGCTGTTCGCGGCGTCGCGTGAACCAGGGTCTCTCCAGGGCGAAAATCCTCGAAGAAGCGGCCGGAATTGGTTTTGCAGCCGGTATCGGTTTTTGCCATTGCAGCTTGTCTCCTCGCCTCCTGGGTCGATCAGTTATCCGCGGGCGCCAGTGCGGCAATGGCCTGTGAGAGCGCGACCAGACGTTTTGCGCTTTCGACGTGAAGGTTCTCGATCAACTTTCCGTCGATCACCACCACGCCCTGACCGTCCGCGACCGCCTGTGCATGAGCGGCGATAATCTTACGTGACCATGCGATCTCCGCTTCATCCGGGGCAAAGGTTTCGTTCGCGGCAGCTATCGTCTTGGGATGGATCAAGGTTTTGCCGTCAAATCCCAGGTCTCGTCCCTGTTGGCAGGCGGCGCGGAATCCAGCGTCGTCCGACAGGTCCAGATGAACACCATCGACAATAGCCTTGCTGTGGGCCCTGGCGGCTAGCACGCAAAGGCTCAAGGCGGTCAACACCGGAAGGCGATCCGGTGTGTGCGCTGCCTGCAGGTCCTTGACGAGATCGGACGTTCCCATGACGAGACAGGAAAGACGGGGCGTCGCACCGGCTATTTCTGGGGCGTTAAGAATGCCCAACGGTGTTTCCATCATGACTTGGATCGCCATTTTCTCCGGCGCACCGGCGGAAATCATGCGTGCTTCGAGTTCTTGCACCATCGTCGCGGTCGAAACCTTGGGCAGCAGGATGGCATCCGCCGAAGTCTTGGCGATGGCGGCGATATCCTCGGCGGCCCAAGGCGAATCAAGACTGTTGATCCGCACCGCGATTTCACGTTTGCCGTAGCCGCCTTCGGCAAGGGCTGCGACGATCTGCGCGCGCGCGGCGGTCTTGGCTTCCGGCGCAACCGCATCCTCTAGATCCAGGATCAAGGCGTCAGCTGGCAGGGCGCGGCCTTTCTCCAGGGCGCGTGGGTTCGAGCCGGGCATGTAGAGAACGCTGCGGCGTGGGCGGACGGTGTGAGTCATCGCGGTTTCTGTTCCCCCTGGAATATTGCAGTGCGGTATAGCCTCGTTCAGGGATCGCTACAATGCAAGACGAAGCTGTGCCAAACTGCGATTCGAGGGCAGTCGCAGGAGATTCACGGGCCATGTCGGTCTTATCGATTCAGTCGCACGTTGTCTTTGGGCACGTTGGGAATGCCGTGGCCGCGTTTGCGCTGCAACGGCTGGGTATCGAGGTCTGGCCGGCGATGACCGTGCAGCTCGCTCATCATACCGGACACGGCCCGGCAAAGGGTGGGCCCCTGACGTTGGATAACCTTGAAGCGGTTACCCAGGGGTTGGATGACCTGGGCGTTCTTTCCAAATGCCGGGCCGTGCTGTCGGGTTATCTTGGTTCGGCGGAGCTCGGCCAGGCGGTTTTGAACGCTGTTGCGTTGGTAAAGGAGGCAAACCCAGACGCCTTTTACGTATGCGACCCGGTGATGGGCGATGACGGCGAGCTTTACGTCAGCCCGGAGATCCCCCGGTTTTTCCGAGAAGAAGCCTTGCCTCAAGCCGACGTGTTGACACCGAACCTCTTTGAGCTGAGCTTGCTCACCGGTTGGCATATTGAGCGGCGTCTGGACCTGTTGAGCGCTTCCGAATGGCTGCTTGAAGGCGGGTTGGACTGCCTTTTGGTAACCTCGGTCGATCTTGTGGATAGCCCGCCCGATAGCATCGAGATGCTGGTCGCCGGGCCCAAGGGCATTTGGCGGCTGGTCACGCCGCGATTGACGCTCACGCACAAGGCCGGCGGGGCCGGAGACCTCACGGCGGCACTGTTCATCGGTCACCTGCTACAGGGTCGGGGCATGGACGAGGCCTTGGCATTGGCCGGCTCATCGGTTCATGCCCTGCTCAGGGCGAAGGCGGAGGATGCGCTCGACTTGCCGCTGGTGGCTGCTCAGGAGTTCCTGGTCAAGCCGCCGACGCTCTACGAGGTCGAACAGGTCGTCTGAGAAGGGTTGCCAGGCGTCCCTATAGGCCCAGGACATCACGCATTGAGTAGAGGCCAGGCTTGCGGCCCTTCGTCCAGAGGGCGGCTTTTACCGCGCCAGAGGCGAAGACGCTGCGATTGGTGGCTTTGTGCGTGACCTCGATGCGTTCGCCGTTTCCGGCAAAAATCACCGTATGGTCGCCGACCACGTCGCCGCCGCGCAGCGATTGGAATCCGATGGTGCCGCGCTGGCGGACGCCGGTATGACCGTCGCGCACTCTGACCGCCGCCGTTTCCAATGCGACCTCGCGGCCCTTAGCCGCCGCCTCGCCCAGCATTAATGCCGTGCCCGAGGGGGCATCGACCTTGTGTTTGTGGTGCATCTCCACAATCTCGATATCGAAATCGGGATCCAGCGCCTTGGCCACCTGCTCCACGAGATTGACCAGCAGGTTGACGCCCAGGCTCATGTTGCCTGCCTTGACAATTGGGGTGTGCGTCGCCGCCTCGGCGATCTCGGCCTCTTCCTCTGCCGAGATACCGGTGGTGCCGATGACGTAGGCGACCTGCCGTTCGCTTGCAAGCTTGGCCGTGGCGGTGGTGGAAGCCGGGCTGGTGAAGTCGATCAGGACATCGCTGAGGGCGATTAGGGCGGTGGCGTCGTCGCCTACTTTCAAGCTCAAGGGTCCGAGCCCCGCCAGTTCGCCCAGGTCGCGGCCGACAGCTTCGCTGCCCGGCCGCTCAATACCGCCGGACAGAACGGCGCCGCTGGTCGCGGCCACGGTCTGAATCAACATCCGGCCCATGCGACCGCCCGCGCCGACTATTCCTATTCTGGTATCCGCCATCTTCCGTTTCCCCCAATCATCGCAGCTTGCTTTAGCATGTAGGCGTTGCGGGGAAAAGGCGCGTTACTCGGTGAGGCCATCCCAGAATTCCTTGACCTTGGCGAAGAAGCCGTCGGACTGGGGTGAGGTCTTCTGGCCCTTGCTCTCGGTCTGGAATTCCTCCAACAGCTCTTTCTGGCGCTTGGTAAGGTTTACCGGCGTTTCCACCTGAACCTGGATATAGAGATCGCCGCGCGCCGAAGAGCGCAGCACGCTCATGCCCTTGCCGCGCAGCCTGAAGGAGTGGCCGTTCTGGGTGCCTTCGGGAATCTGCAGTCTTGCGCGCTTGCCGTCGATCACCGGCACTTCCAGGGTGCCGCCCAGGGCAGCCGTGGTCATGGGGATCGGCACGTTGCAGAAAAGATGCGCGCCCTCGCGCTTGAAGAAGCGATGCGCCTTGACGGAAATAAACACGTAGAGGTCGCCGGGGCCGCCGCCACGCAGGCCCGCCTCTCCCTTGCCCGATAGCCGAATCGGCGTGCCGTCTTCGACACCGGCCGGGATCTGGATTGCCAGGGTCTGATTCTTCTCAATCCGGCCTTGTCCGTGGCAGCTGTGGCAGGGGTCTTCGATGACCCGGCCTTGTCCCTGACAGCGCGGACAGGTTCGCTCGATGGTGAAAAAGCCCGACTGCTGTCGTACGCGCCCGCGACCCGCGCAAGTACCGCAGGTCGTCGGTTGGGAGCCTGGTTCGGCTCCGGTGCCGTTGCAAGGTTCGCAGGCAACGGATGTCGGAACGTGGACTTGGGCCTTCTTGCCCTCGAAGGCTTCCTCCAGGGTGATTTCCAGATTGATCCGAATATCGGAACCGCGAGTCCCTGCCGACTGGCGTCTCTGTCCGCCGCCGCCGCCCATGAAGTCGCCGAACATCTCGTCGAAAATATCGGCAAATCCGCCGCCGAAATCGCCGCCGCCGCCGCCCCTCGGACCCCCGCCCATGTTGCCGTCGAAGGCGGCATGACCGAAGCGGTCGTAAGCGGCACGCTTCTGTTCGTCCTTCAGAACGTCATAAGCGTCATTGGCCTCGCGAAATTTTTCTTCGGCTTCCTTGCTGTCCGGATTACGGTCCGGATGATACTTCATGGCGAGCTTCCGGTAGGCCTTCTTGATCTCGTCGATCGAGGCCCCTTTGGATACGCCCAGCGTTTCGTAAAAATCCCGTTTAGCCATCGATGTGGATGCCCTCTCCGCCGCGTCGTCCGGATCCCGCCCCGGATACGGCCGCGTGGTGCGGCCGATCCGGCAGCGGTCGAACCGGGTTCGTTACGAGTTTTTCTTCGACTCGTCGTCGTCGACTTCTTCGAAGTCGGCATCCACGACGCCTTCGTCCGCGGCAGCGCCGCTTCCACTTTGGCCGCCTTCGCCCTGGGCTGCGTCACCCTGGGCTTCCTCGCCCTGCTTATAGAGCGCTTCGCCGATTTTCATGGAAGCCTGTACAAGTGCTTCCGTCTTGGCTTTGATGGCCTCAAGGTCGTCGCCGTCCTTGACGCTTTTCAGGTCGTCGATGGCTGCCTGAACTTCTTGCTTCTCCGCGTCACCAAGCTTGTCGCCGACTTCGCTGAGCGACTTTTCGGACTGATGGATCAGGGCATCGGCCTGGTTGCGCAGTTCGGCAACTTCGCGCCGCTTCTTGTCTTCTTCCGCGTGCGCTTCGGCGTCCCGGACCATCTTCTCGACCTCGTCGTCGGCAAGACCGCCGGAAGCTTGGATGCGAATCTGCTGCTCTTTGCCCGTGGCCTTGTCTTTCGCCGAGACCTGAACGATGCCGTTGGCGTCGATATCGAAGGTCACTTCGATCTGCGGCATGCCACGCTGCGCCGGAGGCAGTCCGACCAGATCGAACTGGCCGAGCAACTTGTTGTCGGCCGCCATTTCCCGCTCACCCTGGAAAACGCGGATGGTCACCGCCGTCTGGTTGTCCTCGGCGGTCGAGAAAACCTGACTCTTCTTGGTCGGAATGGTGGTATTGCGGTCGATCAGTCGGGTAAAGACACCGCCCAGGGTCTCAATACCCAAAGACAGCGGCGTCACGTCGAGCAGCAGGACGTCCTTGACGTCACCCTGCAACACGCCGCCCTGGATAGCAGCGCCGATGGCCACGACCTCGTCGGGGTTGACGCCCTTGTGGGGCTCCTTGCCGAAGAAGGTCTTCACCGTCTCCTGAATCTTGGGCATGCGGGTCATGCCGCCGACGAGAATAACCTCGTCGATATCACCCGCGGTCAAGCCGGCGTCCTTGAGGGCGGTCTTGCAAGGCTTGACGGTTCGCTGCACCAGATCGTCCACCAAGCTTTCCAGCTTGGCCCGCGAAAGTTTGATGTTGAGGTGCTTGGGGCCGGACTGGTCGGCGGTGATGAAGGGCAGGTTGACTTCCGTCTGCGTGCTGGCGCTGAGCTCAATCTTCGCCTTCTCTGCGGCTTCTTTAAGGCGCTGCAAAGCCAGCTTGTCCTCGCGCAGGTCGATGCCCTGCTCTTTCTTGAACTCGTCGGCCAGGTACTCGATGATCCGATTGTCGAAGTCTTCACCACCCAGGAAAGTGTCGCCATTGGTGGCCTTAACTTCGAAGACACCATCGCCGATCTCCAGGATGGAAACGTCGAACGTGCCGCCGCCAAGGTCGTAGACCGCGACGGTGCCGCTCTTGTTCTTTTCAAGACCATAGGCCAGGGCAGCGGCGGTCGGCTCGTTGATAATACGCAGCACTTCCAAGCCGGCAATCTTGCCGGCGTCCTTGGTAGCCTGGCGCTGTGAATCATTAAAATAAGCCGGAACCGTGATGACGGCCTTCTCGACCTTCTCGCCCAGGTACCCTTCGGCTGTTTCCTTCATTTTCTGCAGGATGAAGGCGGAAATCTGGCTAGGGCTGTACTTCTCGTCGTGCGCCTGAACCCAGGCGTCGCCGTTGTCGGCCTTGACGATCTGGTAGGGCACCAGTTCCTGGTCCTTCTTCGCGGTCGGGTCGTCGAAGCGACGACCGATCAAGCGCTTAATGGCAAACAGCGTATTGCTGGGGTTGGTGACCGCCTGGCGTTTCGCAGGCTGACCCACAAGGCGCTCGCCGTCCTTGGTAAAGGCGACCATGGAGGGGGTCGTGCGTGCACCCTCGGCGTTCTCAATGACCTTAGCCTGCTTACCATCCATGATGGCGATACAGGAGTTTGTGGTTCCCAGGTCGATTCCGATGACTTTGCTCATGTGTTTCCTCTTTTCCAGCAGACCTCTCGGGTGGCCTTCCAGCAGAAGCGCCACCGCTTCGGTCCCCAAAAGGTTTTCGTCTACATTCGGCTCATTGCGACGGCTATGATGATCACGTCGCTCCAACGCGCTATATAGTCAAGACTGGCGCGCCTGCAAGCATTGAAACCGTTTGACGTGCAGGGTTTTTATGTCGCGGCGTGCCAAAACGCCAGTCTAGAAAGTCACAGAGCCTAAGGAGCCGACCCGCGATGGCTAACGATAAGAAAGAGCAAGCAGACGCGCCACGACAGCGCACAGCCTTGTTGTTGGTTGCAATAGCGGTGATAGGCGTCTTGATGATGTTGGCCGGCGAGCTGCTGCTCGACAGTGTGATTCTGTCTCGTTTGGGCAGCTATGTCGCGCTTGCGGGCGGGGCAGTTTATTTTTTGTTGCGGCGTCGCGGCCGCTCCCGAAAGGGAGAGGAAACAGGGTGATCGGGGGTGTTGGCTATTTCCCGGAGTTTCTTTGCGGTGAGCAGCAGCGGACTTTGGTCGCCGCTATAGCGTCCGTGCTGCAGGAAGCGCCGTTTTTTACACCGGTGATGCCCCGCAGCGGCAAGAGCTTCTCGGTCTGCATGACCAACACAGGCCCCCTGGGCTGGGTATCGGACCGCCAAGGCGGCTATCGTTATCAGGCTTGTCACCCGAACACCGGACGGCGCTGGCCGCCAATCCCGCAATCGGTGCTGGATGTCTGGTCTTCGGTCGCAGAATATTCTCATCCGCCGGAGGCCTGCCTCGTCAACTACTATCGGCCTGGCGCGCGTATGGGGTTGCATCAGGACCGGGACGAGGAAGAGCTTGCCGCGCCCGTCGTTTCGATCTCTTTGGGGGATACCGGCCTGTTTCGGATCGCAGCGGATCGGCAAGGGCCTTCGAGCGTCGTTAAGCTGCGTTCAGGCGATGTGTTGGTGATGGCGGGGCCTGCGCGGCTGTCCTACCATGGTATAGACCGTATTCTGGGGGGCTCCAGCCGGCTGTTGACCGGGCCACTGTTTCCCGACGGCGGTCGGATCAACCTCACACTGCGTCGCGTTACGCGACCTTGACGATGACCGGTACGTGGTCCGAGGGTTTTTCCCAGGTGCGGGTATCCCGGAAGACCTCATAGCCGGCGATCGCCGCGTTTCCTGCCGCGTTGGCAAGGACATGGTCCAAGCGCCATCCATAGTCCTTCTCAAAAGACTGAGCGAAGCGGTAACCCCACCAGCTGTAAAGCGGCTTATCCTCGGAGACAAAGCGCCGACCCACGTCGGTGAGCGCGCCTGAGGCCAACAATTGCTGGAAGCGTTCAGTTTCCGTCGGTGTATGGCCGACGCTGCGCAGCAACTTTTTGTGGTTCCAAACGTCATTTTCCCACGGTGCGATGTTCAAGTCGCCAACCAGGATCATGGCTCGATCATCGTTTTTCCGATCTGCCGCCCACTGCGCCATCTCGTCATAGAACCCTAGCTTGTGCGCAAACTTCTCATTCTTTTCCGGGTCGGGCGTCGGGCCGCCCGAAGGAGCGTAAAAGTTATGAATCTCAAGGCCGCCATCCAACTCAACGGATGCATGGCGGCAGTCGTCTTTGCCCCACCACGCACGCCGCTCTCCCACGGCCTTGAACGGGCGGCGAGAAAGAACGGCGACGCCGTTGTAGCTTTTCTGTCCAATGATAACCTGATGCGTGAAACCCATCGCCTTGATTTCTTCGGCGGGAAACTCCTCGTCCCGAACCTTGGTCTCCTGCAGGCACAGAACATCGGGGCTCTTTTCTTCCACAAGCCGCGCCAGACCGTCCAGGCGTTGGCGCAGGGAATTGACGTTCCAGGTGGCAAGGGTAAGGGCGCTCATGCTGTATCCTCTCCGGTGCGCGGGTCGGCAGGACGAATCCAAGCCCGTCAAACGTTGGGCGCGCAGTCTGCCGCCCTAGGTGGGGTCAGGGCAAGCCGAACCTTGTGACGATGCTTCGCGATCAAGGTGGGGGCGGATTTCAGGCAAAAAAGAACGCCCGGCTCGGGGGGAGGAGATCCGGGCGTTCTCGTTTGAGCTCCTAAGAGCTGGGAGTTCCGGCAGGGGAACACGGAACTTCCCTCTTATGCGTTACTCACCGTTGCGGCTTTCACTCATGAGTATGAATCTAGGTCGCAGAATGTATCTTGCAATAGGGTGCGGCGCACAATCGTATGCATCTCAGGAATAGCTGCCTTGGCGGGCATGCAGAGCCGAAACGACGAACCAAAGCTCAGACGGCCAAGGCCAGGCGGCCCTGCGCCCTGGCTTCCGCACGTTGCCGGGCGGCGTCGCCGAAGGCCTCAAACATTTTCAGTGAAGCGGGGTTCTCCCGGACCTTGTATTCCGGATGCCACTGCACGCCGAGCGCAAAAGTGCTGGCGCCCTTGACGCTCACCGCCTCGTACGTGCCGTCTGGCGCGATCGCCTCAATGGCCAAACGGTCCGCGACCTGATCGATGGCCTGCCAGTGAAGCGAATTAATCTCAATCCTTCGGACACCAAGTATTTTCTCAAGTTCGCCGCCGGGTGTCAGATCAACGGAATGGCGCGGCCCATACTTGATATCCATATTCTCGACCTTGGGCGCCCGGTGATCCAGACGACCTTCAAGCTCATGAACCCTTGGATAGAGTGTCCCACCAAGGGCCACATTAAGCTCCTGATAACCGCGGCAGATTGCAAACAGGGGTACGCCATGCTCCAGCGCCAGCTCGATCAGGGGTAGCGTCGTTTCGTCGCGCCACTCGTCATGGGGCTCGGCTTCCGGTGTAGGGGTCTGGCCATAACGCGTAGGGTGAACATTTGATGGACTGCCGGTCAGCATTATGCCGTCCAGACGGTCAATCATCTCAGCGAGTGGAATAAGATCACCCAGCGCTGGGAAGACGACGGGAATTCCCTTTGCGCCAAGACTGACGGCGCGCACGTACTTGTCGCCTACCACATGGAACGGCATTTGATCCATGGACCGGACGCAGGCCGGAACGCCAATGAGGGGTTGCTTTGCTGTCATACCCGATAGCTAGCGCTGAACCTGACAAAGCGCAAGAGCGTTAGCATGCGGTAGAGTTTATGAGCAGCCCTAGCACGGGCTTGTGTATTGCCTTCGCCTTCAAGGCGCGGCATATCACGCGCTATGGAAAACGCGATCGAAGAACTTCTGACATACAAGGGACTGATCGTCGCACTTTGGCTGGGGGCTTTTTTCGTGGCCGAACGGCTCTATCCTGCAGCGCCTCTGCCGCCGGAACTGGGGGCGGCAACAGCACGATCCAGTTGGCTGCGGTTGGCGCGCAATGCGTCTCTCTGGCTGGTTAATGTCGGACTGTCGCCCCTGATCGTCCTGCCGCTTTCACTTTGGGCAAGCGGCCAGATACTCAATTGGAGACCCGATTGGTGGAGCGGCGCCTTAGGTCTGGCTTTCGATCTTATCCTGCTCGATTTCCTGATCTACTGGTGGCACCGGGCCAATCACGTCGTGGGGTTCCTCTGGCGGTTCCACGAGGTGCATCACCTGGATCGCTTTTTGGACACCACTTCGGCGGTGCGTTTCCATTTCGGCGAGGTTGTGCTGTCGGCGCTGGCCCGTGCGGGCGTCATCATTCTGCTCGGTATGCCTTTTACATCCGTGGTCGTGTTCGAGGTGGTGGTGCTTTGCGCCGCGATATTTCACCACTCCAACCTCCGCCTGCCGGCGGTAGTCGAGAAACCGCTGTCCAAGGTGATCGTAACGCCTTCAATTCACTGGGTGCATCACCATGCGGTGCGCAAGGACACCGATTCGAACTACGGTACGCTCTTTAGCTTCTGGGATCGTCTATTTGCGTCCTTCAGCCGCAATCATCGACAAACCGACATGGTAATCGGCGTCGAAGCACGGCCCGAGCGATCTTTGCTGGGTCTTTTGGCGCGGCCGTTTACGGGATGATCGTGAGACCGGTCAACGGTCCGACGCGCTGCCGCTGAGCGGCAGCGTGTACTCGCTGAAATCGAACGCCTTGTCGGGAATCGGGTCGTTGAAGCGCGGATCCAAGAGCGTGATCTGAATAATCATTCCCTGTGCGTCAACGATCTGCCAGCGTTGAAGACTGAGTGGATTCTCATTGAACTGCAGGGTCACGGTTCCCTGATCAAGCTTATCTTCTTCAACGAGCGACACCAGAACCGTGCCGCCGCGCCGCTTCAATTCGACGATACGTAAGGGTTGATCGAAGGATACCTGTTCCCGCAGCAAGAACCAGATAGGAGTTTGCTCGACATCGATGCGTGTCGCTTCTTCCAAGTCCCGGTCGTAGTAAAAAAGTACATCACCGTCAGATATCATGACGATGGGGTGGGGCGCATCATACTCAAAGCGCATCTTGCCTGGCCGATCCAGGTGCAGCATGCCCTCCGCGTAGGCGCCGTTGGACGCGAGCTGGGCATAACGCGCCGTGATCGTGTCGATCCCGTTGAGATATGCTTCGATTTTCCCGAGCAGCCGCGCGGCCTCCGATCCCTTGTCGGCGCCGTCGATACCACTGGTCTTGAAATCACCCAGGTTGGGCGAAGCGTTCTGCGCTTTCGCCGGGAGGCCGGCGGCCAGCAGCGCGCCTAACAGCAGTAGAGGCAATAGACGCAGTCGGGTGATCTGAAATCTTTTCATATTTGCCTTCGCCATGTTTTGCATGATTTGAGGGTGAAAGCCGCGGTAGCGGTCGTGCCAAGACAATGGTGTTGCTTATCTTGCCTGACAAGGCCGGTACACCAGATCGCCGTTACTAGGCGACAAGCATGGCAATTCTATGACGGGTTTCTTGGCTGCCGGTCTGGCGTGTGTCGCTCAGCCGTCTCCACCAACCAGAATTTCACGCTTACCAACATGGTTGGCCTTGCTGACCAAGCCTTCCTGTTCCATGCGTTCAATCAAACGTGCAGCCCGGTTGTAGCCGATCTGCAGGTGGCGCTGGACGAAGGAAGTTGAAGCCTTACGTTCGCGCAACACCAAGGCTACCGCCTGATCGTAAAGCTCGTCGCCGCTGCCGCCTCCGTTGATGCCTCCACCATCGCCACCGGGCATCAGGATGTCGCCGCCGACCTCCGTTTCATCGGTGACCGATTCGAGGTACTCCGGCTCACCCAGATCGCGGAGGTGATTGACGACGCGCTCGACCTCCTCGTCGGTGACAAGCGGTCCATGAACGCGCGTGATGCGGCCGCCGTGCGCCATGTAGAGCATATCGCCCTGGCCCAGCAACTGCTCCGCACCCATCTCGCCCAAGATCGTACGGCTGTCGATCTTGGAGGTGACGTGGAACGAGATGCGTGTAGGGAAGTTGGCCTTGATCGTGCCGGTGATGACATCGACCGACGGGCGCTGCGTTGCCATGATGAGGTGGATGCCCGCCGCACGCGCCATCTGCGCCAAGCGCTGGATCGCACCCTCCACATCCTTGCCGGCGACCAGCATCAGGTCGGCCATTTCGTCGACGATCACCACGATGAAAGGCAGTGCCGTCAGATCAAACGGCTGTTCCTCGTAGATCGGTTGGCCAGTGTCCGGATCGAAGCCGGTTTGCACCTTGCGCGTCAGCACCTCACCCTTCCGTTGGGCTTCGTCGACCCGCTGGTTGTAACCCTCGATAGAGCGCACGCCGAGCCGCGACATGGCCTGATAACGCTGCTCCATTTCGCGAACGGCCCATTTCAAGGCGACGACCGCCTTGCGCGGATCGGTGACTACCGGTGAGAGCAAGTGCGGGATTCCGTCATAGACCGACAATTCGAGCATCTTCGGGTCGACCATGATGAAACGGCATTGCTCGGGCGATAGGCGGTAGAGCAGGCTGAGGATCATCGCATTGACCGAGACCGACTTGCCCGATCCGGTGGTGCCGGCGACCAGCAAGTGCGGCATGCGGGCCAGATCGGCGACGAGCGGCTGTCCGCCAATGTCCTTGCCAAGCACCAATGGCAGCTTTGCCCGCGTATCCTGGTAAATGTCGGAGGCCAGCACCTCGCGGAGCCAAACGGTGTCACGCTTTTTGTTGGGGAGCTCGATGCCGATCACGCTGGAGCCCGGGACGACCGCCACACGCACCGACAAGGCGCTCATCGAACGGGCGATGTCATCCGCCAGACCGATGACCCGGCTTGTCTTGGTTCCAGGCGCAGGCTCCAGTTCATATCGCGTAACCACGGGTCCTGGCCGCACCTTCACGATCTCGCCTTTGACGCCAAAGTCCTGTAACACGCCTTCCAGCAGGCGGGCGTTCTTTTCCAGGGCGTCGTTGCTATGCTCAGCGTTGACAACCTCTGGCGGCGGCGTTCGCAACAGCTCCAAGTCAGGTCCCGCGTAGTCGCCAGGGTTGCCGAGTTTTAGGCTGCCCTGTTTCTGCGCCGCGGTTTGCCGTGGGGCTTTCTTCTCCTCAGGCTTGCTCGGGATATCCGTCGGGCCCTTGGCGGCACTACCGCGGGCAGCGGGTTTTCGGGGGCCGTCATCGCCACGCTTGCCGGTATCCAGTCGCGGCTCCACGCGATCGCTACGCGGCGGTGCATCCTCCTCGTCCTCGCCGTCAGATCCCGTGAGCGGCTTGAAGCGCGCCCAGAAACCGGCAAGAGACGGCAGCCGCGGCATGGAGGGACGTTCGGTCAGGAAAGAAGGGAAAGAAAGACCGCCCGCGCTTTCACTGGCCTTGTTTCCGGCGCTGGTTCTAGCTTCAGATTTACGGGCAGATTTTGGCTCCGGACGGGACTTCTTGCCCTTAGCATCCACCTGCCGGCGTGGGAACAGCCAGGTGGCGCCGCGCCCCAGTGCGCGCCAGTCACGACCTGTTAGCGCCAAGCAAAAGCCCAGCAGACACAGGCCCAAAACAAGGCCGATCAACCCCAACAGCCAAAGCGCCAGTCCGAAGGTGCCTTTGAGAGCGCTGGCCAACAGCGCGCCCGAGAACCCACCCAAATTCGAGGGGAAAGGCCAACCTTCGGGCCGAGGCAGCGTCTCCATCGCCATGGCAATGCACAATAGACCGATAGGCAGCAACGTCAGCCGCAGCCACATCCGTTCGAGCGTGTGATCGCGCAGAATCCGATAACCCCAGGTCATGAAGATGACCGCCAGAACCAAAGTGGCGAGCCCCAGGCTTTGCAGCAGAAGATCGGCAGCATAGGCACCCGGCAGGCCCAGCAGGTTTGTAGCTTCGGTCGTCGTTGCGCGGTTGAGAGACGGGTCGTTGGGGTTGTAACTGATGCTGGCGGCGATCAGGGCCGGGCCGAGGGCAAACAAAAGCACCCCGAGCAACTCGATTGCGCGGTTGCGCAGAAATGCGCTCGCATTCTCCGGTAACAGGCGGCTCGCACCGCGTCCGGCTGTAGAATCTCTCACCGACATGCCTCCTCCCCCAGCATGGTTGGAGCTTCGATGCCCTGCAAGGCACTATCTGCGTGGCGGTTGTGTCTCATACTTCCAAGGTGTCCAGCAATAGGCGTAGAGCGGCTTCGTTGAAGGCCGCATCATAGACCAGGGCTACGCGGATATATGGCGCTCCGGGGTTATCTCCCCGTTCGTCCTCCGCACTCATGTAGGCGCCGGGAAGGACCCGAATACCGGCCTCCTTCCAAAGCTTCACCGTTGCGGCTTCTCCGTCCCCGACGTCGAGCCAAAGGAAAAAGCCGCCTCCTGGGCGCCGATAACCTAATCGATTGCCGAGCAAACGCTCGGCCATGACAAAGCTCTCGCGGTAATAGTCACGATTGCGCTCCACGTGCACCTCGTCGCGCCACAGGCTGGCCCCGGCTGCCAGTGCCGGTAAGGGGACGCCTGCACCGCCAAAGCGCATTGCACCATCCACCCGGTCGATCCAGCGCGCATCTCCTGCAACGAAACCGCATCGCAGACCCGGCGCGCTGGAACGCTTCGAAAGGGAGTGGAACACCACCAGATTGTCGAGTGAGCCAAACTCGGCAGCCGATTGGAGCGCGCCTAGCGGCGGTTGGTCCAGATAAATTTCAGAGTAGCACTCGTCGAATATGGCGAGGAAATCATGCTGCCGGGCCAGGGTGATGACGTCGCGCATCTGCGCTGCATCGGCAATCGCGCCTTGTGGGTTGGACGGCGAGCAAAGGATTGCCAGCGCCGCCTTCTCCAACACCTCCTTGGGCAAGGCGGCGTAGTCGGGCATGAACCCGGTTTCAGCCCGCGCAGGAACAAAAACAGGCTCGCCTCCAGCCGCCGCCGTGGCGCCGGCGTAGACGTGAAAGAAGGGACTGGGCAAAAGAACCTTTCGCTTTTCGCCTTCGCCGGGGCCGGGAATCGCCATCATGATCGTGAAAAACAGGCCTTCGCGGGTGCCCGGGACAGGCAGGATGTTGCGGTCCGGATCGATGAAATTGGCCGGCAGGGCAAAGCGGTTGGTCAGCCAGTCCGCTGCAGCTTCCCTATAGTCGGCCGTACCGCGCGGCGGCGGATAGGAGCCCCAGCCCGCCGCGTTTTTTTGCAGGCACTCCTGCAGGAATGCCGGCGGCGCATTCTTGGGGTCGCCGACTTGTAGCTGTATCGGTCCCTTGACGCCCGGGAGCCCGTGGTCGCCGGCAGGGTGGTCGCGCAACAGGCGTTCCAACCGCAAGAACGGATGGAAGCTGCCGAGGGCGCTCCTACCTGCAGCCGCAAAAGATGTCATCGTTGGCAGTTCCCTTTAACCCCGCGCCATATTCATCAAGCCTGAACAGCCAAAGCCCAGCGGTTCGGTCGGAAATAGGCTAAAACAAGAACAATCTTAACGTTATGTCTTAAGACGGACAAGCAGCTTCGATTGATAAGCAGTTTGGACGGCTGGAAGAAAATCCGCAAGATGTAGTGGGCTTGTGAATTCATGGCCGCAATACTTGTCTTACCAGAGCGAAATGGCGCCTGCCAATCTGCCCTTTGCGACTCGAAAACGACTCGGGCGCGACTCGGGAGGCGAATCGAATCTCGAAATCAGAACATAGCGGGAACTTAATAAAAAAAGCCCGGAAGCCGAAGCTTCCGGGCCGAGGTTAGCGGAGGAACATCCGCCGGGAACGGTTTGAGGACTGCTCTGTCCTTAGAAGGTTTGGGAGCCGCGCCCGAACTCGGGGTAGGCCTCCATGCCCAGTTCGGCCTTGTCGAGCCCCATGTCTTCTTCTTCTTCGCTCACGCGCAGACCAATGAAGGTTTTGATAAGGAGCCAGAAGATTGCGCTAGCAACCGAGACGAAGATGCCGATGGCCAGAATGCCGATGATCTGGGCGCTGAATGAAGCATCGCCATTGGTGAGAGGAACGGCCAACGTGCCCCAGATACCGGCGCAGAGGTGTACCGGAATCGCACCGACGACATCGTCAATCCGGATCTTGTCGAGAAGGGGGACAACGAACACCACGATGACGCCGCCCACCGCGCCAATCATCATGGATTCGACCAGCGTTGGAGTCAGCGGTTCCGCGGTGATCGAAACCAAGCCAGCAAGCGCCCCGTTCAGGACCATCGTCAGATCCGCCTTCTTGTAGATGACTTGGGTCAGGATCAACGCTGTGATCGCGCCGCCGGCGGCCGCAGTGTTGGTGTTGGCGAAGATGCGCGCTACGTCGGAAGCGTCACCCAGGGATCCCAGGGCAAGCTGTGAGGCGCCATTGAACCCGAACCAGCCGAGCCAGAGGATGAAGGTACCCAAGGTCGCCAGAGTCAGGTTGGAGCCCGGCATCGGGTGTATGCGCCCATCGGCGCCGTATTTGCCCTTGCGCGCACCCAAGATCACGGCGCCGATCAGGGCCGCCCAGCCGCCGGCGGAGTGCACGATGGTTGAGCCCGCGAAATCGTTGAAGCCCAGCGCATCGAGCCAACCGCCGCCCCATTTCCAGGAACCCTGGATCGGGTAGATAAAGGCGGTCAGCAGCACCGTGAAGGCTAGGAAAGGCCACAGCTTGATGCGCTCGGCCAGCGTGCCGGAAACAATGGAGGCCGTGGTTGCGCAGAAAACCAACTGGAAGAAGAAATCCGAGCCGACGGAAGCATAAGTGATGTCTTCGCCTTCGTGGCCCGGCAGCGACGTGACACTAAAGGCGCCCAGCCAGCCCTGACTCATCCAGGCGTCGCCCGGATACATGAGGTTGTAGCCGATCAGCATGTAGGTCAGGCAAGCTATGGAGTAGAGCGTGATGTTCTTCAGGCTCTGCATGGCCACGTTCTTCGTGCGGACCAGGCCCGCTTCCAGCATGGCGAAGCCGGCAGCCATCCACATAACCAGGAAGCCGCCGATCAGAAACAGTGTGGTGTTGAAAACGTAGGTGACTTCCTCGGAAACCTCGGCGGCGGCCGGAGATACGAGCAAGACCCCACCCAAGGCAGCAAGACCTGCGATGGAGAGGGATTTCCTGATTAAGGTGCGTGTCATGTTCCAAGTCCTCCTCAAAGAGCCGCGCTATCGGTTTCGCCGGTGCGAATGCGCACGGCGTGATTCAGATCCAGAACGAAGATTTTGCCGTCACCAATGCGCCCGGTATTGGCGGCAACTTGGATTGTCTCGACGACCTTCTCGACGAGCGGGTCATCAACCGCGATCTCGATTTTCACTTTCGGCAAGAAATTGACGGCGTATTCGGCGCCGCGGTAAATTTCAGTTTGCCCCTTCTGACGGCCGTATCCCTTGACCTCGCTGACGGTCAGACCCTCGACCCCGACGCCTGTCAACGCTTCTCGGACCTCGTCGAGTTTGAAGGGTTTTATGATGGCCATTACCAGCTTCATGGCTGGGTACCCCCGTGTTGTTGGTAGCAAGAGTTCATTCTCCCCAAGACCGGCGACAGCCGGCCCCTGACAGATAACAAGCAAGTTTCATGCCAAAATCGCCGGCTTCTCGAATCATGACGGCGAATCAAACAGCTACTTCGCAGGTGCAGCATGAGCGGTTCATGAAATACAAAGAGCTTTATGGGATAAATGCCTAAATAATAATCATCTACAATCATTTGCATAAAAAATATGCATATATAGAATCTAAGCCGCATCGCCTCAGGGGCTGATCCGGGGGCTGGACAGCGCGCGCTCGGCAGTCGATCTTTACGGAATGAAGAAGAACCCAAATCTTGAGTGTGATGTATTGATCATCGGCGGCGGGTTGGTCGGCCTGACGCTTGGTCATGCTTTGGCGGGCGCGGGATTATCCGCCGTTGTGTTGGACCGCGCCGATCCGGCAAAAATGCAGGACAACACCTTTGACGGCCGGGCTAGTGCCATTGCCAGGGGCACGAAGCAGATGCTGCAGGTGTTGGATCTTTGGGGCGCGATGGCGCCGGCGGCGGCGCCCATCCTGGATATTCGGGTTTCCGATGCGCGGGTGGGCGAGCAGCCGTCGCCGCTTTTCCTGCACTATGATCATCGGGAGGTTGGCGATCAGCCGCTTGGCTACATCGTCGAAAATAGAGCGATCCGTCGCGGGCTCTTCGGCGCATTGCCGCGCGAAGGGATGACACTGCTTGCTCCCTGCACGCTGGAAAGCCTGGAGCGTGGTGCACATGCCGTGGAGGCGACGCTGGGTGACGGCCGTCGGGTCACCGCTCGTCTGGCGGTTTCAGCCGAAGGCCGCAACGCGCGTTTGCGCGACGAGGCGCGTATCGAGGTAACACGCTGGGATTATCCCCAGAGTGGCATCGTCTGTACGGTCGAGCACAGCCTGCCGCACGAGGGCGTGGCGCACGAAAACTTCCTGCCTTCCGGTCCTTTCGCGATGCTGCCGTTGACAGACGACGCCGCGGGCAACCACCGCTCCTCCATCGTCTGGACGGAGAAGCGCAGTCTGGTCGACCATCTGATGGCTTTACCCGAAGCCGACTTTTCAAAAGAGATCGCCCGTCGTTTCGGTGATAGCCTGGGGACCCTCAAGGCGGTCGGCCCGCGCTGGTCTTATCCACTCTCTCTGCTGCTGGCGGACCGATACATCGATAATCGACTGGCTTTGGTTGGTGACGCCGCCCACGGGATTCACCCGATTGCCGGTCAGGGACTCAATCTGGGGCTGCGTGATGTCGCTGCCTTGTCCGAAGTGCTGGTGGATGCGGCGCGCCTTGGACTTGACGTCGGTTCGGCAACTGTTCTGGAACGCTATCCGCAATGGCGGCACTTCGATGGTCTGGCGCTGGTTGCCGTCACCGATGCGCTCAATCGTTTATTTTCCAACGATATTGCCCCGGTTCGCCTAGCCCGTGATCTGGGGCTGGCGGCGGTTCAGCGAATTCCGCCGCTCAAACGTCTCTTCATGCGTCACGCCATGGGCCTGGAAGGCGATTTGCCGCGATTGATCAAGGGCCAACCCTTGTAGCGGCGCTAGGCCAGGAAATCCGAAAACTCGGGAAAGGCTTTGACCTTTTCGATCAGGTAGTCGCCATAGACGACTGCCGGATAGGCTTCGCTTCCGGTGCCGGGCAAGGGTTCGATCACGGCATCGACCGCTGGTTCGAAGAAGAAGGGCAACGAGTAACGAGAACCGCCTTGAAGCGCCAGGACCCGATGGCGGGTAGCGCGGTAGCGGCCGGCGCTCCAGCGTTCCATCAGGTCACCCAGGTTGATCGCCAGGCTGTCCGGCAAACAGGGGACATCAATCCACTGGCCCGCGCCATTCTCCGCCTGCAGTCCCGGTTGGTCCAGTTGGGCCAACAGGGTCAAGCAACCGGAATCACTGTGCTCCCGTGTCATGATGGGATAGCGGGCGCCCTGATGGTCGCGGTAAGGCCGGTCTAGTCCGATGTAGGATTCCGCACTGCGCGGCGGATAGTGCAACAGACGCAAGGTCCCGTTTCCTTGGTCGAAGGCCTGGGCGAAGTGGTCCTCGGCCAGACCCAAAGCCCGGGCGAGGGACTGCAGCAGGGCTGTCCCGACCCCCTCCATGGCCTTGCGATAGGCGAGAACATCGGCGCGCCAGCCCGGTAGGTCGTCCTCGGTCGGCCAGGGGTTTTCCTCAATCAAGGGGTGTCGCTTAGCGGGTGCCGGGTCAGGACCGAGGTCGATTCCCTCCTTGTAGGCGGCAACGCCTCTCTGCAACGGGAAGTACCCTCTATAGAGCGTTCGGGCCTCGGGCGCGAACTTGCGTCGCCAGAGTCGCCGTTGCGCGTCCGGCGGGATCGAAAAGAGCCGCAGCAGGGACGCCCGGCGTTCCGGGGAAAGCAGGGCCTCGTCCGGCAAACCCGTAACAACAAGAAACCCGATCTCCCGGCAGGCCCGGTCGATGGCCCGGTCAACGACATCGCGCGCGGCGCTTGGGCGCCCAAAGAGTGGCGAAATGTCCACTTGGGGAATCGTGTCGAAGGCTGCGGCTGACATGGGATCGGCGTCCTTGCGCTAAATCTCCCGGCCCAGCAAGGCTTCCTCATACGGGAAGGTGGAGAGACGCTCGACGCCGCTTGCCGTTATCAGGACCTGATCTTCCAGCTTTACGCCCTCGTTGCCGCCCTCAGCGCCGATGTAGCTTTCCACGCAGATGGTCATGCCGGCCTCCAGGACGCCGTCGTAACCGTGGGCGTCGATATCCTCCAGATAGGCACAGTGCGGATACTCGTCACAGAAGCCGACGCCATGAAAGATTACGGAGTAGCGGCCTGGCAGATAACGATCCGGCAGCTTGAAGGCGGTCTCGGCTAGTTCACGAAACGAAATACCGGGCCGGATGAGCTGCATGTTCGTCTCAATCTGTTCATGGGCCAGGCGGTATAGCTCTTGCTGTTCGCCGCTCGGCTTGCCGTGGCCGCAGTAGTAGGTGCGCGATAGGTCGGAGCAGTAACCGAAGGGGCCGATCAAATCGGTGTCGAAAGCGACCAGCTCACCTGCGCGAATGATCCGGTCGGAGCACTCGTGGAACCAGGGGTTGGTCCGGCCTCCCGAGGCCAGAAGGCGGGTCTCGATCCACTCTCCGCCGCGCGCGATATTGACGTGATGCAGATGTGCCCAAAGCTCGTTCTCGGTCATGCCGGGCTTGAGTTCCTCGCGCATCTTTGCCATCCCGGCCTCGCAGACCGAAATAGAATGGTTCATCAACGCAATCTCATCCGCTGACTTGATGCAGCGCGCCAGTTCGCAAATTGCCTGGCCGTCACAGATTTCGATGCCGTGAACTTCCAGCGCGCGGATCCCCGCGATGTCGCAGTGGTCTGCCGCCAAACGCCTGTTGCCGCCGCCGGTCGCCTTCACCAGATCGGCAATCTCGGCGGCCCAGATGGCGGCCTTCTCGTTCATGCGGGGGCCGGCGCCGAAGAAGTACCAAGCTTGGGCGGGCCGCACTTCGGCGATGGTTTCCAGGCCTTCCGACAGATGCTCGCCGTTGTGGAACTCGAACAGCACGATCGGGCCTTCGGTGGGCACGAAGCAGTAGCGCGACGCATTGTGCAGGGTCCAGACCGCCATGTTGCGGCTGCCGGTGGCATAGCGGATGTTGATCGGGTCATAGAGCACGATGCCCGCCACGTCGTGGGCGCGAAGCTGAGCCCTCAAACGGTCGAGGCGATAGGCGCGCAGGCGCTTCATGTCGACCTGCCCTTCGCAGTCGCTGAGGGTTGGCGGCGCCGTGCGGGCGGCCAGATGCGTCGAGATGCTACGAGATGAAAGACTGCGGGCCGCACCCGCCGGTATGATCGTATCTGGCGCCATGACGATCTTTCTCCCTGCCATAGCTATTCCCACCAATATCCGGGAAAGCCTGACAGGATGTAAGCCGCTGTCTTGCTAGAAACCGACTCGCATACCGCAAATTCGACAGTTGCGTCACTTATCGTGGCATCAAGTTATCAAGGGTCGCGGCTGAGGCCCTTCTTCTCCAGGTCGGCCAGGTAGGCCTGCCAGATCTCGTCTTGCCGCTCGCCAAGATCATAGAGGTACTTCCATGAAAAGATGCCGGTGTCGTGCAGGTCGTCAAAGCGCAGACGCACCGCATAGTTGCCGACCGGCTCGATCGCCATGATGCCGACGTGGCGGCGGCCGGGGACGGTCTTCTTCTGCGAGGGGCCATGGCCCTGGACCTCCGCCGATGGGCTTTCGACGCGCAGCAATTCGGCCGGGTAGTCGAACGTCACGCCGTTATCGAAGGTGATCTTCAGGTGTTTGGTTGCCTTGGCGTAGGAAATCTCCGTCGGCCAGTGGTTGCTCTCCCAGGTTCCGTCGCTGGACGCTGCGTCGTTGCTCATGAGGCTCAAGTCTCCTTATCCAGCGACCGTGCTTCGTCCGGTAGCATGATGGGAATGCCGTTGCGAATCGGATAAGCGAGCCCCGCCTGACGGCTGACCAGTTCATTGGCTGCCGCGTCGTAGTCGAGGGGACCCTTGGTTACCGGGCAAACCAGAAGCTCCAAAAGCTTTGGATCGACCTTTGTCATGACCTTGCCGCCTTTCTTCTTCGCGGAAACAGACCCGCTCAATGCCTTGGTTTGGCGCCGCCTTGCGTCTCTTGGGCGCTGGAGGCATCCAGCTCCAATAGTTTTATCAAGGTCTCGGCCCGTGTCGAGAGGTTGGGCGCCATCAGCAGCGCCTGCTTCTCCAATGCCTCGAAAGGACAAGCCATGGCGAGCGAGGTGATCAAACGCTCGCCCGGCGCCTGTTCGATGGCTTCCCAGTCCGCTCGGATTCGTTTGACGCTAAAATAGGCGCGCAGGGCCGTCAGCAAGCGATCCCGGTCAAAAAAGTCCTCCAGGACTTCCGGCCTTTCAAGGTCGTCGCGGAACTCGGAGTAATCCGGCCGCACGCGGCGGAAACCCCTCTCCAAAGACAACTCCTCGCCGACCTTGAAGCGGAGCATGCCCTTCAAGGTTATGAGATAGCGGCCGTCCTCTGTTTCCGCGAAGGACACGATACGACCGACGCAGCCCAAGGGAAAGCAGGGGGCCGATCCCATTTGCAGTCCCTTTGTTTCCAAACTGGGCTGGATCATCCCGATCATGCGCCGACCGGCCAAGGCCTGATCGACCATGGCCAGGTAGCGCGGCTCGAAGATGTTCAGCGGCAATTCAGCGCGGGGCAACAGCAGAACCCCGGTCAACGGAAAGATCGGCAGAATTTCCGGCAACTCGTCGAAGGTCGGATCGAAAGGATTTTCGCTCATACCTATGAGAGATAGGGCCGGTTGATCACGAGAAAAGCAGGGACGACAGTTTTTTACGAGCCTGAACGGTCACCGGGTCGGTCGGACCCCAGGCCTCGAAGAACTGCACCAGCTGCTTGCGGGCTGCTTCGTCGTTCCAGGCGCGTTGGCGCCGGATGACTTCCAACAGCGCGTCCGCGGCTTCTTCACGCTGACCCGTGGCGTTCAGGGCCATGGCGAGATCGAAGCGCGCCTGATGATCGTTCGCATCCTGTGCGATCTTGGCCTGGAGATCAGCCAGATTGGCGGCGGCACCGTCGGCCTGCTCGGCAAGTTCGAGCGCGGCCAAAGCGCCCTGAATATCGCTCTGCAACTTCAAGGCTTCGCTGAGCTCGTCGAAGACCGCCCTAGCCGCCTCCATCTCGCCGGCGCCGATGTAGGCGCGGATAACACCGGATAACGCCTTGGCGTTCTCCGCGTCCTGTTCCAGCACCTGGGCGTAGAGTGAAGCGGCGGCTTCCGGTTGGCCCTGTCGCATCAACTCGTCGGCCTGTTCAAGGAGCGCCTCGATGGAGTTTTCGTCATCCCCGCCGCCAGCGGCCTCGAGGACCTGCTGGATGAACTGGCGAAGCTGGCTTTCGGGCAGGGCGCCTTGGAATCCATCCAGGGGGCGGCCCTGGTAGAAGGCATAGACCGTCGGGATCGACTGGACTCGGAGCTGTTGGGCAATGCCCTGGTTCTCATCGACATTGACCTTGGCAAGCATGACCTTTCCACCGGCTTGCGTAACCAGCTTCTCCAGCGCGGGGGTTAGCTGTTTGCAAGGACCGCACCACGGGGCCCAGAAATCAACGATGATTGGCCGCTGCATCGATGCTTCGATGACTTCGGCCATGAAATCCTTTTCGCTGATGTCCTTGATGACATTGCCTGGACCCGTTCCATTGGTCGCAGGACCGGCGCTGCCGATAATCTCTTCCATTGTGGCGATACCCTTTTCCCGACTTTCTGATCCGGGCGTTGTGCTGTTCATCAACGCCTCGCGTTTCGTTCCCAAGTTACATGGCCGTTCCGATCAACCATGGCAAGCCCGGCTTTAGCAGGCCCGCTCTTGGCTTTCGTCTATTCCGTCGCTGACCCTTCAAAATCCAGGAGCTGGGGCGGGTGCCCCACGGCTTCCAGAAACCGCAACAAATCCTGCGGCGCTATCGCGGTCGTCATATGATTGACCAGCGGGTGCGCATTGACAATTTCCCCTTCAAGAACCGCTCGATCCAAGACCATGGTGACGGCAGAGGTTCGATCATTGATCACCGCCAACGGCGTCACGGCGCCGGGACGCACGCCGAGGAACCGCATCAGGCGTTCCGCGCTGCCGAAGGAAAAACGACCCGCTTGGAGTCGTTCGCCCAAGGCCTTCAGGTCGATGGTTCGATCTTCCAGGCAGGTAACCAGCCACATCGCGCCTTTCTTATTGCGCAGGAACAAATTTTTGATATGCGCGCCCGGCAGGTTGCCGCGCAGCGCTTGGGCTTCCTCGACGGTGAATACCGGGGCATGCTCGACGGTCGTTTGCGCGACGTTCATGGCAGCCAAGCGCTCCAGCAACTGTTCGGGCGTTAGCGGCGGATGGCCGTCTTCAAGTATTGCGTCAATCTCGCTCATGGAATATCTGCCGTTCCTGGGAAGGTTCATGCGAGTTGCGAAGCTAACTTCCAGGCGGCTGCCTCTCAAGAGGAAACGCCTCTGCGACCGCTGAGATGAACGACCGTGATCCTGAAAAAGGGATTTTACCCCTTGCCAAACCCCCTGAAAGGTTTTATCTCCCCCACCGCGAAACTGATACGCGGGCGTAGCTCAGGGGTAGAGCACAACCTTGCCAAGGTTGGGGTCGTGAGTTCAAATCTCATCGCCCGCTCCAGTTTCCCAAATGAGCCGCCTCCGGGCGGCTTTTTTGATGCCTCCTCATCGGCCTTTTCAGTCGGATTTGCTATGTTGAGTCGGGTCGCAGTTGGATGGCAGGAGGCAGGGGACGCATGAAAGAGAAGGGCGTAGTGGAGCAGACGGTTGTCTCCCTAAACGGTCGCATTGAGCAGCCGGGCGCCGCTTCTGTTGCGATCTCCTCGCCGGCGGTCGCCTTCGGTCTGTCGGTCTTCGAGACGTTGCGTGGCTACCGACAAACGGCCGCCGGATCGGAGGGCATCGCGCTGTTTCGGGTTGGTGACCATCTGAAACGCCTTGCTCGCTCGGCGGAGATGATGCGCTTTCCGCCATTGCCACCGGAATCGCAGATGTCGCGATGGTTGGTCGAGGCAGCCCAGGCGCTTGGTGGAAACGAGGACTGCCATCTGCGGATCACGGCCCTCTTGTCCGGCGAGCATGGGCGCCTTCTTGATGACAGTCCGGTAGCGATCGCCATCGTCGCTGCCCGCCGTCCCGAACCCGACCTCGGTTCCCGGGTGCGGCGCTGCCACCTGAGCCCTTGGGTCCGTATCTCGCGCCAAGTCATGCCGCCGCTTATCAAGTGCGCTCCCAACTATCATAATAGCCGCCTGGCTCTTCTCACGGCCCGCGAGTCTGGCTTCGACGGTGCGGTGATGTTGAACGCGGCAGGCAATGTCGCCGAAGGGCCGGTCGCCAATCTCTTCCTGATCCGGGAAGGTCGTTTGGTGACGCCCGATCTGGAGAGCGACATCCTTGACGGCATCACCCGCGACAGCTTGCTGTCCATCGCGGCGAGGGACCTGAATTTAGCCTGCGAAGAGCGCCCGGTCGACGTCGCGACGTTGTGCACGGCCGACGAAGCTTTTTTCAGCAGTACCGGCGCGGGTATCGAGCCCATCAGCAGTCTTGACGGAAAACCACTCTCGGCAGGCGCGCCGGGTCCGGTGACGAGGTTGCTGGCGGATCGCTACGGTGACGTTTGCCGCGGCGCCGTTCAGGATTGGGGTTGTTGGCTGACGTCGGTCAATTCACCGGGGGTCTGATCACCAGGGACCTGAACGAAGCGTTCGACTTTGCCGCCTTCAATCGTCAAACGACGTAATACGCGTGACTGGGAAGTTTCGAACTCGGCCCGTCCGTGCTGTAGGCGCAGATTGTCCCACACCAGAAGGTCGCCTTGCCGCCATTGGTGATCGTAGCGAAAGCGCGGTTGCTCCAAATGGGAAAAAAGCTCTGCCAATAAGGCATTGCTTTCTTCTTCCGGCAAACCGACCAAGGTGCGGGTCATCAAGCGGTTGACGAACAGCAACGCATGGCCGCTGACAGGGTGTTTGATCACGCTGGGATGACGCCATGTAGCGGTATTGGCGTCCAGAGTCGCCGTGCGGGTCGTTTCACTGCCGCCATAAGCTTGAAGCACATCAAGACCCGATAACAACGCCTGAGTCCCTCGCGGTAATGCCGCATAGGCGGCAACGGCATCGGCAAACCGCGTAGCGCCGCCCTTGGAAGGAATCTCCAAACCATAAAGTAGCGTCGCCTTGTTGGGGTGCTCGGCGAAACACTGATCAACATGCAAATCCATCGCACCCTTCGGTAGAATCGCGACGGCATCGTCAACCGGGCGGTTGCTGACATAGCGAATGCGCGGTGTCGCACCCTCGCTGCGAACCTTTCCCAGGCAGGCGGCAAAAGCTGCTTGTGTCGCCTCGTCAAGCGTTTGGCCGGGGAAGAGAAGGAATCCATGCTCGGCAAGGAGGGCATTCAGTGTTTCTGTCGAAAGGGAACGGACGGCCTCGTTAAGCGCCTGCCCGGTGATTTCCAGTCCAAGCGTCGGCGACAGCCGGCGTAGTGCTAGCGGCCCAACTGACTGGGACAAACCCGTCATACCCTTGCCGTCATCAAGCAAACCCTTCCCCAAGGCTTCCGTCAAAACCGCTCCTTTGCCCGACCCAAACTGAGAACCAACCGTTGTGGTGCAGCAATCTAAAAGTGGCGGGTTTCCTCTTGGTCCATAACACTCTTTTTTATTTTGATAAAATGTTACGTTCTTTAGCGAACACGGGAACAAACGAAGCGATGGGGTGGCCGAAGGTATGTTGGGGTGGCAATGATTCTTGAATTTCTGCTCCCCCAACCGGGACCCCAACGTCAATTGCGGAACTTCCCGGCGGTCGTTGTGCATCTGATGGGCTGGGCCACGGTCGCCTGGGTTGTTCATGCGGTACTAATGGCGCGAAGCGATCCTCTGGTTGCGACCATCGTGTTCTTCACCCTAATCATGGTCGTGGTGTTTTTGAGCGTCGGCGCAACCAGCCGTTCTGATCCGGACCAACCCAGCGCCCTGGATTGGTCACTGGCGACTTCCAGCTTGCTTGTTGGTCTCTACTTTGCCGGGACTGCCGACAGCTTCATATACCGTATCAATTTGTTGGATCCACTCTCGCGGATCGAGGTCCTGGCGGGCAGTCTCGTCGTGGGGTTGGCCCTTGAGGTAACCCGGCGCACGGTGGGTCCGGTTCTGGTCCTGCTCTGCCTGGTTCTGATCCTCTACAACGTGTTTGGGCATCATCTGGCGCCGCCGTTCAATCACGGCGTTATTTCCTACAGCGATTGGTTGGACCTTACGGTCTTCACAACCGATGGACTCTTCGGTGCGCCCCTGCGGGTGGCTACCAGTTACGTCTTTGCGCTGATTTTTTTCGGCCTGCTTTTCAGCCGGGCGCGCGGTGGCGAGTTTTTTTGCGATCTTGCCGCCATGGTCGCCGGTCGCGGAAAGGGAGGGTTGGCCAAGGTTTCGGTCATAGCCTCCGGGTTGTTCGGCACGGTATCGGGAAGCCCCACATCGGATGTGGTGACCACCGGCTCGATCACGATCCCGGAGATGATGCGTCGAGGCTATCCCGCAAGGCTGGCCGGCGCGGTGGAGGTGGCTGGCTCCACCGGCGGCGGCTTGCTTCCGCCGGTGATGGGATCGGCGGCGTTTCTGATGGCCGAGATCACGGGCATCTCGTACGTCGAGATCGTAGTGGCGGCGGCTGTCCCCGCGCTTCTCTACTATGGCGCGGTTTATTTTCAACTCCATCTGCGCGCGATCAAACTCGATCTGCCCCGGTTGTCACCGGATGAGCTGCCGGGTTTGGTCGGCACCCTGCGTCGCGGCTGGCCCCTACTATTCCCAATGCTAGCCATTACCTGGCTGCTGCTTTCAGGTTACACCCCTGCTTTGGCGGGCGCAGGAGCGTCGGTAATTTTGCTACTCGTGGGAATTCGCATGGTGGGATGGTCGTCCTGGTTGCGGGTTCTTGCTGAAATTCCGGGTGAGGCGGTGCGCCGCGCCGCGCCAGTGGCGGGTGCCTGCGCGGCGGCCGGCCTGATTGTTGGTGGACTGACCATTACCGGCCTCGCAGCCAAATTATCGGGCATGGTCTTACAGTTTCACGGCGACTCACTTCTGATCGCGCTGGCTGCCAGCGCCGTCATCACCTTGTTACTGGGCATGGGTATGCCGGTTCCCAGCGCCTATCTTCTGGCCGCCGCGGTCGCGGGTCCCGTGCTTGCGCAGCTGGCGATCGGCGAGCTGGCCGGGCACCTCTTCTTGCTATACTTCGCGGTCATGTCGGCCATGACGCCGCCCATCGCGGTTGCCGCGTTTGCCGCTGCCTCGATTGCCGGTGTGCGGCCATTCGGCATAGCTGGCGGCGCCGTTCGTCTGGCTATCTCGGCTTACGTGATCCCGTTCTTGTTCGTGTTACTGCCCGGCTTGTTGCTTCGGACAACCCTACAGGACAGTCTGGTCGCGGTGACGATCAGTCTGTGCGTAGTCGGATTGCTGGCGATGGCCGTGGAGGGCTATGCGGCCAAGCCTTTGCTGCGATGGCAACAGGCCTGTTGCTTTATTGCGGCAGGGTTGCTGCTTCTTGTCCTGTAATGCCATTTTTCACAATGGGGGTCTCCGTGAGGGGACTGGAGCGGTTTTTGGAGGGGAGAGAGTAGATGAGACGTAGGGTTTTCATAATGGCAGCTTTGGTAGCCATGATCCCGGCACTCGGGAGTGCGGCTGTCAGCTACAACCTTGTCTTGGCGGGCGCCAGTGCGGGGGGGCTTTGGTCCTTGATCGGTGTCGGCGTCGACAACGCCATGAAAACCGCATATCCGGGTTCGACGGTGACCTACCAGACTTCCGGCGGCGGCTATGCGAATGTTTCATTGCTGGCGGATGAGAAGGTGGACATCGCAATTCTGCATGACGCGGAGGCGCGAAAGGCGGTTGAAGGAGCGGCCCCGTTCAGTAAGCCCTCGGAGCACCTGCGCGCCTTGGCGGTACTCTATGATTTTTCGGCGTTGCAACCGATTCTCGTGAAGGCTTTCGCGGAAGAACACGGGATCACCTCTTTTGAGGACTTGAAGGCCAAACGCCCGCCGTTGCGCCTGGTGCTCAACAAACCGGGCAACATTACACACGATCTGGCCGTCAACGTCTTGCAGGCCTATGGCATTGCGCCGGAAGACATCGAATCTTGGGGCGGGCGGGTTATGATTGCCGGGTCCCGTGAATCGGCCGAGCTTCTGCGCAATGGTCAGGCGGACATGGCCATGAATGCGCCCTTTGTTGGGCACTCTTCCATTCTGGAGGTTGCCAGCGCGCGTGAGCTTATCCTGCTGGCGCCCTCCGCCTCGGTGATCGGCTCCGTCGGCGAAAAGATGGGGATCGGATCGGTAACCATCCCGGCCAGTGCCTATGACTGGTTGGACAAGGATACGCCGACCTTGGCGCTGGCTGCGATGATCGCCGCGGATGCCTCAATGGATGACGTGACGGCCAAGGCGATCACGGCGGCCTTGATCGAACATATTGATTCCCTGCGGGATGTGCATAAGGCGATGCTGGGACTGGACCGGCCGATGTTGCTGCGGCAGCGTTCCATCCCCTTTCACCCAGGCAGCATTGCGGCTTTCAAGGAAGCGGGTTTGATGTAACGGCTACAACACCGGCAGGCGGGTGCCGGCTATCAGGCGCGCGCAGCTCGTCGGAGCAGCAGACCCTCAATCGCTTCGATTGTGCGGTCTGCTGCGGGCCAGAAGTGCGGAAACCCGACCCGGTACCACCAGAGCAGCATGTTGGGATTGATCTCGAAGATCAACGGGCGTCCGTCCTCGGTCAAGCCGAAGTCAATACCGCAGATATCGACGCCGACACCCTCGCAGGCGGCCATCAGCGCATCGCTATTTGCCTGGCCCAGATAGCCGCGGACATCGGCCATGAAGGCGGCTTCCTCCGCATGGAATGCCGGATCGTTGATCAAGGTGCTGGCGCGTAGCTGGCTCGAGCGTTGCTGATCATTCTCGCCGTGAGTGTTCCAATGGCTGTTGAAGAAGCAGTTGACCGGAAGCAGCTCCCCATCGATCCAGGCGCAACGGTATACCTTGTAGTGCCCCTTTTCGTTCCTCTGGGCATTGTGGAACTCGATCGCGAAAATCTCCGGTGAGATCCTGCGCTTTGCCAGCGTTGCAAGGGCCTGGTCCAGCGCCTCGTTACCCTCGCATAGGTGCATGCCGCCGCCATACTGCGATGTGGTGGGGCGAACGAGCAGCGGGAAAGCGAAGTCCGATAGGATTTTCGTCTTCAAGGCCTTTAAATCAGCATCAGCAATGTTATAACGTAATGTTTTTGGAAACAACAGATCGCTGCGGTCCTTCAGGCGCCGGTAGTTGGCGTCCCGGCGCAGGTTGCGAACCGATGCCGGGGCATTGACCAAAGGAATGCCGACCTGATCGCAAAGCTCTTTTGCCTGGCGGGCGATATCTTCATCCACTTCCGCCATGGCGTTGCCCAGAACGACTTCTATTTTTCTATCACGGAGCAGGTCGGGTTTGTCGTGGAGCGATTCGATCAGACCGTAGTTGATCGCCAGCTTTCTGCCCGGAACAAGAGCCGCGAAATTCGCGCCGCCAAAGATCTGCTGGATCGTATACTGCTTGCCGACGTGCACACTCTGGCGCGGCCGATTTGCCATCACCAGTGCTTGGGTCATCCTTGGTCTTGTGCGCTTCAAGGGCCAGAGGGGATGTTGATCCATCAGTTTTTCAAGGTGCTCAACGCCTTTGGGGAGGCGGTGCTTGGCGAGAACCCATGCGGCAGCCGCATCGAACTGCGGCCACGCGCAGCCCGCCTTGGTCGCGGTTGCCACATGGTCGACCGCTTCTTGGCCGCGACCGAGGTAGGTTAAGGTTAAAGGAAGCGCCATGGCACGTGGCCAGACGCCTGGTTTCAACCCAAGCGCGTTGTCTATCTGTTCAACCGGCCACGAGCTTCCACCAATAGCTTTCAGGGCGGCGCCGAACTCCACCAGAACGTCCGGCAGGCGACCGTGCTGATAAGCGGCCCCCAGGGCCGCAACCGCCCGCTTGTTGTGGCCGAGCTTGAGATGGGCGATGCCGATTGCGCGATAAATGCTCGCCTCATCGCGCTTGGCGGCAAGGAGGATTCTGCCGATCAACACGGTTGTGTGCGAGCAACCCAGGTCCTGAGCCGATTGAAACAGCTTGCGGAGTAAGGCCAACCGCCTATCGGCGGTAAGATTGGCTTCATTCAACTTCTCGGAAAGGGCTTTACGCGCGGCCACCAGTCCCTTAGCGGCCGCGAACTTCTCGATGTTCTGGACAGGTAACCCCAGAACTTGCTTATCCCCCATACCCGACGCTCCCTCTTTGTCGTCATCGTTAACGCCGCAAAACCACGCCGCATTAAAGCCTAGACCTTTGGTTGGGCCAAAGCCTGACGACACTCCAGCATCACCTCTAGTTAGAGCCAATAAAATTCCTCGGCAAGGTTATCGGTTTTATAAGCACAGAATCCGGGCTAGTTGCATGAAGTACAGGCACGAAAGTAAGGCAGAATTTACAATAAAACCATTAAGTTGCCCTGAATAACACCGCAACATTGACTTAGAAATTCAAACATAGGGCTTTGCGCATGTTTTACAACGAATCCGGGGCAAAATTGAAACAACGCTTCGGATAGATCAATCGATACAGAATTTAATTCCATAAAGCGGTCAAAATTGGCAAGCAAGTGGTTGCTCTGAATGTAAATTTTCATTAAGCAGGACGCAGCCATTTTATTGAGGGGGAGTTTGTCATGTCCGCACGGTCGCAATTTTTATCCGGGTATTTGCTGTCTTCAACTGCGCTGGTCGGTGTAACCGCCGGTGCGTTGGCGCTCTGGACAGCCCAGGTAAACCCGGCTTCTGCGGCCTGTGACATCAGCCTCCCGACAGAGGGTCAGACCGTCACCTGCATTGATGCGGATGTGACGGGTGTCTATGCGGCGGACGACGAGCGCAACATCACGGTGGTGCTTTCCCCCAGCGCCTCCATTGATGCACCTGCGGACGACGGCATCGACCTGAATGGCTCCAGCAATGTGACCCTCAACAGCAGTAGCTCAGTGAATGGCCTGGGCAGCTATGACGCCATCCGCTTCAGCGACGGCGACATCGCGTACAGCGGCTCCTCGACCGTCACCCTGAACGACGCCAGCGCAACCGCACAATACGGCAACGTGCTGGATGTTCAGCTCGGCGCCGGGGTCGGATACACCAAGGGCAGCTACACGGGCGACTCCTTCACCCTGAGCGCCAGCAAGTCGAACCTCTCGAACAATTACTATCCTGGCGGCTACAGCACGGCAGACGCCGTGAAAGTCGATACCGGTGTGTACATCGGTTTTGGTGTGGGCAGCACCACCGAAGCAACCGCAGGCGATATCACCGTCGATTTTTCTGAAACCAAACTCAATAGCTACGGCAATGGCCTGAACCTAAAGAGCATCGGCTATGCCAAGGGTCTGTACGACGCATCGGCTAACGGCGGCACGGTCAGTGTCGAGTTGAGCCAGAACAGCAGCATCAACACCAAATTCTATGGCGCCGGCAAGAATGGCGGCGGAACGGGCATCCTCGTCACCACAGGCGGTGTGGCCAAAACCAAGTACGGTGAGTACGACGACAATTACGCCGGCAGTTACGGCGGGATGATCTCGATCGGATTGGATGCGAGCAGCGTCAGTGCCGAGGATAATGGTATTGCGGCGCAAAGCATCGCCTACGCTAAGGCTGGTGGCGTTGGCAACGATGCGATGGCGGACGGCGGTACGATCGACATCACACTTGCCAACGGCAGTTCGGTTGACGGGCTCGACAGTGGAATCATCGCCGGCAAATATGGCAAGGGTGGCGCGACAGCCTTTTCCAAGGGTGGCGGCGCGACCGCAATCGGAACGGACATTTCGATCGATCTCAGCAATTCATACGCAAGCGGTGCGGACGGAGTCGGAATCGGGGCAGTCAGTGGCGCCTTCGCTTTTAGTTTGGGCGGCGGAATTGTCGACAAGTATTACGGCACCTCCGGCAGCGACGCCGACGCCACGACCGGCAACATAACCATCGGGCTGGACGGCAGCCAGGTGAAGGGGGCCTATGACGGCATCGTGGCAGCCTCCAAAGGGCTTGCGCTGGGTTACTACGCCGATGCAAGCGCCCAGGGCGGCGATATATCGGTCTCGCTCACCAACGAATCGACGGCTACCGGGTATAACGGCAATGGAATTTCCGTTTATTCGAAGAATTACGCGATCAGCAAGGGGTATGCCTATTACGGCCTCTACACCAGCGCGAGCGCGGCCGGCGGCACCATCGATGTTTCACTGACTAATAGCGCTGTTTACGGATCGCAGTCGGGCATCGCGGTCCAAGACTCCGCTTACGCCGTCAACGTTATCGGCGGCGTGTTGGTTGCCCGCGAGGAACCGGGCGGTGGGTCAAGCAGCACAGAATACTCCAGTGCTACGGCAGTAGCTTCGGACGTGACGATCTCGCTGAGTGGCGCGGACGTTGAAGGGTATTACGGCAACGGCATCTCGATCGGCGGCAAGTACGGACCGTCGGCTGTAGCGAAGGTTGATTTTAAGGGCGGCGGGATCAGTTCTCGCGCGCCAATCTTTGGTAGTTACGGGCCGGTCGCCTATGCCAACGGCGGCAGCGCTACGCTGAATCTGGCGGACGGGACCTCTGTCTATTCGGTGTTCGGTAGCGCTGCGTACCTGGAGCGAGCTGCTTACGCTTACGGATTCTTTGGCACCGCAACCGCACAGGGCGGCGACATCACGGTAAACCTTTCGGGCGGATCCAGCCTCTACTCGATTTATGGCAAAGGACTTGAGACGAAGGCCTACGGCTATGCAAAAGGAAAATATGCTAACGGCCTGGGTGGAAATCTGACGGTAACTCTGACCGAGGGTTCTTTCATCGGCAGCTATTACAGCAGCGGGATTACTGGCGATATAACGGCCAAATCGCAGGGCAAATACTCAACCGCCAATGGCGGCAGCTTCACTCTGACCATGGATGATTCATCAATTTACGGAGGCGGCGGCGCGGGAGTTTCGATCAAAGGCGCGGCGAGTGCTGTAAAGAGCTTCGACGCCTACGCGACCGGCGGTACCGTGGACATCTCCCTGGCGAATAAATCTGCAGTCTATGCGCAGTATGACGGGATCGCGGTCGACTTCGATGCTGCTGCTGATGGCTTTGTCTATGCCAATGCCATGGGCGCTTCGGTCACCCTTTCCATGGCTGACAGCGCCGTATACAGCAAGTACGGCGACGGCCTTGAGCTAAAGGCCCAAGCCTATGCCTTCGCTGATTCCAGTAAGAAAGGGTCTATCGGCAACGCCTACGCAACGGGTGGGATGCTCGATATCACTCTAACCAACTCCAAGATCGACGCCTATTATGAAGGCGTCTTTGCCGACTTCGATGTGACGGCGAAGTCGGAATACGGCTCGGCCGAGGCCAATGGGCAGACGGTCACCATCGCGGTTAGTGGCAGCAGCATTTATTCTAAATATGCCGACGGATTCGATATCGAGGGTGATACCGATGCCTATGGCAAGTACGCCATGGCAACGGGTGGTACTTTCGACATTTCGCTGACCAACGGCACCTTTATCGGCGCGCAATATGAGGGTGTCGAGATTGATGCGGATGTTGAAGCGAGCCACGAGTACGGCGCCAGCCAGACAGCCTCGGCGACGGGCGCCACAATCACCCTGTCGATGGATGATTCCACGATCTACGCTTACAACGGAGACGGTCTGCAATTGGAATCCGACGCCGATGCGGACGGCAGTTATGCCTACGCGACCGGCGCTACTGTCAACGTGTCCTTGACCAACGGCTCATACATAAAAGCCAAGTACGACGGCATAGAGTTGGACTTCGATGCAGACGCGGATGGGGAAGGCGACGATGTTGCCGAGGCGACGGGTGCCAACATCACGCTCTCCATGGACGCAAGCTCCATCTATGCCATCTATGGGGATGGCATCAACATAGATGCCGACGCAGACTCCAAGAAAGCGGAATATTCGACAGCGACGGGTCCGACGGTTGATATCTCGCTAACTAACTCTTTCATTGGCGCTTACGACGACGGTATCTACGCGCAAGTCGGCGCGGATGCAGATGGTAAGAACTCCTATGCCTATGGCGCGACGGTGACGCTTGCTTTGGACGATAGCGGCATTTACTCGTACTACGGTGATGGCATTAGTATGAAGGGGAAGACCGAGGCGAATGGTAGTTATGCCTTGGGTGCGACGGTCGATATTTCCCTGGTAAACGAGTCGAAGGTTAAGGGCTATAACGACGGCATCGACCTGTCTTTCGAGACGGAGGCTGACGGAACCGTCGCGACGGCAATCGGTGCAACCTTCAATTTCTCAATGGACATGAGCGCGGTTAAGGGCAAGTACAATGACGGCGTTGCCTTCTTTGGTGACGTGACCGCGTCAGGCAAGAACGCCTATGCGACGGGTGCCACGGTAGACCTTACCCTGGCCAACAAATCACTTGTTTATGGCTACGAAGGCGGCATCGAGATTGAAGCCCATGCCTATGCCAAGGCCGGTTACGCCATTGCGACGGGTGGCACCATCACCCTGTCGGCGGCGGATTCGAAGATTGGCGGCAAGTACAACGATGCCATTGAGCTTCATGCCAACGCCGACGCATACGCCAATGGCGCCTATCCCAGCGGCAAGCTTCCCAGCCTGTCCTATGCGCAGGGCGGCACAGTCGGTATCGATCTGAACAATACCTTTGTCTTTAGCAAGTACGGCGACGGTATCGATGCCGAGGCCGAGGCGCGCGCCGACGCATCTTACTATTACGGCGGTGCGAACGAGTATGCTGTTGCCAAGGGCGGCACGGTAACCCTGTCGGCAACGAATTCGTTTATCGTCGGTTATAATGATGCGTTGGATCTAGAAGCCGATGCCGACGCTGGGAGCAAGTCCTATGGCGCAGTCCCAGCCTTCTCGGAAGCGGTCGGCGGCACCGTTACCGCCGATCTGCAGGGTACCTATGTCTTCGGTAAATACGATGGCATCGACCTGGAAGCCGACGCGGATGCATTTGGTGAAAACTATGCACACGCTCAGGGCGGCACGATTGCGCTGACGATGAACAGTAAATCCGTTGCCTACTCCAAGAAGGGTGGGTACTTCGGGGTTAACGCCATCGAGGCCGACGCCAGTGCGAATGCCGTCAGCGGCAGTAACTATTATTATCCGTACTTCAATTTGGCGAACAAGGTCACCTTGCCTGGCGGGGATGAGTCGGCGCCAGCCGATGCCATCGCCATCGCCGGCACAGTCGATATCAGCCTTGATCAATCGGCGGCTATTGCGAAGGATGGCGGCGGTATCTATGCCGACGTCAGCGCTTATGCCAAGAACAAAGGTTATTATGGCCACACAGCCTTCGCACAAGGCGGCACGGCAACCATCAGCCTGGCAAACGGCTCGGTTGCCAAGGGCGGCTACTATGGCGCGGCCATCGGCGCGAATGCCGATGCCTATGCCGACGGCAAGAGTGGCGGCGTGGCGGAAGGCGGCACCATCTCGCTCGGGGTCACGGACTCCGGGGTTTATGGTTACACCGGTATCGATACAACAGCCTTTGCCAGCGCCTTCGCCAGTAAGAGTGGCGGCGTGGCAGAAGCCATGGGCGGGACGATCACGATTGATCTGACCAACAGTTTCGTAGACACCAAATACACGGCAGTTTACGCCAATGCCTCGGCCTATGCTTATGGTGACGGTATTGCGCCGGCCAAGGGCGTTTACACCTTGGCCCAGGGTGGCACGGTGACGGTTTCGCTGATTGGCAGCACGGTCAGGACCAGTTACGCCGGTGGCCATGGTGTTCATACGCAAAATAATGCCAACGCGGGTGGATACAGTGGTTCCTACTCCGCCTATCTCGGCACCGTGACGGTCAATCTCGACAGTAGCAGCGTGATCCTGGCCTACGGTGCAGGTTCCTATGGTGTCTTCTTCGGAAGCACCTACGGGAACGGGGTGCCAGGCGCAGACTGCGACACCAGTTACAACGCCACCTGCAACACGCTCAATAACCAGGGCACAGTGTACTCAGCCGTGTCCACGGCGGTTGTCGGCAGTGATAATGGGGACCGGGTCAACAACTACGGCACGCTTTCCGGCAGCACGGCTTCGCTCAACATGATGGGCGGCGATGACGTTGTATGGCTGGGAACCGGCACAAGTGTTACCGGCATCATGCTGGGTGGCGATCAGGATACCCTGCCAGGCGACATCGATATCCGTGCGCTGGATGACTCGGCGCTGGGTGATGCGCTCTTCCTGTCCGGCATGGGCAGCCTGGGTGCGGACTCCGATGAGTTCGAAGTCCTCCGCATGGTTGGCGATGTCTGGGAACTGCAGGCCGGTACCAACCAGAACCTGACGGTGGGCGCCACGGTCGAGAGCGGTACGCTCTTCGTCAATGGCACGCTGACCGCGCCGGATACCATTGTCCACCATGGGGCGACCCTTGGCGGCATCGGTACAGTGATGGGCTTCCTGGAGAACAGCGGCACGGTTGCGCCGGGTAACTCCATCGGCACCCTGACCAACGACGGCGATTTCCTCCAGAACAGCGACGGTGTCCTTGAGATCGAATTCACCAGCGCCATCGCGCCGGGACAGGAGGGTGTGGAAAGCGACCTGCTGGTCGTGACCGGCTCCGCTGAGATCAACGGCACGGTCAAGTTCATCAACCTGAGCGGCGTGGACGTTGCGGTTGACACCATGGGCACCCCGATCGTCATCGTCGACAGCGGTGTGAACCCGATTGTCTTCAACGGGACGGTCACGGGCGCACAGTTCGCCCAGGTCATTCCGGGTCAGGAAGACGACTTCGGCTTTGTGTCCTTCGCCAGTACGCCGAACGGTGTCGCCCAGGCCTACATTCCGACCACGTTTGAAGCCTCCGACCTCTTCATCCAGGCATTGGGTAGCGAGACCAACTCAAATCGCCGCGGTGGCAGCAGCCAATCGGCAGCCTTGACGGCCAACCAGACGGCCTCACTGGGACTCTCTCCATCGCGGGTCGTGGTGGCGGAAGAAGGTGAAGGCGACTTCTGGTTGCGCCCGCTGGGCCGCTTCGGTGACCGGGATACCCGCGACGGTATCTTCGGCTACGACTACAAAATCGGCGGCGTCGCGGCTGGTGCGAGCACCTTCGTGTCGAAGGACTTGGTGATCGGCGGCGCGCTCGGCTTCACCCACAGTGAAACCGATAAGAACGTGGTCGGTGGGACCGACGACATGGACGCCTTCTACCTTGGCTTCTATGCCGACTACACCATGGACAACAACGCCTTCTTGAACTTCTCGACAGCGATTGCCTACAACGACTACTCGCTGGAGCGTATGGTTCTGGTCAACAACGTGGCAACCAAGGGCGAGGGCGATCCCTACGGTATTTCCTTCGACGCCCGTGTCGGGGTTGGCATGGAATATGACCTGGGCGGCGGTCTGTTGGTGCGTCCCACCGCATCGACGACCTACTTGATGGCCTACGTTGACGACTACACTGAATCGGGCCTCGGCCAGTTCAACATGGATGTCGACAGCGAAACCTATCAGGAGCTGCGTAACGCCATCGGCGTCGAGTTCGAGAAGGGTATCGATACCCGCCTCGGCGGCGAGCAAGCCACGATTATTCCCTCCTTCAAGGTCGGTGTGACGCACACCATCCCTCTGGATGATCGGGAAGGCACGGCAAGTTTCGTCGGCTTCGGTAACAGCTTTGCAATTACCGGCGACGACCAGGACGACGTCTATCTGTCCGTCGGCACCGGCTTCAGCATGGCCATTGGCGAAAACACAACCGCCTTCATCGGATATGATGGTGACTTTAACGAGGACAACAGACGGCATACGGTTAACGGTGGCTTCCGCATCACTTGGTAACCGGATTTACAGGATTGGCGCCGGGGCTTTCGTAGTCCCGGCGTTTCCTGTCTCTGGCCTCGCGCGCGTTCCGCGTTCCTCTGGCCGTCTGTCTGGCCCCGATCATAGCGACCAAGCGACCCCTCAATTCAATATCAGCAATGGTGACACTCGATGCGCACGCGCCTAGCCGGACTATTTGCAATCCTTGCCCTTCCAATCCTGTTGGGGGGCATTTCTTTTAAGGCCGAGGCGCAGAATGCCGACGCAACCGTAGAGACCTCCCGTTTCAACGATTGGATATTGCGCTGCGTCAAGACTGAAACGGTTTCTTGCCGATTGTCTCAGCAGGGTTACATGGAACAGAATGGCAAGAAGGTGAAAGTCCTTACCATCACGGCCGATCCCGAACGTCTGCGGGTCGGTACGCCGTTGGGATTTGACCTGACCAAGGGCATGATGCTCCGTGCTGGCAATTTCGAACGCGTGGTGGCTTACCGTGTGTGCACAAAAACCGGCTGTGCCGGCGGGACGCCTCTGGATGAGGAATTGGTGAGGGCCTTTCGCAAGGCGGAGAATGCTGAGATCATTCTGACGAGCCTGGAGGAGAAGACCGTTACCATGACGGTGTCCCTGAGCGGCTTTACCAACGCCCATCGCGAGATGATGACCGCCCATCAATGAACCGGCATAGAAACTAGAGAAAAGGCAGATCGACCAACTATGCAGCACATGCAGTTTCCAAGACCGGCATTCGCTCTGGGACTAGCCGCATCGTTTCTTGCCACGCGCCGCCCTTTTTCGGTTCAGCCGACGCAGCAATTCATCGGAACGCTTCTGGGGCAAATCGAACGTAAGCATTACCTGATCAGCCTGGAAGACCAGAAAGTGGTCGGATTTCTTGGCTGGGGCCTCTGCTCTATGGAGGTCGCCGAAGCCTGGGCAAATGCGGAGAAAACCCCAACCTTTGCAGAATGCAACGGTGGGGACACAGTTCTTTTGTTCAGCGTGGCGGCCGCGAGCGCCAAGGTGGTTCGGGCCCAGCGCAAGGCGCTGAAGGAACGTTACCCTGATTACCCCTTGATCGGCCGCAGGGTAAAGAACGGCAAGGCACGCCCGCTGCGGGTCAAGGTTTGATTACGGGAGCAGGCGTTTCGGTCGTCCACTAAACGCAACGGTAGAGCACCCGCCCCCCAACTGAGAGCGAGATAAGCAGATGGATGAGAAGACTGAAGACACCTACACCAAACTGTTCACGCAGCCTTCTCCAGATCGTCCCTTTCGGTTTGAAACAAAGCGCTTCATCGTACGGCCGATGCGACCGGCCGATGTCAACGCGCGCTATGTAAGTTGGTGGAACGACGAGGAAACCCAGCTCGGCAACAACCGCAAGCCGCAGAGTTGGACGCACGAGCGCGCGGTCAAGCATATCCACTGGTTCGACAACAAGAACAACTTTCATTTCGGCATCTTCGTCAAGGAGTCCAAAGAACTCATCGGCTTCATGAGTTTGTTGACGAACAAGGAATCAGCCATCGCCAAATCCAATGTCGTCCTGGACCGCAGCTATTGGGGTAAGAACGTGGTCCCGGAAGTTCGGGCGGTCCTGGTGGAGTTGGCGTTCAAACGGATGAAGATGGTGAAGTTCAAAGGCCTCGTGATCGGCCGCAACTATCCCTCCATTTTCAACTATCTGACGATGGGTTTTACCTGCGAGGGCGTGCAGCGGAGCGACGTCCCCTTTGTTGGCGGCGGCCGGGCCGATGTCTACCATTTCGCGTTGTTTCCCGAAGAATGGGAAGCTCGAAAGAAGAAGGGGAGCGCGGCGCAGAGGAAAACTTCCGGTGTTAGCAAGAAGAAGGCATGACACCTGCTTTTCTCCGTTTGTCTTGTCTCCAAAATACCAAAGTCGAGGTTCGGTAACCCATGCTGCTCAGTCGTTCCCTAGGTGAGATCAAAGACGTACGCAGCGGTGAAGTCTGGACAGCCGATGACTTGCGCGCCGGCATGGCCCGATGCCGCGCGGGGTTCCAGGCCGCCGGGGTGGGCGCCGGCGACAACGTTGTGATCGGACACGGTGGCACGGCGCGGTTTTTTTCGGAGCTTTTCGCGGTCTGGTCACTCCGCGCCACGGCGGTCTGTACGAACCCTTCCTTGACGCGCAATGAAGTAGAGCACGTGCTTGCTTTCGTGGAGCCGAAGGTAATGAGCCGCACGCCGTTGGAGGAGGGCTCTAGCGAGATCGGCGGCGTGCCACTGCTGGACCTATGGAGTGATACCGGGATCACAGCGGACCCCGTGGCGGAGACGGATCTTTTGCCCGATGAGGATTGGCCGGCCCTGATTCTCTTTACTTCCGGTACAACGGGCACACCCAAGGGTGTCGTCCATAGCGCGGCGACCCTGCGCGCACGGCTTCGCCTCAACCTCGAGCATCTGAGCGTCGACGAGCTAAAGCACAGCCTTTGCGTTTTGCCCACGCACTTCGGGCATGGCTTGATCGGCAACTGCCTGACGCCGTTGGCGGCGGGATGTCGGCTGCTTTTGTATTGTAATCCCGGCGTTGACGGCGCAGCGCGCCTTGCGTCTCACATCGATGCCGAGGCGGTGACCTTCATGAGTTCGGTTCCGTCCTTCTGGAAGGTTGCCCTGCGGGCCGGGCCGCCACCCGTGAGGGCAAGCTTGAAACGCGTACACGTCGGTTCGGCGCCGCTCGCCGCCGACCTGTGGCAAGCCATCGAAACCTGGACCGGCGGCGCCGCGGTCTGGAACCTCTATGGCCTGACTGAAACAGCCAACTGGACGGCGGGCGCGGGACCGGAGGCTGGACAGCATCGGGATGGCTTGGTTGGCAGCATGTGGGGCGGAGAAGCCGCCGTTTTGAGCGCCGAGGGAGAGGTCTTGAAGGTCGGGGAAGGTGAGGTCTTGTTGAAGACGCCATCCTTGATGGTGGGGTACTACAAGCGTCCGGACCTGACTGCCGAGGTAATCCAGGATGGGTGGTACCGAACGGGCGATCATGGTCGGATCGACGAAGATGGTGTCGTTCAATTGGTTGGCCGCCGTAAGAACGAGATCAATCGCGCGGGCATGAAAGTCCTGCCAGAGGAGATAGACCTGTTGTTGGAACGGCACCCGGACGTTCTGGAGGCCTGTGCGTTTGGCCTGCCGGACCCTATCAGCGGCGAGACGGTTGCGGTGGCCGTGCGCCTGGGTGACGCGGCGGAGGCCACGCCCCAGATTCTCAAGCGCTGGTGCACCGATTATATCCGTCAGGAATGCATCCCGGAGCGGTGGTTCGTTGTCGGAGAGATCCCGAAAACCGACCGGGGTAAGATCAATCGCGATATCGTGCGGGAAGCCTGCCTTGCCTCAAAGGGGTAGCACAGGAGTGACCGAGGCTGCGGCAAGAGGAGAACGATGCCTTGAAGAGTAAGAATCAGATAGTGGCCGCCAAAGCCTTTTTGGCAGAAGCGCTCAACGTGGCACCAGAAGAGCTGGCGGATGATATCCAGGTCGGTGAAACCCAGGAATGGGATAGCCTCGGGCATATGCGGCTGCTCCTGGCTATCGAAGAACGTCTTGGCAAGCAGCTACCCGCAGCCTGGGTCGTGGCCATTCGGAATCTTGAAGATATCGCAGCGCTGCTTAAGGACGGGACGCTGCCGGAAGGTCGCATTCCTAGCTGGTGAGCCTACTTGCGCCGTCTATCGGCGGGTCATGGTGATGTCATCCCAGCCCGTTGGCCGCAGCGTCAATGCATAATCGAAGGGCGGGTCGCGGTCGGGCATCTCCAGGCGTAGCTGCTCCAGCATCACCTTCGTTGCCTCCTCAACTTCCAACATGGCCAGGCGCGCGCCGCCGCATTTTCGGGGTCCCGCGAAAAAGGGGATGAACGCCTTTCGGTTCACGGTTTTCTCGGTGAACTCCGGCCGATCCGGCCAAAACCGCAGCGGGTCGGTCCAATAGCGTTCTTTTCGATGAAGACCGGCAATCGAAAATACGATCGTGTGGCCCGGATCGATCGCCATTCCACCAAGGTCGACTTGCCTGGACGTGGCGCGGGTGACGAACGGTAGGGGCGGCCTCATGCGCATTGTTTCATGGGCGAAAGCCAAGGCTCTATCGTCACCCTTTTCACTGCCCAGGCCGTTGGCAAGCTCCTCCTGCAATGCCGGTCGGCGGGCCAGCTCATGGGCAACCCACGAGAGGCTGGATACCGTGGTCTCGATTCCAGCGAGGAAGGCCATGAAGAACTCATGGCGTCCGACGAAGTTGGCAATGCTATCGCCAACCTGCTCTTCGAACGCGCTCATCAGGAGCGTCACGCCGGGCGCCGCTTCGGCAATCATGCGTACATTGTTGTCGAGTTGTCTGGCCGCGGCCTCCAGCGCCGCCGGGTTTTCCAGGCGGTCGGGTCGCCAGGAAAAATACTGTAGATATCGTGAGAGGCTGCGAAAGCTCGACATCAACCTCCGCGAGCCTGCCATATCCATCTCTACGTTCAACGATTTGAAGAAAATGTCGATGGCGCCGGTCTGAAGGGCGTCGAACAGGCTCCAGGGTCGGTCCGGGTCCACGATTTCCTCAAGGCGGCGCGCATAGGTTCTGTGAACGCGCGCGCGATTGCTGCTGCGCCCGGCCTGGGAGAAGAACTTCTGAGTCAGCCCGCGCCGAATCTCCCACTCCCGACCGTTCGTATTGAAGCGATTGCGCCCAAGAAGCTTGAGGAGGTTGTACTCCTTGATAAAGGCGTCGGAATTCATGGCTGCTTCGTGAATGAGCTCCGCATCGTCGAGTGTGATCAAGGATCTCAAGTCGCAAAGGTCCTGCGCCCCCGATTGCTTGTCCGCCAGGTCAAATATTTCGGACGTGAGCCCGTTGAGGAACGCAAGCGCCTCCTCGGATTTGTCCGTCTTTTGCTGGCGTATACTTTGCATGATGGATCCAAAAAAGTTCGCGGGTGGCCAGAATTTCCTGATTAAAAGACCATAGGCTGAGATTGGCCTTCAAGGCTTGATTGTTCTAGATTACAACTTGGTGCGGTAATTGAACGTGAAATCGAAGAATCGGGGGGCTTATGGCCGACGGCGCGACAACGGATAAGGTGGTTGATTCAAAGGCTGACGAGAACAAATCAAGCAACGAGTCCGTGTTGCTGGTTGGCGATAGTTCCAACAAGGAGCCGGTCAAGCCCTGGCATCTCACGACCTCCGCGCATTTGCATCAATGGTTGAGCCGTGTCGGCGCTTCCATTGCTTTCACGACCTACGAGGCCGGGAAGCTTGTGTTGCTGGCCCCGGGACGGGAAGGCAAGTTGGTCGTCTCGGATCGCGACTTCGGTCAGGCCATGGCGCTCAACCTAACCAACGACGGGTTCCTGCTGTCCAGTGCGGCGCAGGTGTGGCGGTTCCAGAATGGGTTGGAACGGGGCGCCATTTACGAGGGCTGGGACCATGTTTTCCTGCCGCGCAAATCCCACGTGACCGGCGCGGTCGATGTGCATGACGTCGCGATCGACAACCAGGGGCGATTGTTGGCGGTCGTCACCGGGTACAACTGCGTTGCCGAGCTGGAGAACAGCGGCAATTTCGCCCCGATTTGGAAGCCCCCCTTCATCGACAAGATTGTTGGCGAGGATCGCTGCCACCTGAACGGCTTCTGCCTTGAGAAGGGTGAGCTTGCCTATGTCACGGTCATCGCGCCGACCAATAAGCAGGGCGCGTGGCGTGAGCATCGCGCCGATGGCGGCCAGGTCATCGATGTGCGGACCAACGAGGTCATCGCCAAGGGGTTGGCGATGCCGCATTCGCCGCGCCTGCATGAAGGACGCCTTTGGATAACCGAGGCCGGCACCGGCTGGATGGGCTGGATTGATCGCAAGAACGGTGAGTTCAAGCGCATGGTTTGGTGCCCGGGCTTTGTTCGCGGGCTTCGCCTTGCCAACAACGTGGCACTGGTCGGTGTCTCCAAGCCGCGCAACAAGGTCTTCACCGGATTACCGCTCGATGACGAGTTGAAAAAGCGCGCCTGTGACCCGGAGTGCGCGGTCTACGTCATCAATATCGCGACCAAGGAAGTGGTCCACAAACTCCAGATCACCGGGTCGGTGGAAGAGCTTTACGACGTGGCCTTCCTGCCCGGCGTGCGGCAGCCGCTGCTTGTCGGATTACAGGGTAAGGAAATTGCGCGCCTCGTGCGTGTCGGCAAAAACACAACCGGCTAACCTCCAATGGTTTCGACGAGGGAGTGCGCGCCATCCGGTGTGTAGATTCAGAGGGTGTTTCGCTGATTCGTGTCTAGCTACTTTACTGCAGGCCGAACAGCGCACACCCGAAATCCAGCATGTAACCTGAACCCACGTGTCAAGAATCCTCCGGAATGTCTTAATATTGTAATATTAAATCAATTTTAATATTAATTTTCGTAATAAAGCGTCTCCTTCTTTATAATTCTACAAAGAAAAATACAAAGGGAGGCGGATATGCGTTTTGGATTTTTTCTCACTGTAGCTCTTGTCGTCAGTCTCGGTGTTGGCCTAGCAGCCGTGGATCGGGCGCAAGCCCAACTGGCCACGGATCTGGTTTGCAACGGCTGCGTGGATTCGACGGACGTTCAAGATGGCTCGCTGGGTCCGCAGGACCTGATCCCCGGTTCGATCAACACCACGACCATCGCCAATACCTCGATCACCGGCAATAAGATCTCCGGCGGGGCCGTCACCGGCGCCAAGATCGCGAACGGCACCATCAGCCCGTTGAAACTCATACCGGGTTCGATCAACACCTCGACGCTGGCCACCAACTCGATCACCAGCAACAAGATCAACAACGGCGCCGTTTTGCTGGAGGATTTGAACGCGGAGGTCGTGGGCAAGCTGGAACCGGTCAACGTCGTCGTCGTGGGCGCCGATGGCACGGCGACGGAGAACTGCACGGCGCTGCGTAATGCGATCGCTGGAATCACCGATGCTTCGGTCAGCAATGGCTATCTGGTCAGGGTGGGCCCTGGAGACTTCGACTGCGGTGGCAATGCGGTGGTGATGAAATCCTTCGTCGATGTTGAGGGCTCGGGCCAGAACGTGACCTTGATCCGTGGCATAAACACCAGCGACGTTTCCGCAATTGTGATCCTTGCGGACAACAGCGAGTTGCGGCAGGCGACGATCCAGAATGATGGTGTGGGGGATAACAGTACTCTGTTTCCACACACTCTCCGAAAAAACGGTGGCGTCGGGCGTGTATCGGACCTACAGATCGTGGGTTTCGATGCCGAGCTGATTTTTTGTAGTAGCAGCCGCGTGATTGTCAGAGATTCAAGGTTGGTGACACCGGAAAACGCAACGGTTTTTTGTGGCAGTGGTGTGACTTTTATTGGCAGTGAGCTTGATGTCGATTTAGCCGTCGACGGCTTGGGCAGTTCCGGGTCACTCTGCACCGCGACCGTGGACGAAGCGGGCGCTCTGCTCAGCAATAGCTGTGGTCCTCTACTCTGAGCCTTTGGTCCAGAAAGGGTAGGTCCTAGAATCTACAACCACCCCCGTCCGACGGCGGGGGTGGTACTCGTTGCTTCAATCGCATAGACGAACCGGCCCTATTTTGGCCCCATACGGGCCTTTTTGCTGACGGATTCCCATAAGACCCTCTTCTTGTCGCAACAGGAGTTGCGGTGCCGGGGGAGTTTCAGGGAGACGCCGTCATGCAGACCACCAGGATTTTCAGCGCCGCATTTTTCATGGCCGTGGCAACGCCCTTCGTGGCGGATGCCAAGATGGCCATTGAACTCAGCCAGGCCCCCATCGATTCGGTCACGGTTTATCCGCAGGGTGCGCGTATCGAGCGCCGCCTGGCGCTGGCCATGTCGGTCGGATCGGATACGTTGGAGCTATCGGGCCTGACCGCCGCCCTTGACCCCGGCAGCATCCGCGTCGCCACGACGAACGGCGGGCTGCGGATCGCCTCGGTCGAGAGCCGCCTTGCCTACAGCACGCTTGCGCCGCGCGCCGAGGTGCGCCGCCTGGAGGCCGAGATCGAGGCGCTGCAGGACGAAAGGACGATGCTGGAGGACCGCTTGCGGGTCGCCGACCGGCAGCTCGATCTGGTCGGCGCGTTGATCGATGCTGCCGCCAGCAGCGAGGATGCAGAAACCACCGCGCCGCGTTCGGCGGATCATTGGCGGCAGATGCTGACCCTGATCGGCGAGGGGTCCGAAGCGGCCTACGCCCGCCAGCGCGAGGCCCGCAAGGCTCTGCGCGGCTTGATCCGTCGGCTGGAGACGACGCAACAGGAACTGGCGGCCCTGCAAACGCCGGGCCGGGAGACCTACAGTCTGGTCCTGGCGCTGGAGGCCAGTGAGGCCGGATCGGCCGAGATCAACCTTTCCTATCAGGTACAGGCGGCCCAGTGGCGGCCGCTCTATGATGCGCGCCTCGACACCAGCGAGGGTAAGCTGGCGCTGACCCAGCTTGCTGAGGTGACCCAGAACAGCGGCGAGGATTGGTCGCAGGTGGCGCTGACGCTTTCGACCACGCGACCGCGCCAGATGGGCGCTTTGCCAAATCTGGGCCCCTGGTTCCTCGACCTATACGATCCGCGCCGCCGCGCGTCCATGGCACAGGACAAACTGGCCGAGGCACCGGCGGCTGAGTCGGAATCTTTGCGTAAGAATGAGCTGGCGGATGCCGCCGGCGCTGGCTGGGAAGCACAGATTGTCGCCAGCGAGTTCGCCGCCGAATGGCGGGTGCCGGGCCGGGCCACCTTGCCCGCCGACGGTGCGGCCCACAAGCTGCGCCTGGAGGAACGGGGCTTCGAGGTGGCGCTGAGTGCCAAGATCATGCCGAAGGTCTCGCCGGTTGCCTATCTGGTGGGCGAACTGGACTACGACGGCGACGCGCCGCTGCTTCCGGGTGAAGTCTCGATCTACCGGGACGGCGCCTTCGTCGGGCGCCAGAGTTTCGGGCTGTTACGCCCTTCCGAAACCCGCGAGATCGCCTTCGGGCTGGATGATCGCATCGCCGTCGAGTACCGGCTGGTGACCGGCGAGGTTGCGAGCGCCGGGATCATCGCCAATGACCGCAAGGAAAGCAGGCTCTACGCAATAAAGGTGCAGAACCATCACGCCCGGCCCATTGCGATATCGGTGCTCGATCAGTTGCCGGTTTCCCGCCACGAGGAGATCGAGGTGGCGTTGTTGGACGAAAGCACCACGCCCAGCGAATTCGATGTGGAAGAGCGCAAGGGCGTGCTTGCCTGGCGCTGGAATGCGGAACCCGGCGAAGTGAAGGACCTGCGATTCGGTTACAGCATCCGCTTCCCGGAAAACATGGCGGTCGTCGGTCTTTAGGCGTTGCCCGCCGAATGGGCGGCTCGGTCCAGGTTCCGGGCCGCCGCGGTGTAACCGCCGTCGATGCCGTCCAGAAAGTGGAAATGACGGTTGGTGTAAATCGAGGGAACGATGCAGGTCATGATCGCCGCATCCTGCGTATGCTGTCCGAACTGCAGGATGCCTCGGTCACGCTCCCGGCCAAGCAGCACGTCAATCTCTGCCTGGGTTTCCGGGCTGCAGTCCAGGGTCATGCGCAGCCCGTCCTCGAACTTCCGATAATCGGAGTTCATCATGGTGTAGCGGCGATAGACGGTCGGGTCGAATTCACCGAGATTCCATCCGGTGCGCCCTAGTATCCACGCGAGGCAGCCGACGAGCCACAGTCGGATTTTTCGCGCCGCGAGACTGCCTTCCTCCGAGGTCAGCGCCTCCAACGTCACACCGCGGGGCGGCCAGGCGAACTGCGCGCCTGTCGCCGGAATAGGGTGGCCGTCGCGCTCAAGCTTGTTCACCAGAGTCAGCAGCCTGTCCACGGCGACCGAGAATTCCTCCCAAGCGGCTTCGGGTTGCTTCTTGACGATCAACGAGAGGATCACACCCTTGCGGCTGGGCGATGGCGCCCAACGACAGGAAAGGCCGGTCAAATCCGCAAAGGTTGGATCGTCTTCCCGGCTCAGATGAAAACGGCCGACCTTCATCGCCTCGGCCGCCCAGTCCGCGCCGCCACCCGAAAACATGGCATAACTGACGGCGTCAGAGGGGGCGAAGCGCGCAACCGCGACCTGGTGCCCGCTCAGGCGGACCTCCGATACAGGTACCAGAGCGGCGCGCAGTTCCAGGCCCAGTTTCTGTTCTACCCAATGGCGCGTACCCCGCAGGGCGGCAGCCAAGGCCTCGGCGTCGTCTCCCGGCACCGCGATCAGGGCGCCATCACCGCCAAAGGAATAGGGAAAACTTTTCCCCGACAGGGCGTTCATGGCCGCCGATATGGCGGCCGCACCAGCCATGTTAACGGCTTTATAACGCCCTGCCGCAATGGCGCCGGTCGAATCGACCACATCCGTCAGACCGAGCACCCAGTCGTCGGGCAGAGCGGTATAGACCTTTCCGTCGCAAAGCTGCCGGAAGTCGGTGAAGGGCTTGATCTCCTCGAAGCTGAACATGGAATCTCCCGCTATCGTCCCGCAGTATGCACGGCTTCTCCCTAGGTAAGATGGTGCGAATTTTGACGATGGCAAAACCACGTTGCCACTTGACGGTTTTTGAGTCGCGAGATTATACTTACATGTAAGTCAGTATTGCCACTAGAACCACATTAGCCGCCTTTTGAAAGGATCCGCCATGCCGGGACGCTTGCAGGACAAAATTGCCATTATTACCGGTGCAGGCTCTGGAATCGGCCATCGCACGGCCTTGACCTTTGCACGTGAGGGCGCGGTGGTGATTGCGGCGGACAAGAACGCCGAAGCCGCCGAAGCAGTAGCAGCCGAAGTGCGCGCGGCTGGCGGAACGGCGGAATCCTGTAGTGTGAATGTCGCCAAGTCCGATGAAGTCAGGGCCATGATAGACGGTGTCGTGCAGCGGCACGGACGTCTGGACATCCTGGTAAACAACGCTGGTTACGGGATCGCGGGCAACGTGGTGGAAACCAGCGAGGAAGATTGGGACGCTATCATGGCGGTGAACGTCAAGGGCGTCTTCCTCGGCTGTAAGTATGCCGTGCCGGTGATGGAGAAACAGGGCGGCGGCGTGATTGTCAACACAGCCTCGACCACGGCCAAGGTCGGCATTCCCGACCGTGCGGCCTACTGCGCCACGAAGGGCGCGGTAGCCTCCTTGACCCGAGCCATGGCGATCGACCATGTCGCTGCTGGCATCCGGGTGAACTGTGTTGCGCCGGGCACCATTGAATCGCCATACTTCAACGAGATTTTTGCCAAGAGCCCGGATGCGGCACAGCTGCGCGCCAAGCTGGAGGCTCGCCAAGTGATGAACCGCCTCGGCCAGCCGCAGGAGATCGCCAACGCGATTCTGTTCCTGGCGAGCGACGAGGCCTCGTTCTGCACGGGTTCCACCATGCTGGTGGACGGTGGCTGGACGGCGAAGTAAGGCCGACATCATGCCAAAAAACACCTTCGATGTGGTCGTTGTCGGCGGCGGTGGTTCCGGACTCACGGCGGCACTGACGGCGGGCCGCCTGGGCCGCGAGGTCGTGCTGTTGGAAAAAAACCCCGCGCTTGGCGGGACTACCGGCTTGTCGGTGGGCTCGATCTCTTGCAACTCCACGCCACAGCAAAAAGCGGCGGGCATCAGTGATTCGCCCGATGAGCATTTCGAGGACATGGGTAAGTTCGCCGGGGCGCTGGAGCCGCGCGACAATCTTGATTTGCGGCGGCTTTACGTTGAGAACGTACCCGAAGCCTTCCGTTTCTTGATGGACCTCGGCATTGAATTCATGGGGCCGGTTCCAGAGCCGCCCCATCGCTATCCGCGGCTCCACAATATTGTCCCGCATTCGCGCGGTTATATTTACCGGCTGGTCAAGCACTGCCGTCGGGAAGGGGTGGAGATAAGAACCAACGCCCCGGTCGTTGAACTGCTGCGCGATGGAGATCGTGTCACGGGTGTTCGGCTGGCTGACGGAACGGAGATCAAAGCGCGCCGCGGGGTCGTTTTAGCCAGCGGCGACTACAGTTCGGCGGATGGTGCGCTGAAATCGGAGTTCCTGCCGGAAGCGCTGTGCGATGTTGAGGGAATCAATACCACCAGTACCGGTGACGGACAGCGTCTGGGACGTGACGCCGGCAGCGAAGTGCTCAATCCCGATCTGGCCTGGGGCCCGGAGATGCGCTTCATCGCGCCGCCGAAGCCCAGCATCATCACGCGAATTCCGCCGATCCGCCCCTTTGCACGCCTAGTGAACTGGGCGATCAAGAATTTGCCGCAACCTATTCTGCGTCCCTTCCTGATGTCTTTCGTGACAACCTTTCTGGCGCCTTCGCACGGGCTATTCAAGGAAGGCGCACTGCTGGTCAATAGCGAGGGGAAACGTTTCTGTGACGAGCGGGACGGACCGCAACACAAGGTCTCCGCCCAGCCCGGCAGAACGGCCTATATCCTGATGGACGACGCGATGGCGCGCAAGTTCACGGCCTGGCCGCATTACATCTCGACGGCGCCAGGCGTGGCCTACGCTTACCTGCCTGACTATCAGCGCAACCGAAAGGACATCTGCTTCAAGGCGGCAACCGTTGCAGCGCTTGCGGCGAAGGTAAATCTGCCCGCAAAAGCTCTCCAGGAAACCCTGGACCAGGCCAACGCGGAAGCAAGAGACAGCGGACGGGCGCCGCTCTCGGAGGGTCCATTCTATCTATTGGGGCCCCTGAAATCCTGGATCTGCTTCACGGAAGGCGGATTGAAGGTCGACAAAACACTGCAGGTACTGCGTGGCGACGGCTCTCCCATAACGGGGCTTTTTGCGGCCGGATCCACGGGGCAGGGCGGCCTGCTGCTCGAAGGTCACGGGCATCATCTTGGGTGGGCTGTAACCTCGGGTCGCATCGCAGGGCGCTCCGCCGCATTCCAGACTGTCGTTTGACAAGCACTAGCTGGCCGGAAAGGCCGATGAGGGAGAAAGAAGGCTCATGTACGAACTGAAAGGCAAGAAGGTCGTTATCACCGGCGGTGCGGCGGGCATCGGGCGTTCCATCGCGCTGCGGTTGGGCCAGGAGGGCTGTGATGTCGGGCTTTTCGACGTCGACGGCACGGGTGCGGAGGCAACCGCCGCCAAAATCCGGGACTTGGGATGCAAGGCGGCCGCGGTGACCGGCGATGTCGGTGACAAGACCTCGGTCGAGGCAGGCATGAAAACGCTGGTCGAGACGCTGGGTGGCGTTGATCTGTTGGTCAATAATGCCGGTATCCTGCGCATGGGCCAGTTGCTTGAGATGAGCGAGAAAGACTGGGCTGACACTTGGCGTATCAACGTCGATGGCATTTTCCACTGCACGCGTGCCGTGGTTCCGCATATGGTCGCTCAGGGGCACGGCAATGTCGTTAACATGTCGTCCTGGATGGGCAAAAAGGGTGTGGCCAGCTACGGGGCCTACTGCGCCAGCAAGTTTGCCGTTGTTGCCCTGACACAGAGCCTGGCCCACGAGTTAGCCGGTAAGGGAATCCGGGTCAACTCCGTTTGCCCGGGGTTGATCGTCGACACCAAGATGCGTGAAGAGGCCGAGGAAGACCTGGCGCGTCGCGGCCTGCCGCTCGCCAACCAGCGCTTGCACACCATCCCCTTGGGACGTACGGGCCTGCCCGATGATATTGCGCGGGTCGTCGCTTTCCTTGCTTCCGATGAAGCCGCCTATATGACGGGGCAGGCCATCAACGTGACGGGCGGTCTTTGGATGAATTGATTGGGTCGATGACCCATGCCACTCGGGCTGCACGCGCGAGTATGCGATAATGAGGTACGAAAGGAGATTGCACGATGGGACGCTTCAAGGACTTTGAACCCAAGGGGGTGATTCCGGCGACTTTGTTGGCGCTCAACGAAGACTACTCGATCGATGAGAAGAGCACGCGCCGTCATCTGGCGGACTGTGCCCTGGTCGAGGGTGTCGCAGCCGCAACGGTCAACGGCCATGCATCGGAAGTACATGCCTGCACTTTCGAAGAGCAGAAGCGAATTCTCGAGATTTCGCTCGAGGAGGTCGGGGATAAGGTGCCGCTGGTGAATGGTGTTTATGCGGACGGCAGCCATGAGGCGGCGCGAATCGCCAAGATGTCCGATGCCGCCGGCGCTTCCTGTTTGCTGGTGTTCCCGCCGCAGAGCCTGGGTATGGGCGGCGTGGAGCGTCCGGAATCGATCCTGACACACTTCAAGATGATTGCCGAGGCAACCGATCTGCCGATCATCGCCTTCCGTTATCCGGTTTCCTCGGGGCTAGCCTACCCCTATGAGTCCTTGTTGCAGTTGTTCGAGGAGGTGCCGACGGTCCGCGCCATCAAGGACTGGTGCAACGATCCCATGTTGCACGAGCGGCATATCCGGACCTTCCAGTCGTTGGATCGGCCGGTCAACGTCCTGACGACGCACAGCGCTTGGTTGATGGCGTCGTTGACCATGGGCGCAAACGGGCTGCTGTCTGGTGCGGGAAGTGTCATCGCCGACCTGCAGGTCGCGCTCTTTCGGGCGATCAAGGGGGGCGACTTGCCGGCGGCACAAGCACTCAACGACCGCATCTATCCGTTGGTTCAGGCTTTCTACGCGGCGCCTTTCGTGGATATGCACAATCGCATGAAGGAATGCCTCGTGATGCTCGGGCGTCTGGAGCAGGCCGTCATGCGGCCGCCCCTGATGAAGCTGCATCAGCAAGAACTGGACCGCCTTCGGGCGGCTCTGGAAGAGTCCGGCCTGTTGAACCGCGGCGCTGCGCGCAGCGTCGCAGAATAAAAGCTGCGGAAAAATTAGCTTGAACGGAGAGCCGGCAGTGCTCCTGCAAGGTGACAAAAAGGCGGGTCGGGCTTTGCTGTTCGAGCCCGGTCGGATCGGTGGCGTTCGGTTGCCCAATCGTGTGGTGATGCCCTCGATGACAACGCGCGCGGCCGATCCGGATGGTTTTGTCACGGAAGGCAGCCTCGCCTATTACCGCGCCCGGGCAGTCGGCGGTGTCGGTCTCGTCACCGTGGAGATGGCGTCGCCCGAAAAAGCCGGGCGGCACCGCTTCAATGAACTGGGCATCTATGACGACCGGTTTCTGCCGGGTCTCAAGCGCCTGGCCGCCGCAATTCATGATGCGGGTGCCAAGGCCGCCATTCAGCTCGGCCACGGCGGCGGCCACACGCGGCGTGATATCTGCGGTGAGGACCCGGTTGCGCCATCGGCGATCCCTCACCCGGTTTTCGAAGGACACCTGGAAACCATTATCCCGCAGGAAATGAGCCCGGCGCGGATTACCGAATGCGTTTCCGCTTTTGCGGCCGCCTTCGCACGTGCCGCGGATGCAGGTTTCGATGCAGCTGAGATCCATGCTGCGCACGGCTACCTTGTTTCGCAGTTTCTTTGCCCGGCGGAGAACAGGCGAGACGATGACTATGGGGGCTCCCTGGAGAACAGAGCCCGCTTCGCGCTTGAGATCGTTCGCGCCTGCAAGGAGCGCCGACCGGAGATGGCGCTGATTTTCCGTCTGAACGGCGACGACTATTTCCCAGCGGGCATGCCTGCGGAAGAAGCTCTGCAGGTATCCGTCTGGGCGGCGGCAGCGGGCGCAGATGCCATCCACGTCACCGGCGGACACTACCGATCGCAACCTTCGGCCGCTGTCATGATCCCGCCGATGGACATGGGGTATGGACCCTTTCTCAAGTTTGCCAAGATGATTCGGGAGGCCGTGCCGGTGCCGGTTATCGCGGTTGGAAGGCTGGGCGATCCCGAAGTGGCAGCAAGAGCGCTGGAAGAAGGGTGTGCGGATTTCGTGGCGCTGGGGCGCCCACTGTTGGCCGATCCGGATTGGGTAGCGAAGGTCGGCTCGGGCAAGCCGATCCGGACCTGCTTGGGTTGCAACACCTGCGTTGACGAAATGCGGGCCGGACACCCCTTGCACTGTCTGGTCAACCCGACGACCGGGCGTGAGCAGGGTTACCAGGACGACGGTGGCCCCAGAAATGAAAGGATCGCGGTTATAGGTGCCGGACCGGCAGGTTTGACCTATGCCGGACTGGCTGGAACGCGAAACCAGGTTACGTTATTCGAGAGGACGCCAAGCGCAGGTGGCTCCTTCAATCGGGTAAGCGCCGCACCGCTGTTCCAGAACGTGCGACCGGAAGCCTACAGCTTTGCAGCCTTCATTCGTTCGCTGGAGGAAATCTGCGATCAGTCGGGCGTTGAGAGGCGCTACGGCGTGAACCCTCTGAAGGACCTGGCGCAGCTTGCCGGTTATGACCGCATCGTGGTGGCGTCCGGGGCTACCTATCGCTGGGGCTTGGGCGGATTGGTGTCCGGTCTGCTTGCATCCGGTTTGCTGCGAAAGACCCCGCTTCGGCAGCTGGCGGAGAGTGAACGCTTCCGTCATTGGTTCTATTATAAGGCACGGCGTCGTCAGGAGAGCCTGTTGTCGACCGTACGCAAGCTAGGGGTGACTGTGGAAGTCATTGGCGATGCGAAGTCCCCCGGTAAAAGCAAAGAGGCTATTCGCAACGCTTTCGAGGCTGCCCTGGGGGTGAGCGCCTGACGCCAGGGAGTCAAGAATTTGCATAAGGCGCATATGTTTGACTAGACTACTTACATGTAAGTAAGTATTCTCTCGGATCGCTCAAGGCGGGACAACACCGTTTGATCGAGGGGAATGTGGGAAAATTTAGGGAGATCAATATGCTTTCCAACTTCAAGAAGTCCATCAAGGCCGTTGCGTTGGGCACGGCCTTTGCATTTGGCGTTGCGATGCTACCGGCCGTCAGCAAGGCCGAACCCGTCGAGTGGAGCATGGCGACACCTTGGTCCGGCGGTCACTGGATCGATGTCGGCGCCAAGCAGTTTGCAGAACTGGTTGAAACGCTTACCGAAGGTCGCGTGAAGATCAATGTCTTCCCCGCGGGTACGCTGGGCAGTGCATTGAAAGTCACTGAGTCGGTGCAGACGGGTGTAGCCGAGGTTGGTCACAACTGGCCCGCATATGACTGGGGTATTGATCGCACCGGCGTCATCTTCGGCGGTTGGGCCGGCGGTTTGACCCCGGAAGAGTATCTGTTGTGGCTCTACAACGAAGGTGGCGCGGAACTCTGGAAAGAGTGGCGCATGGAGCTGTCGGACGTTGTCGCTATTCCGTGCGGCGTTCTTGAGACCGAAATTTTCCTGCACTCGCATAAGCCGGTCCGCACCCTTGAGGATTATCAGGGCATGAAGGTGCGTACCTCCGGCGCTTGGGCGGAGATCGCTGCCAACATGGGCGCTTCTACGGTCATCATGCCGGGTTCGGAAGTGTTCAGCGCCTTGGAGCGTAAGGTCGTTGACGGCATTGAGTGGGGTGGTCCCGGTATCAACACCTCCGCGGGTTTCCACAAGGTTGCCAAGTACATCGTGACTCCCGGCGTGCACCAGCCCTCCGGCGCGCACGAATGCATGTTCAACAAGGACGCCTGGGCCAAGTTGTCCGAGCATGACCAGAACATGATCGAGGTCGCGGGCCGTCTGATGACGCTCAACACCTTCCTGGCCTATGCCAAGGATGACATCGACGGATTTGCCTTCTTCCAGCAGGCAGGTGAGAACGAGATGGTCGTGCTCGATCCCTCCTTCATCTCTGCGGCGAAAGAGGCTTCCGACGCTTGGGCTGCTCAGCAGGCCAAGGAGAACGATTGGTTCAAGCGCGCTTACGAACATCAGAGCGCTTTCCAGAAGAAGGTTGGCGACTGGCAGAAGTTCCGTCTGCCGATCGGCAACAACTAAGCAATCCGGCACGGGGCGGCTTCACGAGAGCCGCCCCGTTTCGCTATAATCAATGAACCTCTCTGTTGGGCCGGGGTTTGCTATGTATTGGATCCGTAAAATAGAAGCCGTGACGGATGTCGCTGCTGCCGTGGGCGCGTTTTTGCTTTTGCCCTTGGTTGGGTCGATGGTCTATGAGGTCTTGAGCCGCTACCTGTTCTCGGCGCCGACCTTCTGGGCCTATGAATTGGCCTACATGATGATGGGCTCGATCTTTATGCTGGGTATGGCCTACGCCTTGAAGGAAAAGGCGCATGTCTCGGTCGATCTTTTCTATCTGAGCATGGGGGTTCGCGCGAAGGCCATTGTCAATCTGCTTGGCTTCCTGCTGCTTATACCCTGCCTGCTTTGGCTCACTTATGCGTTGTTCGGCTACATGGTGAAAGCCTACGAGGGGCATGAGCTATCAGGCCAGTCTGCCTGGAACCCGGTGATCTGGCCCTACCGAACCCTGTTTGTCGCCGGTTTCGTGATCTTGACGCTGCAAAGCTTTGCCGAGATCGGGAAATCCATCTGTGCGCTCCTTCGGGGCGAAGAATTCGGAACCGACGTATGACTGAGTATCTTGGACTTATGATGTTCCCAGCACTGATGGTGCTGGTCCTGACGGGATTCCCGATTGCTTTTTGCCTCATGTCGGTAGCCTTGGTCTTTGGCTTGATCCGGTTTGGCGATGCGGCGGTCTTCCAATTCATTTCGAAAGTCGATGATGTCGCGTCGAACTACGTTCTGGGCGCAGTACCCCTGTTCATTTTCATGGGCGCGCTGTTGGAACGGTCTGGTATCGCCGACCGTTTGTTCGATGCCATCCATATATGGACCAAGCGGCTGCCCGGTGGTCTATCGGTCGGCGCAATCATCATGTGTACGGTGTTCGCCGCAGCCAGCGGGGTTGCCGGAGCAACCGAAACGGTCGTCGGCATGCTGGCGGTGCCGCCAATGCTCAAGTACGCCTATGACAAGCGTCTGATCTCGGGCACGATTTGCGCTGGCGGATCGCTTGGCACGGTGATCCCACCTTCCATCACAGTTGTCGTTCTGGCCCCGGTGGCGGACCTACCGGTCGGCGACCTTTTTGCAGGGATTTTATTTCCGGGCCTTATCATGTCCGGCCTGTTCTTCACCTATGTGATCGTACTTTGCTGGTTGAAGCCAGAGATGGCGCCGCGCGAGCCAGAATCCGAAGACACGATGCCGCTCCTTGAGAAACTGCGTATCACGGCAGTTGCGCTTTTGCCGCCGGTGGTTCTGATCTTCTCGGTTCTGGGAACGATTCTCTTGGGCTGGGCGACCCCGACGGAGGCTGCTGCATGCGGTGCCTTTGGAAGTTTGGTCATGGGCATCTGTTATCGCCGGATTACGATTTCGGTGCTTATCCAGGCGCTCTACAGAACCTTATCAATCACTGCGATGATTCTGCTGATCGTCTTGGGCGGCAGCATGTTCGCCGGGGTGTTCTTCGCATCCGGCGGTATGGTGACAGTCCAGAAACTGCTGGCCGAGTATGGCCTGCACGGTTGGCCGGCGGTATCGCTGATCTTTGTGTTGACCTTCTTGGCGGGATTTGTCCTGGAATTGATCTCGGTGGTGCTAATCATAATACCGATCGCAGTTCCCTTGGTGATTTCCTATGGAATAGACCCGCTCTGGTTCAGCATCATGTTCCTGGTCGTGTTACAGACCAGCTACCTGACGCCACCCATGGCTCCTGCCATCTTCTACCTGCGGGCAATAGCGCCTCCGGAAATCACCTTGATGCATATGTATCGAGGGGTTATCCCATTCATTTTATTGCAACTGGTGACCTTGGGATTTGTTATAGCGTTTCCCGAGCTCGCAACGTGGCTGCCCGAGCAGCTCTATGGTTTCAGATAGAAAATGGGACATTCCGGCCACCTTGCGCTATATAGCCCCGGGGGGTGGAAATCGGGGGACATAGATGCGTGATAGGATAAAGGACGTCGCGACCGAACTGTTGGTGCTGCATGGCTACCGCGGCTTTAGGTTTGGGCATATCGCGGAGCGGCTCAGTCGAACCCGGGCCAACATCCACTACCACTTCCGTACCAAGGAGCAGTTGGTCGAAGAGGTTGTTTGCGATTACGTTGCCGGCACCGAGGAGCAGTTCCGCGACATTTGGTTGAATGAGAATGCCTCGCTCAACGAAAAGATTCGCCAAACCATGGGGTACAACCACCAACGCTACATCCATTACAACCCAACTGGGAAAACCGGGCATCCATGGAGCTTGATTGCGCGCATGCGCAGTGATCAGGACCTCTTGACGGCCAAGGCGCGCGAAGCGCTGCAGGATTTTGGGCCCGCCATTGAGTCGCATGTGCGCGCGGCGATCATTCTGGCGAAGAAGAAGGGTGAATTAAAAGCCAATGCGCCCGTCGATGACTTGGCTTTGCAGATTGTCAGCATCGCAAACAGCGCCGGACCGATTACGCAAGACGCGGGCAGCTTTGCGCGGCTGGAAGAACTCTATCTTGCCTTCGCGCGGATCGTGAACCACGCTTACGGCATCAATCCAGAAGCCAATGACCCGGAGCGGACGCTGAAGCTCAGCAACAATTAATCGCCAAGCGGATCAAATGACGATGCGTGACCAGCGGTTACGCACCGTGCGTTCCAGGCTGAGGATCGTCAGAAAAGAAGTCTTGGGGTTGTCCGGGCTGGGGAAGTTTGCAAGGCGCAAGGCGAGCGTTCCAAAAGCGCCCTCGGCCTCCACTTCATGGCAGTTTCTATCTACCTTTGGATCGGCGATCACCTTTATGCGGGTATCGTCCAGTCCAAGACCGGCAAGTGCAACCGTTGCCGCCACATTGGCGTTCTTGGGAAACAGGCGGCTACCTTCTCGCGCAGTCCCTTCAAACAGCAGAGTCTCGTCTTTAAGGCTGTCGAGATCGCAGAGAGTCTCGGCGTGCGTCCCCTTCCAAGCGTTTGGCGGCTTGCGCGATACATAGGTCACTTGGGTAAGGCCCGCCAGTTTGGCGGCGGTCAGGCCATCGATTCCTGCGACCGCCCCGGCCGGCAGGAACAATCGCGCCGCGCCTTTCCGTGCGGCTGACTCAAGGCGCTGCTCGAACCCCGGTTGGGAAAGAGCGCCGATCGATGCGGCGACAAGATCAACGCCCGCCGTCAGCACGGCCGGTCCATGCTGCGCCAGCGCTTCCTGGCTGGCGCATTCGACAACCAGCTCAGGCTTGCTCCGGAGCAGCGCCTCAACGTCTGTTACGAAAGTAAGGTTGGAAAGGCCCTGTGATTCAGGCGCGTGGCGAACCAATGCCGTGATGGTGAGGTCAAGCCCGTCCGTGTCTTTGTTCAGACGATCCACGAGGCTGCGGCCTATTGCGCCGAACCCGATCATGCCGAGTGAGAAGCTTTTCATGGCTTAGGTCTGTCCCATTCTCGATGAGTCGGTTAATGCCGCAGGAACGGTATGCTTGCGTCCAGGAAGGCGGTGGGAACGACGAGGGGAGTGAAGTGCCCCCCATAGCTCAATTCGATGAAGTCTGCGCCATCGATCCCCGCAACGATCTCCTGCGATAGGGCCGGTGGCGTCACCATGTCGTCGCGGGCGCAAATCGCCAGTGTCGGCTGGGTGATCGTACCAAGCTGGCTCCGGCGGTCGAACGCGATGAGCGCATCGAGCCGTGCCGCCAGGATCTCCACCTCCACAGCATCATGAGTCGCATTTGCTCCCAGGGCGTCGAGTTCTGGTCCATGGTCGTGCCAGTAACCAGGGGGGCGCAGGAAAAACGCGCTGGTCTTCTGATAAAGGCCGAGACCGCCAGCCATTAAGACAGCTTTGCGGTTGCCGAACAGGTTGGTGACATAAGCTTCCGGGCCGCACCAGGTAGCGCTAAGGACCATGCGTTCCACCAACCCCGGCTGCGTGATCGCCAGGGTTTGGGCGATGGCGCCGCCGGTCGAATGGCCCAAAAAGGCAGCGCGCTCGATACCCAGAAATTGGAGCAATTGGTGAAGGTCGTCCGCCATCTGGTCCACGGAGAAGCGTCCCGGGACATGACTGCTTCGCCCACAGCCACGGTGATCATGCAAGATAACGGTGAATTGCTGTGCCAGCGTCGGCCCAACTTTGTCCCAGAAACCGGCCACGCCGCCAAGGCCAGGTACGAGAACGAGGGGCGGGCCTTCGCCTCTCGTCTCGTAATATAGCTCCTGGCCGTCGGATAGCGTGAACAGCGGCATTGTTCGTTGCCGCCGGCTACTTGCGGATCGGCGCAAAAATGGAATCTACCTCGATCTTCTCGACATCTTCCGGACGAGCGAATGGCTCGGGGGCCGGTTCACCGGGCGTACGGGGGCGTCCGATCTGCTCGAAGAAGTCCTCCAACCCACCGGGCATGATGGTCCAGAACATCTTCAAATCGCTCGTACCGGTGTTCATGATCTTATGGCGACGGTAGGACGTCAGGTAAAAGGTCGTACCCGGCTGTACCGGATGCGGCTCCCCGTCCAGTTCAACGACGCCCGTGCCCTCGTAAAAGAAAAGAATTTCTTGGTGATCGGGGTGCTGATGATCGCGGATGAACCCGCCCGGCGCGATTACTTGAATACCGGAAGCAAGGTTCAGTCCGGGAACGTTGCGGCGCGAGATGCGCACTTCGCCGTAGCCGTTGGCCGGTTCCGGCTGCCACCAGCTTTGGCCCTCGTCCGGCTGCACGCAGATTGCCGGGCCTTTGGTCGGATCCGCTTTCTGAGGATTGCTCATATCTTACTCCTTCGCGAGTTTACTTGCCCGGGTCGTTGTCCTCTGCGGCCGTCTCCCGGATATAGTTTGGGTCTGATCAGGCGCTCTTCTGCTCCTCGAGCAACGCCAGGAGGCTATCGAAGGCGCGCATATAGGTCTGGATGCCCATGCCCATGAACACCCCTTTGGTTGCTTGGGCGGTCACGGAAAAGATCTGCCGGGTATAGTGGTTGGTCATGTGAACCTCGACAGTAGGCACTTTGATGCCCCGGATACAATCGCGCAGCGCATAACCAGCATAGCAGAAGCCGCCGGGATTGATCACACAGCCGTCCAGCTTGCGATTGTGAGCATCGAACATCTTGTCGATCGCCTCACCTTCAATGTTGGTGTAGTAGATCTCTACTTCGAAGCCTTTTTCCGCCGCATAGGCGCGAACCATTTCGTCCAACTCTGGTGCCGTTGTGCGTCCGTAGACTTCTGGTTCACGAATGCCCAAAAAATTCATGTTGCCGCCTTGCAGCAGAAGGAATTTCGGCATGGTAATCTCCCTTGCGAGGTGCCGCATCGGGGCACTATTGGATATTCAGATGCGCCGTCGTCGGCTGGCTAGCTATAGCCCTGCCGATGCTGCCGGAAATATGCGCCATAGCGGTCTGCGAGTCCATACTAACTTTCATGCAAGTCAGTTTTTGATCCAGGTAACTGACGGGACGTTTAGATGCCGGAATTGACTTGCGGCGGCACTGCGCCGGACGTCATTCTGAGAGCGGTATCAATCGTGCGCCGAACAGCCGAGAATCCTGCAGTATGACGGTCATCAGCGATGCTTCTCCCGTGACTTTTTCCGGCGTATTGCCGGAGGCTGTGGATGTCGTGATCATTGGCGGCGGAATCCTTGGGGTCTCGACCGCTTGGTTCTTGGCCGGGCAGGGCGTCTCGGTTTTGCTATGCGAGAAAGGCCGGATAGCTGGGGAGCAAAGCAGCCGGAACTGGGGCTGGGTCCGCCAGCAAGGACGTGATCCGGCGGAGCTTTCAATCATGCAGGAAAGCCTCCGGATATGGGATCGGCTGTCTGCCGACACGGGCGCGGACTATGGCTTTGCCAAGCAGGGCGTTCTCTATCTGGCTGAAAGTGAAGAGCGGCTGGGGGAATTCGAAAATTGGTTGACGCTGGTCGAGGACCACAAGCTCGACAGCCGGATGTTGAGCGCCGCCGAAGTTACGGCGCTGCTGCCGGATTGTCGCGGAGCATTCAAGGGGGGGCTGTTCACGCCCAGCGACGGACGAGCGGAGCCCGAGGTGGCGGTGCCGAATCTGGCGCGCGCTGCCCAAGCGCAAGGGGCGGTGATCCTGGAGTGTTGTGCGGCGCGCACCCTGGACGCAGTAAATGGCGCCGTCACAGCGGTGATTACGGAGAAAGGACCGGTGCGCTGCGGTGCCGTCTTGCTGGCCGGTGGCGCGTGGTCGTCGCTGTTCTTGCGCAATCAAGGGATTTCCCTCCCGCAATTGAGCGTAAAGGCGACGGTCGCCCGGACGGCGCCGGGACCAAGCGTGTTCGAGGGCAACGCCTCCACCTCGGAGTTCGCTTTCCGCCGCCGCCAGGATGGCGGCTATACGATAGCCCTTTCCGGATATCACGAGCATTACCTATCGGCGGAAACTTTCCGGCATTTCTTCAGCTTCCTACCCAGCTACAAGGCTTCGTGGCGAGAAACCAAGTTGCGAGTATTGGGAAGCGGCATCGAGCGTGGTTTGACGACGACCGAGCGTTGGAATGCCGGGCAAACCAGCCCGTTCGAACGCACGCGGGTCATGAACCCACTGCCTGACCGGCAGGTGTTGCGTCGGCTGCGCCAGCACCTGGCCGCGCGGTTGCCGCGTCTGGCAGACCAGCCGTTCGTAGAGTCCTGGTCCGGTATGATCGATAGCACGCCGGATTTACTGCCGATCATGGACTCGGTCGCACCGATCCAGGGTTTATTTCTGGCCACAGGCTTCTCCGGCCATGGTTTTGGCATCGGTCCTGGCGCCGGCCGGGTCATGGCCGATTTGATCCGAGGCCGTGACTGCGGGCATGACCTCAAGCCTTTCCGCTTGGCCCGCTTTGAGGACGGCAGCCCAGTTCGGCTTGGCCCGGCACTATAGAGCTACGGGGAGGGAATTTTGCAAAAGCACGAATGGGCGGTTTTGGTATTCACGGCCAGTTATGTGGTGGGCTTCGGGATATATTTCATTTCCATCGGCAACAATGAGTTTCTCTGGTACATCGCAACGTTGATCGGCTTCATGCTGCTGATCGCCTACGGCGCCAAGCGGGCGCAGTTCCCTGCCATGCTGCTCTGGCTGCTGAGTATTTGGGGACTGGCCCACATGGCCGGTGGCGGGGTCGTCATCGATGGCGCTGTGCTTTACGCCTATCGTTTGTTGGATATTGTCGGGACCGGGGAACTGTCGATCCTGAAATACGATCAGGTCGTGCACTTCTATGGATTTGGCGTCACCGCTCTGGTGCTGCGCCACTTGCTGCGGCGTAACTTCCCAGTGCTGGCTGGCACCGCGACGCTTTTCTGCTACCCAATTCTGGGGAGCATGGGGCTCGGCGGCCTCAATGAAATCATCGAATTCGCTGCGGTCATGGCTTTGCCGAACACCAACGTCGGCGGATACTACAACACGGCGCTCGACCTGCTGTTCAATACGGCGGGAGCGATCACCGCCGTTGCGCTGATTACCAAGCTGGAGCGCAGTGCCTAGCTGGAAGCCTTGGCCGCCAGCCAATCCAAAGCCCGGGTCGGCAAGAGGCGCCGCGCCCAACCCATGATATAGGTCGGTGTGGTCACGTAATAACGTGGGCGTGGCCGTGCCGATTCCAGCGCATGCACCAGCTTGCGAACCACCGCCTCCGGTTGCAGTTCAAATGGTGTCGGCAGGGTCTCCGCTTCCAGTCGGGGGATCAGGGCGGTCTCGTAAAGATGGCGATTGGGGGAGTTGCGCCAATCGATCCAGCGCTTGAAGTTCGGATAGGCGTTGATGCGTATCTTCGTGTTGATCGGCCCTGGCTCGATCAGGATTACCTCGATCGGCAGACCACGAAGCTCCAGCCGGAGGGTGTCGGTTAGACCTTCTACGGCGAACTTGGTTGCATTGTAGGCGCCGCGAAAGGTCAGGGCGGCAATCCCCAGCACCGAGGAATTCTGGACGATGCGGCCAGACCCTTGCGCCCGCATGACCGGCAGCGCCAATCGGATCAGACTGTGCCAGCCGAAGAAATTCGCTTCGAAAATCTGTTTCAATGCAGCGGTTGGCAAGTCTTCGACCGCGCCTGGAATCGCATAGGCACCGTTGTTGAAGACCGCGTCCAGGCGGCCTCCGCTCTCGTCGAGTGTCTGTCGGAACGCGCTTTCGATCGTCTCCGGCACTTCGTAATCCAAACGGAACGAGCGCAGGCCTTCGGCCTCCAGCCGGTCGCAATCCTCTTGTTTGCGGCAGGTGGCAAAGACCTTCCATCCTCGTTCGTTCAGGCCTCGGGCGGCGGCGAGGCCGATGCCGGACGAGCAGCCGGTGATCAGGATGACGCGCTGATTTTCTTTTGTTGCCATGTTTTCAGACCCGCGCGGCGACGACGGCCACGACGTCGCCCATCTGGATCGTGCCCGGGTAGTGGCGGCCCGCAAGGACACCGTCTCGGAAAGCGCGATACTCGATTGGTGCGCGACCCGTGCGCTCGTAATCATGAACCCTTGCGATCAAGTCTCCCTTGACCACCTCGCCGCCCAGATCGACCGAGTATTCAATCAATCCGGCCGAGCCGCTGGTGATGTAGCAATCCTCGCCGGGCATATCGAGCAGCACCGACTCGCAACGCTCTTCGACGCCTTCGACAATGCCTGCGTGGATCAGCAAATTGCGCACACCGCGTTTGGCGATACCGACGCTTTTTGCTGTCGTGGAGCCGCCGCCGCCAAGCTCGGTGGACACGAACACCTTACCCATCTCTTCAGCCGCGGTGTCGTACATGCCCACGGCGTCAATCTCCAGCAACAACATGGAATAGGGGGCCGAAAAGGCCTCCATGGCTGCCTTACAGCGCGCCTGCTGGTCCTTGTCCTCCAACAGATGAGTGGCGGCAAAAGGTATGAAATCCAAGGTCTTGCCGCCGGAATGGATGTCCAGCACATAATCGGCCATGGGCAGCAATGTGCGCTGGAAGAAATCCGCTATCTTCTCCGTCACCGTACCGTCGGGCCGGCCTGGGAACGTGCGGTTGAGATTGCCGTTGTCGATCGGCGACGTGCGGCGATTGGAGCGAAAGGCCGGATAGTTCATGGCCGGCACGATGATGATCCGGCCCGAAACCTCGTCCAAGTCCAACGAATGGGACAGATTGAAGAGCGCCACCGGCCCCTCGTACTCGTCACCATGGTTGCCGCCGGTCAGCAGCGCCGTTGGACCCTCGCCATTTTTGATCACCGTGATTGGAATCATGATGCTGCCCCAAGCCGAGTCGTCGCGGCTGTAAGGGAGCTTCAGATGGCCGTGAAATATCCCATCTTTCTCGAACTCGACAGTTGGAACGATGGGGTTGCGCCGAAGCATGCCACTGACTGAGGTCATGGCCTTCTCCTACTCCTTGACGAATAGTTGGCGTGGCGTGCTGCAGAAGCACTCATAGCCGGATTCAGTGATTCGTAAGGGCTCGGTAATTTCGATACCGCCATCGTCCAACCAGAGGGCGGGCATAAAGTGAAAGCACATGTTCGGCTTCAGCTCCGTGTGATCGCCCGCGCGTAGAGACATTGTCCGCTCGCCCCAGTCGGGCGGATAGGAAAGCCCGATCGAATAGCCGGTGCGATTGTTCTTTTCAAATCCGAAGCGCCGCAAGGTGGAAAAGAAAGCCTCGGCGATGTCTTCGCAGGTGTTGCCGGGCTTGGCTTTCTCCAGTCCGGCCTCCACGCCCTCCAGCACCGCCTTTTCGGCGTCCAGGTATTTTTGCGGTGGCTTTCCCAAAAAGAGCGTCCGCGACTGCGGGCAGTGATAGCGCCGGTGGCAGCCGGATATCTCAAAAAAAGTGCCCTCGCCGGTCTTCATGGGCTTGTCGTCCCAAGTCAAATGCGGCGCTGTCGCGTCCATTCCGGACGGCGCCATTGGGACGATAGCCGGGTAATCGCCCCAGTGCCCGTCGGCGCCCATAATGCTGGTATGGTAAATTTCGGCGACCAACTCGTTCTTGCGCAAGCCGGGCTCCGCAACTTCGAGGATACGCTGATGCATGGCCTCCACGATGCGCGCGGCGCGGCGCATGTACTCGATCTCCCGGTCGCTCTTGACCGCCCGCCGCCAGTTGACGAGGCTCGTGGCATCCCGGAATCGGGCGTTGGGCAGACCCTTCTGCAAAGCGGCGAAGGCGGCGGCCGTGAAGTAGTAATTCTCCATCTCGACGCCAATCGCCAGCGTGTCCCAGCCCCTCTCCGCCAACACCGTAGACAGCTGGTCCATGGGGTGGCGTTCGTCTGATTGCACGTAGTGGTCCGGGTAACCGATGATGTGGTCATGGCTCATGTAAACCGTGCGCCGTGCGCCCAGCGCGTCAATCCCGCGGCCCCACCATAGGGGGTCGCCATCCGGTCCTACGAGCACAGCCTGATGCGTGTAAAATGACCAGCCGTCATACCCGGTAAGCCAGGCCTGGTTGGAAGGATCGGTCACGATGAGCAACTCGATCTCAGCATCCGCCATTGCCTTGCGGGTCGCTGCGAGGCGGTCTGCGTATTCGTTCCGGGTAAAATTCAGCGCGATATCCGACATTCCCGTGATCCCTGTAAAATTCACAAAGCTATCTACGATTCGAAAACAACCCCTGCATTGGCCGCCTGGGCCTTGGCCCGGGCGAGGGTGGCGATGGCGGTGTCCTGAACGCCGGTACCGGTGAGATCCGCCAAAGTAACCTGGGTCCGATCAAGGCGGCCAGGCTTTTGGGCGGCTAGAATCTCTCCAAGTTCCGGCGCTTCGAAATCGGCCGGCACAGCCCCTGCGGCAATCGCGTGATGAAGCTCGCCCAGCGCGGCACACTGCGCGCGGCGATCCGCGACATATAGATCAGCGGCTGCGACCAGCGCCGGTTCTATCTCGTTCTTGTGGGGCGAGTCGGACCCCATGGCGGTGATGTGCTGACCGGGCTCAAGCCATGCGGCTTGCAGTATGGGTTGCTCCGCCGGTGTTGTGGTCACCAGTATGTCGGCACCCCGTGCAGCATCGCGCGGGGTGTCTTTAGCCTCTACGGGAATGCCAAGCTCTTTGCTGAGCTCATCGGCCGTGCTGCGTGCCTGCTCGGGTCTCCTGGCCCAGAGGGCTGCTTGCTCAATTGGGCGCACCAGCATCAAGGCTTTCAACTGAAGGCGCGCCTGGACCCCCGCACCGAAGACCGCCGCTTTTTTTGCGTCGTCACGCGCGAGATGCTTCGCGGCAACCGCACCTGCAGCGGCGGTTCTAACGTCAGTCAGATAACCATTGTCCAGCAATAGGGCCTCAACGACCCCTGTCTTGGCGCTGAACAGGATCATCAGACCGCCCAGGCTTGGGAGGCCGAGAGCCGGGTTATCGAAAAAGCCCGTGCTCATTTTGATGGCAAAGGAGTCGAGACCGGGGACATAAGCGGTTTTGACATCGACCTCGCCATGATGCTCGGGGATGTCCAGCCGCAGGATCGGAGGCATCGATACGGCTTTGGTCGCCAGAGCCTGAAAAGCCTGCTCGACACACGCGACGGCTTCCCGGTCCAAAGCCACCGCTTGGCGGAGTTGCGCTTCGTTAAGGAGGCGGATGCTGGTCATGCCTGGTTTCCTTCCGCTGAACTGCCGGGTCGATGATCGGTGATGATTCTATGGTGCAGATCGAGGTCGATATTCGCGCCGCTGAGCAGCAGCACCGTGGGTTCTGTCACGTTGATCTTCCCCGCTAACAGCGCAGCCATCGTCACAGCGCCCGCGCCCTCTACGATCTGGCGCTCTTGCCAGTAAGCGTGCGCAATTCCCGTCGCGATCTCGGCCTCGTCGACCAGAACGATCTCGTCAACGAGTTCGCGCACGATTCCAAAAGTATACCGGTTGTCCGAACCAATGCCGCCGCCCAGCGAGTCGGCGAGCGTCTCCATCTCTTCCACCCGTGTCGGCTTCCCCATTCGTTGGCTCTCGTACATCGCCGCACCGCGCTCCATGGATACGCCGATGATCCGTGCGGTTGGGTTGATCGCCCGCAGAGCCACCGCCATGCCGGAAATCAAGCCGCCGCCGGAGAGCTGAATGACGAATGTCCCGGCTTGCGGAAGCTGCTCCATGATCTCCAGGCCAAGCGTCCCTTGTCCGGCGATGATGTCGGGGTGGTCGAAGGGCGGCAACATCGTCATACCTTGCTCGGCCACAAGGCGGTCGACTTCCACCTGGGCCTCGTCCTGTGAGCGACCGACGATTCGAACATCGGCGCCTTCCTCGCGAATCGCCGCCACCTTGTTGGCGGGCACGAGCGATGACATGCAGATGCTGCAGGCTACCCCCGCCGCGCTGGCCGCATGCGCAAGGCCACGGCCATGGTTCCCGGTGGAGACGCCAACCACGCCGCGCGCCTTGGCTTCCTCCGGCAGGCAGGCAACCGCGTTGCTGGCTCCGCGCAGCTTGAAACTGCCGGTTCGCTGCTGCTGCTCCAGCTTTAGCCATACCGGCTGGCCGCTCGCCTGGCTTAGGTAACTCGACTGAACGAGGGGCGTTCTGAGCACCTTTGCGCCGATGCGCTTACGGGCTGCCAGGATATCGGCCAGAACTATGGGCGAACGCCAGGTAGATTCTTGCGGTTTGTTCGGCATGCTGCAATCACTCGAACTGCTCACGCGAGAGCAGGACCCTTACGGCTGAATTTCTGCTAATGAAAGACCGTGGCGGCTTTGCACCTGAGCTGTCAATCACTAACCCTCCGGCGTGACAAGGAGCCTCTTTCCAGGCGAGCAAGGTCGAGTATAAGCTGCCCGGCGAACGGAACTTAGAGGGAGCGATCGAGATGCAACTGGCGCCAGTGGCTGGTCACATCGGTGCGGAAGTGCTGGGCATCGATCTTACCCAGGATATTTCGGAGGCGACGGCGACTTTTCTGCGTCAGGCGCTGGATGACCGTCTGGTTTTGTTTCTTCGCGATCAGTCCCTGGATTTGCCGACATTGAAGCGTGCAACGACAGTGTTTGGACCCCTACTCCGCGTTCCCTATGTCAAGCCGTCACCGGAAGATGCGGATGTGATAGCGGTTCTCAAGGAAGCCGACGAGGTGCGTATTGGGGTATTCGGCGGTGATTGGCACTCGGATTTCAGCTTCCTTGAAGCCCCGCCCGGTGGGTCGCTGCTCTACGGCGAGGACATCCCGACCTACGGCGGTGATACGCTCTGGTCGAACCAAATTCTAGCATATGAAACTTTACCCGATGATCTGCGGAGCATCGTCGATGGGCGCGGGGCTATCCATACCGGCGGACCCTATGGCAGGCAGAACGCACCGGATGCCACCGTGGCAACGAGTCGCTCCATCGGGATTTCGCGGGGTAACAGCGACGCGGACAGGGAAGTGCTGCATCCAGCGGTGCGGCAGCACCCGACCAGCGGGCGAAGAGCTCTCTTCGTTAACCCGATCTACACCCGGCGTTTAGAGGGCATGAGCGAGTCGGAAAGTCGCCCGATTCTCGAACGTCTCTACGCCCATGCCACGAGGCCGGAACTGACTTGCCGTTTTCGCTGGACCCCGGGTTCCTTGGCGATATGGGATAATCGTTCGACCATGCACTATGCCATCAACGATTACGACGGACAGCGGCGCTTGCTTTATCGCACCACGTTTGCCGGTGAGCGGCCGGTCTAGGTCACGTCGATTGTCTGAAAGAGAGGCCATGAACATTCTTCTTCTGTCGGTCGATCAGTGGCGCGCCGACTGTTTTGGATTTCTTGGGCATCCGGCGGTCAGAACACCAAATCTGGACCGCCTGGCTGCGGAAAGCGTGGTGTTCCGCAGGCACTTCACCGTTGCGGCACCCTGTGGTCCTGCGCGCACCAGTCTCTTGAGTGGACTCTATCCCTTCAACCATCGCTCGATCACGAACGGCACACCGTTTGACGCGCGCTTCCCGACCCTGCCGGGCGGCCTGAAGTTGGCAGGGTATGATCCGTTGCTTTTCGGCTATACGGATACTTCCGTTGATCCGCGCACTTTAGAGCCCGATGATCCCAGGCTGCTGACCTATGAAGGTGTCATGGAAGGCTTTCGGCAGATCGTGGATGTCAACGGCGACAATCTCGGCGCCTGGCTCGACGTTCTGGAGGCCAAGGGCTATGACCGGCCTGAAAGAGATGGCGACATTTACCTGCATGCCGAACGACCGGCGCAAGCGCAAGGATTCTGGGACGGGCCTGCCCGCTATAAGGCGGAGGATAGCGATATGGCCTTTCTAACCGACTGTGTGTTGGATCGGTTGACGCAGGAGACGGGAGACCCCTGGTTCTACCACCTGGTCTATCTGCGACCGCACCCGCCTCTGATTGCGCCGGAGCCTTACAATAGGATCATCCCGCGCGACCGCGTTGAAGCACCTTTACCGATGGGCGACGGCGAAGCGCACCCCTTCTTGAAGGTATGGGCCGAGCAACACCAAAAGGGCGGATACTTCGATCCGGAGATCGATTTCTCGGCCTTGTCGACAAGCGATGGGACCGCCATGCGCGCGGTTTATTATGGCTTGATGGCCGAGATGGACTTTCAGATCGGGCGGCTGCTCAAAGCACTGGAGAGCACGGGCCAGCTCGACAATACGCTGCTGGTGTTCACCTGCGACCATGGTGAGATGGCAGGCGACCACGGTCTCTGGGGCAAGGGCGGTTGGTATGATGGCGCCTACAGGATTCCGCTCATGATTCGCGACCCGAAACGGCGCAAGACGGTGGGGCGGCAAGTCCAGGCTTTGACGGAGAGCGTTGATGTCGCCGCAACGGTCATGGACTGGCTGGGCAAAAAGGCGCCGCAAAGTTGGGACGGCGTCTCCCTCCTGCCGTGGCTCGACGGAGACACGCCGCCTGTCTGGCGCGACCATGTTTTCTGGGAGTTCGATTTTCGTGACATCGAGAGCGGGACCTACGAAGCGGCGCTCGGCCTGACTCCCGACCAATGTACGTTGAACGTCTGGCGCAGTGACAACGTCAAGTACGTACACTTCACAGGCCTGCCGCCGTTGTTGTTCGATCTGGCGAACGATCCGGGCGAACGGCATAACCTGGCGGGAGATCCCGCTTGGTTGGGCAAGCGTCTTGAGATGGCGGAGGGCTTGCTGGCCCACCGCATGCGCCATGCCGAACGTACGCTGACCAATCACAAACTGACGGCCAAGGGTGTTTTGACCTATGAGGGGCCGCGACGCTTGGGATAACATCCGAGGATATCGCTAGAGGAGAGGTTCCATGCAGGCGACGGCGCCCAACTATTTGAACCCCGGCATCCCGCCCGACCTTCCGCGTCGGGTCATGGAAGTCGTGGAGGCCACGCCGGACTCGCTGAAGGGCTACGGCAAGCTCGTCGCGCGCCCCGAAGAGTGCGATATCGAGATCGTTCGTTGGCCGGCGCAAGGTTGGCGTCCTGTCGATAGCGATAGTGGAGACGAGGGCGGCACCACCGAAGGAGTCTTCGAGGGATCTTGGGTCGGGGATATTCTCTATGGCCGCAACGCAGCGGTCGGTGGGCATTACATTTTAGGCTACGGCGAAGAGCCGTCGATAGCCAGTGAATCCGCCCAAAACGATCCTATCCGTATTCTGCTGTGGCACGCCAATTACCACCCTGATGGTGGGCAGCTTTTCTTCCCGCTGGACAAACGCCCCTTTGTCGTTCCCTTGGCTTTGCCGGGGGATGATCTGCGGCCGGAAGACTTCGTCTGTTTTCGCTTCGACGGCAGCCAGGGCCTTTATATCCATCCGGCCATCTGGCACGAGGGCGTTTTCCCGCTGTCGGGCCGCCAACGTTTCTTCGATAAGCAAGGAGCCGTGCACGCGCGGGTCTCAGTAGACTTCGCGCGTGAGTTCGGCGTGCTTCTTGAAGTGCCTCTGACCTAGAGTCCGGCGGTGCGTTACGCGGGCCAGGGCATGGAGAAGGTCTTGATGTTCGTATAGGACTTCATGGCCTCCTGAACGCCTTCCTTATATCCGAGCCCCGAGTCCTTGATCCCGCCGAAGGGCGACATCTCGATACGATAACCGGGAACCTCCCAGATGTTCACGGTCCCGACGTTCAGGCCATTGATGTAGGCCGTCATCCGATCCAGACGATTGGTGCAAACACCGGAGGAAAGACCAAAGGCCGTCGAGTTCGAAATCCGCCGGACCTCCTCGTCATCGGAGGGAACGCGGATAATGGGGATAATGGGGCCGAAGGTCTCTTCCAGCACAAGCTCGCTCTCATGCGGCACGTGATCAACCACGATCGGCGGCAGCACCGCGCCCTGCCGGCCCGGATCGTAGAGCACCTCCGCACCCTGCTCGGCGGCGGCATAGACGCGGGCTTCGAAGGTTCGGGCAGCTTTCTCGTGGACGACGGTTCCCAGGTCGGTGTCCGGATTCATGGGATCGCCGAAGCGTATCTTCTTGGCCTTCTCCAGCACCATCGGGACAAAAGCCTCGGCAACCGCTTCTTGAACCAGAATGCGCTTGACGGCCGTGCAGCGCTGGCCCGAGTTCTTCGTCGCACCGGCGACCGCCAGTTCGGCAGCTTTGTCTAATTCCGCCTCACTGAGATCGTCGCAGATGATCAACGGATCATTGCCGCCCAGTTCCAGCACCGTGCGCCTGTAACCGGCTTTCTCGGCGATCATCTTGCCCACTGGCACGCCGCCAGTGAAGGTAATGAGTTCGGCATTGGGATTGGTGATCATCTCGTCGCCGATATCCGCTGGCCAGCCGGTGACGACCGAATACATTTCCGGCGGCAGTCCGGCCTCATACAACAGATCGGCCAACAGGAGCGCCGTCATTGGCGTCAACTCCGTCGGCTTGCAGACCATGCAGTTGTTCGTCGCAACGGCGGGTGCCACCTTGTGGGCGACCATATTCAGCGGATGGTTAAAGGGTGTGATCGCCGAGATCGCCTTCAAAGGCTCGCGGGTGGTGAAAATCTTGCGAGCCTTGCCCTGAGGCGTGACATCGCAGGAGAAGACTTGGCCATCGTCCAGGATGGCAAGCTGTCCGGCGAGGGTCAGGACATCGTAGCAGCGTCCGACCTCGTAGAAGGAATCCTTCTTGGAAATGCCAAGCTCGAGAGTGATGACGTCTGAAATCTCGTTCTTGCGCGCTTCCAGCAACTCGGCAGTGCGGAAAAGAATTTTCTGGCGGTCGTAGCGGCTGAGTTTGGGCTTATAGTCAGCGGCGATTTGAAACGCTTCTCGGGCGTGCAGTGCGTTGCCTGCCGGAACCGTGCCGATTACCTGGTCAGTGTAGGGGTAACGGACCTCGATGACATCGTCGGCATCCACCTTGCGACCGGCGATGCGCATCGGCTCGTGGCGCGGGCTGGAAAGAGCTTTGGCGAGAGACATGATTGGATTCCCCTTACTCGGCGGCGCTGGCGCGACGCGCCTCGGCGTGATTGAGCGCGATGTCGAAAGCGTCGAAGTTGCGCAGGCTGCGGCCTTCCAGTCCTTGAACTTTGCGATTCACGATCAAGGGGACGCGCTGTTCGGAGACGCCGCCGTGCGAGCGCAACGGCACGGTCAAACCGGATAGATCATGATTCTCGGGGCTGGTGCCGATGACACGGTGCTTGGTAGAAACGACGACGAGCTCGCCAATGCGGTCGGTCGGCAGTTCAAAGGCCTCGGCGGCTTCTTCCCGGGTCAACACCCGCTCCACGCCTTCAAGGCCTTCGATAAACTCCGCGACTGCGGCGAAGTCCGCGTCCTTGGGCAGATAAACCGTGGCGTAGGAGCCAAGAGCACCGTGATGGACCACGTAAGGGTCGGTAATCGGCAGGATGGTGCGGGCTTTGGCTTTTCCAAGAAAGCCGTCGAGTTCGCTCTGCAAATATAGAACGTCGGGCGTACCGTCTTCTCGATGCTTGGCGTTCATGCCGTGGTCGGCCGTGAGGACAAGAATGGCCCCGGCGGCATCCAATGAAGAAAGGTAGCCGTCCATCATCCGATAAAAGGCATTGGCGCCTTCGCTGCCGGGTGCGTGCTTATGCTGGATGTAGTCGGTGGTCGAGAGATACATCAGGTCGGGGCGCATGCGTTCCATCAGCTTGACCCCGGCGGCAAAGACGAACTCGGACAACTCGGCGGAGTAAACATCGGGAACCGGCATCCCGACCATCTCGACCGCATCATCGATTCCATTCTCGGGCAAGGTTGCCTGATCCGCCTTTTCCGAGGAAAAACAAACAACCTGCTCGGGTGCCATGTTCAGGCCGTGGCCTAGAAGGCGACGCAGCTTGTCCTTGGCGGTGACGATGGCGATCTTGGCGCCGGCATTGCGAAATGCCGGAAACAGCGTGGGCGCACGCAGAAGGGCTGGATCGTTCATCATCACCTCCGCATCCCTGGCGGGGTCGTAGAAAAAGTTGCCGCAGATGCCGTGTACCCTGGGGGGTTGCCCGGTGACGATCGACAGGTTGTTTGGGTTGGTGAAGCTAGGCACGACACAGTCGGCCCGCAGATCGGACCCGTGATTCAGCATTCCGGCGAGCCAGGGCATGTCGCCGGATGCGACTGCTCGTTCCATGTAATCCGGCTCGGAGCCGTCAATGCAAACGATCACGACCGGTGCTTCCGGAAAACGGTAGCTGCGCTGGTTAACGGTAATACTCTTGGTCATCGTGCTACTTCCTTGTGCTGGTTTCAGGCCGCCGCGGCGCAGTTTGTCACGCCCATTTCCGTCAGCGTTTTCTCGACAATCGCCAAGGCGCCTCGCATTTCCTCCGCGCCCAGGCGGCCGATGCAACCGATCCGGAAGGAGGGGGCGACGGTCAACTTTCCTGGGTAGATCACGAAACCCTGCTCGGCCAGGCGATCATAGAACCGCTGAAAGTCGAAGCGAGGATCCTCGGGCATTTTAAACGTGATGATGATCGGCGCTTGCAGCGCGTCGGGCAGCAACGTCTCGAAACCTAGCTTGCGCATGCCCTCGACCAGGATCGTCCGATTGTTGCTGTACCGTCCGCCGCGTCCGGGCTGCCCCCCCTCGGCAAGAAACTCCTCGATGGCCCGGTCGAAGGCCAGGATGACGTGGGTTGGCGGCGTGAAGCGCCACTGCCCGTTCTTCTCCATCGCCTGCCATTGATCGTGCAGGTCCAAGGTCAAGGCATGGGCATTGCCGGCGGCCGCTTCCAGAATGGTCTGCTTTACCAGGCAAAAACCCATACCCGGTACGCCCTCCAGGCATTTGTTGGAAGACGCGACAACGGCATCGAACGGCACCTTTGCGGCGTCGAGCGGCAGGGCGCCAAAGGCGCTCATGGAATCGATCAGCAAGCTACGCCCGAGGCGCGCCGTAACCTCTGCGACCTCTGCAATCGGATTGAGAATGCCCGAAGTTGTTTCGCAATGAACGACAGCCACATGACTAATGCCTGGGTCGGACTCTAGCCGCTCGGCAAGGGCGGTCGGGTCGACGGGCTCATTCTCGGCCCATTCCATGACCTCGAAATTCCGGCCGATTAGGCCGCAAATGCGCGCCATGCGCTGGCCGTAGGCGCCGTTGATCAGGATAAGCAGCTTGCCGGCCCTGGGAACCAACGTGCCGATCATGGCTTCCACCACGAACGTACCGCTTCCCTGTAACGGCACGCAAACGAACCCCTCGCCGCCGATGATCTCCAGCAATCGCTGGCGCATTCTGGCGTTGACCGCAATGAAGCGGGAATCGCGTGAGCCGAAATCATGAAGCATTGCTTGCTTGACACTGCTTGACGTCGTCAGGGGACCGGGTGTCAGCAGCCAGGGGTCGCCGTCGGGGGAGGCAGCGATGGCGGGATTCGTTTGCGCAGTCATGGGGCCCTACTCCTTGGAGACCATCAATAGAGAAACAACGTGATGCAATCTGTAGCTTGCACTGATATATATCAAATCGATATTTTCGATTTATTACATTGGTGTGACCTATGAATTCACCAATCAACAAGCTACAGCTTCGGTCGTTCCATGCGGTCGCGGAGGAAGGTTCCTTCACCAAAGCCGCAGACCGCCTTGGTGTGAGCCAGCCAACGTTGTCAGAGCAGGTGCGCGCGCTTGAGCAGCGATACGGCGTCCGGCTGTTCGAGCGGGTCGGACGTGGCGTCGATCTAACCGATCTAGGGCGGCGTTTGCGGGATGTAACCCGCCGCATCACGGCAGACGAAGTGGCCGCGGAAGCACTTTTGGCTTCGGCACGGGGTCTACGCAGCGGTCGCTTGCGGGTTATGGCGGATGCGCCGCACCTGTTGCTGCCAATTCTTGGCCTGTTTCACCGCCGCCATCCGGAGATTCAGTTATCGATTGGTTTCGGCAACACCAGCGCTGTCCGCCTAGCCCTCAAGGATCGACGCTGCGACGTCGCTGTATTGCCGGATCTGGAGAATGACCCGGGGGTCGTAAGTCAGTTACTACGCCGGGATCGGCTGATTGCCATGGTTGCCCGCGATCAGGTTTGGCGGGAAAGACGCAGTGTGGGTCTCGAGGATTTGCTTCAGCAGACACTTCTTCTGCGCGAGCAGGGTTCGGGTACCCGCGCACGGCTGGAGCGCGCTTTGGCGGAAGCGTGCCTAACACCGACCAACACCTTGGAGGTGGGCAGCCGGGAGGCAATTGCCGAAGCGGCCGCTGCCGGATTAGGGGTCGGCGTGGTCTCTGAAAGTGAATTTGGGCACGACAGGCGGTTGCGGAAGCTGGAAATTCGAGGGGCCAACCTGACAACCAGCGAGTATCTGGTCTGTCTGGCCATCAAGAGTGAGGAACCAACCGTCAGGGCGCTTCTGGAGGCGGCGCAGGAACTAGCTGAATGACGCTGTCCGGCCGCGCGCGACCCTAATTAACCCCAGCGCCTAACTCTTCCGGTGTCCAGATGGATAAAATCAGATTTCGGATAGTACCCGACACCGCCCAACTGTAGGTCCCAAGCCTTATCGCGCAGGGCTGCAAGCTGTCGACCGGGCAGGCGGACATCGATGGCCATCCCTTCCATATGCAAGGACCGCTTGGCGACACCTGTACTGACGCGCCGGAGTGCATCGTTGGTCTGCGGGGACCGATAGGCCGATATAATCTCGAAAGGTGAGTTGGTATCCATCCGGCGATGTAAGGCATAGAGGAACTGGTAAAGCCCCTCGTCGATCTTATGCTGTGCGCCGTTGCGCCAGTCGCGCATCAGACGTTCGAGTTTTCCGAGGCCTTGAGGTTGAAACTTGCCATCGGCCCAAAAGGTCGTTGTCAGTGTTTCACCCGTGTGCAAATGGTGGAAGGACAGTTTTCGAACCGAAGGGCCGGAGGCGGCAAGAGCGGGAGAGAGTGGCAGTAGGCTTGTTGCGGCTAGGCTGGCGCCTGCAACAAGCAAACGTCGCCGCGTGAGGTTGTTTGGGGCGTCGTCGGTCACGCTGATCCTCTCCGTTAAATCTATAACTCTGTACTTATCGCTGCGGTCCCCGCGCTGCTGGCGCTGGCCAGTCTTCGCTAAATTCGCCCCAGTCTGGAGTTGAAACCCCTGGTATTGACCCGATGGCATCCCTGCTGCCGAGTCGAATCATAATGTCTTAAGATAGAAAGATACCTTAAGAAGCGAAAAACGCAACAAACATTCTATTCCAAGGCCCGAGCCAACCAAAGAGTGAGGGTCAATCGGTCGGTAAGGATTCGGCGGTGCTGCGCGGCCCCAATAGGGCGCTGATCAACAAGGCGTCGCGGCCATAGACGTCGCCCCGGAACTGGAGCACCCCTGCGTCGTTGACCCAAGCGGTTTGGTAGTCGATTTGGACCGGTAGCGGCTTGGCGAGGCTGACGACCCGCCGCTCGCCCTTCTCGATTGCCGCGACAACCAGTTCACGATTCCAGGTGGCTTCGTCCTGCAAGACCGCAACTGCAAGATCAATTGGCTTATCGACCCGCACGCAACCATGGCTGAAGCTTCTTTCCGCGCGCGAAAAGAGAGCCTTGGCCGGGGTGTCGTGAAGGTAGATGTTGAACTCGTTGGGCAGCATGAACTTAATGCGGCCGAGGGCGTTGTCGATACCAGGCTTTTGGCGGATCTTGTAGGGAAAGCGTCCAGCGGTAACGGCGCCCCAGTCAACGGTGTGCGGATCGACCAACGTGGCGGAATCGCTCCAACTCGAGAACAGCTCATAGCCGTTCTCTTCGAGGTAGGCCGGGTTCTTTCGGATCTTGGGCAAAAGTTCTTTGCCGGCAATCGAGGGTGGAACGTTCCAGAAGGGATTGATTTCCAAGTAGGTCATGTCACGCCGGAACACCGGTGTTCGATTGTAGGGCGTTCCGATTACGACCTTGGAAGTAAATACCTCGCGCCCCTCGTCATAGAGGCGGAGGGTAAAGTCGGCAAGATTGACGGCGAGGTGGCGACCGACGGGCTTGCCCGCGACCCAGCGTTCTCGTTCGAGGTTCGCCAAGATCTGTTGGACACGGGCTTCAACGGATGTGTTGAGGTGGGCCAAAGTGTTCTTGCCAACCCGCCCGTCGACACCCAGGCCGTGGTTTGCTTGGAAACGCTCGACCGCGCGTTGCAGCGTCGCGTCGTAGAGCCGGGGGTCATCGGGAATGCCTTCATCGGCGACGCGCAACTCGCCCGTGGTGCGCAACCGCGTTCGCAGAGCGATCACGCGATCATCCCGTACGCCGGGGTCGAGCGTCGAGCCGTCGCCGATTTTATTCCATCCGCCCATCGCGGCAAGCAATCGGTAACGCGCCAATACCGACTTTAAGGCCCGGTAGCTGTCGTCCTGGGGGGCAAGGCCTGCCAGAATCTCCGAAACGTCGCCACCTCCCGCAACCGCTTGCAGCAAAGCGTAACGGTCGAGGTCGCGCGGATAAACGAACAATTCCGGGTCCACCTGACGCGGGACCAGGCGTCCCCCATTCAAATCGGCGCCATAGCGAACCAGGGACTGGGTCAGACGTATTTCCAGGGGCGCCAGCAGGTCGACCTTGGCTGAAGCCAGAAGCGCCTGGATTGCGGGTGAATGGTAATCCGTCGGATCGAGTCCTTCCTCGTCCGCGTTCTTAAGGACCTCGCCCAGCCGGAAGGCGGAGGGTAAGGCACGATCTTCCCCGACCCACAGAGCCTGCCAATCCCGTTCCGTGTAGAAACGGTGAAGCAGGGCCAACTCCGCGATGTCGTCCTCACCGGTGGTCGTGGCGGCGACTTTATCCAGGGCTTCCCGCAACGCTGCTTCGAGCGCGGCGCTCGCAAAAGCCTTCGAAGCCCAAACCTGAGGAGTGAGAAAGAGCAGTAGAAATACGGTTGCAAGCCAGATTTGCGAAAGCCTCATGCAAATAGAATAGCATGTCGTTTTGCCCATTCCAGGGCTTTCGGTCGTGGTAGGGATGGGCTAGCCTCGGGTCTAGGCCCCATCAAGAGGCAAGGGTGTTGGAAAGTGGTCCGGATCGCCGGGAAAAGTGTCCGGGGCCCATCCAGTTTGCGGTTATGAAGCGGAGGGAAAGTCATGGCCAAACGGGCCGAGCAGCTCAAGGAAGAGCTGGTTGAGAAGGTTGTAGCATTGGTTCGTGAGCGCGTGGCGGCGGATCGCGCGACGGAGACGGAGCGGTTTGTGCGGGCGTTCTACAGCACCGTGCCGGCGATCGACTTGGCCGATGAAACCGCCGACAACCTATACGGTGCGGCCCTGTCCATCTGGAACTTTGCCCGCAAACGCGCTGTTGTCGGACAGCCACAAGTTCGCGTCTATAACCCGCAACAAGAGGAACACGGTTGGAAAAGCTCCCACACGGTTGTCGAGATCATAAACGACGACATGCCGTTCCTGGTGGACTCGGTTACGGCGGAGCTGGCTAGGCATGAGGCAGATGTCGCTCTAGTCATCCACCCGATCCTGCAGGTCTCGCGGGATGCCAAAGGTTGTCTGACAGCCTTCCAGTTGCCGGGAAAATCAGCCGGTAACGGCGCGAACGAATCCATCATGCATGTTCAGGTTGCTGAGCAGCCTGCCGAAAATCATAAAGTGATCGAGGAGCGGCTGCTTTCTGTGCTGGCCGACGTACGGGCGTCGGTTGTGGACTGGAAGGAGATGCGCCAACGCTTGCGTGACCGCGTGGCGGAACTGAAGAAAATGCCGCCGGACTTGCCCAAGAAAGAGCTGGATGAGGCCTTGGCCTTTCTATCCTGGCTAGACGACGATCATTTCACCTATCTGGGTTATCGCGAATACAGCTTCGAGGGGCAGGGCAAGAAAGCCGTAGCCCGCATCGACGAGAAGAGCTGTCTGGGCGTGTTGCGGGACACCGAGTATTCGGTTTTCGATGGTCTGCGCAATCTAGGGGACCTGCCGCCCGACGTTCAGGATTTCGTACGCCGCCCAACCTTGCTGCGGATTACCAAGGCCAATCGCCGCTCGACCGTGCACCGGGCGGTTCACATGGATACCGTGGTCATCAAGTCTTTTGACGCCAAGGGCAAGGTCAAGGGCGAAAAGCTTTTCCTCGGCCTTTTTACCTCGGCGGCCTATTCACGCAATCCGCGCGAGATCCCTGTGCTGCGCCAGAAGGTGGAAAACGTTATCGCTAAAGCTGGGTTTGCGTCCGGTAGCCACGACGCCAAGGCCTTGCAGCACATACTGGATAGCTATCCGCGCGACGAGTTGTTTCAGATCAGCGAAACCCGCTTGCTGGAGATAGCGCTCGGCATTCTTCACCTGCAGGAGCGCCGTCGCACGGCTTTGTTTGTTCGGCATGACCCTTTCGAACGCTTCGTCTCCTGTTTGGTTTTTACGCCGCGCGATCGTTTCGATACGAACTTGCGGGTTAAGTTCCAGGAAATCCTGGCCGATGCCTACAACGGCGTTGTGAATGCGACCTATACCCAGCTATCGGACGAGGCTCTGGCGCGCGTCCATATCGTTGTCAGGACTCAACAGGGCAAGGTGCCCGCCGTCGATCACGATCTTCTGGAGCAGCATCTCGCGGAAGCAAGCCGCGCCTGGACGGATTTGCTCGAAGAAGCCCTGGTCGAGGAAATGGGCGAAGAGCGCGGCCTTACGACGGCTCGGCGTTACCAACGCGCTTTTCCAGCTAATTACTCTGAGACCAACCTGGCGCGCACGGCGGTGTTCGACATTGCCCGCGTTGGCGACACTTTGAAATCCGGCAAGTTGTCGATGAACCTTTATCGACCATTGGAAAAGGCCGAGGATCACATTCATTTCAAGATTTACCATGGCGCAGAACCGGTTCCGCTTTCGGATGTTTTGCCGATGCTGGAGAACATGGGTCTGAAGGTCATCTCGGAGGTCCCCTTCGAAGTGCGCCCTCAACAGGCGGACAAGTCGGTATGGATTCACGATTTTCATGCGCGCACCCGCGACGGTCACGCGATTGACCTCACAAGAGTAAAAGCCGCCTTTCACGAGACCTTCGCCCGTGTTTGGGCAGGGGAGATGGAAGACGATGGCTTCAATCAGCTCGTGATTCGGGCTGGCTTGGGCGCACGGCAAGTCATCATTCTGCGCGCTTACTGCAAATTCCTGCGTCAAGCGGCGATCCCCTTCAGTCAGGATTACATGGAAGAGACACTTTCAGCCAACCCCGAGCTTTCGCGACTGCTGGTTGAGCTGTTCGAGGTGCGCTTCGATCCGGCGCTAGGCAACGAGCGGGCGAAGCTGCAGAAGGAGCTGGTAGCCCGTATTGAAGAGGGTTTGGAAGGGGTTTCGAACCTGGACCAGGATCGCATCATCCGACGTTTCTTGAATGCGATCCTTTCGACACTGCGGACGAACTTCCACCAGCAAACCAGCGACGGTGGTGAGAAACCCTGCCTGTCCCTCAAGTTTGCCTCCCGCGATCTGGAGGAACTGCCGCAACCCAAACCGTTCCGCGAGATTTTCGTCTACGGGCCGCGGGTCGAAGGCGTGCATCTGCGTTTCGGTAAGGTTGCCCGCGGCGGGTTGCGTTGGTCGGACCGTCGGGAGGATTTCCGTACCGAGGTTCTGGGATTGGTCAAGGCCCAGCAGGTCAAGAACGCGGTGATCGTACCGGTTGGTTCAAAGGGCGGTTTCGTGCTCAAGAAGTCGCCGCCACCCGAAGCCGGCCGCGAAGCCCTCTTGGAGGAGGGGATAGCTTGTTACCGATTGTTCATCAGAAGCTTGCTGGACGTCACCGACAATCTCGTGAAGGGCGAAATCGTACCGCCGCCCTATGTCGTTCGGCACGATGAGGACGACCCCTACCTGGTTGTGGCCGCCGATAAGGGTACGGCGACCTTCTCCGACATCGCCAATGGTGTTTCGGCTGAGTACGGCTTCTGGTTGGACGACGCTTTTGCGTCCGGTGGATCGGCCGGTTATGACCACAAAAAGATGGCGATCACAGCGCGCGGCGCTTGGGAATCGGTAAAGCGCCACTTCCGGGAACTTGGCAAGAATATTCAGAAGGAACCCTTCACGGTTGTCGGCTGCGGCGACATGTCGGGTGACGTGTTCGGAAACGGCATGTTGCTATCGCCCTGCATTCGCCTCCAGGCTGCCTTCAACCATCTCCATATTTTCGTGGACCCCAACCCTGACCCGACAAGCAGCCACAAGGAACGCCAACGATTGTTTGATCTGCCGCGGTCCGCCTGGAGTGATTACGACGCCAAGCTGATTTCCAAAGGCGGCGGCGTTTTCGAACGCAAGGCCAAGTCGATCAAGCTCACGCCCGAGATCAAAAAACTCTTCGGCATCAAGGTGGATCAGGTCACCCCGAACGAGTTTATCCAGGCAATCCTACGCTCCGAGGCGGAACTGCTTTGGTTTGGCGGCATCGGCACTTACGTCAAATCATCGGAGGAGTCGCATCTTGAGGTCGGAGACCGCGCCAACGACGCGCTCCGGGTCGATGCGCGTGAGCTTCGATGCAAGGTTGTCGGGGAGGGCGCCAATTTGGGCATGACACAACGGGCCCGTACGGAATGCGGCCTGCTGGGCGTGCGCCTGAATACCGATGCCATCGATAACTCAGCGGGCGTCGATTGCTCCGACCACGAGGTCAACATCAAGATCTTGTTGGGAGATGCCGAACAGGCCGGCGATCTGACGCGCAAGCAGCGCGACAAGCTGCTGGTCCAGATGACCGACGAGGTGGCGGATCTGGTGCTGCGGGACAACTACCTACAGACCCAGGCCATTTCGGTCACCCACGGTATGAGCGCTCACTTGCTGGATCGGATCGCTCGTTATATGCGGTCTCTTGAAAAACAAGGGCTGTTGAGTCGCGCGATCGAGTATCTGCCGGACGACGAGGTGATCGACGAGCGCATGAAAAAGCGCCAGGGCCTCTCGCGCGCCGAACTAGCGGTGCTCCTTTCCTACTCCAAGATCGCGCTTTACGACGAACTGTTGGGATCCGATCTGCCGGACGATCCGGACCTGATGGAAGATTTGGTCAACTATTTCCCGACCCCGCTCCGCAAAAAGTACGGGCCGCAGATTGAGAACCACCGCTTGCGGCGGGAAATCGCGGCAACCGTAGTTACAAACTCGATCATCAATCGCGCGGGTATTTCCTTCGTGCATGAGGTTGCCGAGAAAACCGGTTTGCCCTCGGACGACATCGCGCGTGCTTACACGGTCGCGCGTGAGATTTTTGAGTTGCGCGATCGCTGGTCGGACATCGAGGGCCTGGATAACAAAGTGCCAACGAAAGCGCAGTACACCATGATTGCCGAGTGCGGCCGTTTGGTGGAACGCGGCACCGTTTGGTTGTTGCGTCACGTTGCCCAGCCAATGCACATATCCCAGACGGTTAAACGCTACCGGGACGGCACGCGGGCTTTGGCGGCCTGTTTGAAAACCGTTCTGCCACAGGAGGATGTGAAAGTCCTGACAACCGCTGCGGGCCGCTTGACCGCCGAAGGTGTCCCTGAGGAGCTGGCTGAGCGAATTGCGGCCTTCCCCTGGCTGGTGCCCGCTGGCGATATCGTCGACACCGCGCATGCCGCCGGGCTGTCGGTGGAAGACGCCGCGCGCACCTACTTCGCCGTCGGGCAGCGATTCGGCTTCGATTGGCTGCGGCGGGCGGCGGCGAAGCTGCCGAGCGACAACGCCTGGGACAAGTTGGCGGTCACGGCCATCGTGGACGACCTCTATGAACTGCAGAGCGAGATGGAGAACCGCATCCTGGATGGTATTAAAGCTAAACAGAATCCCATGCAGATGCTGGACGCCTGGACGGAGGAACGGCGTATGCTGGTCAGCCGAGCCGAGCAGATGATCGGAGAGCTGCGGGCCGCGGGCCAGCCGGACCTGGCCATGCTGGCTGTCGCCAACAGAAGGTTGAAGTCCCTGGTAGCCCGGTGAGGCGATGAGCGACGACGTTCTGAACAGGCTGGAAAAGGTATACGGCGCCAAGGACCGCGCGGCTCTGGAGCAAGAGTACGCAGCTTGGGCGAAACGCTACGACGGCGATGTGATGGCGCTCGGCTACACCCCTCATGCCCTGGTGGCGGGTATGGCCGCGCGGTATTTGCCTGCCGGGGAAGGCCCGCTGCTCGACTGTGGCGCCGGAACCGGGTTGGTTGCGGTTTTGCTGCATGCGTTTGGGCTGCGTGACCTGGTGGCGTTGGACATGAGCGACGCCATGCTGGCCGTTGCCAAGTCGCGCGGCGTTTATCGGGACTGTGTTCAGGGCGTGCTTGGCGAGCGTCTGCCGTTCGACGACGCCAGCTTCGCCGCTGTGGTTGGAGCCGGGACCTTCACGGCGGGGCATGCGCCGGGCGATTCCTTTCATGAAATGACGCGCGTTCTGCGCCCGGGCGGCGTGATGGTCGTCGGTTTGCGCGGTGATGGCGATCATGCCAAGCGGTACCTCGATTGCTTGACGGTGCTTACCGAGGCCGGAAAGCTTACCCACCTAGCGGACAGCACGCCTTGCCCGGCTTTCTTGCTATCGGCGGAAGAGGCCCATGTTCTCACGGTTGTGAAAGTTTTTCGTCGAACCGGCGCCTAGAGCGCAAGCTTCGGAGTGCGGGAAGCCGACGCGCTTGTCAGGATGAAGATCGATGTACTTAATCCTGCTTGCCGGAGGTCACGATGACCCGAATACGTTTTACGGCTCTTGCGACAGATGTCGTTGAGACCTATCAGGCCGGTGGCCTGGACGCCAACGACCAAAAACCCGAGGTTCACATCTCGGATGGTGACGGCGTTCCTTGCCGTCACTGCTTGAGCACGGTGGCAGCCGGGGAGCCGTATTTGATCCTGGCGCACCGGCCATTTCCCGATAAGCAACCCTATGCCGAGCTCGGCCCGATTTTCTTGCACGGCGATTTCTGCCCTCGGCACGAGGAGACGGCCGGGGTGCCGCCCATGCTGCGGGGCTATCATCAAGTTTTGGTGCGCGGCTACGGTGCCGACAATCGTATCCGCTATGGCACGGGCCGAATAGTGCCCGGCGGTCAGCTGGCCGAGACGGCCGAAGCAATGCTGGCAGAAGAAGGAATTGTCTATCTCCACGTCCGCTCGGCCAGCAACAACTGCTTCCTTTGCCGGATAGACCGGGCCTGACGGTCCAAAGCGCCTGGCACGGGACACTTTGGCTCGGTGATCGGCGTCTTTGGCACGGCGGTGCGTTGACTTGATGCTGCACTGCAGTCTAAATAAACTCATTGAGATGTGGTGCCTTGGACCAAGGTGCCTTTCCCTGGCGCACCATAATGCCGGCGTTCGCCGGTGGTGTGCAATTAGTCGGGAAATCCTATTGCCTGCGGCCTTCGTGGTCGCTTCTGGCATGCTGTACAAGAGGGAAGAAAGACTGGGCAATGACGAGCAACAGTAAGCGACCGCTTTCCCCGCACCTACAGGTTTACCGCCCGCAATTGACCTCCATGCTGTCGATTGCCCATCGCCTGACCGGCGTGGCTTTGGCAGTGGGTACCTTGCTGCTGGTTTACTGGTTGGTCTCTGCCGCGAGTGGCCCGGAGAGCTATCACGCAGCACAGGATTTCATTGGCTCGTTCTTCGGACAGCTGCTGCTGTTCGGCTGGAGCGCGGCGCTTTTCTATCATCTATGCAATGGCATTCGCCATCTGGTCTGGGATGCGGGCTACGGCTATGAGCTCGACGTGGCTTACCTGAGCGGCAAGATCGTGCTCGGTGCGACGGCGGTTCTAACGCTGCTGGCCTGGGTTCTCGGCTATTCGATCGGAGGTTGATACTATGAGCTTGCGCACGCCGCTCGCCCGGGTTCGCGGTCTGGGATCCGCTAAGGACGGCACTGGCCATTGGTGGAGCCAGCGCCTGACGGCGATCGCCTTGGTCCCCTTGTGTCTCTGGTTTGTCGTGTCGGTCATCTCGATGGTTGGCGCGGACTACGGAACCTTCCTGCATTGGCTTTCGTCCCCTTTGTCCGGGGGTCTGATGATCCTGTTGATCATTGCGACCTTTTATCACGCCGCCCTGGGTTTGCAGGTCGTGATTGAGGATTACGTCCACCAGGAAGGCATCAAGATCGCCAGCATCATCGCCGTGAAGTTCGCCTGTATCGTACTGGGTCTGGCGGCCACGCTCTCTGTTCTCAAGATTATGGTTTAAGGGGCCAACAATGGCTGAAGCGAAGGGCAACAAGACCTCAACGGCATCCACCGGCGGAAAGGCCTACGAGATCGTCGATCATACCTACGACGTCGTGGTCGTCGGCGCTGGTGGCGCGGGGCTGCGCGCAACGCTGGGGTTGGCGGAAGCAGGGCTGAAAACGGCCTGTATCACGAAGGTTTTCCCGACCAGAAGCCACACTGTGGCGGCACAGGGCGGCATCTCCGCGGCGCTGGGAAACATGGGCGAGGATGACTGGCGCTGGCACATGTACGATACCGTCAAGGGATCGGATTGGCTGGGCGATCAGGACTGCATCGAATACATGACCCGGGAAGCCATTCCGGCCATCATCGAACTGGAGCACTACGGCGTTCCCTTCAGTCGGACCGACGCGGGCAAGATTTATCAGCGCCCCTTCGGTGGCATGACCACAGAATACGGCAAGGGTACGGCGCAGCGCACCTGCGCCGCCGCCGACCGGACCGGGCATGCCATCTTGCATACGCTTTATCAGCAGTCTTTGCGGCGGAACGCCGAGTTCTTCATCGAGTACTTCGCCCTCGATCTCATGATGGAGGACGGCGAGTGCAGGGGTGTGGTTGCCTGGAATCTGGATGACGGCAAGATTCACCGCTTCCGCTCCAAGATGACCATCATGGCAACAGGCGGTTATGGCCGCGTCTACTTCTCCTGCACCGGCGCGCATACCCAGACCGGCGACGGCAATGCCATGGCCGCTCGCGCGGGCCTGCCCTTGCAGGATATGGAGTTCGTGCAGTTCCACCCGACCGGCATCTATGGTGCGGGCTGTTTGATTACCGAAGGCTCGCGCGGCGAAGGCGGTTATCTCACCAACTCGGAAGGTGAGCGTTTCATGGAGCGCTATGCCCCCTCCGCCAAGGACTTGGCGAGCCGCGATGTCGTCAGCCGCTCCATGACCATGGAAATCCGCGAAGGTCGTGGTGTCGGCGCGAACAAGGATCATATCCATTTGCATCTTGAGCATCTCGATCCCGAGACGCTGCACCAGCGTCTACCGGGTATTTCCGAGACGGCGAAGATTTTCGCCGGCGTCGATGTGACCCGTGAGCCAATCCCGGTACTCCCGACCTGTCACTACAACATGGGCGGTATCCCGACCAACCTGCACGGTGAAGTGCTGGCGGGCGATCCCAAGGACGAGAACCGGACCGTCCCGGGCCTGATGGCCGTAGGCGAGGCCGGTTGCGTCTCGGTGCATGGCGCCAACCGCCTCGGGTCGAATTCGCTGCTTGACCTGGTTGTCTTCGGGCGTGCAGCCGCGCTGCGCTGCGCGGACATACTGAAGCCCGGGGAAAGCCAAAAGCCCCTACCCGCAGATGCGGACGAGCGGGCGCTGGAGCGTCTGGACCGCCTTCGCCACGCCAAAGGCGGCCAGGCAACGTCCGCGTTGCGCGCCAAGATGCAGCGCGCCATGCAGGATCACGCGGCGGTCTTCCGAACCGGCGAAGTGCTGGAGGAAGGCGTCAAGAAGCTTGAGGCCGTCTGGCAGGAGAGTGGTGATGTGGCGGTCAGCGACCGCTCGCTCATTTGGAACTCCGATCTGGTGGAGACCTTGGAGTACGACAATCTGATGTACCAGGCGATGACCACCATGACCACGGCGGCGCGCCGGGAGGAAAGCCGCGGCGCGCATGCCCGCGAGGATTTCCCGGATCGGGACGATGAAAAGTGGATGAAGCACTCGCTGGTGTGGTGCGACGACGAGGGTAAGGTCACCTTCGGCGACCGCCGCGTCAACCTGCAGCCCATGACCAACGAAGTGCAGTCCTTCCCGCCTAAAGCGCGGGTTTACTGAGCGCTGGACCGGTAAAGACGAGACAAGAGAGGCAAGGAAGATATGGCCGAATTTGCGCTGCCAAAGAACGCCCGCGTTCAAGAAGGCAAGACCTGGGGTAATGCTGCTGGCGCCAAAAAACCCAAGACCTTCAAGGTCTACCGTTGGGACCCCGATGACGGGCAGAACCCGCGCGTCGACAGCTACACGGTGGATATGGCCGACTGCGGGCCGATGGTTCTGGATGCGCTGATCAAGATTAAAAACGAGATCGATCCGACGCTGACCTTTCGCCGGTCCTGCCGCGAGGGCGTTTGCGGTTCCTGCGCTATGAACATCGATGGCACCAACACGTTGGCCTGCACCAAGTTCGTCGAGGAAGTGAAGGAAGACGTGAAGGTCTATCCCTTGCCGCACATGCCGGTGGTCAAGGACCTGGTGCCCGATCTCAATCAGGTATACGCCCAGTACACCTCGATCGAACCCTGGTTGAAAAGCACGACGCCAGCACCGGAGCGCGAGCGTCTCCAAACCCCGGGCGAGCGCGCCAAGCTGGATGGCCTGTGGGAATGCATCCTGTGTTTCTGCTGCTCCACCTCCTGCCCCAGCTACTGGTGGAACGGTGATCGCTATCTGGGTCCGGCTGTGTTGCTGCAGGCCTATCGCTGGATCGCCGACAGCCGCGACGAGTTCACCGGGGAGCGTCTGGATCAGCTTGAGGACCCCTTCCGCCTCTATCGCTGCCACACGATCATGAACTGCACCAAGACCTGCCCCAAGAGCCTCAACCCCGCCAAAGCCATCGGCGAGATCAAAAAGCTGATGGTGGAACGCCGGGTCTGAAGGTTCGAGGCATGTTTTGCTGTTGCGTAACGGTGCTCTTTAGCCCTAAATGATTGGTACAGGTCGGATCGCTGAACGATCCGGCTGTGTCATAAGAAGTCGGTGCCTTCCTGGAAGCAGCAACCGACCGGTGACAGTGGGGGCCAGGACGTTCCGGAAAAATGGACGTTCGTTTGGGCTTTGCGCTGATGGGTTTCGGGCGTTTCTTGCCTGTTTCCTTGGCCGGCGAGCTATCGGTATCCGTCCCGGTGTAATCCGGACAGAAGACCGCTTCCTTGAAACACCGACCTAATAGGTCGCAGTTCATCACTGAACTGCTTCGTCCCGGGCCGGTCGACTCTCCCTCTCCCTCTCCCACAGACCGGCCCGGGGCACTTCCACCGGCCAGCCGCCTTCCTTCCTTGGTATCTTGCAACCCCGCCATGTTGGACTCAGGGGTGGTTTGGGCTTGAGATCGTGGCCCGTGGCTGGGAAGCTTCGGGCAGGCGTTTCGATAAGTTAAAAGCGAGAGGGATGGTCGCGATGGCAGATAAACCTTGTCTTCTGGTGACCGGTGGTGGTCGCGGTATCGGCGCTTCCGTCGCACGGCTTGCCGCCAACCGTGGTTACGCCGTGGCCATCAACTACAGTCGCTCGGCCGCCGAGGCCGAGGCACTGGCCAAGGAGATACAAGCAGCCGGTGGCAGAGCCGTGGCCCTGCCCGGCGATGTCGCGGACGCAACCCAGGTGGAAGCGCTTTTTGACGGGGCGGAATCTGTATTGGGCCCGGTTCGCTATCTGGTGAACAATGCGGGCCTGACGGGCCGCGCCAGCCGTCTTGACGAGGCCGAAACCGCTACAATGGAACGCGTCGTCGCGGTCAATGTCATGGGTGTGATCAACTGCGCGTGCAGCTTCGTGCGCCGCGCCTCTACCCGCCATGGCGGTGCGGGTGGCGCTATCGTCAATATCTCCTCCAGTGCCGCGACCCTGGGCTCTCCGAACGAGTACACCTGGTACGCCGCGACCAAGGGTGCGGTCGACTCCTTTACCCAGGGTCTTGCCAAGGAATTGGGCGATGACGGTATCCGCGTGAACGCGGTCGCGCCGGGTCTGACAGATACCGAAATTCACGAGCGCGAGTCCGGCGTCATAGGCCGCGTGGCGAAGATCGCGCCCATGATTCCCCTGGCCCGTCCCGGCAGTCCCGACGAGATCGCCGAGCCGGTCTTGTGGCTGCTCTCGGACGCAGCTTCTTACGTTACAGGCGCTATCTTGAGGGTGGCGGGGGGACGTTAAGCGGCGCGGTTCGCCAGGATAGGTTTGCCAACGCTCCGCGCAGTGCTTGGGCTAGGTCGAGCCGTTCTTCGGCAGTCAGGAACGCCCCGATTGTAAGGCTGCGGCCGTGAGATCGCAGCAGGAGCGGGCTGTCCGGTTCGGGAGGGTCGTCGATCTCGACTTTTAGCCATGCGGGTTGAAACCTCCATTCCCACGCCTGTCCGCTGGGCCCCACGCGCTGCACGTGAAGCTGTTGCGGCGTCAAGGATAACCGCTCGAACATCCGGGCACTGCGGTAGTTGGCGCGAAAGGCCAGATAAACCAACAACACGTCGAGGCCCAGGAATCCGACTACCGGCCAGGCGCCCACGAGGAAAAAGAAAAACCCCGCCGCCCCGCTGAGGCAGCAGATCGCTGTCATCAGCAACAGGAAACCGAGCGGGCTGAGGCTGCGGTGCGGCTCCAGCAAAGCGTCGAAAACGACTGCTTCATTTCCTTCGGGCAAAGGGTTGCTCTGTGTCATAAGAGGAGAATAAAGCCGAGAGGCGAACGGTGCCAAGAGAGAGGCTGCAAAGGGCCCAAGACTCACAAGGGAAATAAGATTCATGAAGAAAGCCGATGTTGTCACCTTTTTTGATCGTTTGGCGGCCTCGATGCCGGAACCGAAGAGCGAGCTGGAATATACCTCACCCTTCACCTTGCTGGTCGCGGTCGTACTTTCGGCCCAGGCGACCGACGCGGGCGTCAACCGGGCAACGCAGAAGCTCTTTCCCGTCGCCGACACGCCGGAAAAAATCCTGGCGCTGGGCGAGGAGGGCTTGAAGGACTATGTCAAAACCATCGGACTCTTTAATTCCAAGGCCAAGAACATCATTGCCTTGTGCCGTATCCTTATAGAGGAACACGGCGGCGCGGTCCCTGCGGACAGGGAAACCCTGGAAAGCTTGCCGGGGGTTGGCCGCAAGACCGCCAATGTCGTGCTCAATGTGGCTTTCGGCCAGCCGACCATGGCCGTGGATACGCACATTTTCCGTATCTCGAACCGCACTGGGCTGGCACCTGGAAAGACGCCGCTGGCGGTTGAGTTGAAGCTGCTGAAAGCCGTGCCGGAGGATCGCATGCTGCATGCGCATCACTGGTTGATCCTGCACGGCCGCTATGTTTGCAAGGCGCGCAAACCCGAATGCCCGCGCTGCGTCGTCAATGATCTTTGCAGCTTCAAACAGAAAACCAGCGAACAGGACTTTGTCAGCAAGCCGCCCAAGGCGAGTCGGCGTAAGTCCTGATCGGCCGGCGTTAGTCGGCGTTGGCGGTCAGGTGCCGGGAGGGGTCTGAAAGTTCCGCCAAGCAGGCGCCGGTTTCCAGAGGGCTGGCGTCATCGTCGCTGCGCGCTTCCACATGCACGAGCCGCTGGGTTTTATCCGGCGCATTGGCATAGAGGAATAGATCTAGCACGCATCCGCGAGCGTGATACTGCCATATCATGGCATCGGCCTCGCGTCGGATCACGGTCGGCCGTCCCAGAAGCGCATCAAGGCCGTTAGCATCGAGCCCGGCTAGATCCGACGGTGTCGCTGCGGGCTTATTTGGCGCTGGAGCCGGGGACTGCGCTGGCAGGGAGGCGCTGGGCGCAAGCGCAGTCTGTTGGCAAGCACTCACGGTCAAGGCAAGCAAAAGAAGCGATGCGAGGCGGGCGGTCGGCAGGTGCATGGGGGTCAGGAGTCCAGTTCGTTCTTGTCGCTCTTGCCGGTCAGGCGGCCGCCGCGTTCGATCTCAAGTTCAGTATACTTCGTGTCGCCCTCGACAAGGCCACCTCGCTTGACGCTTAAGCAGCCGCGAACTGTAAGCTCGCCGATAAAGGAACCGCTGATTTCGGCATTTTCAACCGTGGCCGTACCCTTGACTAAGCCGCCTGCCGCAATCTTCAACCACTTGCAGTCCGTCAGCTTGACCTCGACCTCGCCTTCGACAAACAGGCTCTCGCAGTTGCGAATCTCGCCGGTTAGGCTGATGCCCTTGCCAACGGACAGGCGCTGACCCTCGCCTTCGCTGGAATCCCTGGTGCCGGGAATGCTGGGCGCTGGAGCGACCGGCGCAACTGGTGGCGGCGATGGTTCCGCGGTGCGCGGCGCGCTCGTTGCATAGCGCTCCGTGGGGTCGTAACGCTCAGTGGGACCGGCGAATTCCTGGCGACTTGGCGGCGTGAGTGGCAACTCGCCGGTTGTACGGCGCAGCGGTCTCGTCTCCTCACGTTCCGTCCCGGCCGGGCGTGGGCCCCGTGGGATTGTATCCCTTGTCCGCGGATCGCTGGGGTTGTTTCCGCCGTCTTTGTTTTTCTTCCCGAACATCCCCTGAAACTCCCTTATGAACCACCGGACTGCCGGCTTGCGAACGGTCGCCGCCCTCAGGCCTTTGATGCGTTCTGAAAGAGGTGAACCATGAAGGCCGTGGCCACGACGGGCGCTATCAGATTAACCAGCGGAATGGTTAGGAGGAAGGTTATTAACGCACCTGCTACCAGATAACGCCCCTTCCTGGCTTTCCAAGCCGGTTTCAATTCGCTGCGCGCCAAGCGTCGGACCGCAACCAGCTCGAAGTACTCCCGACCCAGCAGATAGCCGTTGAGCAGGTAGAACAGCAGTAGGTTGAGGCCAGGTATGAAGAGGAAAATCAGATAAAACGGCAACGCCAGCAAGTTGAGCGCAACCGTCGCGCCGACCAGGCGTAGGGCGTCCAGCAGCATTTCAGCCAAGCGCTGCGGACGCGCTGGCGGCAAGCCGGGATAATGCCTGTCCTCGACGGCGTCGGCTACCTGATCCAGGTAAAGCGGAATCAGAATTCCGACCACACCTGGAAAGACCAGGAGCGAGACAATCAGCAGTGCGCCGACAGAGGCGGCGGCAGCCAGCCACTCGACCGAGCGCAGGAGGAATCCCTCCCAGCCCAGCGACTGAAGCCAGGCGGCCAGTGAATCGCCACCCCATGACAGCAGGAAGCCGAAGCCGATCCACAGCAGAACGAAGACGCCGAGCGCCAAGAGAATGCTCCACCAGACCACTTTGCGGACGCGCGGGTCGGAGAGCTGGGCGAAGGATTTGGCAAGGCTTGAGAACATGAGCAGGGGTTTAGCGCGACCCGAGGCCTCGGGGCAAGGCTCTCGCGCATCCCTTCATGATGGCGTTGGACCGAATGCCGTACCGTTGAAGGCCGGATTCAGCCTTCGCCATTGCTCCTCGGGCGGTCAGGCGGTAAAGCTGCGCGCGCAAAGCAGAATTGCGCGAAAGGAAACGACCTCATGACCCAACAGCCTTATGACGTGGTTGGTATCGGCAATGCTATTGTCGATGTCCTGTCACCTGCAGATGACGCCTTCTTGCAGCAAGAGGCATTGGAGAAGGGGGTCATGACCCTGATCGACGCACAGCGTGCCGAGAGCCTGTACAATGCGATGGGACCGGGCCGCGAGGTCTCCGGAGGGTCCGTCGCCAACACGATGGTCGGTTTGGCCCAGTTGGGGAGCCGCGCCGCCTTCATTGGAAAGGTGCGAAACGATCAACTCGGCGGCATCTTTCGTCATGACATTCGCGCGTCCGGCGTTGCATTCGAAACCCCGGCTGCGATGATCGGCGAGCCGACGGCGCGTTGCTTGATTCTGGTAACGCCGGATGCCCAGCGGACCATGAACACCTTTTTGGGGGCATCCGTGCAGATAGCGCCGGAGGATGTTGATACCACCACGATTGCGGCGTCGAAGATCACCTATCTAGAGGGGTATCTTTGGGACGCGCCACCAGCGAAGGCAGCGTTCCTGCGCGCCGCCGAAACCGCTCATGATGCCGGCGGTGAGGTTGCGCTCAGCCTTTCGGACCCTTTCTGCGTGGACCGTCATCGCGAGTCCTTTCTGGACCTCGTGGCGGGGCATGTTGATCTATTGTTCGCCAATGAGCAGGAGATTCTCTCGCTCTATCAGGTGACCACCTTCGACGAGGCGCTGGAAAAGGTGCGCGGGCACTGCAAGGTTGCTGCGCTGACCCGCAGCGAGAAGGGCTCGATCATACTTTCTGGCGATGATATGCAGGTAATTGATGCAGAACCGGTACAAAAGGTGGTAGACACCACCGGCGCCGGAGACCTTTACGCTGCAGGTTTCCTCCATGGCTATGCTCAGGGGCTCGATTTGGCGACCTGCGGCCGTCTGGGCGCGATAGCAGCGGCGGAGATAATTTCCCACTACGGCGCGCGGCCGGAGACCAGCTTGAAAGAGCTGGCGAAGACGCGCCTCGGCATTAACTGAGCCACGGACTCTAAAAACCATGAGCGGACGCATCCGCAATCTGGCGATCATCGCCCACGTTGACCATGGAAAGACCACGTTGGTCGATTCAATGCTCCGCCAGTCGGGCACCTTTCGTGAGAATCAGCATATGGCTGAACGCGCGATGGACAGCAACGATCTGGAGCGCGAGCGTGGCATCACCATCCTTGCAAAATGTACCTCGGTTGAGTGGAAGGGCGAGCGTATAAACATCGTCGATACGCCCGGTCACGCCGATTTCGGCGGTGAGGTCGAGCGTATTCTTTCGATGGTCGATGGTGTTTTGCTGCTGGTCGATGCCGCTGAGGGTCCGATGCCGCAAACCAAGTTCGTGACCATGAAGGCCCTGCGCCGCGGATTGCAGCCCATCGTGGTCGTCAACAAGATTGACAAATCCGATGCGCGTCCCTTCTGGGTGCAGGATGCGGTCTTCGATCTCTTTAGCGCGCTGGATGCCGATGAGGAGCAGCTGGACTTTCCCACGCTCTTTGCCTCTGGTCGTGATGGCTGGGCGGTCGATGACCTGGAAAATGATCCGCGCGAGAATCTGGCGCCGCTTTTCGACGCCATTGCCCGGCGCGTGCCTTTGGCCGAGGGCGACCAAACGAAGCCTTTCAAGCTTCTGGCGACGACCTTGGAGTATGATCCCTATCTGGGGCGCATTCTGACCGGACGCATCGCCGAGGGCGTGGCGCGGGTAAACATGCCGCTGCATGCCATGACCCGTGACGGCAAGGTGATCGAGCAATCTCGCCTGACCAAGCTGTTGGCGTTCCGTGGCCTAAGGCGTGAGGCGGTCGAGGAAGCGCGCGCAGGTGATATCGTGGCCATCGCCGGATTGGAGAAACCGACCGTAGCCGATACCCTTGCCGATCCAAGCGTGACAGAGGCCATTCCCTCGCAGCCCATTGATCCGCCAACGCTGGCAATGACCTTCTCGATCAACGATTCCCCCTATGCGGGACGCGAGGGGGACAAGGTGACGTCGCGTATGATTCGCGCCCGCTTGCTGCGGGAAGCGGAGGGCAACGTCGCGATCCGTGTCACCGAAACCGGTGAAAAGGATTCCTTCGAGGTCGCCGGACGTGGCGAGTTGCAACTGGGGGTTCTGATCGAAACCATGCGCCGGGAGGGCTACGAACTCTCCATCAGCCGTCCGCGCGTGCTGTTCCGGAACGATCCGCAGACCGGTGACAGACAGGAGCCTTACGAAGAGGTTCAGGTAGACGTGGACGAAGAGTACAGCGGCGTCGTCGTGGACAAGATCAGCCAGCGCAAGGGCGAGTTGCTGGAAATGAAGCCCTCGGGCGGCGGTAAGCTGCGCCTGGCCTTCCAAGTCCCCGCGCGTGGCCTGATCGGATATCACGGCGAGTTCCTGACCGATACCAGGGGTACCGGCATCATGGCCCGCGTCTTTTCGCACTACGGGCCGTACAAGGGCCAGATCGCGGGGCGCCGGGTCGGCGTTTTGATCTCCAACGGCCAGGGATCGTCCGTAGCCTATGCGCTATGGAATCTGGAAGAACGGGGCCAGTTGTTCGTCGGTGCCGGTGAGCCGGTTTACGGCGGCATGATCATCGGCGAGCACAGCCGCGGGAACGATCTTGAGGTCAACCCCCTGAAGGCGAAGAAGTTGACCAACGTGCGTGCCTCCGGCAAGGATGACAACGTGCTGCTGACGCCGCCACGGCGCATGAGCCTGGAGCAAGCGCTCAGTTACGTGGAGGAAGACGAACTGGTCGAGGTGACACCAAAATCGATCCGGCTGCGCAAACGCTACCTTGACCCGCATGAGCGTAAGAAGGAAAGCCGCCTGAAAGATGCCGTCTGACGCCAGCAACAGCAATGGACGGTCCGATCGTCGCTCTTGGAGCGAAGCTGTCACCGTCTATCGCCACCCTCGGGTGCTGGCGATGCTGTTTCTGGGGTTCTCCGCCGGCCTTCCCTTTCTGCTGGTCTTCTCGACGCTCTCTGCCTGGCTGACGGAAGCGGGCATTAACCGCGCCGACATCGGTTACCTTTCCTGGCTGGGCATCACTTATTCGATCAAGGTCTTCTGGGCGCCGGTCGTCGACAATCTCAAGCTGCCGGGATTAACCCGTCTGCTCGGCAGGCGGCGTTCCTGGATGCTGGTGGCGCAGGCCGGTATCGCCGCAGGCCTGTTTGGCCTGGCCACGAGTGATCCGGCAATGTCGTTGGCTCCCGTGATTGCTTTCGGGTTCCTGGTGGCCTTTTCCTCGGCAACGCAGGACGTCGCCATCGACGCCTATCGCATCGAGGCGGTCAAGAAGGACCTTCAGGGCGCGATGGCCGCGACCTATCAGCTGGGCTATCGGTTCGGGCTGCTGGCCGCCGGGGCGGGCGCCCTGTACATGGCGGATTTTTTCACCTGGTTTGCCGCTTACACGACCATGGCGCTGCTGGTAGGGGTTGGCATCGTCACTGTCCTGATAATTCATGAGCCGGAAATCAATAAGGATCGTTTGGAAGTCCTGAAGCTGCCCGAAGTGGAGGCTTTCCTCGGTGGCCGGCCAGCGCAAGGCGGTCTTGCCGTGGCGGCCTGGCTCTATGGCGCAGCGGTCTGTCCCTTCGTGGATTTCTTCCGCCGCAACGGGCGCATGGCCTTGGTGATTTTGATGTTGGTCGCATTCTACCGCATCTCCGACATCACCATGGGCGTCATGGCCAATCCTTTCTACATCGATCTTGGGTTCACGAAATCCCAGATTGCCAGTGTCAGCAAGCTCTATGGCCTTGTCATGAGTCTGGCCGGCGCTTTTGTTGGCGGTGTTCTCGTCGTGCGCTTCGGACTCCTGCGCCCTTTGTTCCTGGGGGCCTTGCTGGTGGCTGTCACGAATCTGCTGTTCGCCACACTCGCCAGTCTCGGCCCCGACCTCGGTTTCCTGGTGGTGACCATCAGCGCCGACAATTTGGCCGGCGGACTGGCCGGCTCGGTATTCATCGCCTACCTCTCCAGCCTCACGAGCTCCAGTTATACAGCGACGCAGTACGCGCTCTTTTCATCGCTGATGACTCTGCCGGGCAAGTTCATCGGCGGGTTCTCAGGCGAGGTCGTGGAAGCGCTGGGTTACCACTCATTCTTTCTTTATGCCGCGGTGCTGGGTATTCCGGCGATGCTTTTGGTCATTTGGGTTGGGCGCCTTGAGGTGTTGAGGTCGGCGCGCTTGGAAAGCACAGCCGAATCAGCGTGAGACCGGAGATAAAGGCGCCCAGCAGATAGCTCTGCCAGACGCCGAACCCGGCAGACCAGACGACGAGCAGGCAAAATCCAAGACCGGTTGCAAGCTGTACACCTTGCGGGTTCATCCAGGACAGCAGCTTGACCCAAGCCAGGGAGAATCCTGTGTAGATCACCAGCATGCCCAGAATGCCAACCTCCATTAGAATCTGCAGGGTGAAGTTGTGTGGATGGAGAATATGGGCCGGTGGGTTGCCCCCGGTACCGGCTTCCAGGATAAAGCGCGACATCCGGAAGCCGTGCCCGAACCAGGGTTCTTCCAGGAACACCCGGAATGCCTGCAACCAGATCATTTGGCGGTCGCCCGCGTTCACTCTGGCAAGTAGCTCGGAAAGCGCCCCAGCGTTTCGATCTCCTTCGACGACGGGGCCGCCCTGTGATTGGAAGTAAATCGCCGCAAGAATAATGATGCTACTGGCCGCCAGCGCGGCCATGGGCACGATCCATTCAGGGCGTCGGAAATGCGCCGCAACAGGCAAAACGAAGGCAGTGAGCGCAAAAGCCAGAGGTCCGACCACGTGCTCGCCGCTCAAGAAAATCAGCGCGATCAACCATAGAACCAACCATGACTTCCGTAGGTCGGCTCCCAAGCAAGCCGCCAGAATCCACAAGAGCGGAAAGGCCGTGGCTAGCAGCTTGTTGACGTCCGATAGCAGGGGCACGGCGTTGGGTTGGAAGAGGCTGTCGAAGGCCGCCCCCGCCAGGGTGACGACGGCAACGATCAGAACCAAGGGTAGTAGCCATGCCGCTCCGGCAAGGCGCGTTGTCCAGGTGGCCAGGATGTGACGCGAGAAATGCGGCGAAACCGCGAGGCTTCCGACCAATAGGAGAATCAGTAATTTGCCGGCCGCAAGCAGGCTGAAGCCGGGGTCGTTTGACCAGAAACTCGAAAGGAACATGTAAGCGAGGGGAAGACCCAAAGCGATCCAAAGCTGCTTCACGCCGGAGCCGGCAATGCTGGAGCGGGAGGGCTCTTGCGCATTGAGAAAGAGCAGAACCAGCGCCAACGAAAGGAATGCCAAGGTAAACACCTTGGACGCAAAGAGAGACGTGAGCAGCGTGGCGGTAACAATCAGGCAAAGGAACGGCGCACTGTCGGCCGTTCCGGGCAGGCGCACTGCGCCAGAACTGTTGCTCATCGTCTCGCTACTTGTCATGCCAGACTCGCTTTCATCAACTCCTGTACGGCTTCTGCGGCCGCGATGGTCTTCTGTTTTAGGCGGCGCTGTAGCGCTTGGGAAGGGCATCCGCCGCGAGTCCCCTTGGTTTTGGCCTGGGAAACTCAATATGTTGCACTGCAGCATAGAAAGAGTACTATGAAGCTATCCGGTTCGATATTTCACCCAAGAGGTCACAAGATGCGTGTCTTGAGTCTCGGGCATTTGTCGATGACTTACTTCAGAAACGCACTGCGGGCGGGCAAGCTTGGGCGCTCCATTTATTGGTCTTCTTCCGACCCGATCGCAACAAGGGATGCGGCCAAGGAGTCTCCAAAGGCGCGACCGGCGCGTTACCCGAAAGAATTGGCCCGGATCATAAGAACGAACGCCGGAGATGTCCTCGTTTTAAGGCCGATCAGAGCGAACGATCAGGGCGCCTTGCGGGAAGCCTTCACACATCTGACACCGGAAGATGTTCGCATGCGGTTCTTTGGCCCTATGAAGGAATTGAAGCAGCCTCTCGCAGCGCAGTTGGCGCAGGTAGATTATGATCGGGAAATGGCGTTTGTGGCCGTTCGGAAGACCCTCTTCAAACAGGAGATTTGGGGAGTGGTCAGAGCCATAATCAACCAAAACGGCGACGCAGGTGGTCGCAACGCGGAGTTTGCCATCGTGGTCCGCTCCGACAAGAAGGGAAGCGGATTGGGGCACGAACTGATGGCCCGAATCGAGGAGTACTGCCGGTCCCGTCAAGTGTCTGAGATAACGGGGCAAATTCTGGCAGAAAATCGGCCGATGCTGCACCTCGTGAAGGATTTGGGCTATCAAACTGCGACCACCAGCGACGAGCCAGGCATCGTGTTGGTGCGCAAGTGCATTGATAGCAAGCCGCCTGAAGCGACGAATTTCTAGCAATCCTAGGCCAGCCTCCAATGCGTAGAGTAAATTACGGCTTGGTGATCCTCTCGAGGTTTTGTCTGGCAGACTGCGCGGCCGCGCTTTGTGGGGCGACCTGAATCAATCTTTCCCAGTCCGCCTTGGCACCGGTTTCATCCCCGGTCAAACGCCGCAGAATACCTCGCTCCAGCAAGCCTTCGGGTAGGTCCGGCGCCAGCACCAAGGCCCGGTTGGCATCGTCCAAGGCAAGCTCTGGGGTTTCCAAGAACCGATAGGTGGTGGCGCGGTAGACAAGAATGTCGGGTCGGTTGGGTGCCAGATCGCTGGCTTTGTTGAGATCGTCCAAAGCCGCCCAGAAGTCCCTTGTCAGGGCATGGCTGAAGCTGCGATCGATCAACAACTCCACATTGTCGGGATCAAGCGTTAGCCCTTTGGACTGGGCCGCCAGAGCCGCTTTGCTGTCGCCGGCCATGGTCCAGGCCTGTCCCGCTTGTCCGTAAGCACCAATCCGGAGTTCAGGGCGCATGCCGGTCATGGCATCGGCCATGGCGGTCAAGCGGCTGGCCCCCTCCTCGAGCCTGCCCATGTTCAGTAAGGCGACGCTCGCACAGTGCTCGGCCGGCAAGCCGCCGCCCTCCTTGCCCCATGCATTGGCTTCGTTCAACGCCAACTCCGGCGTACCGAACGCCATCTTCATGCAGATGTCGTAGCGCTCGGCGCCGCCAGTGGGTACGCCGTCGCCTTGCCCGGTCGTTTGCGCCCAAAGAGGAACAACGACGGCGAACATTCCAGCGACGGCCACGGCAAGGAAGGCTGAGGACCTGCGGAAGCGGCGAAAGGGGGAGGTGTGTGTCATGGCCGCCATTACGCCGTCACAGCCCGGGCCAGTGCAAGGGGCTTTTCCTGCTTGCTTGACGGCATCCCAGCAGCCACCCTTAGCGGATGGAGAACGCTGTTTCACGCAACGGCAACGAACGCCGCCTGTTTGTTTTCGGACTGGGCTATGTCGCCCAACGTCTGGCCACGCGTTTGCTCCCCGAGGGCTGGAAGGTGGCGGGGACGACTCGAAGTGCCGAGAAGGCGGCCGCCATGAAGGCACAGGGCATACAGGCTTTTCTGTTTGATCGCGGCCATCATCTGGCCGACCCGAAATTGGCCCTTCGTGGAACGACGCATCTCCTGATTACGCTTCCCCCAGATGCCGAGGGCGATCCGGCTCTCGATCATGAAGATGAGCATATAGCCGATCTTCAGAATTTGGCATGGGTGGGGCTCCTCTCCACGACAGGAGTCTACGGCGATCATCAGGGTGGGTGGGTTGATGAAACCACGCCGCTCAATCCCAGCGGTCCGCGTGGTCTTCGCCGGGTCAAGCAGGAACAGGGTTGGCAAAAGCTTGCCGCGCGCGCCGCATTGCCGCTGCATATCTTTCGGCTGGCGGGCATCTATGGACCAGGGCGCAATGCGCTCGAGGAAGTGGCAAGAGGCACGGCCCGTCGTATCGACAAACCGGGTCAGGTGTTCAGCCGCATACACCTGGATGATATCGTCGGCGCATTGCGGGCTTCCATCGCCAAGCCGGAACCAGGCGCGATTTACAATCTTGCCGACGACCTGCCGGCTTCGGCCGAAGAGGTAACGGATTATGCCTGCGGCCTGCTGGGGCGGCCTTCGCTGCCGTTGATTCCCTTCGAGGAAGCGGCCAAGACCATGACCCCTATGGCGCTGTCCTTCTACGCGGACAGCCGCCGGGTCTCGAACGCAAAGCTCAAGAACGAACTGCGTTACCGCCTACGATACCCGAACTATCAGGTTGGCCTAAAAGCGCTCAAGTAAACGCTCCAATGTCATCGCCAGGCGATCCAGGTCGGCTGGTTCCGACAGGCGGTGATCGCCACCCTTGACGAGTGTCACCTCGACATCGCTGCTTTCCAGCGCGGCGCAGAGTTTGAGGGCGTGCTCCCAGGGCACGTCCCGGTCTTCCAGCCCTTGCAGAATGCGCACCGGGCAAGAGAGGGGGATCGGGTCGCGAAGCAAAAGGTTCTGGCGGCCATCCTCGATCAGTTTCCGGGTAATGACGTACGGCTCGTCGCTATAGTCGGACGGCTCCCGATAGGCACCCGTCTCCATAATTTGGGTGCGCACTTCCGCCGTGAATCCGGCCCACATCAGGTCTTCGGTGAAGTCGGGTGCGGGGGCGATGCCGACGAGCGCCGCGACACGCTCAGGCATGGCCAGCGCAGCCAGCAACATGATCCATCCCCCCATCGACGAACCCACCAGAATTTGCGGGCCCTGGGTCAACGCGGCGATGGCAGCCTTGGCGTCCTCGGCCCAAAGGCCGATCGAGCCGTCCTCGAACCTGCCGCTGGAAGCACCGTGTCCTTGATAATCGAAGCGCAGAAAGGCTTGTCCCCGATCGCGTGCAAAGGCTTCCAGGGCGAGGGCCTTGGTGCCGGTCATATCCGATGCGAAACCACCCAGGAAAACGATTCCAGGGCCCTTCCCCTGCAAGCGATGATAGGCGATCCTGGCATCGTTGGGACACGCCAGATAGCTGACTTGATTGCTTGCCGGGTTGCTCGATTGCGTCATGCTGTCACCTTCTTCGATCTAGGTCCTTTCGCGGAAGACAAAAACAAGGCATAAGCTCGGCCCTATCATGTCTGAATCGAAGAGTAACATCTCCGCGCCTGCTCCTGTCGAGGGGCGCCCGCCCGTCGTGCTGCAGGTCCTGCCGGCATTGGTCGCCGGCGGCGTTGAGCGCGGCGCCGTCGATATCGCGGGCGCACTGGTGCAGGCGGGCTGCGTTTCGCTCGTTGCCTCGGAGGGCGGGCCGATGGCCTACGAGCTGCAGCGGGTTCAGGCTGAACACGTTACCCTTCCGCTGGGAACCAAGAATCCTGTCGGCATGTGGCGCAACGTAAAACGGCTGCGCCAGCTCATTCGCGCGCGCAACGTCGATATCATCCATGCCCGCAGCCGCGCGCCGGCCTGGTCGGCTTACTATGCGGCCCGCGCGGAAGGCATTCACTTCATGACGACCTTCCATGGCGCCTATGGCCATGGTTCGGAGATCAAGCGCACCTACAACTCCATCATGGCCCGGGGCGAACGGGTTATCGCGCCGTCGCGTTATATTGCCGACCATCTGGCCTCTGTTTACGGGGTCGGGCCCGATCGCTTGCGCTGCATACCGCGCGGCGTGGACACACGGATATTCGCACCGGAAGCTGTCTCCGCTGAACGGGTGATTCAACTGGCCGAACAATGGCGTTTGCCAGAGACCCTGCCGTTGGTGCTGTTGGCCGGGCGCTTTACCCGGGGTAAGGGGCAGACTGACCTGATCCACGCGTTGGCCCGTATGAAGGATATGGAGTTTGCCTGTGTGATCGCCGGTGCCGACCAGGGCGGCAGCCGTTTTCGTACGGAACTTGAGAAACTAATAGCGTCGGTTGGTTTGGGCGACCGCGTGTGGCTCGTCGATCACTGCAATGACATGGCGGCGGCCTACATGCTGGCCAATGTCGTGGTTTCGGCTTCCAGCCATCCCGAATCCTTCGGCCGGACGATCGGCGAGGCGCAGGCCATGGGCCGGCCGGTGGTGGCAACCGACCACGGCGGGGCTCCCGAGCAGATTCTGGCGGGCGTGACCGGCAAGCTGGTCAAGCCGGGCGACCAGGAGGCTCTGGCTGAAGGTATCCGCTGGGCGCTTGGTCTCAGTCACCATATGCGTGAGCAGATCGCGGCGGCGGCCATTACAAACATTCGCGGGCATTTCACCAAAGAGCAGATGTGCAACGCGACTCTGGCGGTATACGGGGAACTGCTCGGGTGATTTCGCTTGGCCGGTATCTTGACAGGTCCTCTATTGTTCATAAAGTCTGCCCCAGCCCGGGGTGCAACACAGATAGCCCTTTGGGGCGGTCTCGGGGCCGGCATCATTGACGATCTTCTCGCGGTGATCGTTCCAACCCCGCAACGCAAATACTGGAGTTAACAGCGCCATGTCATCGGCAGAGGTCAAGATCACACTTCCGGACGGTTCCGCCCGCAGCTACCAGCGCCCGGCGACCGGGCGGACAGTGGCGGAATCCATTGGCCCTCGCCTTGCCAAGGATGCTCTTGTCGTCAAGGTGAATGGCGCATTGTGGGATCTTGACCGCGAGCTGGAGTGCGACGCGGCGTTGGAGATCGTGACGCGCAGTCACCCGGATGCGCTTGAGGTGCTGCGACACGACTGTGCACATGTTCTGGCCCAGGCTGCGCAAGAGCTCTATCCGGAAACGCAGATTACCTTCGGACCCGCCACGGATGACGGCTTCTACTACGATTTTGCCCGGAAGGAGCCCTTCACCCCAGAGGATCTGGAGCGCATCGAGGAACGCATGCACGAGATCGTCGAGCGGGACATCCCGATCAAGCGCGAAGTTTGGGACCGCGCGGCCGCGATCGCACACTTCAACGAGATTGGCGAGAAGTACAAGGCCGAACATATCGCGACCCTGGCCGAGGATGCGGTGATCACCATCTATCGCCAGGGTGACTGGCTCGACCTTTGCCTGGGGCCGCATTTGGCCTCGACAAAGCAGCTTGGCCACGCGTTCAAGCTTTTGCGGTTGTCCGGCGCTTACTGGCGCGGCGACGCCAAGAACGAGCAGTTGCAGCGTGTTTACGGCACCTGCTGGGAAAGCGAGAAGCAGCTCAAGGCCTACTTGCTTCGGCTGGAGGAGGCCGCCAAGCGCGACCATCGCCGCGTGGGTCGTGAGATGGACCTTTTCCATCAGCAGGAAGAAGCCGTTGGTAGTGTCTTCTGGCATCCCAAGGGGTGGACTCTCTACCGTACCGTCGAACGCTACATGAGCAGCCGTTTGGAAGCCGCGGGTTATCAGGAAGTCAAAACGCCGCAGCTCATTGACCGCGCGCTTTGGGAGGCTTCGGGCCACTGGGAGAAGTTCCGCGAGCATATGTTCATTGCCGAGTCAGAGGACCGGACGCTAGCGGTCAAGCCGATGAACTGTCCCGGCCACGTGCAGATTTTCCGCCAGGGCGTAAAATCCTACCGCGACCTGCCGCTGCGCATGGCCGAATTTGGCGCCTGCCACCGCAACGAGCCGTCGGGCGCGCTTCATGGATTGATGCGGGTTCGCGCCTTCACTCAGGACGATGCCCATATATTCTGCACCGAAGAGCAGATCGTCAGCGAGACCAAGATTTTCTGTGATCTGTTGCAGACGGTTTACCGCGATCTGGGGTTTGCGGAGGTGAAGGTGAAGTTCTCCGACCGGCCCGAGGTGCGCGCCGGATCGGATGCGACCTGGGATAAAGCCGAGCAGGCACTGATAGAAGCAACCGAAGCGGCGGGGCTCGCCTACACCTTGAACCCCGGCGAGGGCGCGTTCTATGGGCCGAAGCTGGAGTTCGTCCTGACGGACGCTATCGGCCGTGACTGGCAGTGCGGTACGTTGCAGGTGGACTTTGTGCTGCCCGAGCGCCTGGATGCCAGCTATATCGGACAGGACGGCGAGCGGCACCGTCCCGTTATGTTGCACCGTGCGATTCTCGGGTCCTTCGAGCGGTTCCTGGCAATTTTGATTGAGCAGTACGCTGGCAGGTTCCCGCTTTGGCTGGCGCCGGTGCAAGTGGTTGTCGCAACCATCGTGAATGATGCCGATGCTTACGCGGAAAAGGCCAGTGCAGCGCTGAAAGCTGCCGGTTTGCGTGTTGAAACCGATCTGCGGAACGAGAAGATTAACTACAAGGTTCGTGAACTCAGCCATCGCAAAATTCCGGTGATTGCGGTCGTCGGCCAGCGCGAGGCGGAAGAGGGCACGGTAGCTTTGCGGCGGCTGGGCGGCAAAGAACAAGAGATTCTTGCGCTTGAGGACGCTATAGTTAGACTAAAGGAAGAAGCGGCTCCTCCTGCATGATGCGGAGGACGTGCTGCTTGTGCGTTGCAGACAGGTGTTCTGCAGGCAATTTGCTTTAACGAAGACAGGAGATTATCCATAGCCAGACCACCAATGAACGCCGCGCCCACCCGTGAGGGTCCGCGCGTGAACGACATGATCAACGTTCGCAAGGTGCGTATCATTGACGCCGAAGGTGAAAACCGCGGCGTCGTTACCATTGAAGAAGCTTTAGACCTGGCCGCAGAGTCGGGGCTCGATCTCGTGGAAATTTCCCCGAACGTCGATCCACCGGTCTGCAAGGTCATGGACTATGGCAAGTTCAAGTACGAAGCGCAGAAGAAAAAGAACGAAGCCAAGAAGAAGCAGAAAATCATCGAGATCAAAGAGATCAAGATGCGCCCGAACATCGATCAACATGATTACGATGTGAAAATGCGGGCAATCAACCGGTTCCTGGAAGACGGCGACAAGGTGAAGGTTACTTTGCGCTTCCGCGGTCGCGAAATGGCGCACCAGGATCTCGGCCTGCAGCTTCTCGACAAGGTGCGCAACGATCTTGAAGAAGTGGCCAAAGTCGAGCAGTTACCCAAGCTCGAAGGACGCCAGATGATCATGGTGGTGGCGCCGCGCTAGTGGATTAGCTTGGATCGCCGCGAGAAATGAAAGGGACGGCCGCCGGGCCGTCCTTTTTGTTCGGGCCTGGGGCTAAGGCTATCACCCGTCGATCACTGGGTGGGCCGCTCTTGCCAAGGTGGTGGCTAGACGTTATAACCCGGCTCTCCAAAGCAACGGCGGGCTTGAAAAAGGGCATGCCCGGTCGTTTTGCTGTTGGTTCATCAAACGCTCTAAATCTAAAGAGGATGACAAAATGCCCAAGATGAAGACAAACAGCAGCGCCAAAAAGCGCTTCCGTTTGACCGCGACCGGTAAGGTTCGCATGAACGTCGCCTTCAAGCGGCACAATCTTCGCAAGCGTTCGCAGAAAATGAAGCGCCATGCGCGCGGGACGACCATCATGGCCGAGACCGACGCAAAATTCGTGCGCAAGCATTTCCTGCCGAACGGCTAAGCAAGCCAAACAGCTAAGCAAGAAGGAGTGTCGTAATGGCTCGTGTCAAGAGAGGCGTTACCGCCCGCGCCAGTCACAGTAAGGTCCTGAAGGCAGCCAAGGGCTACCGGGGCCGCAATTCAACCGTTTATCGCGTCGCGAAGGAAAAGGTCGAGAAAGGCCTGCAGTATGCCTATCGCGATCGCCGCGTCCGCAAGCGCAATTTCCGCGCCTTGTGGATTCAGCGCATCAATGCCGGTGTGCGTGAGCATGGCATCACCTACTCGCAGTTCATTGACGGCATGAACAAGGCCGGCATCGAACTTGATCGTAAGGTTCTGTCGGACCTCGCGATCCGCGAGCCGGAGGCCTTCAAGGCTCTGGTCGATCAGGCCCAGGCCGCCCGCGCCGCTGCTCAGAAGTAATCGCTGACTGCGGGCTCTGCCGGAACCTTCCCGCCCGGGGTGCGTTCCGGCTGGCCTGCGGTGGCGTTTCACGGAAAGCGAGCGATCATGACCGTTTCAACGATCAGCCGAAAGCTGCTGTTCGCCGGGATTTTGTTTCTGGCGGCCTGCGGCGGTTATTCGAGCGATATCGATGCGGTCAAGCGTGCCCAGAGCCTGACCGGACAAACCAACGAGGAACTGGTCAAGGAGATCGCAGGCGCACGCGGAACCTTCGATTGGTCCGCCCGCGATTATGTCGCAGGCAAGGACGAGATTATTCTGGTCGAAGCGCGGATTGAGAAGACCGATAACAAGGGCAGCGATCATGTGATCCAGCTGCAGTGGATACACAATCGCCAGACGGGCAAGATTGCGTCCGAGGATGTCATTGTCGATGGTCGGGCCCGCGGTATTCTGCAGGGTGCGCTTGATCTCATGCTTTTGGAGCTGGAGTGACGGTTTGAAGGCTTGCTGATCGGAACGGCGAAGTGGTTGACGAAGGAACTGGGATGAGTGAGCTGGAAAAGCTGAGGGCCGAACTAGGTAAGCGTATCGAAGGCGCTGGCGATCTTCAGTCGCTCGAGCAACTGCGGATTGAGGCCTTGGGTAAGAAGGGCCTCATAACCCAGCAGATGAAAAGCCTGGGCCAACTGGACGCGGAAGAACGTCGTCTGCGCGGCCAACAGCTCAACGCCCTGAAAGACGAGATCGCAGAGGCCCTGGAGGGTCGAAAGGGTGCGCTGGAAGGGGCGGAGCTGGATGCCCGCCTGCAGGCAGAGCGCATCGATGTAACCCTCCCGGCGCGACCGGCCGAACTGGGACGCCTTCACCCGATCAGCCGCACTGTCGATGAACTGGTCGCGATCTTCGGCGAGATGGGGTTCTCGGTGGCGAACGGTCCCCACATCGAGGATGATTTCCACAATTTCACCGCCTTGAACATTCCCGAAGAACATCCGGCCCGGCAGGAGCACGATACCTTTTATCTGCCCGAGCGTGAGGACGGTTCGCGGCTGGTGCTGCGGACCCACACCTCTCCGGTGCAGATTCGCACCATGCAGAAAACCACGCCGCCGCTGCGCATCATCGCACCCGGGCGCACCTTCCGATCGGATTCCGACGCCACCCACAGTCCGATGTTTCATCAGATCGAAGGCTTGGTGATCGACGAGAAGACCCACATGGGTCATCTGAAAGGAACGTTGATCGATTTCTGCAGGGCGTTCTTCGACGTGGACGATTTGCCGGTACGTTTCCGGCCCAGCTACTTCCCCTTCACCGAACCCAGCGCCGAGGTCGATATCGGCTGCTCCCGCGAGGGTGGTCAGTTAAAGATAGGTGCGGGTAAGGATTGGCTGGAGATCCTGGGAAGCGGGATGGTGCACCCAAAGGTTCTGGAACACTGCGGCATTGACCCACGCAAGTATCAGGGCTTTGCCTTCGGCATGGGAATCGAGCGGATCGCCATGTTGAAGTATGGCATCCCGGATCTAAGAACCTTCTACGACAGCGATCTGCGTTGGCTGCGGCACTACGGCTTTCTACCGCTTGAGACGCCGTCCATGGTAAGGGGGCTCTGAGCGCCATGAAGTTCACGCTTTCCTGGTTGAAGGATCACCTGGATACCGACGCCACGCTTGAGGATATCGTCAAAACTCTCTCGATGGTCGGCCTGGAGGTCGAGGGGGTCGAGGATCGCAGCGCCGAACTGGCGCCCTTTACGGTCGCGCGGGTGAAGGAAGCTAAACCTCACCCGGATGCCGACCGGTTGCGCGTTTGCATCGTGGAAACCATTCAGGGTGAGGTCCAGGTTGTCTGTGGCGCACCCAACGCGCGTACCGGCATGATCGGCGTTTTCGCACCCGCCGGCACGCATGTGCCAGGCACGGGTGTCGATCTCAAGAAGGGCGTGATTCGGGGCGTCGAATCCAATGGCATGCTCGTTTCCGAACGGGAAATGGGTTTGTCGGACGAGCACAGCGGCATTATCGAATTGCCCGAGAATGCACCCTTCGGTGCGCCCTTCGCCAAGGTCATGGGTCTCGACGATCCGGTGATCGACATAGCGATCACGCCGAACCGTGGTGATTGTCTGGGGGTGCGCGGTGTGGCGCGCGATCTGGCCGCCGCTGGCCTGGGGACCCTCAAGCCCCTGCAGGCGGCTTCCATCGGCGGCAGCTTCGAAAGTCCCATCAAATGGCGTCGCGATCTTCCAGCGGAGGCCGAGGACGCTTGTCCATATGTCGCAGGGCGCAGCTTCCGTGGCGTCAAGAACGGTTCCAGCCCCGCTTGGATGCAGCGTCGCCTCAAGGCGATTGGATTGCGTCCGATTTCCGCGCTGGTGGATATCACCAACTATGTGACCTTTGACCTTGGCCGCCCCTTGCACGTTTTTGACGCAGGCAAACTCAAGGGTGACCTCACCATGCGCTTGGCGCGTGGTGATGAGGAAATCCTGGCATTGGACGAGCGCAGCTATCGCCCTGATAGCGAGACGGTGGTTATCGCCGACGAGACCGGCGGCACGCTGGAGGGAATCGGCGGTATCATGGGCGGCGAGGCTTCCGGCTGTACGCTGGAAACGAGCGAGGTCTTTCTGGAGGTCGCGCTTTTTGATCCGGTAAGGGTCGCAACCTCCGGGCGGAGGCTGGGAATCCTGTCGGATGCGCGCTATCGCTTCGAGCGCGGTCTGGACCCACAGTCAGCCGACTGGGGTGTCCAGGTGGCGACCAAGTGGATCCTGGAGCTCTGCGGCGGCGAGGCGAGCCATCCGGTGAGTGCCGGGGCAATCCCCGATGTTTCCCGGAACATAAGCTTGCGGCCGGAGCGTCTTTCGACCCTCGGCGGATTGGATTTGCCGAAAGCCGAGCAGGCACGCATTTTGGGCGATCTTGGTTTCGAGGTATCCGACGACGGCGCCACGCTGATGGCGGCCGTGCCCTCCTGGCGGCCGGATATCGAAGGCGAAGCCTGCCTGGTCGAGGAGGTTCTGCGCATCCACGGATTTGACGCCATCCCAGTGGTGTCCCTGGCGCGCGATACGGATTTGCCCAAACCGGCGTTGGATCTGCTTGACCGTCGCACGAGCCTGGCCCGGACAGCGCTTGCCTGGCGCGGGCTCAATGAAACGGTGACCTTCTCTTTCATGCCGTCGAAGCTCGCCAAGCTCTTCCGGCCGGTGCCGGACAGCTTGATGCTGGTTAATCCGATTTCCAGCGACCTCGACGCTATGCGGCCGACTTTGATCGGCAACCTTGTCGAGGCTGCCGCCCGCAACAGTGACCGCGGCTTGACCGATGTCGCGCTGTTTGAGATCGGCGGGGCCTATCAGGGCGACAGTCCGGAGGATCAGCAAGAAGTCGCTGCCGGTCTGCGGTCCGGCCAGGCTGTCGGTCGCCATTGGAACATGACGTCACGGACTTTGGACGCCTTCGATGCCAAGGGCGATGCCCTTGCAGCGCTGGAAGCCTGCGGCGCGCCAACGGAGAATCTCCAAGTCACGGCCGATGCACCGGGTTGGTACCATCCGGGACGCTCCGGCAGCTTGCGGCTTGGACCGAAGGTTTTAGCGGTCTTTGGCGAGGTGCACCCAAGGATATTGAAGGCAGTCGGGTTGCGTGGTCCGGCCGTGGCGTTCGAGGTTTACCTGCAGGAAATACCGGTGCCAAAGAAGAGCACCAATCTGCGCCCGGCACTTGAGGCATCTGCGTTCCAGCCGGTTCGCCGCGACTTCGCCTTCGTGGTCGATGCGGACATTACCGCCGAGAAGCTGTTGCGCGCGGCAAGGGGTGCGGATCGTGCGCTGATCACCGAGGTCAAGCTGTTTGACCACTACGTCGGCAAGGGCGTGCCGGACGGCAGCAAGTCGCTGGCCATCGAGGTGACGCTGCAACCGCGCGACAAGACCTTGACGGATGCGGAAATCGAGGCGGTGTCCGCCAAGATCATCGCACAGGTCGGCAAGGCCACCGGCGGTACGCTGCGGGGATAGGAGCTAAAGTGCGGCCCTTTGCAGGTGCTTTACCTGGGTCACCGCGCATTTTCGGGCATAGGCTCTCCAGACGTTGCTTTGCGTTGCGTTCGGCCTTATGTTCCGGGGCGAATTTTCCTCGCATCTTTAAGAGGCTATACGGGCAGCGGGCATGACCGACCTGACGCACATACGCAACTTCGCGATCATCGCGCACATTGATCACGGTAAGTCGACGCTCGCCGACCGTCTGATCCAACGCTGCGAGGCGGTATCGCTGCGCGAGATGAAAGAGCAGTTGCTGGACTCGATGGATATCGAGCGCGAGCGCGGCATCACCATTAAGGCGCAGACGGTTCGTCTCAACTACAAGGCGCGCGACGGCCAGACCTATGTCTTGAACCTGATCGACACACCGGGTCACGTGGACTTCTCCTATGAGGTCAGCCGCTCGCTGAAAGCCTGTGAGGGATCGATCCTGCTGGTTGACGCCAGCCAGGGCGTCGAGGCGCAAACCCTGGCCAATGTTTATCTGGCGATCGAGCACGACCACGAGATTGTACCGGTTCTCAACAAGATTGACCTGCCGGCCGCCGAGCCCGAACGCATCAAGGAGCAGATAGAGGAGGTCATTGGGCTGGATACCAGCGAGACCGTGGCCATCTCCGCCAAGACCGGCATGGGGATCGACGATGTTCTGGAATCTCTGGTCAAGCGCCTGCCCTCTCCAAAAGGCGAACGCAATGCGCCGCTAAAGGCGCTGGTCATCGATTCCTGGTATGACAGTTATCTGGGCGTGGTTTCGATCCTGCGGATCATTGACGGGGTTCTAAAACCCGGCATGAAGGCCAGGTTCATGGGTTCACGCGCGCTCCACGACGTGCAGGAAGTCGGCGTCTTCGGACCGGCGCGCCGCAAATGCACTGACCTGGGGCCGGGCGAGATCGGCTATCTCGTTGCCGGGATCAAGGACATCAACGATGCCAAGGTCGGCGACACCGTCACAGACGAACGCAATCCCACGGACAAGCCGCTTTCAGGTTTCAAGCCCAGCGTGCCGGTGGTGTTTTGCGGCCTCTTTCCGGTTGACGCGGGCGAATACGAGAACCTGCGCGATGCGTTGGGTAAATTGGCCTTGAACGACTCATCCTTTGCCTTCGAGCCGGAAAGCTCAACGGCTCTGGGGTTTGGTTTCCGCTGCGGCTTCCTGGGCCTCTTGCACCTGGAGATCGTGCAGGAGAGGCTGGAGCGTGAGTTCAATCTGGATCTGATCACAACGGCTCCCAGCGTCGTCTATCGCCTTTCGATGACCGACGGTCGGACGGTCGAGCTTCATAATCCGGTGGATATGCCGGAGGTGACCCGGATCAACTCGATCGAGGAGCCTTGGATCCGCGCCACGATCTTGGTTCCCGACAATTACCTTGGTGCCGTCTTGAAGCTATGCGAGGAGCGGCGAGGCGAGCAGGTCGAACTCACCTATGCCGGCAGCCGGGCCATGGTGGTCTACAAGCTACCGCTGAACGAGGTGGTTTACGATTTCTACGACCGGCTTAAATCGGTGTCACGCGGCTACGCATCCTTCGATTACCACATGGAGGAGTACCGCGAGGGCGATCTCGTGAAAGTCACCGTCCTGGTTAATCAAGAGCCGGTGGAGGCGTTATCGATCATCGTCCACCGTGGTCAAGCTGAATCCCGGGGTCGGGCGCTTTGCGTTCGCCTCAAGGATTTGATCCCGCGCCAGCTCTTCAAGATTGCCGTGCAGGCAGCGATCGGCGGCAAGGTCGTCGCCCGCGAAACCATCTCCGCCATGCGCAAGGATGTGACCGCGAAGTGTTACGGCGGCGATATCAGCCGTAAGCGGAAACTGTTGGAAAAGCAGAAAGCGGGCAAGAAGCGTATGCGGCAGTTCGGTAACGTAGAGATTCCGCAATCCGCCTTCCTGGCGGCTTTGAAGATGGATGGCGATTGACCGCCGCTTTTGGGAGGCAGGGTCAACGCCGCCGGTGGCGGCGTCCTTTCCAGGTGACGAGCAGCAGCAGACCTCCTAACCCCAGCAGGGGCAGGAATGCCGGCAACTGAAGGATCGGGAAGATTATCCCCTCCCAAAGTGCCGGGTCTATGTAGCGTTCGACACCAGCCTGCAGACCGTTTAGCGAGCCGGGGTCTATCTGGAACCATAGGTCGCCGCCTGCGCGCAGCTTAACTTCTCCACCGGTGAGAACCGGCCACAAATCCCGGCCTAACAGAGCCGCGGCCAACAGCACGAACACCCATCCGATGAGCCGTAATACCTTTCGCATTGCATCTTCCCTTCCTCAGCCTCCTCAAGGTGCAGTTCCCAAATTTGGCGCCTAGCGGCTCATCGTTGCAGTCATAAGGCCGCTTTCGGGCGCTGCGGAGGCGTTTATAGAGCTTCACATATATACGCTTTTCGGCCCGGCCTGACATCCCTCACGCAAAGAGCGGTCCAAGACGCGCTTCTTCGATTGCATTGGCCTCACGGCTCGGTTAGGTTCTGCGCCGTTCCTGGATCGTTGCGATCAGCGGAGAGGTGGCCGAGAGGCTGAAGGCGCACGCTTGGAAAGCGTGTAGGCGGGAAACCGTCTCGTGGGTTCGAATCCCACCCTCTCCGCCACGCAGTCAGCCCCAACATTGTCGGTATCGTAGTGCGCTGAACTCTGCGCGTGATCTCAATGGCTTGTGGGGATAGTGAGCGGTGTGTTCGGTCACTTTCTCTGAGCAATGGCTGCTCTTCTGGGCGGCAAAGGACCGACTTTCTCTACGATGTCTTTTGGCGGTGCGCTTTGGCTTTGGGGGGGCCCCTGTTCCAGGCGGCGTTCAGGCCGGATTCCCTCGAGAATCAAAAGCCTTACGCTGGGTCGACCAGTCCAGCGGAATGCCCTGCTGGAGTTCCTGTTGCAGGAGGGTCGGTGAGGCGTCGCCGCGGAGAACCGCCTCGACGATGTCGGGGGCGAGGAAGGCCAGGTTCAGGATGCGCCGCGGAGTTGTCAGAGCAATTCGAACCTGTCTCAGTATGCCTCAGCAATGGCGAGCGTTAGAACGCGAGAAGGCCGCGCCACTCGGAGAGAGCGGCGGCGCGGTTTAGCTTGAATATAGTTCGAGAGGAAAGGCCGCGTTCTGAGTTGAAGAGATTATAGACGGCGGCATGGACGGCGGCGAATTGCTGCAAACTTCGCATTCGGCGGAACCTCAGCATTGCTCGCTCCCTTCGTCGGAAGGGCAGATGTGAATTCTCAGCACGATTGTTCATCCAACGGCCAGTATGCTGACGATCGATGTTGCCGATCTCTTTCATTGCGGCCCCATAGGACCGAAGCCGATCGGTTACGATAGCCTCGGGTCGTCCGTGTTTGCGCATTGCTTTCCTTAGGAATTTCAACGCAGCTTTCTTATCTCGTTTTTTCGTCACGAAGGATTCCAGGACTTCGCCCTCGTGATCCACGGCGCGCCATAGGTAATATATCTCGCCGTTGATCTTCACGAACACCTCGTCCAGGTGCCATCGCCAGAGGCTTGATCGCATGCTCTGGATCCGTCGCTTGCGGATCTCAGAGGCGAACACTGGGCCGAACCGCTGCCACCAAAAGCGCACCGTTTCGTGGCTGATATCGATCCCGCGCTCGTGAAGGAGATCCTCCACGTTCCGTAGTGAGAGTGGGAACCGAATGTACATCATGACCGCAAGGCGGATGATCTCGGGCGATGTCTTGAAGTATCGGAATGGGCTGCGTTTGCTCATGGCCGGACGCTACGAAATCGCCCGACCTTGCTCAAGGCGATTTGCTCTGACACTGCCGGGAGAGGTTATGGATTTCCTGGTTCAGAAGAGACGCAATGCCCGCGTCGCCAGGAAACTGATGAAGAAGCTGCTCAAGAAACAAGGTTTCGCGCCGAGCAGTATCGTGACGGATAGGTTGCGCTCCTATCAAAAAGCCTTCGTCGATCTTGGCCTGTCCGCACGGCATGATCGAGGACTTAGAGCCAACAATCGAGCTGAGAACTCCCATCAGCCCGTTCGACGACAAGAGCGAAGGCAACAAGGCTTCAAGTCACCAAGTTCCGCTCAACGCTTCCTATCCGTTCACGCCGCTACCTACAACACCTTCAATTGTCAGCGTCATTTCCTCAGTCGATCCAGCCACAAGATCCTTCGCAGCGAAGCATTCACGCTATGGAAGACGGCCTGCCAAGCTGTGTGAAGCCCGCAGTCACAGCGAGGTTCTTTGATCTTCGTGAGTTAATGTGTCAAAGCCCTCGTGGCTGATATCGATCCCACGCTCGTGCAACAGATCCTCGACGCTCCGGAGTGAAAGTGGAAACCGAATGTACATCATGACCGCAAGGCGGATGATCTCGGGGCTGGCCTTGAAATAGCGGAATGGGCTGCGTTTGGACATGGCCGGACGCTACGAAATCGCCCGACCTTGCTCAAGGCGATTTGCTCTGACACTGCCTGTCAACGGCCTCGCTATTGCTGAGACATACTGGGACAAGTTCGAATTGCTCTGACATCTCCCTCAGGCCAGCAAACCGCGTGCAATGATGGTTCGTTGAATTTCCGAGGATCCTTCGTAGATGCGGAATATCCGAAGGTCGCGCAGGTATCGTTCCAGCGGGAAATCGCGGGTATATCCGTATCCGCCATGGATTTGCAGCGCCCTGTCGGCAACGCGCCACGCCGCTTCAGTCGCATAAAGCTTGGCCAATGCGGACTCGGTCGAATAGCGCTGTCCCGTTCCGCGTTTGACAGCCGCCTGCATCGACAGCGCCCGGGCCGCAGCCAGTTCGGTGGCACTGTCGGCCAACATCCATTGCAGGCCCTGGAAGTCGGCGATCGGGTGGCCGCCGACCTTGCGCTCCTTGGCGTATGAAATCGCCGCCTGCAAGGCCGCGTGGGCGATGCCGGTCGCTTGCGCCGCCACCTCGATCCGCCCGTTGTCCAACACCTTCATTGCAGTGCGAAAGCCAGTGCCCTCGTCGCCAAGCCGGTTTGCTTCTGGCACCCAGCAATCAAAGGTGATGCCAAACACGTGGCCGCCCTTCAGGCCCATGGTACGCTCATTCGACGCGATATCGACACCAGCGATTATTTTCGGTTCGACGATAAAGGCGCTGACGCCCCGCGCACCGGCGCCTCTGTCGGTTTTTGCATAGACCACGATGAAATCCGCGGCCCCTGCATTAGAGATGAAACACTTGGACCCCTTGATCCGATATCCATCGCCTTCACGCACCGCGTAAGTCGTCATATCTGCCGGATTGGAGCCAGCCTGCGGTTCAGTCAGAGCAAATGCGCCAAGCTTTTTCCCCGCCGCGGCATCTGGCAAAAAGCGCGCCTGCAACTGCGCGTCGCCGCCCAGCAAAACCGAATCGGTTGCTAGGAAATGGGCGGTTAGCATCGAGGCAGTGGAGCCGCAGGCCCCGGCGATGGCTTCGACCGCAGCATACAGCGCCGGACCCGAAAGGCCGATACCTCCCATTTCTTCGGGCAGGTTGATGCCCAGTAGACCCATCTCAGCCATCGCGGGCAAATGGAGAGTGGCAAACATAGCCTCTTCATCCAGTTTTGCAGCCTGCGGCGCGAGTACTTCCGCGGAAAACCGCTCGATCTGGTCAATGACGGCAATCTCGTCCTCGGAAACAGGATAGTTCATTCGGTCTCTCCTTTGTCCAGGCCGCCCAGAATTTCCTCGGCATCGGCATTCAAACCCGGCGCAGCCTTACGGCCGCCGCGCGGCGCGTCACTGAAATGAACTGGTTGCTCCGGCACATTCAAGCGCCCAAGCACAGGATGTTCGACCTCGGATGCTAGCCCCCGCTCGACCGCCTGTGGCGATGCCCAAGCCTGCGCAACTGATTGGATTTCGGATGCGGGAATTCCAGCAGCAGATAGGCTGGAAACGATCTGATCAACGGTCTTAGCCCCGGCCCAGACTTCAATCCTCTCGGCAAGCGCAGGCTCGTTTTCGTGACGCAAAGCGTCTGAGGAGAACCGTGGGTCTTTTGCCAGTTCAGGCTGGCCAATCACCTCACAGAATGTTGCGAATAGGCGGTCATTCAAAACCGCCACGGCGAAATGCCCATCGCTTGCTGGATACGTACCAAACGGTGCCGAAAGCGAATGACGGTTGCCAGTGCGGGTCGGGGCGTCACCGCCCATCAAAGTGCGGCAGGCCAAAAGTGGCATCATCGAGGTCAACGCATCAAAGAGCGCAACATCCACATGCCGCCCCTTACCGGTTCGACTGCGGTCAAACAGCGCCACCATGGTGCCCCATGCAGCAAAAAGACCGCCCGCAACATCACCCAAAGCTTCGCCGATCATCGTTGGCGATCCGTCTGGTTCTCCGGTTACGTCCATCAATCCGCTCATTGCCTGAATGATAATGTCATAGGCTGGTTTGGCCGCGTTGGCGCCAGTTTGGCCAAAGCCTGAGACCGACACATAAACCAAAGATGGAAATTCAGCCCGCAAAGCGTCGGCGCCAAGTCCGAAATTTTCCATCACGCCAGGCCTGAAGTTCTCAACCAACACGTCCGTGTCACGCAAAAGATGCTTGACCTTAGATATGTCTCCATCTGACTTCAGATTCAGAGAAATCGAACGCTTTCCCCGGTTAATGGCTTGAAATAGTAAGCTTTCGTTCTGATTAAAGGGGCCGACATGGCGATAATCATCCCCATGGGCTGCCTCCACCTTGATCACGTCGGCTCCAAGATCGGCCATCAGTGCCGTGCAATAAGGGCCGGCGAGAACGCGGGTGAAATCCAGAACGCGCACACCATCGAGGGGCTTTAGGTTGCCGGATATTGGGTTCTGTTGCATTGGCATCTCCAGTATTGCTCACTGGAGGTTAGGGCAAATTGTGCTATAGTAAAAAATACTAAAAACTGATATCATAATAAATGAAACCTATAGCTATCACACTACGACAGATCGACTTTGTGATTGCAGCAGCCGATGGTGGCAGCACGGCCGCAGCTGCGCGCATTCTGAACGTCTCACAGCCGTCAGTGTCACTGGCGATAGCAAAAGTTGAGGGTTATCTTGGCCGTCCTTTGTTTGCGCGCACTTCCGGACAGGGAGTCGTTCCAACATCTTACGGGCTTCAAAAATTGGGAGAATTCCGAGCCTTGCGTGCGCAGGCTCAGCAAGTTCTCGATACTAGCGCTGCGACACAGGCAATTCTTGATCTGGGCGTATTTTCAACTCTCGGCCCGCGCTATGCGCCGTCTTTGGTTCGCAGATTCCAGGAGGCACATCCAAAGGCACATATTCGGCTCCACGAGGCAGATCTGGAAACCTTGTCGGGTTGGCTAGAGTCCGGGCAAATAGATGTCGCGTTGACTTATGATTTTGGTCCCCCGTCAAGTCTCAATATCACACCGCTTGCTGATGTGCGCCCCTATGGTCTTCTGCCAAGCACTCACCCCTTGGCAGGCCGTAAATCCGTAAGCATGGCCGAGTTGTTGCAGGACCCACTGATCCTGATGAATCTACCGCACAGTCGCGGGTATTTTCTGACACTGGCGCAAATGCATGGGATTAGTCCAAAGATTGCGTATGAAACCGGCTCGGTCGAAATGCTTCGGTCGATGGTCGCAAATAACTTGGGCGTCGGGCTTTTGGCGACCGATATTACCCATAACACTGCTTATGATGGGCAGCCCGTTATACGAATGCCTCTTGAGGGGAATCTCGCGCCGCATCACATTGCGCTGGCGAGATCAATGCGGTTGCGGTCAAGCGCTCTGGTGGATCAATTCTGCAGCTTTGCGGCTCAGTCCTTCAAAGCTTGATCTGCGGCGTTGACGCTCTAGCTCACGAAGGTCAAGGAACCGCCCCACTTTTCAGGTTTTCTGGGAACACTAGTCGCGTCCCTTGACAGTGATTCCTACATTATCAAGAGGCGTTATCTCCCCAGTTCGGGCGCCAGTGATGCGATCCGACCCAAAATCTCTGCCAGAAGGGAACGCAGGTGGGCGCTTTTCAACTCATCATATGTAAATGGTGGAGCTTCATTTTCTAAGTAGGTGGATTGCGCCAACTCCATCTGAATAGCGTGAATGCCATGAAGAGGTCGGCCATAGTGGCGCGTGGCCCAACCGCCCTTGAAGCGCCCATTGGTGGCAGTCGTCCCCCCTGTTGCTTTACAGATTGATTGCACCAAATCTTCGAGCCTTTCATCACAACTGCTGCTTGATGCGGTGCCAATGTTAAAGTCCGGTAATTTTCCGTCGAACAGATAAGGTATTTGAGATCGAATGGAGTGGCAGTCGTAAAGAATGGCAACGCCATGGCGCTTCTGCACCCGCTTTAATTCGACCTCCAACGCTGTATGATAGGGAGTGTGAAAGGCTGCTCGCCTTGCAGCTACTTCCGCAGCGTCGGGCGCGGTGCTCCAGATCGGCCGGCCGTCAAAATCCGTAACGGGCACCAGGCTAGTCGTATTTTGACCCGGATAGAGACTCTCGTTTTTTGGTGAGCGATTAGCATCAATCACATAACGATGAAAAGTTGCTCGCACTGTTGTCGCGCCGGGTAATAGACCGTGATAAAGGCGGTCGATGTGCCAATCAGTATCGGCGAGGGTTCGACCGCGGTCATTTAACTGTGCCTTGATGTGGCCTGGCAGCCATGTACCGCTATGCGGTATCCCCAATACGATCGGCCCGTCGCCGCGTGACACCTCGACAGGTTTCATCCCCCAAGCTCCGGCAAACTGAGGTCGTGGGTGAGGCGACCGTCGGCGATCATCGCCGCAGCACTGGCGATATCATCGGCCAAGTAGCGGTCTTCGGTAACGCGAGGCGCTTCGCTGCGCAGTCGCCCCATCACGCCCTGGAGCGTGGTGCTGGTGTTCAGCGGCGCGCGAAACTCGATGCCTTGAGCGGCGCACATGGCCTCCACGCCAAGAATGACGTTCAGGTTGGCGTTCATACGGTGCAGCCGCCGGGCGGCATGGGCGGCCATGCTGACGTGATCTTCCTGGTTGGCCGAAGTCGGGGTGGAATCGGTGGAGCAGGCGTGGGCTAGGTGCTTGTTCTCGCTCATCAGCGCCGCCGTCGTCACTTCGGCAATCATCAGACCCGAGTTGAGCCCCGGATCGGGTGTCAGAAACGGTGGCAGGTCGAAGCTGAGCGTCGGGTCCACCATCAAGGCGACGCGGCGCTGCGCAATGGCGCCGATCTCGGCCACCGCCAGCGCGATCTGGTCGGCCGCGAAAGCGACGGGTTCGGCATGAAAATTGCCGCCGGAGACGATCAGCCCTTCCTCGACGAGGACCAGTGGATTGTCGGTCACGGCATTGGCCTCGACCTCCAGAGTCCGGCCTGCGAAACGCAATAGGTCGATCGCAGCACCCGTTACCTGCGGTTGGCAGCGGATGCAGTAGGGGTCCTGGACCCGGGTATCACCTTCCCGGTGGCTTTCGCGAATCTCACTACCCGCCATCAAGGCCGTTTGCGCGCGGGCCACGTCGATCTGGCCCGGATGACCTCGTAACGTGTGGATCGCATCCACCAACGGAGCGGTGGAGCCCATGATGGCGTCGGTGGAAAGAGCCGCCGTGACGACTGAGGCGCGGGCGTTGGCCCAGGCGCCGAACAGGCCAACGAGCGCGCAGGCCGTCGAAAACTGGGTGCCGTTGATGAGCGCCAAACCTTCCTTCGGTCCGAGCACGATAGGCGTCAGTCCGGCGCGCTTAAGGGCCTCCGCCGCCGGGAGCTCCTCGCCGTCATGGGTTGCCCGGCCTTCACCCAGCATGGCCGCAGCCATGTGCGCCAGCGGTGCCAGATCACCGGAGGCGCCGACCGAACCTTGATCGGGGACGACGGGCATGACCCCTGCGGCCAGCATATCCTCCAGCAAGCGAACCGTCTCCCAAGCCACGCCCGAAGCGCCGCGTCCCAGGCTGAGGAGCTTCAGCGCCATCATCAGCCGTGTCGTCGCCTGGTCGAGCGCTTGGCCCACGCCGCAGCAGTGACTGAGGATCAAATTGCGTTGCAGCTTCGCCGTGTCCTTTGCCGCGATCTTGACGCTGGCAAGCTTGCCGAAGCCGGTGTTTACGCCATAGATAGCGGCATCGCCTGCCGCCGCGTCACGGACCAACTTGGCAGCGGCCTCAATGCCTGCGCGGGCCGATTCATCGAGCCGTATGGGGCCTGTCCCACGCCAGATCGCCTCCAGCGTCTCCAGTGTCGCCTGACCGGGCACGAGCGTGAGCGTCATGTGGTTCCTCCAAAAATACGGCTATGGAGCGGGTTAAACCCGATCCGATAAGAAAGCTCAGCCGGGTCGGCCACATTCCAAACGGCGAGGTCAGCGCGCTTGTCCGTCTCGATCGTGCCTACGTCATCTAAGCCAAGCGCTTGAGCAGCATTGCGGGTAACGCCAGCCAAAGCTTCTTCCGGCGTCATGCGAAAGAGTGTGCATCCCATGTTCATGACCAATAGAAGAGAAGTGAGCGGCGAGGATCCAGGATTGCAGTCGGTGGCGAGTGCCATCGGTACGCCGTGGGCTCGTAAGAATTCTATCGGCGGCGCTTTGGTTTCGCGAATGGTATAGAAGGCTCCGGGCAGTATTACGGCTACTGTGCCTGAGGCAGCCAGTGCTTTCACGTCGTCATCAGTTGCATGTTCCAGATGATCTGCAGAAAGCGCTCCATAGCGCGCCGCGAGCGCAGTGCCTCCGAAATGAGAAAGCTGTTCCGCATGCAGCTTTACAGGCAAGTTGAGTGCTTTTGCCTTATCGAATACCCGTCCGATTTGTGCGGTATCAAACGCTATGCCTTCGCAGAACCCATCTACCGCATCGACGAGTCCCTCCTGATGGGCAGCTTCGAGCGTTGGGATCGCGACTTCGTCTATATAGGCGTCCGCACGGCCTGCATACTCAGGTGGAATAGCGTGCGCTCCTAGAAAGCTCGTTATCACACGGACTGCGCGCCTCGCCATGATCGAACGCGCGGTGCGTAACATCTTCAGTTCTGTCTCTAGATCGAGCCCATAGCCGGATTTGATCTCGATCGTCGTCATACCTTCCGCGATCAGTGCATCGACTCGAGCGAGCGCTTCAACCAATAGGATCTCTTCTGGGGCAGCCCTCGTAGCCTTTACGGTTGAAACAATCCCGCCGCCAGCGCGTGAAACCTCTTCATAAGTAGCGCCTTCCAAGCGCATCTCGAATTCACGTGCACGGTTACCACCGAACACAGCATGCGTGTGGCAATCGATCAATGCGGGAGTGACCAGACGACCGCCAAGATCGCGAATTTCACCACCCTTCAGGTGACTGGGAAGATCAGCCACTGGCCCCACCCAGGTAATTGAATCTCCGGAGAGAACAATCGCTCCATTCTCTATGAGCCCGTAGCGGTTGGAGCCTGTCATCGTGGCAATTTTTGCGTTACTCAGCAGCACTGTGAAAAACCTTGTTTGATATGATTGTATATGATTTATGTATATACATAATAAATCTGTCAAGGTGGAAGTGAAATGACGACGATATGGGCCCGCCAGGCGCTGCTGGCAAAGGGTTGGGCGACGGATGTGGCTGTCAATATTGCTGCTAATGGGCGAATTGCGTCGGTATTGACTGGGCAGCCGATGTTCGGGACTCAGGTGGATGTACTAGTTCCTGCTCCGGCCAACTGCCATTCGCATGCCTTCCAACGAGCCTTGGCCGGTCTGACCGAAAAGCGCGGCCGGGATGTGAGCGACAGCTTCTGGACTTGGCGCAGCTTGATGTATCGCTTCTTGGACGGGATCACACCTGATCACCTGGAAGCCATCGCTGCATTTGTTCAAATGGAAATGCTAGAGGCGGGATTTGGTGCCAGTATCGAGTTCCACTATCTTCACCATCAACCGGACGGCACGCCTTATGCAGCCCTGGGCGAGATGTCCGAACGGATCGCAGCCGCCGCAGCCGCGAGCGGAATCGGTCTGACGCTATTGCCAGTGCACTATCAGTACGCGGGTTGTGGTCGTCGTCCGCTCGAAGTTAGACAGGGTCGATTTGGCAACGACCCCTCAAGGTTTGCACGTCTGTTAGAAGCGGCGGGAAATGGGCTGACCCATTTATCCTCAGACGCTGTATTGGGCGTGGCGCCACATTCACTGCGCGCAGTCGCTGCAGAAGATTTAGTAACTACGGCGTCTTTGGCTGGGGCCGGGCCTATCCATATGCACTTGGCCGAGCAACAGGCCGAAGTCGATGAAGTTTTGGCTGCCTATGGCGCCCGGCCGGTGGAATGGGTACTTGATCATCTGGATATCGACCCGCGCTGGTGTCTAATTCATTGCACTCAGATGCAGCCCCATGAAATTGAAGGGTTGGCCCGAACAGGGGCAGTCGCCGGTCTTTGTCCGCTGACGGAGGCGAGCTTAGGCGATGGTATTTTCGACGCGGTGCGATGGTTTGATTCAAGAGGCGCTATCGCAATTGGGTCGGATAGCAACATTCGTATTTCGCTGGCCGAGGAGTTGCGTCAACTCGATACGTCACAGAGGCTTCGCGACCATACACGCGCAGCTTTGGCCAGCGCCGAACAATCCACGGGGCGGCGAATTTTCGAGGCGGCTGCCAAGGGGGGCGCGCAAGCGGCGGGGCGTGGTAGCGGAACAATCGCCCAGGGCGAATGGGCCGACTTGTTGGCACTGGATATGCGGCACCCAGATCTCGAGGGATTGCAGGGCGACACCGTGCTCGACAGTTTCGCCTTTGCGGGCGGCAACGACATGCGGCGTGATGTATGGTCCGCAGGCCGGCATTTGGTGCGCGATGGACGCCACGTGGCAAAGGAATCGATTACAGCCGCCTATCGCGCTGCGGTGAAGTCGCTGCGGGAAGGATTGTGACTTCAGGTCGAAGAATCTGCATCCTGCCTCATCATCCGATCAACCAGACAACGACAGTAACATTCAGCATCACCGCTCGACAGGGCAGGTGTGTTAAAGCGCACTGCGAAAGGCTTTACCACGAAAGCCGAATTGCTCGGACAGATCATTTGCAACGGACAGTGTCGAGGTGAGAACCGCGGCTTGGCGATCCTGGTCGAATCGGTACGCTGGAATGGTGACGGTCAGGGCACCTACCAGGCTTCCGTCGAGATCGCACACAGCCGCGCTTACCGCGCAGACATCTAAAGCGAACTCACCATGGTTAACCGCATATCCCCTTGCCCGTATCTCTTGCAACTGCTGGCGTATAATTCTGGGGTCGACCACGGTGCGGTCGGTGTATTTCTCGAGCGGTTGCGAGAGGACATGCTCTACGACCTCGGGCGGTTCAAAAGCTAAAAGCACCTTGCCAGATGCCGTGCAATGGGCCGGATTTGTCTGTCCAGGCGAAGCAAAATGGGTAATTGCATTCGATCCAAGCGCCTGCGCAATGCTCACCGACTCGCTTCCACTCCATACACTGAGATTAACAGTTTCCCCGGTACGCTCTGCCAGTTCTTCCAGACTTGGCCGTACCCGAGTTGACAACCCAAGATCGCGCATCAGCGGCGCGGCGATTGCCAACAGCCCTAACCCAAGGCGTATCCCGCCATCTCGACCCTTCTGCAGTAATCGCTCTTGTTCCAGCGAAGCAATGAGGCGGGAAACCGAGCTCTTGTCGAGACCGACTTGGCGAGCAACCTCGTTCACGCCGATAGGGTCGGATGATTTAGACACACAGCGCAGGATATCTGTCAGGTGTTTAACTGCGTGTACCGTCCGCGCGCTCTTTTCTGGGGATGGATTTCTTTTCAAAGCCTCAACCTTTCCACGGATTTTTTATTGACAGCAGTGGCGTCAACAAAGGATAGTATATTTAACCAACAGCGTTGGCAACACGCCAACACACTTTTTTCACTGAGGAAGATATGCCGGCTTTTGAGACTTTTCGACAACTTGTGGAAGTTATGCAGCGCAGTGGGGAGGTGGCTTTCGTTGACCGCTCGGTCGATCCACGTCATGAACTGACGGCTGTCATGCGTCGCATGCAGAAGGGTCCGAACCGGCCACTTCTGTTCCGCGATGTTAAGGGTTCTGACATTCCGGTCATCACTAATGTCTTCGGTTTTCGTAAGACTGTCGCTCAATCACTCGGTTTAGCCGAAAGCGATCTCCTGCGCACAATGGTGTCATTGGAAGCTAAGGGATTGCCTGTTGAGCATGTTGACGTGGCTCCAGTGCAGGAAGTTGTGAAGATTGGTGACGGCATCGATGTCGCCCGAGACCTCCCACAGATCGTTTTCTCCGAACATGACGGCGGAGCCTATATTACCGCCGGTATATTGGTGGCGCCGCATCCTGAGACCGGCGCATACAATGCGTCTTGGAACAGATGTCAACTTGCGGGAGGCAACAAGCTGCGCGTCAGGATGATGCCGCCTCAGCATCTTGGGCGCTATCACGCCGAGGCCGAGGCACAGGGGAAGAACCTACCTTGTGCTATCGTCATTGGCGCGCCTCCGGGCCTGATGTTCTCCGCCGCATCCAAGGTGCCCTATGAGGCCGACGAACTTGAAGTGGCGGGCGCATGGCAGGGTAAATCACTGCGCGTGACCCGCTGCAAGACAATCCCTGTCGATGTTCCAGCCGACGCCGAGATTGTGATTGAGGGCGAGGTTGTCGCCGGTGTTCGCGAGGACGAAGGCCCCTTTGGAGAATTCACTGACGGATATGTTCCCGTCATGAAAAATCATGTTTTCAGGGTCACTGCAATCACGCGGCGGCGTGATGCGATGTACCACGCTATCCTTGCCGGGGGCACTGAAGATCTGAACCTCGTTGGCGTACCGATTCAGGCGGAGATTTATAAGAAGGTCTCCAGCTTCGTCCCGAAAATCCGTGATATCGCCACGCCTGGCTACGTGTTCGGATGCGTCATCTCCATCGACAAGCAGAATGAAGATCAGGCCAAGAATGCCATGTTGGCGGCTCTAGGCGGGTACTCTTGGACCAAAGTGGTGGTGGTGGTGGACAAGGACGTCGACCCCTTCGATGCAGCGGATGTTCTCTGGGCAATCCAGACCCGCTGCACGCCAGAGACCGGCATCTACGTCGTGCCTCGTGTTCCAAGTTACACACGTGAGGACGTTCGAGACGTGCACCGGGGCAAAGTCGGTATTGACGCCACCGCGCCAATTGTCATGCAGCAACTTTTTGAGCGCCGCCGGTTTCCCGGTGAAGCGGAAATCCGGTTGGAGGACTATATAAATGCAGACCACAATTCTTGACCCAAAACGTATCGGCGATGCGATCGATCATCTTGTCACCGCCCCTATTTCCAACTGGACAATTCTCAAAGGCCTGCCGCTGGCCAAGCTTCATGCCGCCGCGCGCGAATTGGCGGGTGGATCGGTAACTCTGTCTGCGGCGAATCTCCTGAAGGAAAAGGTATCCCGTGGCGACCGGGTGCTGGTTTTGAGTGGGTTCATCATGCGCGATTATGGCTTGCCGGAAACCGATGGGCCGATTGGCGCCGCGGTGATGGCCCGCGCCTTGTCGGTTGGGCTTGGGGCAGTTCCGATCGGCATTTCAGAAGACTCGATTGTCCCTTGTATGGAAGCCTGTTTCTCTGCGGCGGGATTAGTGCCAGCCACGGACGACCAACTGGATTCCGGGCGTCACCGTTACGGACTCTCGGGTTTTCCGGTTGATGAAGCCGAGGCAGTCCGCGCCGCAAAGGAGTTACTTGACCGACACAAGCCCAAAGCCCTGATTGCGATTGAGCGGCCAGGCGCCGGCGAGGACGGTCACTATCACGGCGGCGGTGGCTTTGAGATTTCATCCTTCACCGCAAAGACCGATATTCTGTTCTCTGAAGCACGGAAGGCCGGGATTCCGACAATCGGTGTCGGCGATCTCGGAAACGAGCTCGGTATGGGGGCGGTTGCTGGCATTGTCGCAACTGACGTTCCCCTTGGCGATGTGATCGCGGCACGCCAGGAAGCGGATATCACAGTCGTCGCCAACATTTCGAATTGGGGTGCATACGGTATTGCCGCTTGCCTTGCCGCTTTGGTAGGCAACAGCGACGCGTTCCACGACGGAGAGCATGAAAAACGTTTGATCGAGGCTTGTGTGCGAGCCGGTGCGATTGATCCCGTTGGCGGGCAACACAGGCTTTATGTGGATGGCACCGATGCGCACGCCAACGCGTGTCTAGTTGACTTACTGCGCTCAATCGTCCTGCTCAGCCAGCGCGAAGGCGCGAACATCAGCGGATATCAGAACTCATGGCAGACGAAGTGACACAAATGCGGGTTCGACCAGCAGGTCGTCGCGTCGGGATGATCGTGCCTTCCGTCAACGCGGTGGTCGAGCCTGATTTCGCCTGGATAGCGCCTGCAGGGCTCACTTTCCATACGACACGGGTGCCGCTTACTTCGACCACGCCTGAGGGGCTCCGCGCGATGAACGAGTGTGTCGAGTCGGCGGCTTCGTTGCTTGCTGACCTATCGCCTGACGTCATTGCGTTCGCCTGTACGAGTGGCAGCTTTGTTGACGGCGAAGCTGGACTGCAAAACCAGGTTGATCGAATTGCCAGTATTGCAGGGTGTCCTGTGGTCGCCACATCGCGCGCGATCATTGATGCGTTTTGCCACTTGGGCGTGACGAAACTTGCACTTGCAACACCATACCGTGACGAGATCAATGAGGCCGAGCGATCATTCTTCGCCAGCCACGGAATCGATGTCCGTTCGGTTGTGGGACTGGGCCTTTCGGGATCAGCGATCCGCGAAGTGCCTACTGAAGAAATCGTCCAGCTCGCGCATCAAGCCGACACGCCCGACAGCGAAGCGCTGTTTCTGAGCTGCACCGACCTTCGCGCACTAGAAGTGATTGGCAGACTGGAACGGGAGCTTGGGAAACCGGTGCTCAGCAGCAACCAAGTCACACTTTGGGCAATTCTACGGGCGTTGGGCGCGCCCACAATTCACCCAGGATTTGGCAAGGTGCTATCATCATGACTCTTAACAGTCAGAGTAGAGAGCTCGCCTCGCTGCGCCTATACGAGGCTGAGACGTCGGTAGAGACCATTGCCTTACGGTACGGGCTTGAGGCGTCAGCGGTCATCGACTTCTCGCTAAACGTCAATCCACTTGGTTCGCCACCCTCGGCAATCGCCGCCGCAAGTGCAGCGCTAGAACGGTCAAACCTTTATCCTGATATCAATTTCCAGCGACTCCGGAGTGCGTTGGCGGCACGGCACGAGCTGTCGGAAGAGTGCTTGTTTTTTGGAGCGGGGTTGGATGATGTCATTAAGCTGCTACTCCAGGCTTGGACTAGCGAAGGTGATAAGGTCCTAATCCACATTCCAACCTTTCCCCGCTATGAGCTCGAAGCACGGCTTAGAGGTTGTACCCTTGTCGTTGTCGAGAATGATCCACCAGAGGAAATAAGTACGGCAGCAATCGCACGTGAATTGACCGCTTCCGATATTGCGCTTGCTTTTATCTGTACGCCTAACAACCCGACGGGCGCGACTGTATCGAATGACGACATCGAACGAATGGCTAGGCGTCACCCCGATACCATTTTTATCATCGACGAAGCGTTGATCTACCCCTCCGAGGATGGCGCAATGCCTCTCGCCCGCAAACACGATAACATCGTGGTGTTGCGTACTTTCTCAAAGTATTTCGGATTGGCCGGACTTCGAATCGGATATGCGGTTGCCCCGTCTTCGCTGGTCCGAGTGGCAGAAGTAGGCCGGCCACCATTCAATATGGCCGCATCAGCGGTGTGCGCTGCTGCGGCCGCGCTTGCGGACACTACCTTCCTGCCAGCCTGCAAAGCCCAATTCCGCAATGAAGTCGCTTGGTTTCTGGAAAGGGTCGCGTCCATCCCCAGGTTGTCGATCAGGGGCGGCAACGCAAACATGCTGCTACTGGACATTGGCGACCGTGATCCAGGAGTTGCCGCGGCCGAGCTGGCAGCCAATGGGATCGTCGTTGCGGATGCAACTTCCTTCCGTGGGCTTGAGAAACATAACGTGCTCCGCGTCTCGCTACGCGGACACGCTGAGAACCTCAAATTGATCTCAGCATTGGAGGCGCTTCAATGACATCCGAGGCCCCAAACAAATCGAATTCTAGATGGTGGCGTTGGCCGTCGTCTCTGGATAGCACGCTTCTGGCATTGGGATTGCTTCTGTTATGGGAAGCCGTTGTGAGAATTGGCGAGGTGCCAAGCTATTTGCTGCCCCCACCCTCGGCCATCTTTGTGCGCATCGTTGCGGATCACAGCTTACTGCTGATGCACACTTTGGTAACCGCAAATGAGGTAGTGGTTGGGTTTGCGCTGGCTATCGTCGTCAGCATTCCACTAGCAGCAATCTTAGCCCAATTCCGTACGCTGGAGCGGGCGCTTTATCCCATTCTAGTCGCGTCTCAGACGATTCCGAAGGTCGCAATTGCCCCGCTTATCGTTGTTTGGTTCGGCTTCGGCCTTTTTCCGAAGATTGTGATCGCATTCCTGATCTGTTTCTTCCCAATCGTCATTGATTCGCTAATAGGGTTCCGCTCGACGCCTAAAGAGGTGATCTGGCTGGCGCGGTCAATGGGGGCCCCACGGCGGAAAATATTTCTCAACTTTCAGCTGCCCGGCGCCCTTCCAAATATTTTCGCTGGGCTGAAAGTCGCCAGCACACTGGCGGTGGTCGGTGCCGTGGTTGGTGAGTTCGTAGCCGCAGACAGTGGGCTTGGTTACCAACTTATCGTCGCGAACGGGACGCTGGACGTAGGCCTTTCATTCGCAATTCTCGTCGTGCTGAGCCTTGTCGGGATAGCGCTGTTCGCAGTGGTCGATCTTGCCGAACGTTTACTGCTCCCGTGGCATGTCTCACACCGCACCTCTGGCCACGGCAAGGAGAAAAGCTGATGGCTGATACGCTCCAATTCCAGAATGTCAGTAAATCCTATCACACCTCGAGCGGTCCGATTGAAGCACTGCGAGATTTCAGCCTGCAAATTGCAGAGGGTGAATTCATTTCCATTGTAGGTCCAAGTGGGTGCGGTAAAAGCACGCTCTTGTCTATGGCGTCTGGGCTGGCATTTCCGACCAATGGAACGATTTTAGCCAATGGCAATGAAATCACAAAGCCCGTGACTGAGTTGGGCATTGTGTTCCAGACGGATGTTCTCCTGGATTGGCGCAGCGTGCTTGACAATGTGCTCATCCAGCCAGAAATGCGCGGGCTTGACCGCAAAGCTTATGAGGACCGAGCGCGTTCTCTATTGGATAAAGTCGGTCTAGGTGGATTCGAGAAAAAGTTTCCTTACGAGCTGTCAGGTGGCATGCGCCAGCGTGTCTCCATATGCCGGGCGTTGATTCACGAACCACCGATCCTGTTGATGGATGAACCATTTGGTGCACTCGATGCACTGACTCGTGAACAGATGGTGATGGAGCTTCACCAAATCTGGCTCGAAACACAGAAAAGCGTGATCTTCATCACGCACGATATCCAGGAAGCCGTCCTTCTGGCGGACCGCGTCGTAGTGATGACGCCGCGTCCGGGGCGTATTGCCGAAATTATCAAAACCGACCTGCCACATCCCAGGCGGCCTGGAACGATGGAATCCCAGCAGTTTGTGAACACAGTGGCGCGAGTGCGTCATCTGTTCGAGCAACATGGGGTTCTGAAAGCGTACTAACAATTAGCGAATAGGAGAGGAACTTATGAGACTAACACGCAGAATGATTGTCATAGCAGCAACCGTTGCGGTGGCTTTATCAGGGGTAATTACCTTTGGAGCACCTTCCAATGCGGAGGAACTGAAGAAGGTGACCGTCCGACTGGCCTTCAGCTACAACGGCCACCGCTCGCCCTATCTACTCGGAGTGGACAAGGGGTTCTACAAAGAAGCAGGTCTCGACGTTGAGGTCTTGGAAGGTAAGGGCGTTACGTCATCCATGCAGCTCGTAGCGGCCCAACAGGATACCTTCGCGATCATCGACCCGCCGTCGTTGATGCTTGGCGTGGCGCAAGGCATGCCCATCAAGCAGGTCGCTCAACTTTACCAAACCAGCCCCAATGCACTGATCAGCTGGCCTGAGCAGAACATTAAGGAGCCTGCTGATCTCGTAGGCAAGAAGGTTGCGACCCTTCAGGGCGACATGACCACCACGATGCTGTACGCCTTGCTTGCGAAGAACGGCATCGACTCATCGAAAGTGCAGATCATTGCTTCCGATGGCGGTACGCGAAACCAGACCTTCCTAGCCAAGCGTACGGAGGCTATCACAGGATTTCCCAATGACAGCCTTCTTAGCCTTTCCGATGCGGCCGAAGTTAAGCTGAACCACTTCACCTATGCATCATTTGGTGTTGATACGATGGGTGACGGAATTGCCGCCCATACAGAGACTGTCGAGAATTCACCCGAAATCGTTGCCGCATTCGTGAAAGCGACCCTGCGGGCCTACGACTACGCTCTCCAAAATCCCGAAGAGTCTATCGACGCGCTTCTAAAACGTTCACCCAGCCGAAAGAAGGCAGTGGAAGTCGAAAAACTGAAGGCAACCGCTGCGTTGCTGCATGCGAAAGGGTCCGAGGGAGACACGGTGGGCTTTTCCGTCAAAGAGCGTTGGGAAGCGACCCAGGCTCTGATGAAGGAGTTTGGCGGCCTCAATACGACCGTGGAGGACGTCACTACCTATTACACCAACGACTTTATCCATTAAAGCCGGACTAGGTCGGAGACTCAGCCCATGAAAAAGGCGCCTCCACGTAGAATGATTGTAGCCATCAGCGGTGCTTCAGGTGCCATCTATGGTGTGCGCGCTTTGGAAATGCTGCGCGGAACGGATATCGAGGCTCACCTTGTCGTGACCCGTTCCGCGCAGATTACTCTTGCCCAAGAACTCCATATGAAAGCGGCCGATCTGCACCAGTTGGCCGATGTCATTCACAAGGCTGATGACATAGCGGCAAGCATATCGAGCGGCTCTTTCATCACGCTGGGGATGCTTGTTGCGCCCTGTTCGATCCGAAGCCTTTCGGAAATTGCTAGCGGTGTTACCTCGGGTTTGCTTTCCCGGGCGGCCGACGTCGTTCTGAAAGAGCGCCGCCGGCTTGTTCTCATGGTGCGCGAAACGCCACTTCATTTGGGTCATCTGCGCAGTATGACCCAGGTTACCGAAATGGGAGCGATCATCATGCCGCCGCTCCCTGCTTTTTACACCAAACCAAAATCCATTGATGACATCGTCAATCATAGTGTCGGCAGAGCACTGGATTTGTTTGGAATCGATGTTGGCACCTTGCAGCGCTGGGGCGAGACAATCGGCCTTCGCGGGCCGTTGGATTCTCCTAATGATTAATGAGGGCTTTTCGGTGCTCGAAGATGCCTTGTGCAGTTAATCAGCACCGAAGCGTCTTGCTTAGCTTAAACGCTGGGACAGGGATTTTGCGGCTTCCAAGACCATTTTACGAAGTTCTTCTTGGCGGTCCCTGCCAAACCGGTAAAGGGGTACACTGACGGCGATGGCACCTGCTATGGCACCATGTTCTTTGCGGACGATGGCGGCGATTGCGCCGACATCACTGGCAAGTTCACCGATATTTAGAGCAACGCCATTCGCACGGATATCCGCGAGTTGTTCTCGCAGTGTAACCGGGTCCGTGACGCTGCTGGGCGTATACTTGTGCAGGCCAACCGATAAGACGGCATCGACCTCGGATTCTGAAGCAAAGGCCAAAAGTACTTTCCCAGTTGCAGTGCAGTGCGCGGGGTTTCTCATCCCCAATGGGGCGAAGTGCGTGACCGCGTTGGGCCCAACCGCCTGATCGACGACGACAGCTTCACTGCCGTCCCAGATGTTGAAATATGCTGTTTCCTCAGTTGTCTGCGAGAGCTTTTCAAGCACTGGGCGGACCGCATTCAAAAATCCCATCTTGCTGAATAAGGGCGCTGCGATCGTCAACAGCCCATCGCCAAGGCGCAATCGTTTGGTTGCGGTGTCCCGTTCTAAAAGATGAGCTTCTTCCAGCGTAGCGACGAGGCGCGATACGGAACTCTTATGTAGGCCCGTGCGGCGTGCGATCTCGTTCACGCCAAGTAGAGATTCAGCCACTGAAAAGCAGCGAAGTACGACGATTGCATGTCGGACGGTCTTCATGCCTGCAAGGGGTGCCATCTTGTTTGACTCCATCGTCTTCGTTGTAGGTCCGGTAGTGGTTAACGGAAACAGATTGGCGTTGACAGTGGATATTATAATAGTATCATTAAATGCAACAGTGTTGCAAAATATGCAACAGATGACTCGGGCCGTTTTATGCGCTCCGAGACGGTCGGGTGGGGAGGGGAACCTGTGATCGCAGATAATCTGCATCCGCAGAGAACGCGTCGCATTATTGTTGGAATTAGTGGCGCATCTGGGGTTGTCCTTGGCGTCCGCGCGTTAGAAGTGTTGCGTGAAATCGGAGTTGAGACCCACCTTGTCATGACCCGCGCAGCACAAGTTACCCTGGCTCACGAATTACCTATCAAGGTTTCGGCGGTAACAAACTTAGCCTCGGTGGTATACCGCGAGGATGACATCGCAGCGGCGATTTCAAGCGGTTCTTTTCGTACAGACGGCATGCTGGTGGCGCCCTGTTCGATCCGTAGTATGTCGGCAATTGCAAGCGGCGTCACAACCGGCCTGCTAGCACGGGCAGCCGACGTGGTGTTGAAAGAGCGCCGACGGCTGGTTTTGATGCTCAGAGAAACACCGCTGCATCTGGGACACTTGCGTGCGATGACCCAAGTCACGGAAATGGGAGCCATCGTCATGCCGCCAGTTCCCGCCTTCTATGCGCGACCGCAGACGGTTGATGACATCGTCGACCATTCGATTGGGCGAGCCCTTGATCTGTTCGGCTTGGATACGGGCCGCATAGCGCGGTGGGGCGAATCTGGATTGGACCAAACTACAGAACGGGCCGCCCGGAACGAACCATCGGAACCAATCAGAACAACATCAGAAATTGAAAGGCGAAGGGCTTGAAGTCGGCAAAGACTTACAGCCCACCACCGGGTGCGGTCGTTGAGCGCGCATGGCGGTGCGGCCGAATTTGCGGATACCAGTGAATCAAGAAACGGATCGAGGTGATTGAATGCGTGAGTATATTGAGCGGCTGCGGCAACGTGGCGAACTCGTTGAGATAGATCGTGAAGTTGACCCTAAGCACGAACTTGCCGCTGTGACGGCTGCGGCGCATAAGCGATGGGGTAAACCGATCCTGTTTCACAACGTGGCGGGAACGACACTTCCTGTGGTCACTAATCTCTATGGCGCACGCGAACGAATTGCGGAGATCCTCGGTATTGAGCCGGATGACTTCTGCCGGCAATGGAACAAGCTCGCTACTCTTGGCGCTCAGTCTGAAAGCGGTAATGCCCAACCTATAGAAATCCCGGAAATCGTCGACTGCAAGATGAGCGACCTGCCCCTGATTACCTATTCGGAAAAGGACGCTGGGCCATACTTCACGTCGGCGATGTTCTTTGCGAAGGACCCGGAAACTGGTGTGGGCAACCTCTCGTTTCACCGCTCTATGTATGTCAATGACGATGAGTTGCGGTGTCGGCTCGCGCCCCGGCATCACCTTACGCTTTATCATGAGAAAGCCGAGCAGAAAGGGCAGTACCTGGAGGCAGCAATGATAATTGGCACGCCGCCGACCGCGTTCCTCTCGGCGGCGGCGCCGCTGCCCTACGATGTCGATGAACTCAAGGTGGCGGGACAGCTAGCAGGCAAACCCATTCCTCTGCGTAAATGCAAGCACATCGACCTGATGGTGCCAGCGCACACGGAGATCGTCATTGAAGGCCGATTTCTGCCGAATGAGCGACGCGAGGAAGGGCCTTTCGGCGAGTTTATGGGGTATTACACACCTGTCGGTTTAAATGCTGTCTTCGAGGTGCTTGGCGTCACACGTCGTAAAGACGCTATTTTTCACAGCATCTTGTGTGGTTCGGCTGAGGAAGTTCTGACCCTCGAGCTTTCAGTGGCCGCCAACATTTACCAGAAGATCAGCGCCGTCCTTCCAGGCATCGTCGATGTCACCTGCCAGCCGTTCGTGCTGCACACAGTGGTGAAAATCAAGCAGCAGTACGAAGGGCATGCGCGCCAGGTTTTGATGGCTGTGATGGGCGCAGATCCTACGTGGGCGAAGGTCTGCACCGTCGTCGATGAGGACGTTGATATCTACAGCATGGACGACGTCATGTGGGCAACGCTAACACGCAGCAGGCCCGACAAGGACATGATCGTCATTCCCGAAACACCAACATTTTACCGTGATCCCGACAAGGACCACTGGGGGCGAGTCGGTATTGATGCAACAGCGCCATTCTCACGTCGTGCTGAGTTTGAGCGAAAGCGGATTCCAGGAGTTGGGGCCGTGCGACTTGAGGACTACGTCACGGACCCAAGTGCACACGGCGCAATCAAGTAGTTCCACGAGTCGAAATAGGGAGGATCTAATGAAGTATGTTACAAAGCGAGTATTCTACTTCGCCGCTTTGGCGGCACTTTGGATGGCAGCTGTGGTTCCGGCGGCTGCAGATAGTTTGACGAAGATCGAGTTCTTAACGAACTACGCTTTCCATGGGCGTCACTCCCCTTACTTCGTCGGGCTTGAAAAGGGATTCTATAAGGAGGCTGGGTTTGACATTAGAATCTCACCGGCCACCGGTAGCGGCTTTGTCGTCGCGGCTGTAGATGCTGGTCAGGCTGACTATGGCATGGCGGACGCTGGCCCGGTGGTGCAGGCGGTCGCCAAGGGCGCCAAAGTCAAGGGATTTATGGTTTTTATGGATACCGCTACGAGCGGCCTCGCTTCGCTCAAGCCCTATGAAACCCCGGAATCTCTTAAAGGGGCAAAGATCGTCGCGTCGCAGACAGACAGCGCACGTGTGATCCTGCCGATTATCTACGCGCAGCACAATTTGAACCCTGCCGATGTACATTGGGAAACAGCCGATCCCAGTGTTTATCTATCGCTTCTTGCTGGCGGCCAGGCAGATCTCATGACGGCGTCGATTGATGGGGACGTGCCATCCCTTCAGCGCACGATTGGCCAGACTAGGGAGGTGTATTTTTCGTCCTTCGCGAACTGGGGCTACGACGTATTCGGATATTTGCTGATAGCGAAGGCAGACAGGCTGAACGAGAAGCCTGAGGAGGCGCGCCGTTTCGCTGAAGCGACCAAGCGGGCTGTTGAATATGCAATCGAGCATCCCGAAGAAACCGCTGAGATTATGGTCAAGCACAATGCTGCGCTGAAGTACGAGACGACTCTTGCCCAGTGGCGGCAGTCCATAAAGGCTATCAACACAGACTATGTTAAGCAGCACGGGTATGGCACCGCGACCGATGACCGTCTGCAACGCACGATCGATCTGATGGCCGAGGCGATGAAGTTGGAAACACCACCGGTTGTCGGTGATACCTTCGCGCCCGCTATTCCCGCTCAATAGTTGAACTCACAGACGTGAAACTGCTGGCTCTTGGATAAGGGGCCAGCAGTTCCATGGCCGACGTTCCGTCGGCGAGCCGCGTACAGCGGAACACAAGGACAGGCGCAAATGTCAGTTAACATAGAAATTAAAGGTGTCAGCAAGCATTTCGGCGACGTCGTGGCCGTCGATAACGCTAGCTTTGACATTCCGGCGAATCGATTCGTCTCGATCATAGGCCCAAGCGGTTGTGGAAAGTCCACATTGCTTCGTGTGGTTTCAGGGTTGTCGGAGCCAACGTGTGGGGAAGTCCTGATTGGTGGTGTGCCTGTTTCCGGCCCGGCAAAAGACACCGGTATGGTATTCCAATCGCCTGTGCTGCTGCCGTGGCGCACAACCTTGGACAACGTACTGTTGACCTGTGAAATGAGTGGCGCAAAACCCGAGAAGTACCGTCAAAGAGCGATGGAGCTTATCGCGCTCGCGGGACTTACTGGATTTGAGAATTCCTACCCCCACCAGTTGTCGGGGGGAATGCAGCAGCGCGCGGGTATCTGTCGGGCCCTCCTGCTCAACCCAGCTCTGATACTTATGGATGAGCCGTTTGGTGCGCTTGACGTGATAACCCGGGAACGGATGGGATTCGAACTGCTCAAGATCTGGGCTCACAGCCGGAATACGGTTCTCTTTGTGACGCACAGCATCACCGAGGCAATCCTTTTGTCCGACACAGTGATTGTCATGAGTCCGCGACCTGGCCGAGTTCAGGATGTAGTGGAGATCAACCTTCCGCGACCGAGGACACGCGAAACCATGCGCGGGAGTCGTTTCACGGAACTGGCCGAGAGGCTGGGCGGTGAGATTCAGTCCAATTGGAGCGAATAATATGTACGACAGGTTACTTCCTAAGATCGTGACTCAATTAGCAGGCCCGGCCAAAGGGGTACTCGGTATCGTGTTGGCGTTGCTGATATGGGAGTATGGCGTGCATTTTGCTGGTCTGCCGGAATATGTACTGCCTGTTCCGTCGGCGATTGCTGAGCGGTTTTGGCAGACGTTTCCATTGCAAGTACATCATCTGAGCAGGACTGGCTTTTCGACGTTGGTTGGTTTGGCACTGGCACTTTTTTCCGGTGTCCTGCTGGCGTTGCTTGTTGTCTATGTTCGTTCCCTACGCAACGTCATCGTTTCAGTTCTCGCGGCCTTCAATGGTATTCCAAAGGTTGCGATTGCGCCGCTCTTTGTGATCTGGTTTGGGCTAGGTGTTGAATCCAAGATTCTGTTGGCCTTCCTGCTCGCACTGTTCCCAATCTTCGTAAATTCTCTAACTGGACTCGACGAAATCGAATCCGATGTGCTTGATTTGTCCAAACTTGCTGGCGGGACAAAATGGCGCATCTTCTTCAAGATACGGCTCATGAATGCTATCCCCTATATAACCGATGCGCTGAAAGTGGCATTCCCCTTGGCTCTCGTCGGCTCGATCGTCGGAGAGTTCATCGGTGGTAATACCGGAATGGGATATCTGATCCTTTCCGCACAGTTCAACCTTGATACATCGCTTGTCTTCGCCTCGTTGCTATCCATCACCGTTTTTACATCACTTGGCGTGGGTGCGGTTGCGGCTTACGAGAACATTTTTCTGAAGTGGCGTCCTTCACGGAGGCGTTGAGAGGGCGTTGACAGGTTAACTCGGCAACACGAGAGCAATCACCCCTCGCAGTTGGATCCTATGCAGCTTTGCAGGCGCCAGCCCACACCTCAAATGCGTTGGATCTTAGGACCTTGTAGCCTGGTCGACTGAGGAGATGACGCTGACAGTTGAAGGTGTTGTAGGTGGCGTCGTGAACGGATGGCAACCGTTGAGCGGAGTCTGGTGACTTGAAGCCTTGTTGCTTTCGCTTTCGTCGTCGAACGGGCTGATGAGAGTTCTCGGCTTTATTGTTGGCTCTAAGCCCACGATCATGCCGGGCCGACAGGCCAATATCGACGAGGCCGCGCCACTCGGAGAGAGCGGCGGCGCGGTTTAGTTTGAAGGTGATTCGAGAGTAAAGGTAGCGTTCTCATGTTGAAGAGATTGTGGACGGATGCAAGGATGGCATACCGAAACGATCATCTAGAAGAAATGAGACAAAGAGGCACTTTCTTAAGCGAGCCCGCCATTTCCCTGATCCTGAAATATAATTCCCTGTTCATTGAAAAATATTCCCTGTTCTTCCTAGTAGGGAATTTCACGATAAACTAACGCAAATACAATGAGTTAGAGCGCCAATTTTCATCCAGAACCCGGAAAATATCGAATTTTCCCTGTATTTTCCCTGTTATCAGGGAATTTCTCGCAGAGATCAGTTCGCAGCAGACTGCATCCACCGCCACGCAGTCAGCCCCAACATTGTCGGTATCGTAGTGCGCTGAACTCTGTCCGCAATCTCAATGGCTTGTGGGGATAGTGATCGGTGTGTTCCGTCGCTTTCTCTGAGGAATGGCTGCGGAGGTGTCAGACTAATTCGAACTCGTCTCAGTATACTTCAGTCGAGCCGATCGTCAGGCAGCGAAAAGACCACGCCACTCGTTGAGGGCGGCATCACGGTTGAACTTGAAAATTCTTCGACTTGAGAGGCTGCGTTCCCGTGTTGAAGAGGCTATAGATGGGGGCATGGACGGCGGCAAATTTCTGAAGACTTCGCATTCGGCGGAATCGAAGCTAGCCCGCTCCCTTCGTCGGAAGGGCAGGTGTGAGTTCTCAGCGCAATTGTTTAGCCAGCGGCCGGTTAGCTGACGATCGATATTGCCGATCTCTTTCATCTCGGCCCCATAGGATATTAGCCGGTCGGTTACAATGATCTTAGGCTGGCCATGCCTGCGCATTGCTTTTCTTAGGAATTTCAGTGCCAACTTTCCTTAGTAGAAATCAAAGCCACTCGCCATTGCTTTGACGTCGCGGCGCACGGCTTGGGGCGACACAGTTCGGCCAAGCAAACAATCGGCGATCCAGGACCCGATCTGACGCGCGTCCGCCTCGACCATGCCCCGCGAAGTCATTGCCGACACACCCAACCGCAGTCCTGAGGTCGTTGCAGGAGAGCGCGAATCGTTCGGAATCAAATTCTTGTTGCAGGTGATCCCGATGGCGGCAAGTTTGTCGCTCGCTGTCTGTCCGTCCATATCGAGGTTCATCAGATCGACGAGCATCAGGGGCGTATCGGTTCCGCCCGTGACGACGCTCAAACCGTCGGCCGACAACTGACCGGCGAGGGCACGCGCATTCCGTTGCACTTGTTCGGCGTATTGCCGGAACGACGGCTGCAATGCCTCGCCAAGCCCGACAGTCTTCGCCGCCAGCATGTTCAAGAGCGGGCTGCCCTGGACGCCGGGGAACACTGCCGAGCGGAGGCTTCGGCTCAGGTCGTCACGGTTCCATAGGATCATACCGCCGCGGGCGCCGCGCAGAGACTTGTAAGTGGTGGTCGTGACCACGTCTGCGAATTCGACGGGATTGTCGAGGACGCCACCGGCCACCAATCCGGCGAAGTGGGCCATATCGACAAGCAAATAGGCACCGACATCGTCGGCGATCTGCCTGAATGCCTTCAAATCCAGAGCACGTGGGTAGGATGACCCGCCCGCAATGATCAGTTTCGGCCGATTGGCCCGCGCCATGTCAGCAAGTTTGTCGAGATCGATGAAACCGCTGTCCGGACGCAGGCCATAGGTGTGGATCGTGAACAGCTTGCCGCTGATGTTAGCTTTCGCCCCGTGACTGAGATGTCCCCCAGATTTGAGATCGAGAGCGAGCACCGAGTCGAACGGCTCAAGCAGGGCCGAGAAAACGGCCAAGTTAGCTTGAGAACCCGAATGAGGCTGCAGGTTGACCTCGGCAGCGTTAAAAAGCTTGCAAGCGCGTTGCGACCCCAGGGTTTCCAGGGCATCGGCGATCTCGGCCCCGCCGTGATAGCGGGCACCGGGATAGCCTTCGACTGTCTTGTTCGAAAAGATCGAGCCCTGCGCTTCCATAACGGCCCGGCTGACGACATTCTCCGAAGCGATCAACTCGATGTGCTGATGCTGGCGGTTTCGCTCCGATGCGACGAGGGCAGCGACGTCAGGGTCGGCGGACGAGAGCGGAGTGCGGAAGTAGACCGATGCGGTATCATCCATGCGCTCGGTTCTTAGGTTGTTCGGGCTCATGCCGCAGGCGCCCTTAGTCTGTTCACATAGGTTTCCAGGCAATCCTCTGCGAGAGGTTCGAGCGGCGTAAGATTCCGATGATGCTTGTAGTCAGGCCGGGTTGGGGCCGTGTAGGCATTCGATACCGGGTTGACGATGAGCGAGAAAATCGACCGGTCCCATGGAGACATGTTGTTCGGGGAGCCATGAATGAGCGTGTCATGGAATATGAGCATGGTGCCGGGCCGTCCCTTTGCGGCGACGATGCCTCCGCGTTCGGCCATTTCGCGTACGCGCGCATGGTCGGTCGCCCAAAGGGTATAGCTTGTCGTCTTGTTGTCGAGCTTGGCTGCATGGTCGCCGGCACGGTGCGAACCGGGCAGGAAATAGAGCGGGCCGTTGAACTCGGTTACCTCGTCAAGAAGTATGTGCAAGTTGAGGGCGCGAGGCAATGTGACCCCGTCTTCCTCGTGATGCGTTGCAAAATCCGCGTGCCATTGCCACATCTCGCCGGAAAATGCCGCCTTCACGTTCACTTTCACCTGTTGAGCGTACATCGGTTCGCCGAATAACTGCTGCGCCGGTCCGATCAGGCGGGGATGTCGGACAAGAGCAGCGAACAGATTATCACGCAGGTGCAGACCCATCGCTGTGCGGACGACACCGGAATTCCGCTCAATGATGTTTGCCTCATGGTGCTGCGAAAAGATTTGCGGAAGGCGGGAACGGATTGCCGCAACCTCGGCCTGAGTGAAGCGTTCCGGAATAATGATGAATCCGTCCGTCTCAAGTTGTTTGATCTGCGCATCGGTCAGTTTCATTTTCGCCACCACCCGATAGTCCTTGAATGAGGCTATCAGCATTGACGGCTTTTCAGCGCGGTGCAATCATCAAAAACTACGCTACTGAATAGGCAAACTAAACAATGGTCCGCGCCATTCCACCCTTGGGAACGATCCGGTACTTTGAACTCGCGGCGGAACACGAGAGCTTTGTCCAGGCCGCTAATGACCTTAGGGTATCAAAAGGTGCCGTAAGCCAGCAAATAAAGCAGCTTGAGCAGTTTCTGGGCGTTTCATTGTTTAGAAGATCTGGTCGACGGGTGGTCTTGACAGCCGCGGGCCGCCGGTATCATTCCGCGGTCCGAAACGCTTTAAACATCCTCGAGAAGGAAACGGAGCGCGTTGCCGGGTCGCGGGTCCGTGGCCAACTCAAGATCACAGTGTTACCGGCATTCGCATCCATTTGGCTCGTGCCCCGAATGCCCGGCTTTCAACAGTCCATGCCGCACATTGATATCGTCGTATCTGCGGACGCGGAGATGGTCGATTTCTCACGCTCTGACGCACAACTCGGGATCCGCTATGGGACGACGGACACCGAGGGATTGACCGCGACATACCTGGGCCACGATACGCTGGCGCCTGTATGCACACCGAACTATGCGGAGAAGATGGCAATTCACAGAGCCGAGGATCTTTCGCGATGCCTGCTACTGCACGACACCTATTGGTCCGACGACTGGACGCGTTGGCTGACGACGGCCGGTGTTGCAGGGTCATTGGGTGGCGACGGCCAATTCTTCACACATTATAGCATGGCCATCGACACCGCGCGGGCTGGCGGCGGTATCGCAATGGGGCACAAGCTTCTGCTGCGCGATCTTTTTGCGCGCAATGAACTGGTGTGTCCTCTGGAACAAACAATTGCGGCGCAGCAGGGATATTTTGTCGTGGTGCCGGATAAATCCGCCCATCTGGATTACGTGAAACGCTTTCGAAGCTGGCTGACGGCGTCGTTCGGCAATGTATGTGCACCTGGGCCTTAGGTGCAGTCAGGGCGTTAAAGTTCAATTGTCTGCTTGGGGCCCGGCAAGCGGACTTCATCAGGGCTAGCGGTCGCATTCACCGCGCAAAAAGGCTGGACACATGCCAGCACCAGCGCAGTCGTTCCTCTTGAGCCATTTACAAGCTGAACCGCACCGCCGCTCTCGCCGAATGGTGCGTGCTTCTCATTGCCAGACGTTTGGCGCGAGTGGTGTAAGTCAACGCCGGTTCGAATTTGTCTAACAACACTTCCCTTGCAATTGGAGAGGCGTCCATAGGTGACGGCGTGGGCGATCATGCAAAAGGTTGTTGACGATTTTAATAGCTTGTGGGCAAAATTGATAATCAATATGTATTATTGATATACAATATTCGATTAACAGATGAGGGGCCCAATGAAAGGTGGCGTGATAGCAAACAAGGAGGGCTCCCTTCTTTGGGTTACGATCTCAAGACCCGAGCGATTGAATGCGTTGGACGCAGCGGCGCGGGACCAAATCGTTGAATCATTGGATTTTGCCTCTCGTAGCCAGGATATCCGCGCCATTGTCATCACCGGTGCTGGCAACAGGGCTTTTTGCGCCGGGCAGGACCTGAATGAGAGCGCCGCGTTGGGCCATTCCGATGGTGATCGCTGGATGGCTGGGTGGAGGCGATTTTTCGAGGGCGTAAGTCAATGCACTAAGCCAATGGTCGCCGCTATCAATGGAACGGCGGCAGGCGCCGGATTGCAGTTAGCCCTAATGGCGGATATCCGGATCGCGGTGCCTTCTGCACGGTTGCTTATGGCTGAGGCGAATGTGGGGCTCCCTGCAATCGTCGGCAGCTATCTCCTAAGCATTCATCTCGGCCAATCACGTATGCGCGAACTTGTTCTCACAGGGCGGATATTCCATGCCGAAGAGGCGCAGGATTGGGGTTTGATTCATCGTTTAAGCGAGCCTGACCAGCTCGTTGCCGAAGCCAGAATGGTGGCTGCCGAGATAGCGGAAAAGGCACCGACTGCGATGGCTTTGACACACAGATTCTTGCATAGCCTCGCGAGCTCCGGACTTGGGGATGCAGAGGCAAAGGCGGCGAAATATCAGGCCGAAGCAATCAGGACTGGCCAGCCTCAAGCCGCTATGGAGCAGTTTCTTAGATCTCGCAGTCAGCAAACCAACACTTAGAGGCAATAGGAGACATTGATGTATGACTTTCTCATAACCGATATAAAAGACGCTATTGGCACTATCACCTTGAACCGTCCGGCCGTTCTCAATGCCTGGCATTCGCCGATGCGCAAGGAACTGGCCAAGGCGCTGAATGCCATGAACGCCGATGACTCCGTGCGGGCGGTCATTCTGACTGGCTCTGGTGATAGGGCCTTCTCCGCAGGCCAGGACTTGAACGAGACAAAGTCTTTTGATACTGCCCGCGCGGGTGACTGGGTCGAAGAGTGGCGCAACCTTTACGCAGCAATCCGCGGAATGAACAAGCCGCTGATTGCAGCGCTCAATGGCGTGGCTGCCGGATCCGCGTTCCAGGTTGCTTTGCAGTGCGACATCCGAGTTGGGCATGCTGCGAGCCGTATGGGACAACCAGAAATCAACTCGGGCATCGCTAGCACTCTGGGCCCCTGGCTCATGAACCAAATGCTGGGTCTTTCCCGGACCATCGAACTGACTCTGACGGGCCGTATGATGGACGGCGACGAATGTTATCGCATCGGCCTTATCCATCATCTCGTGCCCGCAGACCAAGTCGCAGCAAAAGCGCGTGAAGTCGCGGCGGAACTCGCGGCAAAACCACCGGTTGCCATGGCGCTCAACAAGCGTCGTTTTGCGGAAATGACCGACGCGGGATTTAAGGACGCTGTCGCAGCAGGTAGCCGGAATCAGAAAGAAGCATACGCCAGCGGTGAGCCTCAGCGAATGATGGAAGAATTCTTTGCAACCCGCGCCAGGCGCAAGCAGTCGGCCTGAGGAGCAACGAAGCGATGGATCTTCTGGAACACCAGGGTAAGGCGCTCTTCGCGCGGCACGGGATTCCCGTGCCGTACGGCACTCTTTGGCCCAATCGACCAGACTGGGACGGAGGTTATGTACTCAAGGCCCAAATGGCGACGGGCAAGCGCGGTAAGCGCGGCGCTATCCAGTTTGCCGACAGTATTGCAGCCGTTGAGGAAATGGCGCCCCGACTCTCCGATCTGACTCTGGATGGCCAGCGCTGCAAGGGTGTCTATGTAGAACAGCGTTTGGATATCGCGCGGGAAATTTACCTGGCCATAGCCCTTGACCGGGATCGCAAGAGCCTAGTGATTCTGGCGTCTCCCAATGGAGGTGTGGACATAGAGGAGACTAGTTCAGGAGAACTGCTTCGGTTGCCGATTGACCCTTTGGTCGGTCTGCGGGAATACCATGTGAGGGCGGCGGTGAAGCATCTTGATTTGAGTGCTACCCTCGAGGTGCCTGTCGCTGAAGCTCTAACTTCACTTTACGCTCTGGTCGTTGCTGAAGATGCGACGCTGGCCGAAATCAATCCCTTGGTGCTGACTGTATCGGGCGAGGTCTATGCCGCCGACGCCAAAGTGACTTTGGACAATAACGCAGCCTTTCGGCGAGAAGCGTTGGAACAAATGCAGCAAGATTCGGCGGACGACCGCAGCCCGCTTGAAACGGGCGTCGCTTCTGCCGGTGCAACCGGAATCGAAATAAACACCGGCGGCGAGATCATGGCCGTTGTTAGCGGCGCCGGTCTGATGATGGCCACGCTTGATCTGCTATCCGAAAGGGGACTGTCGGTACGCGGTGTTGTAGATCTAGGCGGGTCAGTGCTAGCCGGCGGCGAGGCGCTTGGCCGCGTTTTCGAGGCGGTATCCGACGCTAACCCCCTCATCACGTTCTTCAATGCTTACCTGCATACAGCGCTTTGCGATGAGCTGGCGCGGATGCTGGTAGAAGCGCAAAAGATAGCGCCGTTGCGGGGCCGGGTCGTGATCAGGCTCAAGGGACGTAACAGTGAAAGCGGACGGGCCATGCTCACTGAACAAGGGTTTGAAGTATTCGAAGACCTCAGTGCGGCCATAGAGGCGGTCACGCATTATAAGGGGCGCAGTTGATGGCGATACTGGTGAATGGCGATAGCCGGATCGTGATTCAAGGCATTACAGGCCATACTGGGCGAAACTTGGCGGATAAGCTCCTTTCTGAGGGCACGCCTCTGGTTGGCGGAGTTTCGCCTAAGCGTGGTGGCGAAACGGTTTCCGGTCTGCCGGTATTTTCCTCGTGCCATGAAGCAGTTGCCATCGCCCGCGCTAACTGCGCGTTCCTTTCGGTACCGGCAGGGCAAGCGTGTGCGGCCGCCTTTGAGGCGATTGATGCCGGGATCAAAACCATGGTCGTCTATGCCGAAGGCGTCCCGGTCCAAGACGCCGCGCGCATTGCCGCTTATGCGGCTTATCGAGGGGTGAATCTCATAGGACCAAATGCTGCGGGCTGCATAAGCCCGGGGCTGGCAAATCTTTCGGACCTCAATGGGAAACTGTTGCGGCGCGGGCCGATTGGAATCGTCTCAAAAAGTGGAACGCTGACCTATGAAGTCATCGATTCTCTCAATGCGAAGGGCCTTGGTCAAAGCAGCGTCGTTTGTCTTGGCGGCGACCCCATCATTGGAATGTCCCATGCCGATGCGTTGCACCTATTCGACGCAGACCCAGACACCACGGCAGTGGTCTTGATAGGAGAGATTGGGGGGCGGAGTGAACTGCAGGCGGCTGAGGTCGCGCGGCACATGAAAAAGCCCGTAGTGGCCTATATCGCGGGCCTGCACGCACCAGCTGGCAAAACAATGGGGCATGCGGGCGCCATCCTTGGTTCCCCTGAAGAAAACGTCCCCGGGAAGCGCGCCGCTTTAGAACGCGCAGGAGCCATCGTTGTCAATGATGTAATCGGAGTTGGTGCGGCCTTGGCGCGGCTCAAGGCTCCTGCGGAAGTTGATTGAAACGCCATTGTAGAAGAGTGGCAACTAGGGAGGAGAACATGCCGATGAAGTACGACAGTGGAAATATGAAGGTCACGCGAAGGGATTTGTTGTTGGCTGCAGGTGCGGGGGTTGCATCAGTGGGCGCCATGGGCTTGCCGAGCAAATTGCTTGCCGCCGAGCGCATCACGGTTGCGGATCCGGGCGGTCCCTTCAAGGACGCTTTTGGGGAGGCTTTTTACCGGCCCTACGAAAAAGCCTCGGGAATCACAGTCGCGAACATTGCGCGAGAACATCAGCCCACCAGTCATATCCAGGCCATCGTAGAGACTAAGTCTTATACCTGGGACGTTGTAACTGTCACGTTGGCAGGACAAGTATTGCTGGGTGCGCGTGATCTGCTAGAGGATCTGGATTGGTCAGGTGAGCACATGCAGGACATTATGCCTGAGGCTCGCGCCAAAAACTGGATGGGTACAGACGTTTATGCGACGACCTTGGCCTACCGGCAAGATACCCTCAAGGGTAAAGAGCCTCGCTCCTGGGCGGATTTTTGGGACGTGAAGGGCTTTCCCGGCCGTCGGGCATTGCGCCGCAGCCCTATTGACACGTTAGAGATTGCTCTGTTGGCGGATGGCGTGGATCCGAAGGATCTCTATCCACTCGATATCGAACGCGCTCTGAACAAGCTCGACGATATAAGAGGCCACATTGATGTCTGGTGGACAGGTGGCGCCCAGACAAGCCAACTTCTGCAGACTGGTGAAGTAGATATGTTGCCAACTTGGAATGGGCGTGCACAAACCGTCATTGATGGTGGTGCGCCAGTGTCCATAGAGTGGAACCAAGGTCTCTATTCGATGGAAGGTTGGGCAATTCCCAAGGGGAACCCGAAGGCTGATCTCGGTCGGAAGTTCATCTCCTATTGCGCCGACCCTGAACGCCAGGCAGCCTTCACCAACAAGCTCGCTTATGGACCGACGAACCCCAAGGCCTACAATTTTATTTCTGCTGAGCGGGCGAAATCTCTGCCGACGGCTCCGCAGAACATTGAACGTATGGTCCTTGCCGACCAGGGTTGGTGGGGCGAGCATAAGGAAGCGGCCGAGCAGCGTTTCAACGAATGGCTGCTCTCCTGATTTCCTGATAGATAAAATGCAGGTAGCTCCGGTCGCTACGGCGACCGGAGCTGCTGCTTCCCCCAAGGCTTCTTGCGTCAAGCACTTGTTGACTGACGCGTCAAACCTGGAATCTGCCTATGACCTCACTACAGGATCAGAAAAAGCTGGAAGTGCGTGCTTTGCGCAAAACCTATGGGGACTTTGTCGCTCTCGAAGGTGCGGATCTGTATCTTGCGGATGGGGAATTCCTGACCCTTCTAGGACCGTCAGGCTCGGGCAAGACAACTTTGCTGCTTACGATTGCCGGCTTGAATGAACCGGATGGTGGTGAGATACGAATCGACGGGCAGCTAGCGACTTACCTACCACCCTTTAAACGTGACATCGGCATGGTGTTTCAGAACTATGCCCTGTTTCCGCATATGACGATCTTTGATAATGTCGCTTTCGCGCTCAAGATGCGCAAATGGCCCGCGGCTAAGATACGCGAGGCGGTCGAGAAGGTTCTTGAAGTCGTCCAACTCCCACATTTGGCCAGCCGCTACCCCCGACAGTTGTCCGGTGGTCAGCAACAACGAATCGCGCTGGCCCGTGCCATGGTCTACGAACCTTCGGTGATTCTGATGGACGAGCCACTCGGCGCACTTGACAAGAAGCTGCGCGACCAACTCCAGCTCGAAATCAAGAGATTACACCAGGAGCACAACATCGCTGTCCTTTATGTCACTCACGATCAGGAAGAGGCTCTGGTGATGTCCGACAGAATCTGCCTTATGCGCGATGGTCGTATAGAGCAGATTGGTACACCCGACGATCTATACTTCAGGCCGCAGTCAGTCTTTGCCGCGGATTTCCTTGGTGAAGCCAATCTGCTCGCAGGGCAGGTTGTCGGGTGCGATTCGGAAAGAGTCGCAGTCGAGTTGACCGACGGCACGCGTGTCCTGGGAGTTAGCGATCATTCGCTCCTTAAGGGTCAGAAAGTCAGTGTCATGGTGCGGCCGGAAACTGTCAGCCTAGATGTCGACGTGATATTGGACAACCGGGTTGAAGCGCGGGTCACGGATGTGATCATGACCGGTGGCATGACCCAGACTTTCTGCAGAGCTGCCAGCGGATTGGAGATAATTGCAAAGTCCCTGACAAGCGGGCCGGTTGGCGCGCAATCGGGTGACCGTGATGTTCATCTCGGGTGGTCCGCCGAGCGCGCTGTTGTCCTTCCCGATAATTGAAGGGTGGACCGTCATGGCAAGTCTCACTGGTTCTAACAGAAGCGTAATTCGAAAGGCCCAGCAGTTTTGGCCTATCCTTCCGGTAATCTTGTTCCTTGGTGTGACATTCGTTTTCCCGGTGGTGCTTTTGCTGTCGCTCAGTGTGACTGGTTCGGGCAACGAACTCACCTTCGAGCACTATCTAAAACTCCAGGATTCCTTTGTCGTTGGTCGGGTTCTAGGTATCACATTCAAAATCGCGGGTTGGACAGCATTCATATCGATCGCGGCTGCATTTCCCGTAGCCTATCTTCTTTCAACGCTTGGGAAGAACCAGAGGAATTTCTGGGTAATTTGGGTCCTGATGCCATTTTGGACCAGCTTTCTGGTGCGCACCTTTGCCTGGATCGTGCTGTTGGGGCGAAACGGCGCCGTCAGCCAATTGGCGTCGGCGCTGGGGCTGCCGGACCCACCCAGCCTGCTATACAACTTCACCGGTGTCATGATCGGTATGGTGCATGCACTGATGCCGCTTGCCGTGCTCACGATGCTGTCCGTCATGGAGAACATCGACCGCAACCTTTCTAGGGCTGCTGCCACTCTTGGAGCCCGCCCGGCCCAGGCCTTCTTGAGGGTCTACCTGCCGTTGTCATTGCCGGGTGTCGCGGCAGGCGGCCTCCTAGTCTTCATCACTGCGCTCGGTTTCTTCATCACCCCGGCCTTGCTCGGGAGCGAGCGGGAGACCGTGATTGCGCAACTCATTATCTTCCAGATCAAAGACCTGCTGAACTGGAGCTTCGCCGGGGCCATAGCCGTCGCCTTGCTGCTCGTGGCGCTGGTCATCTTTTTGATCTACGATCGCTTGGTAGGACTGTCGACGTTGTCGGGAGGCGCTATGCGCCAGGACGGTTCGGTCTGGCGCAATCCCATTGGTTGGGTTGGCCGCCGCCTCGGCTCTCTCCTGGTCGAGTGTACAGCGTTCATTTGTGAACTCCTTGCCGAAATCCTTGAGAAGATCAGACCGATCCGGGCCGACCGTCGCAGGCCGGATGTAGGACGCCGAATGCTCTGGATGGGTGTACTGCTGATTCTCTTTTTCCTGGCGGGTCCGGCGTTCTTCGTGATTCCAGTTAGTTTTACCGAGGGGCAGTTCCTCGGATGGCCCCCGGAAGGGTTTTCGTTCCAATGGTACGGGTCGGTCTTTGACAATGTGCTCTGGGTTGAGGCGGCGATAAGGTCCTTCGTCGTAGCGACGCTTGCTGGTCTGGCCGGATTGCTACTTGGTGTCCCTGCTGCCTTCTACATTGTGCGGCGTGCACGCTTTAAGACCGCACTCATCGGATTCCTGGTGTCGCCGATCATCATGCCCAACATCATTATCGCGGTTGCCTTGTTCTATCTTTTTGCGGACATCGGGTTGGTCGCCACCACTGCAGGGTTGGCGATAGGACATACTGTTTTGGCGGTCCCCTACGTTGTGGTCACTATGGTGGCCGTGCTTAAGCAATATGACGAGCGGCTTGACCATGCTGCCTACACGCTAGGCGCCGACAAGGCGCGCACGTTGCGTCATGTAACGCTGCCTCTGCTCAAGTCTGGTCTAATTGCAGCTTTCATGTTCGCCTTTGTCATTTCTTTTGATGAACTGACCATAGCGCTCTTCGTTGCAGGGGGCGATACGACGACCTTGCCCAGGCAGATGTGGGACAACGCGCTATTGCAGGTTTCACCAGCACTGGCTGCCGTCGCGGCGATGGTGTTGGTCTTCATGACTGCTGTTATCCTGACTTCGGAATATCTAAGACGGCGCGGCGAGAGGATGCGGTGATCGACGCTCCTTCCTACCCTGACCCTTTGGGGATGAGTCGACCACTCACTGCTCAACCCGTCACACCCACCTACTGGCAAGCGACAGCGGGGACAGCGCCCGATGACGATGGTCGGCTAGAGAGCGATTTAGATTGCGATGTCGCCATCATTGGCGGGGGCTACACGGGGCTTTCCTGCGCATATCACCTCACCAAGCTGCGGGTCGCCAGCGTTGCGGTGATCGAGGCGAACCAACCGGGATGGGGCTGTAGTGGGCGCAATGGAAGCTTTGCGCGCCCGGCTATCGGCCGGGTTCCCCACGCGGATTGGGAGAGGAAATGGGGTGCGGAGATCGCGGACGCGATGTTTGCGGAAGCCCTTGCCGCCCTTGAGACGGCGCGTAAAGTAATTCAGGAAGCCGACATCGACTGCGATGTGATGCCGGAAGGTTGGTTAAAGATTGCCCATCGGGCCGGGCGGGTCGCCGCGCTCCAACGAGAAGGCGACTTGCTTCGTAACCGTTATGGCATGGCTGTTGAGTTTTTGGATGCCAAGCGTCTGGCTGCCGAACATGTTGCATGCGGTGATGGCTATGGCGCCCTCAGATGGCCACTATCCTTTGCGATGCATCCTTTGAAACTGGTCTATGGGCTCGTCCGCGCGGCGCGTGGCCAGGGGGCAGTGATATTCCGCGATACACCTGCGCTTGGCCTGGATAAAGATGGAGACAGGCACGTGATCTCTACGCCCCGCGGATTGGTACGTGCTCGGCACCTGGTCATCAGTACCAACGGCTATACCGTCGAGGGTTTGTTTCCAAAATTGCGCCACCGTCTTTTACCTGTCATGTCCAACATCGTTGTCACCCGACCAATGACGCTGGAGGAAAAACAGGCGGGGAATTTTGTGACTAGCGATTGCATGAGTGATGCCCGCACATTGCTGCACTACTACCGGCGATTGCCGGACGATCGCATCATGCTGGGGGGTAAGGGGCCGGTCAGAGCCACGCCTCGCCAAATGGCGGCACACAGGCAAGAACTTCTTCGGGTTATCGAACGTAAGTTTCCTTTCATGAAGGCGCCTTCAGTCGAATATTTCTGGGGAGGCTGGGTTGCCCTGACCCCTGATTCCCTTCCCCATATAACCACGGCGGAAGATGATCAAAGCTTGCATTACGCGTTGGGATACATCGGAAGCGGCGTATCCTGCAGCTTGCATGCAGGACGCCGTATCGCCGAGAAAATCACTGGCCAGCAGGTGTCGCTGCCGACGCCTCTTACCGCTGCCCTGCCGAAATACCCAATGGCGGCCTTCAGGCGATTAGGGCAGCGCGCAGCGATGAAATGGTATGCTTTAAAAGACGAGAGGCTGTAGCGATGCTGGGGTCCGGCAAAGGAAAGAAGATTGTGGTGGTGGGTGCGGGAATCGTAGGGGTTTCCGTAGCGCGACGGCTTCAGGAGAAGGGTTATCAGGTGACCCTGATCGACAGGCTTTCGCCGGGTGAGGCCTGTTCTCATGGCAATGCGGGTGTCATCTCGACAAGCTCCTGCGTGCCACAGATTCTCCCGGGGACCTGGAAGCAAGTCCCCGGATTGCTTTTAGCGCGCGACGGCCCGTTGGCAGTCGATTGGCGCAGTCTCCCGACGCTGCTGCCCTGGTTCGCTACCGCACAGCGAGCGGCCACGCCGAACCGGGTCATGAAGGTGGGGCAGGCTTTGCATGCCCTTCATGTAAAGGCAGTTGAAGATCACCTTGCGCAAGCCGAAGCCGCTAACTGCAAGCAATTGGTTCAGCGCTGTAACTATCTGCATGTATACCGACGCAAGGAAGCTTATGCCAAAGACTGCAATGTCTGGAAACTGCGACGTGAACTGGGCATGTCGATCGAAGAACTGAGTGCGGGAGAGCTGCGCGAAGCAGAGCCTGCGCTCGCTGCTGGCTTTACTAACGGGGTGCTTCTAAGTGGTCACGGCCGAACTCTAGACCCTGGTGGTCTTGTGAAGGCACTGGCGTCCGATTTTGAACATCGACAGGGTCGCATCCTGCAACGCGAAGTTCGGGCGCTTTCGCAGAATGCAGAGAGAGGCGTCTCAATCGTCACCGAAGAGGAGACGATCAATGCCGACACCCTCGTCCTGGCTGCGGGCGTTTGGTCGGCACAACTGGCGCTAGGCCTGGGTCATGCCTTTCCCTTGGTTGCCGAACGTGGCTACCACATCATGTACGCAGAGCCAGGAATTACCCTCCACAACGCAATCATGTTTGCCGAGGAAAAGCTGGCGGCCAACAGCATGGCCCAGGGGCTGCGCGTCGCAGGCACGGCAGAGTTTACAACGAACATCGACAAAGCGCCCAACGGGCGCCGCATTGCAATGCTTGAGCGACTTGCCACTCGTTATATTCCAAATCTCAACCGGACGCGACCGCGCCATTGGGTGGGTTCAAGGCCGACCTTACCCGACACCTTGCCTGTTATCGGCCGCTCCCAGTTGAACCGAGATGTGATCTTTGCCTTCGGTCATGGACATACCGGTTTGACGGCTAGTGCAACAACGGCGAATATCGTTTCCGCCCTGGTCGCCGGGGAAGAGCCGCCGATCAATATTCATCCCTTTCGTCCAGAGCGTTTCGCGACGCACGGGCTCATCAGAGGATCGAAGGGCGATTCCGTGGAAAGCCATGCTGGGAATTTAGGATGACCCGCTTGCTGTTCCTCAATGAGGCCGAGGTGGCAGCACTTGCACCCCCCGCACCTAAGCTTGCCGACGCTCTGGCGGACGCTTTCAAGCTGCGCGCTGCAGGCAAAATTGCCATGCCTACGAAAACCAAACTGACGACGGTCGGGAATGATACCTTCTTTCATGCCATGCCCGCTCTTGTGCCGGGAATGGCGGCGGGCGTTAAGTGGGTGGGTGGAGCCGCTGGTAACAGCGCCCGGGGATTGCCACATATCAACGCTCTGCTGGTGCTGTCCGATCCGCAGAGCGGCCGACCGCTAGCGGTCATGGAAGCCAACCACCTGACTGGATTGCGAACTGCGGGCCTGACATTACTTGCGGCCCGCTACCTAGCCAAAACTGATGCTAGTAGGCTCGCGGTCATAGGCTGCGGGCTGCAGGCCTGGACCCATCTAGAAGCTCTAGCTTCGGAATTTTCACTCGAACAAGTGGCGATCTACGGGCGCAGGCTGGAAGCCGTGAACGTCTTTGCCGAGAAAGCGTCGGAGCGAGGCATCGCGCCACGGCTTTGCAAAGAGGCAGACGAGGCCATAACGGACGCTGATATTGTGGTTAGTTCGATCCCCGAGCAACCCGGGCTAAAGCCCTTCCTAAGGGCGGACCGCCTAGCGCCTGGCGCATTTGCAGCGATGGTAGACCTGGGCCGTTCTTGGCGGAGCGACTGCCTTCGAGGGTTTGATCAGACCTTCACGGACGACAATCAGCAAAGCCTAACGCTGCGTGCGAGCAATCCAACCTTTGAGGCGGCCGATTTCACCGGCGACCTGGGAGATTTAGCCACGGGCCGGGTTGCAGGCAGAGTAGATGCCGACGCAAGGATAGCCTTCTTGTTTCCAGGTGTTGCTCTTGCGGATATTGTTATCGGCCGCATGCTCTTGGAAGCGGCGGAACTGCGTTAAATCCTGTTGTCACGCACCACCCAGGGTTTTTCCGATGGCTCGTGCGGTTTCCATGACGACGGGCGCAAAAGTTTGTTCTGCCTTTTTCGGCGACCACCTGGGATGTGGCACAGCAATATTCACAGCTGCGATGACGCCGCCTTTGTGATTCCGGACTGCAGCGGCGATGGAAATATCGCCCATGAAGGCCTCTTGATTGCTTATCGCGTATCCTTTCGCGCGAATGACATTGAGCTGCGTCAGAATCTTTTCTGGCTCAATGATGGTATACTTTGTTCGCTTGATTCGGTGAGAGCGATTCACAATTTCAGCGGCTATCTCATCTGGCAAGGCAGCGAGCATTGCACGTCCGGGTGCCGTACAGTAGGCGGGAAGCCGTTGGCCAAGCACGACATCGACGCTGATTATGTTTCTGCTAGGAAGCCGGGAGACGTAAATCACTTCCGTATCATCCAGTTCCGTGAGGTTGACGGTCTCTCGTGTCGTCTTGCTCGCTTCTAGGATGTAGGGAAAGGCTTTTTCAATGAGAGCATCGTTGCGCAGATAGGCAAAGCCAAAATCCAGGACCTTCGGCGATAGTGTGTATCGGCGCGTTGCTGTGTCCTGCCTCAGATATCCTAGAACCTTTAATGTATAAAGGAACCGCTGAGCCGCACTTCTGCCGATACCGGTTGATTTGGCAATCTCGCTCAAACTCAGTGCTTGCGTTTGGTCATAGAAGGCTCGGAGTACGAGCAAAGCTTTCTGAACCCCGCCGATGAAAAGGCGTTCGTCGATTGGGTGAGGCTCGTTGCCATTCAGGGGAGGCCTGCTGGGAATCTGTGACATGCTAATTTTGTACTTTATCAGGGCCAGAATAGGAATCGTTAAAAGTGTGGCAATGTCGCTATAAAGAGTATCCTAACTACCCAGAGGCTATGCCTAACAGGCGCATAGCATCCCATACAATCGAGGGGGAAATCACACTTTAACTCACCAAGCTCAAGGACGCTCACCAAGCTTTGCCATTTTGCCCTGAAAGCGCCCTCGGGATTGATCTTGCCAAGTCCGCCTTTCAGCTTCACGGAGTGGATGTTGATGGTGCTGACCTTTGAGTAGTGGCGGCTCTTTTGGGCGGTAAAGGACCGTCTTTCTCTACGATGTCTTTTGGCGGTGCGCTTTGGCTTTCGGGGGGCTTGGGTTCCAGGCGACGTTCAGGCCGGATTTTCTAAGGAATCATAGGCCTTACGTTGGCTTGAGCAGTCCAACGGAATGCCCTGCTGGAGGTGCTGCCGTAGGAGGGTTGGCGGCGCATCGCCGCCCAGTATCGTGACGGATAGGTTGCGCTCCTATCAAAAGCCTTCGCCGATCTTGGCCTATCCGTTCATGCCGCCACCTACAACACCTTCAACTGTCAACGTCATCTCCTCAGTCGACCCAGCTACAAGATCCTAAGATCCAATGCATTCGCGGTATGGGCTGGTGCCTGCAAAGCTGCCTAGGATAAAATGGCGAGAAGCGATTGCTCTCGTGTTGCCGAGTTATCGTGTCAATGCCTAGCAGAGGATCTCATTGTCCTCGCGGCCAGTAGGAGCAGAGCATGAAATTCCATCAGGGAGCGGCTTGGCAGCGCGGGCGACTGATTCCCGTCGGGGAGGCTTCCATCGGTGTCACCGACTGGGGGCTCACGCATTCGGACATCACCTACGATGTGGTCATGGTGATCGATGACGCGTTCTTCCGCCTTGAGGATCATCTCGATCGGTTTGAGGCCTCCATGGCCGCGTTGCGTCTAAAACCCGCCGAAGATCGCGAGGCTATTCGCGGTGCGTTGCATACCATCGTCGCAGCTTCAGGGCTCACCTGGTCCTATGTTTCTATGGTCTGTTCGCGGGGAGCTCCTGAGATTCCCGGCATCCGAGATCCACGTCTCTGCGGCAATCATTTTTTTGCTTGGTGCGTGCCCTACGTGAATGTCATTCCAAAGGATGTAGCGACCCGAGGGGCTCACCTTTGGGTTGCCAAGTCTGTGCGGCGCATAGGCGAAGATGCCGTCAATCCGCGCGTAAAGAACTACCACTGGGGGGACTTTACCGCCGGGCTGTTCGAGGCCTACGATCAGGGTGCGGACACTGTTCTTCTGACTGCTGCCGACGGGACGGTAGCTGAAGGCCCGGGCTTCAATGTCTTCGCGGTGAAGGAGGGCAAGCTGGTCACCCCTGCCCGGAACTGCCTGGAAGGCATCACAAGAATGACTGTGCTGGAAGCAGCAGCAGAGGCCGGAATCATGGTGGAGATTCGCGACGTCCCCCTCGACGATTTCCTGGAGGCGCACGAAATCTTCACGGCGACATCCGGCGGCGGGCCTGTACCTGTCGTGCGCGTCGATGATCGGATCTATGGCAATGGCGTCGAAGGGCCGGTCACAAAACAACTACGAGAAGCTTACTGGGCAATGACGACTCGGCCCACTCTGAGAACACCCGTCCAGAGGAAGACGGATTTGCGATAGCTTGCCTGGACCAATGTCCTGGGCACTGACACGTTAACTCACCCTTCGAGTTGAATCGGCAGTTGCTAGGGAGGTGTCATGTGTGGACGGCCCCGTTTGCGCAAGGGTTGATTTGAGCTTCTGACGATCGTTGCGGGGTGCGGTCATGTGTCCGGCCTTTTGGCGCGGT